>JAXMCJ010000001.1:0-24843 GCA_046349415.1 Geminicoccaceae bacterium
TGGTCGCCCAATCGATTGGGCAGCCGACGGCAATTGGGATTGCAGTCGTGTGATCCTTGCGTCGCGCCGATGGTCCGAAGATCGATCTTGAGGGCGGGTCATTTCCGGCAAGCCGTCGGAGCGACAGGATGGCCTCGGGGTGGAGGGGCGGTTCACGCTTGCCGCCGGACGCTAGAGACGCGCTGTCGCTCTGGCGATCATGTACTTCTCGACGGCGGCCTTATCGAGCGTGATGCCGAAGCCCGGCCGGTCGGGCACCGCCAGCATGCCGTCTTTCGGGCGGGGCGCATCGGGCAGCAAGTGCGGCCACAGCGGATCGCGCGCGGGATCGGCGAAGCATTCTACACAAATGCCGTGCGGGATGGCGGCCAGCATGTGGGCGGCGATCTGCGGTTCCTCGTGGTGCGCCATGCGGATGTCGACCAGCGCGCAGGCGGCGGCAGCGCGGCGCCATTCGGTGATGCCGCCGGCTTCCGACGCGTCGAAGTTCACGATGTCGACGGCGCCGACGTCGATCAGCCGGCGCACGCCGCGGGCGCTGTACTCGGACTGCCCGGCATTGATCGCGATGCGGCAGGCGCGGCGCACCTCGGCCATGCCGCGCGCCTCGTCGTCCCAGCGCACCGGCTCCTCGAACCAGGCGATCGGCAGGTGTTCGATCAGACGGGCGAAGCGGATGGCGTCGGGGACCGACCAGCCGCGGTTGGCGTCGACCGAGATCATGAAGCCCGGTCCCGCGCCGTCGAGCGCCGCCTTCACGCGCTCGGCATCCTGCTCGGGCGACAGGCCGCCCACTTTCACCTTGCAGCCGCCCATGCCCCACAGGCGGAGTTGCTCCATCTCCTTGGCGAGGTCGAGCAGCGTTTTGCCTTCGGCGTAGTAGCCGCCGATCGAGATGATCGGCAGCTCCGACCGGAAGCCACCCAGGAGCTGGCGCACCGACAGCCCGGCGCGCTTGCCCAGCAGGTCCCACACGGCGGTGTCGACGCAAGCGATGGCTTCCATGGCGAGCTTGCGGTCGCGGTTCGGCACCGTGACGGCGAAGGCCTTGGACCACACGCGCTCGTAGGCTGTGGCGTCCTCGCCCAGCACCAGCGGCGCGATCTCCTCGACGATGATCTTCACCAGCGCCGCGCCGTGCTCGCGGTTGTCGCCGTTGTAGACCTCGGCCTCCAGCCCGTCCGAGGTGCGCAGGCGGGTCACAATCGCGCAGCGCGTGGTCATGGCATAGACGCTGCCGGCAAATTGCCGGGGCAGGGGGATCTCGATGGCCGTCGCCGTGATGCTGTCGATCTTCATGGTCGATGTCCTGTCCTCTTGCGCTGTCAGCGTGTCCAGGCTGCTTTATGGAGCACGACGCGATAGCCGTCCGGGTCCTCGAACGTCACGCCGTCGCGATCCCAGTAGGGATTGAAGGCCAGCACCCGATAGAAGCCCGCCGCCGCGAGGCGCTGAACGGCGGCGTTCCAGCGATCCGCCTCCGGCAGGTAGAACAAGAGCAGGTTGTCCGGCGTCGGGACGCGCTCGACCGCGTGTCCGCGCTTGGTCGTGAACTCGAAATGATAGGGCGCGCCGGGCTGGCCCAGCATCACGCCATCGAAGCCGTCGTGATCCTCGAAGCGGTAGAGCACCGCGAACCCAGACCTTGCTCGTAGAAGCGCAGCAGGGCCTCGAGATTGTCGGTCGGGCGGACGACGCGAAGGTGCGGGGCAGCGGCCATGCTGGCGAGGGTGCCGGCGTCTGTCCCGCGAGTACACCGGTCGACATAAGGCTGCTCTACTTCTACTCGACGTCCTCGAGTGGCGTGCCGCGCCCGGATCGCAGGCTCGACCGCGCTTGCCGGATGCGCTGAAGAAAGCGCGGGTCGTTCTCGAGGCGATAGTCGAACCAATCCTCCTCCGAGGCAAAGCCGATCAACACGCCGGCTGGCTTTCCATGACGCGTGATGACGATATCGCCCTTTTCCGCCTCCCGCAGAAACCGTGACAGATCGTCCTTGACCTCCGAGAGCGCCGCTTCCCTCATGACCGACTTGCGAACTGACTTAGCCATCTGTCGGCCTCCGCCTTGGACCCTATTGCAAGAATCTCCACCGTCGAGTCGGCCACATCGTAGAAAATCCGCACATCATCGGCTCGGAGCCGGTACTGCGGTCTTTCCACGCCGCGAGGGCACCTGATCCGGCTCCGGCTCTGCTTCGTCGGCTGGTGCCGCAGGTGGGCTTCGATGGCATCCCGCACGGATGACCTGATCGATTCCCATTATCGCCGGAAGTCACCGATCGCTTCTGGTGCCAATACGATCTCATAGCGCATTCTGGCTGCAGAATAGCCAGAATCACTTGATCTTTGAATTGGCTTCCTTGCCGCTTGCTTCGGCAAGGGATTGTGGCCGAAACCTTACCCTGGTTTCGTCAAATCGGAATTGCGGCAGGTAGAGTCTGCTTTGGAGGCGAAGGACCGTTACCGTCCTTCGCGCCACCACGCGCTGCCCACGGCGAGCAGGAAGGCGAGCGCCACCAGGATGCCGGGCAGCAGCGGGAGCTGGTTGATGCCGGCGACGGTGTAGCCCTCGTTGCGGCGCAGCCCGACCCAGTCCGAGCCGCCGGCGGCTCGGCCGGGCCGGACCGAGCGGATCTCCGGATCGGCGGTGTCGGCGAGCCACAGCAGCGTGCCGCCCGAGGCGTCGACCAGCGGCCTGAGCTTGGCGTCGGTGGCGCGCACGTCGGAGAATTCAAGCGGATCGGGATTGCCGACGGCGGCGACGGTGCGCAGCGTGCCGTCATCGAAGCGGTAGAGGCCGGGCTTGTCGACATCGACCACGGCAAGGCCCACGCCCGGGCTCGCCTGGTTCAGCGTGAGCGTGCGCGTCGTTCCGTCGGGTGCGGTCATGGTGACCGGCGGGAAGGTCGTGGCCAGCGTGCGGCGCCGGATCTCGATACGGCCGCCGACCGAGGTGGCCCGCAGCGCCTCCTCCTCGAGGTCGGGCTCCTTCATCAGCCAATGGGCGACGCGACGCACCAGCTCGGGCTGCGGCCCGCCGCCATCGATGCCACGGTTCCACAGCCACAGATGATCCGACATGAACTGGGCGACGCGGCCTTCGCCGACGCGGTCGAGAATCACCAGGGGGCGATCGTCGGCACCGGACAGGATGGCTTGGCCGCGCTCGGAGCGCGAGGTGACCAGGCGGAACCAGCGGCCCCAATCGGGTTCCTTCCCCGGGTCGCCGGCCTGCGGCAGGTTGGCCGTGACGGGATGGCGCTGGCCGACCTCGCTGACCTTGGGCTTGTAGGGCGTCTCCAGCACGTCGCCGAGCGGTGCCGCCGGCAGCACGGCGCCGAGCGGCGTGCGGTAGAGCGAGCGTTGCGTGGCGAACACCGGCCCGACCGACACCAGCAGCGCGCCGCCCGCCTTCACGTACTCGGCGATGTTGCGGAAATATTCGCGCGTGATCAGGCTGCCCGACTCGTAGCGGTCGAAGATGATGAGATCGAATTCCTTCAGCTTCTGCTCGAACAGCTCGCGCATCGGGAAGACGATCAGGCTGAGCTCGCGCACCGGCGTGAAATCGTCCTTCTGCGGCGTGCGCAGGATGGTGAAATGCACCAGGTCGACGGCGGGGTCGCTCTTCAGCAGGTTCCGCCACGCCCGCTCGCCCTGATAGGGCTCGCCCGACACCAGCAGCACGCGCAGCCGGTCGCGCACGCCGTTGATGGTGAACAGCGCGCGGTTGTTGTCGAGCGTGAGCTCGTTCGGGCCGGGCGCGACCTCGAGCTCGACCACGTTGGCGCCGGGATTGCCGACCGTGATCGGCAGCTCGACCGACTTGCCGACCGGCACGTCGATCCGGCGTACCACCTCGCCGCCGACCGACAGGGTGACCGGCGCGGTGCCACCCGACGGATCCTCGATCTTGAACTTGGCAGTGACCTCGCGGCCGACCACGCCGAAGCGCGGCGACTGCTCCAGCACAATCAGCCGGTCGCGTTCGTTCTTCTTGCCGGCGATCAGCGAATGGACCGGCGCACCGCCCAGCTCCGGCGGCAGGCCGGCGGGTACGTCGTGCACCTGGCCGTCGCTCAGCAGCACCACGCCGGCCAGGCGCTCGGGCGGCACCTCGACCAGCGCCGAGCGCATCGCCTCGATCAGGCGCGTGCCGCCCGGCCGCTCGCTGCCGAGCTGGATATGCGCCGGCGGCAACACGACCTCGCGGATTTCGAGCCCTTCCTGCTGGCCGAGCCGGCGCTTCAGCGCCTCGCGGGCCGCCTGGACCTGGGCGCGGCGTTCGCCGATCGCCATCGAATCGCTGTCGTCGATCACGATCAGCGCGACGTCGGCGATCGGCTTGCGCTGCTCCTCGACCAGCGCCGGGTTGGCCAGCGCCGCCAGCACGACGACGATCGCGCCGAAGCGCAGCAGTGTGCCGCGTGCGCCGGCGCGCAGGCCGAGCAGGACCAGCACCAGGCCGATGCCGCCCAGCGCGGCGAGCACCCACCATGGCAGCAGCGGATCGAAGACGACGGATACGGCCGATGTCGTGTTCACCGTCTGAGCCTCTGCATGATGTCCTGGATGTGGACCTGGTCGTCCTTGTAGTTGCCGGTCAGCGCATGCATGACCAGATTGACGCCCACGCGATACGCCATCTCGCGCTGCGTCTCGCCGCCCGGCGACACCGGCAGCAGGCCGCGGCCGCGCTGATCGACCGCCCAGGCGCCGGCATAGTCGTTGGCGCCGATCACGATGGTCGTGACGCCGTCATTGACGCGCCCGCCGCCCGACTCGATCCAGATCTTGCCGCCCTGCCAGCGGCCTGGCATGTCGGACAGCAGATAGAACGACTTGGTGAGCACGTGCTCGGGCGGCATGGTGACGAGCGGCGGCGTCTCGATGCCGCTCAGCAGCCGCTTGAGATCGGGGTTGCCGCCGGCCGGCCGGTCGAAGCTCAATTGCTGATCGCGCGTGTCGATGAACAGGATGCCGCCGGTGCGCAGATAGCGGTCGAGCGCCGCCGAGGCGCGCGGCGACAGGGCCGGCTGGGTCGAGGTGATCGGCCAGTAGATCAGCGGATAGAGCCTGGGCTCGTCCTTCTCCAGATCGAGGCCGACCGGATCGGCGGGCTCGACCGAGGTGCGATTGCGCAGGATCTCGCTCAAGCCCTCGAGCCCGGCCTTGCTGAGATCGTCGACTTCCTTGTCGCCGGTGACGATGTAGGCCAGACGAATGTCGAGAGAGCCTTTCAACGCCTGCTCCTCGCTGAGCGGCGGCGGACCGGGGCGGGGGGCAGGCTGGTCGGCGGCGCGTTGCGGGCGCGGCGGCTGCTGGGCATCGGATGGCGGCGAAGGGACGAGGATCGCGAGGCCGAGCAACAACGCGGCCGGCGCGGCGCGACCGATGCGCAGGGCGCGCCCGAGCAGGCCGCGCAGCCACAGCGCGATGAAGATGTCGGTCAGCAGCAGCAGCAGCGCGCCGAGCAGGAACCAGCGCGACAGGTCGGTCTCGCCGCCTTCGGAAAGGCGATCGGTGCTCACACCGCTCGGCAGCGCCAGTGGCTTGGGCTCGCCGACACGGCCGCCGATGTTGAACGCGACCTGGGCGTTCTCGTCGCCGTAGAGGCCTGGCGGTGTGGTCGGCTTGGGCTTGAAGGTCTCGACGGCGTCGGCCGGCAGGATTTGCGCACCGGCCGGCGGGGCGCCAAGGCGGCCGAAGCCATCGAGCGTCCGCCACGGCTTCAGCGCCTTGTTGACGCCATCGCCGGCGACGCCGCGCGACAGGGTGACCAGGCGTTGCAGCATGTTCACGAACAGGCCCGAGATGGCGAGGTTGCTCCAGCCGGTGTTGGCCGTGGTGTGGATCAGCACGAGATAACCTTGTCCGCGTTTTTCGGCCGTGACCAGCGGTGTGCCATCGGCGAGCCGTGCCCACGTCTTGTCGGCGAGATCGGGCGTCGGCTCGGCCAGCACCTGCTGCGAGATGCGCACGTCCTTGGGGATCGGAATGCCGAGGAACGGGCTGTTGGCCGGGAACTCGGCGAGGGCACTGGGCTGGCCCCAGCTCATGACGCCGCCCAGGGCGCGATCGCCCAACCGTAGCCGGGTCGGCACCAGCGGATCGTTGCCGGCGGCGACGTTGGGGCCGGCGAAGCGCACGGCGATGCCGCCGCGCTCGATCCACTTGGCGATCTCCTCGCGATCGTTGGCCGAGGGCACGGCGCCGTCGGGGATCAGCAGCACGGCGGTGTTGCGCGTCAGCACGGTCTCGCGATCGCCGATGGTCAGGCTGACATAGGGGTCGAGCGCACGCTCGAGGAAGTAGACCTCCTGCAAGAGCGGCTGGCCGGTCGCGGTCGGCCGCTCGCCGAGGATGGCGACCGGTCGGCGGCGCGAGCGCTCGTCGAGCAGCACCGTGCTGCCGGCGCCGCCCTGCGTCTCGATGTCGAGGCGGGCCATGCGGTTGCGCAGCTCGGCCGGCGCCGGCAGCGTGCCTTCGCCCTTGGTCGATGTGGCGGCGAAGTCGAGATCGATGCGGGCGACTACGCGGCCCTGCTCGTCGGCTGCCTGGATGGCGACCTTGCGCGGGCCGTCGGCCACGGGACGCAACGCCTGCACCTTGAGGTCGCGTCCGCCAGTGGATGGCGGCAACAACAGCAGCGGCGTCGTCGCCTGGTCGGGCAGCACGACCTGCAGGCCGTCGAAGCGGCGCAGCCGTTCGGTGAGCTTCGGCGCCCCTTCATCCTCCAGCCCATCGCTCAGCCAGACCGCGTAGGCGCCAGGATCGACCTGCATCTGGTCGATCGCCGCGACGGCGGCGGCGCGGTCGGTCGGCCACGGCTTGGGCCGGAAGGCGCGCAGCACGGTGCGCGCCTCGTCGGCCCGCAGGGCGCCGCGGCGCAGGGCCGGCGCGTCGATCGCCATCGGCGCGGTGCCGGTCAGGACTACGGGACGATTGGCCCGCTCGGCGCGCTGGATCAGCCGCTCGGCATGGGTGATGCGTGTCGTCCAGCCCGGCGCCGACGACCAGCCGTCGTCGATCACCAGCAGGAGCTGCCCGCGGCCGGGCAGGTCGGCTTGCGGGTTGAGGACCGGCCGCGCCACCGCCAGGATCAGCGCCGTCGCCAGAAGCAGTCGTAGCAGCAGGAGCCACCACGGCATCTTCATCGGCGTCTGCTCGGAGGGCTCCAGCCCGATCAGCAGGCGGATCGCCGGAAAGCGCACGAGCTTGGGCAACGGCGGGATCAGCCGCAGCAGCCAGTAGATCACCGGCAATGCCAGCAGCAGGGCCAGCATGCCCGGTGTGGCGAAGGCGAAGGCGCCGAGACTCAGCATGGATTTTCTTGCTCATTCCCCTCCCCCGTCATCGGGGGAGGTGCCCCGTCATACGGGGCGGAGGGGGACAGCCACAGACCGGATGCCTCGAATTCCGACGTCAGGATCGGAGGAATCCCGACTGCAGCTCTCGCTCTCCGCCCCCTACGGGGCCATCTCCCCCGATGACGGGGGAGGGATTTGAGATGGGCACGCGCGATCACAACCATCATGCCGCCGTCAGCCGACTGAGGTCGGCCATAGCCATATAAAGGGACAGCAGCACCGTTTGCGCCGGCTTGTCGGTGCGATGAAGATGCACGGTCCAGTTGGAAGGACGAGCTAGGCGCTGCAGGCCTTCACGCTGCGCGGCGAGGCGGGCGCCATAGGCGGTGCGCACCGTCTCGACGCGGCGGATCGTATGCTGGCCCTCGGCCTCGAGCCCCTCGAACTTCACGTGGCCGTCGAACGGCAGATCCTCTTCCGCCGGATCGAGCACCTGGACGATGTGGCCGCGCACGCCGCCGCTGGCGTAGTGACGCACCACCTCCTCGATCTTGTCGAGCGGATCGAGCCAGTCCGACACCAGCACGACGCTGCCATGCGCCGGTAGCGGCACGAGAGGCGGCAGGCTTGCCGGCGGGCGGCTCGCGTTCCGGGTTTCGTCGAACCATGTCTCGGCGATGCGGCGCACGGCGATGCGCCCGGAGATCGGCCGCATGCCCGAGCCGAGCACGGCCACGCGCTCGCCGGCGTCGCTGAGCAGGCTCGCCAGGGCGAGCGTAATCAGCTCGGCGCGCACCGCCTTGGTGTCGGCGTTGCGCAGCGAGGCGTATTGCATTGACGGCGAGGCGTCGCGCCACAGCCAGACGCTCGCTGCCGCTTCCCATTCGGTCTCGCGCACGAACAGGTGCCGGCTGCGCGCACTCTGGCGCCAATCGATCTGGCTCGCACTGTCGCCGTCGCGATACGGCCGGTACTGCCAGAAGGCGTCGCCCTGGCCGACCCGTCGCCGGCCGTGCACGCCCTGGATCACGGTCGCGGCAACGCGATCGGCCGCCACCATCAAGGCGGGCAGCGTTCCGGCGAGCTCCAGCGAACGGTTGAGGGTCGAGGCGGAAGCCATTTAACCCAGGCGGGCGCACATCTGGCCGATCACCGTCTCGACCGTGATGCCCTCGGCGCGCGCCGAGAAATTCACCGCCATGCGATGGCGCAGGATCGGGCCGGCCAGCGCCACGACGTCGTCGACCGAGGGGGCGAGGCGGCCCTGGATGATGGCGCGGGCGCGGCACGCCAGCATGAAGGCCTGGCTGGCGCGCGGGCCCGGTCCCCAGGCGACGCGCTGGCGCACGACGTCGAGGTCGCTCGATTCGGGCCGGCCGGCGCGCACCAGCTTGAGGATGGCGTCGACCACGCTCTCGCCGATCGGCAGGCGGCGCACCAAGGTCTGCGCCGCCATCAAGTCGGCCGGCGTCAAGGCCTGCGAGGTGGTCGGCGCATTGGCACTGGTGGTGCCGATCATGATCTGACGTTCCGCGGCTTCGTCGGGATAGCCCACGTCGACCTGCAGCAAGAAGCGATCCAACTGGGCTTCCGGCAGCGGATAGGTGCCTTCCTGCTCGAGCGGATTCTGGGTGGCCAGAACGTGGAACGGCTCCGGCAGGTCGTAACGCTTGCCGGCCACGGTGACGTGCTTCTCCTGCATGCTCTGCAACAGCGCCGACTGGGTGCGCGGGCTGGCGCGGTTGATCTCGTCGGCCATCAGGAGCTGGGCGAACACCGGGCCCTGGATAAAGCGGAAGGAGCGGCGGCCGGCATCGGTCTCTTCCAGGATCTCGGAGCCCAGGATGTCGGCCGGCATCAGGTCGGGCGTGAACTGGATGCGCTTGGCATCCATGCCCAGGACGATGCCCAAGGTCTCGACCAGCTTGGTCTTGGCGAGGCCGGGCACGCCGATCAGCAACAGGTGGCCGCCGGACAGGAGTGACACCAGGGTTTGATCGATGACATCCTGCTGGCCATAAATGACCTTGCCGATGGCGGCGCGGGCAGCGCGGAGCTGTCCCCCCAGGCGTTCGATGTCGGCCAGGGCGGCAAGGGCGTCGGCGTCGGTCGCGGTGGATGTATCGGGAGCCACTTGGGCACTCCTGTGATCTGAGGGGATTGAATGTCAGGGAAGCCCAGAATTGAGGCCGGAACAAGGGCATGACAGTTGAAGAAATCGTGCGGCGGGTGCGCGAACGCAGCCGCCGTTTGGCATCCGGTTTGCCGGTCGATCGGCCGCCTCCGCTCGGCAGCGACTTCTCGCTGAACGGCGTGGTGCCCGTGCCCGCAACCTTCCGGCCGGCGGCCGTGCTGGTGCCGATCGTGCGCCGGGAGCCCGGGCTGACGGTGCTGCTGACCCAGCGGACCGAGGATATGCCGAGTCATGCCGGTCAGATCGCCTTTCCCGGCGGCCGACCCCAAGCCAGCGATGCCGATTCGATCGACACCGCCTTGCGCGAGGCCGAGGAAGAGGTGGGATTGGCCCGCCACTTCGTCGAGGTCGTGGGCTCGGTCGACCATTATCGGACCGGAACGGGCTACGAGATCACGCCAGTGGTCGGGCTGGTGACGCCGGGCTTCGTCACCCGGGCCGATCCGCGCGAGGTGGCCGACGTGTTCGAGGTGCCGCTGGCGCATTTCCTCGACGAAAAGAACCATCGTATCGACAGCCGCGTCTGGCAGGGCCGCGAGCGGCGCTACTACGCCATGCCCTACGGCGAGCGCTACATTTGGGGCGCCACTGCCGGTATGCTGAAAAACCTGCAGTTCGTGCTGTCCGCTGCCGATTGAGGCAGCCGGCCGAAAGGCCGCGGAGTCCACACCATGCGCATCGTCCTCCTGCTCTTGCTGCTGGTGCTGGCTCCGACCGTCGCGTTCTTCCTGTGGGCGTGGGCGGTCAAGATCAAGCAGGAGCGCAAGCTCGCCGGCACCTTGCCGTCGTGGCAGGACCTGCCGGTCACCTGGCTCGCCATCGCCGGCCTCTTGTGCACGATCGCGGGCTTCATCGTCATGTTTTTCACCCAGAACCAGGGCTATGGCGGCTTGTTTGCGTCGTAGGGATTCCTACCTCCCTCCCCCGTCTTACGGGTCGGCGTTTTGGCCACTCTGCGGCCAAAATCGCCCAGGTGCCCCTGCGTGGGGGCGGAGGGGGAAGGCCTCAACCGAGGTCCATCTGATTCCGACGTCGGAATTCCATAGACCTCGCCTGCCGCTTTCCCCCTCCGGCCCTGCGGGCCACCTCCCCCGTAAGACGGGGGAGGCGAGTCGTGCGCGATGACCGCTGCCGACACCCTCCACGCGCCCTGGATGGAGGCTGCCGCCGTGCGCCGTCTTCTCGAGGCGCTGGCGCAGGGTGGCGTCGCCGCGCGCTTTGTCGGCGGGTGCGTGCGCGACACCTTGCTCGGCCGTGCGATCGGCGACATCGACCTCGCGGTCGACAAGCCGCCCGATACGGTCGTGCGGGCGCTCGAGGCGGCGGCGATAAAGGTCGTGCCGACCGGCATCAAGCACGGCACGGTAACCGCTGTGATCGATCGTCGGCCGTTCGAGCTGACGACGCTGCGCCGCGACGTCGAGACCGATGGTCGGCGGGCCGTCGTCGCCTACACCGACGATTGGCTGGTCGATGCCGGCCGGCGCGACTTCACCTTCAACGCGCTCTACGCCGCGCCCGACGGCCGGCTGTTCGATCCGTTCGACGGTCGCGCCGATCTCGCGGCTGGCCGGGTGCGCTTCATCGGCGATGCCGACCGGCGCATCGAGGAGGATCGTCTGCGCGTTCTGCGCTTCTTTCGCTTCTACGCCTGGTTCGGCCGTCCGCCGATCGACGGGGTAGGCTTCGCCGCCTGTCGGCGCAACGCCGCGACCCTGGGGGCGCTGTCGGCCGAGCGCGTCGCCAAGGAACTCTTACGCCTTCTCGAGGCGCCGGCGCCGGCTGACGCGCTCGAGGCGATGGTCGAGGCGGGCGCCCTCGATCATTGGCTGCCGGAATACGACGGAACGACCCGTTTGCGGGCGCTGATCGGCCGCGAGGGCGATCTGCCCGATGCCGTGCGCCGGCTGGCGGCGATCATCGCCTCGCCTGCCGCTGGCCGGCGCCTGCGCTTGTCGACGCAGGAGACGATGCGGCTGGAGCTCATGCTGGCGCCGGAGAACGCCGTGCATATCGAAAGCGATGCGCGGGGCTTGCGCACGCAGATGTACCGTCTCGGCACCAGCCTGTTCATCGACCGCGTGCTGCTTGCCGTCGACTCGCCCGGCGATTGGCGCGCCGCCCTGGCACTTGCCTGCTCCTGGACGCCGCCCGACTTGCCGGTGAAAGGCGCCGACCTGCTGAAGCTCGGCCTGAGGCCCGGGCGCGAGGTTGGCCGTCTCCTCGACGCCGTCGAGCAATGGTGGATCGCGGGCGATTTCACGGCCGATCGTGCAGCCTGCCTGGCCGAGCTGAAGCGACTGGCGGCGGGCACATGATCCGGCCCGGCCTCACCTTCATGCTGTGGCTCGCGATCGCGCTGTTCGTGCTGCTCAACGATTTCGTCGGCGACACCTGGCTTGCCGCGACGCTGCCGGTGCGCGCTGTCGAATGGTACAAGACCTTGGTGCCGATACCGTATCTCTCGATGCTTGCCCTGATCCATGCCCGCCGCTGCGCAGGGCCGCGTTGGCTCGAAGCGGCGCTGCTTGCCGCCCTGCTATGGCCGACCTCCACCGTGCTGCTGGGCTTCGTCCAGACGCGGCTCTTATATGACGAGGACGCCGCAACCTTCCTCGATCGCCTGGGATTCTGGTGGGGCGCTCCCTATCCGCTGTTCGTGGCGGCCGTGCTCGCCGCACCGCTGGTGGCCGGCGCCGCCTTGGCGCGCCGCCAGTGAAAAAGCTCGCTGCCTTCCTCTGCGGCCTGGCGCTGCTCGGCGATGCGGCCAATGCTCAGCAGGTCGTGGGCGGCATGATCGTGCCAGATGGGCTGGTCGTGACTGGCCCGGTGTTCCGCCGCAACGGAACCTCGGTGCCGTCGATCGCGACCGGCGCCGACGCCAACGCCTACATCTTCAGCACGCCGCCGACAGCGTCGTTCCTGCCCAATAGTCCAGCGACGGTCGTGCTGACGTCGGTGCCGACGCTCTACGCCCGAGTCTATACGCAGGGTATCACCAATCCGGTCGGCGGCTTCATCGCCCCGTCGAACACGATCCGCGGTCTCGACGTCCATCAGATTCGCGACGTCTTGGCCCTGCCGTACCTGCCCGATTCGCTCACCTTGGTGCAAGTGCCGGCCGGAACCTGCATCCTGTTCGGCACGGCGGCGCCGATCACCGGAACTTTTCCGGCGAATCCGCCGGCAATCCCGACGCCGGGGCCGTGGGGCAGGGGAGGCGTGCTGCAGGGCACGCTGATCGGCGTGACCGACAGTCCGAGCTGCCAGAACGCCGCCTTTGTTCCGGCGGCCGACTATCGCAATCGCCAGTCGATCAACGGCACGGCGCTTGCCTACCGGCCCAACGCCGGCACGGGCAACACCTATGCCGTGGCGGCGGCGCTCGATGTCGGTGCCTTCCCGGCGCAGTTCTCCGACATGGATACGGTCTACAACAGCCTCGACCTGCTGAATTACGGATCGCCCGATGCGCTCAGGGCCGCGTTGAAGCAGCTCGACGGCGAGTCCTATGCCGATTTTGGCTACCTGCGCATGATGTCCGGCCGAGCGTTTCTCGACGTTCTGCATCAGCAGATGCGTCTCGCCCGCTCTCGCCCGTCGACGGCGTCGGCCACCGCTGAAACGGTGCTCAGCCTGACCGAGCCGTCTGCGGCGGCGGCCGAGATCGGTGATCTGAAAAGGTCGCTCGCCACGGCGGGCGCCGGCGGCCGACGGACCGAGGCTGGCGGCGTATGGTTCGCGCCCTATGGCGCGGTCGGTGCGGTCTACGGCGATGCCGCCACGCACAGCGTGAGCTACGGCCTGCACGGCTTCGCCGCCGGCGGCGACTTCGAGCTCTTCGGCGATTTCCGGATCGGCGGCGCGCTCAGCTATTCGAGCACCGCTCTATCGACCAGCCTCGCGAGCTCGGGCACGAACGAGGCCTTCTCGGTGGCGGCCTATGCGAGCTACGCGCCGCGGCCGTGGTACGTCGATGCTGCCGCGGGTTACGCCTACAATTGGGGGAACCTGACGCGCACCATCGCCTTCCCGGGCATTTTCCGCACTGCCCAGGGCAACCCGACGGCCAACCAGTTCATCGGCAGCATCGAATCGGGCCTCGCCTTCAGCGTCACGCCGCGCCTGGCGCTGACGCCTTTCGCCCGGGTTGAAGTCACGTCGGCCAGCCAGAACCCGTTCACCGAGACCGGCGCCGGCGCGATCAGCCTCAGCGCTACCGCCCAGAACACGACGGGCGTGCGCAGCATCTTCGGCGTGGAATTTTCCGGCTCGGTCGCGATCACGAAGACGCAGCCTCTGTCGATGGCGCTGCGGCTCGGCTGGGCGCACGACTACGCCGATCTTTCGGGGGCGCTGAACGCGAGCTTCGTCGGCAAGCCCGACACCAGCTTCATCGTCTACGGGCCGACGCCCGACCGCAATGCCGCGACCATCGGCGCGGGGCTGACGCTGCCCTTGCCGCTCGGGCAGGCCTTCCTGAACTACGACGGCAATCTGGCGCAAGGCTATACGTATCACGCCGCCACGCTGGGCCTGCGCATCGCGTTTTAGGCCCTACGGCCAGCGGACCTCGGGCGGCAGCGACATCAGGATCGCGTCGACGTTGCCGCCGGTCATCAGGCCGAACTTGGTGCCGCGGTCGTGCAGCAGGTTGAACTCGACGTAGCGGCCGCGGCGCACGAGCTGGTGCTCGCGCTCGGCCGGGCTCCACGGCTCGTCCATGTGGCGGCGCACGATCTCGGGATAGACGGCGCGGAAGGTCTCGCCGACGTCGCGGGTGAAGGCGAAGTCGCGCTCGAAATCGCCGCTGTCGAGATCGTCGTAGAAGATTCCGCCGACGCCGCGTGCCTCGCCGCGGTGCGACAGATAGAAGTATTCGTCGCACCACTGCTTGAAGCGGGGGTAGTAGGCGGCATCGTGGCGATTGCAGGCCGCCTCGAGCGCGCCGTGGAAGGTTCGCGTGTCGTCGTCGTCCGGCACCATCGGCGTCAGGTCGGCGCCGCCGCCGAACCAGGCGCGGGTGGTGACGATGTGGCGGGTGTTCATGTGGACTGCCGGCACGCGCGGCGAGCACATATGAGCGACCAGGGAGATGCCGGAAGCGAAGAAACGGGGATCCTCGGCCGCGCCCGGAATTTGCTTGCGGAACTCGGGGCTGAACTCGCCGAATACGGTCGAGACATTGACGCCGACCTTCTCGAACACGCGGCCGCGCATCACCGACATGACGCCGCCGCCGCGATCCTCGCCCGCTGGCCCGGCCGCGCGCCGCCAGCTCGTGCGCTCGAACCGGCCGGCCGGCAGATCGCGATGGGTGCCGGCGAGCTCGTCCTCGAGGCGCTCGAACTCGGCGCAGATGCGGTCGCGCAGGCCTTCGAACCAGGTTCGGGCGGCCTGCTTGCGCTGCTCTAGCGTGACGTCATCGGGCAGGGGTGTCGGTGTGCTGGTCGGCTTGCGCATGAAATCCACGGGTCTGGCGAAGGGCCTCGCTCACTACCATGCTGGCCGCCAGCGCGACATTGAGCGAGCGCGCCCCGGGCTTGAGGGGGATGCTGAGCCGAACCTCGGCGGCGTCGTGCACCGCGGCCGGCACGCCTGCGCTCTCGCGGCCGAGCAGCAGGATATCGTCCGGGCGAAAAGCCAGGTCAGGGAAGGTCGTGTCGCCCGCCGTGGTCAGCAAGACCAGCCGCCCGGCCGGCCGGTCGCGCCGGAAGGCCTGCCACGAGGCATGTCGGACAAGGCTCGCCAGGCGATAGTAGTCCATCGCCGCCCGCCGGATGCGGCGGTCGTCGACCGGGAAGCCGCACGGCTCGATGATGTCCAGGGGGACGCCGAGACAAGCCGACAGGCGAATGAAGGCGCCGAGGTTCTGCGGAATATCGGGCTCGAAAAGGGCAATGCGCATGGTTGCAGGTCTACTCCGTCCGCGACGCGAAAGAGGATGCTGTGCGGCACGCTGTCACACATCGCCCCGCGTCCGGCCTGCGACCAACAGAGCCTTGAAACTTAAAGGCCTTTTGCGGTCTAAAGACCACTATCTCCTCGGGGGGGCGGAAGAGAGTAACAATGGCAACTTCAAGCATCCCGGCCGGCGGGCATGGTGACCCGACCCGGCGCGACTTTCTCATGGTCGCAACGGGCGCTCTGGGCGGCGTCGGCCTGGCGGCCACGGCATGGCCCTTCATCAACAACCTGAACCCCGCTGCCGATACGCTGGCGCTCGCCTCGGTCGAGGTGAATGTCGCCCCCATCCAGGTCGGCCAGGCGATCACGGTGAAATGGCGCGGCAAGCCGGTGTTCATCCGCCATCGCACGCCGGCGGATATCAAGGCTGCCGAGGCGGTGCCGATGTCCGAGCTGCCCGACCCGCAGACCGACAATGCGCGCGTCACCGACAGCGCCAAGAAGGTGCGGCCGGAATGGCTGATCATGATCGGTGTCTGCACCCATCTCGGCTGCGTCCCGCTCGGCAACAAGCCGGGCCAGGACAAGGGCCCCTACGATGGCTGGTACTGCCCATGCCACGGCTCGGCCTATGACACGTCGGGCCGCATCCGCAAGGGGCCGGCGCCGAAGAACCTCGTGGTCCCCGAGTACCTGTTCCTTTCGGACGCTCTCGTCCGCATCGGCTGATCGATCGCGCGATCAGCGCCAGGAGTTCCCAGCATGGCTTCGTCTCACGGCACGCCGCCGGCCTTCAACAACAAGGTGATCGCCTGGATCGATCACCGCCTGCCGATCTTCTCGTATATCGAGAAAGAGTATCACACTTTCCCGACGCCCCGGAATTTCAACTATTTCTGGAATTTCGGCGCAATCGCGACGGTGATGCTGGTGCTCATGATCGCGACCGGCGTGGTGCTGGCGACGAACTACACGCCACACGTCCTGATGGCGTTCGACTCGGTCGAGCGCATCGACCGCGACGTGCCGCAGGGCTGGCTGATCCGCGATCTGCACATGAACGGCGCATCGTTCTTCTTCATCGCCGTCTACATCCACATCTTCCGCGGCATGTATTACGGCTCCTACAAGGCGCCGCGCGAGCTGCTGTGGATCCTGGGGGTCGTCATCTTCCTGCTGATGATGGCGACGGCCTTCATGGGCTACGTGCTGCCGTGGGGCCAGATGAGCTTCTGGGGCGCCACCGTCATCACCAACCTGTTTTCCGCCATCCCGGTAGTCGGCGATTCGATCGTCACCTGGCTGTGGGGCGGCTTCTCGGTCGACAACCCGACGCTCAACCGCTTCTTCGCGCTGCACTATCTGCTGCCGTTCGTCATCGTCGCGGTGGTGGCGTTGCACGTCGTGGCGCTTCACATTCACGGCTCGAACAACCCGCTGGGCATCGACCCCAAAGGTCCGCAGGACACGGTGCCGTTCCATCCCTACTACACGATGAAGGACGGCTTCGGCGTCGTCGTCTTCATGATCGTCTATGCCGGCTTCACCTTCTTCGCGCCCGACTACATGGGCCATCCAGACAACTACATCCCGGCCAACCCG
Organism: Geminicoccaceae bacterium; assembly: GCA_046349415.1. Taxonomy (GTDB): domain Bacteria; phylum Pseudomonadota; class Alphaproteobacteria; order Geminicoccales; family Geminicoccaceae; genus Benzoatithermus. The sequence continues at coordinate 17,016 of JAXMCJ010000001.1, forward strand.
CTGGTGACGCCCGAGCACATCGTGCCGGAATGGTACTTCCTGCCGTTCTACGCCATCCTGCGCGCCATCCCCGACAAGCTGGGCGGCGTGATCGCCATGTTCGGCGCCATCGCCGTGCTGTTCGTGCTGCCCTGGCTCGACACCTCGCGGGTCCGTTCGGCGACTTTCCGGCCGATCTACAAGTGGTTCATGTTCGTCCTGGTGATCGACGTCGTGGTGCTGGGCTTCTGCGGCGCCAACCCGCCGGCAGGCTTCTGGATCCCGTTGGCCCAGGTCGCCACGCTCTACTATTTCGTCCACTTCCTGATCCTGCTGCCAATCCTGGGCAAGATCGAACGGCCGCTGCCATTGCCGCCAAGCATTGCCGACGCCGTGCTCAAGAACAAGGCGGGTTGAGAACATGCGCACGATGCCCATGAAGAAGCTCCTGGTCTCGGGCGCCATCGCGCTCGCGTCCCTCGGCGCCGGCGCCGCCGCCATTGCGGCCGGCACCGTCGAGCATCCACCGCACAAGCATTGGCATTTCCAGGGGCCGTTCGGCACCTACGACCGGGCGGCTGCTCAGCGCGGCTACCAGGTCTATGCCGAGGTCTGCGCTGCCTGCCATTCGCTCAGCCTGCTGGCCTACCGCAACCTGATGGAGCTCGGCCTCACCGAGGCCCAGGTGAAGGGCCTGATCAAGGACATCGTCGTCCCCGACATCAACGACGACGGCCAGCCGATCGAGCGGCCGGCGCGCCTGTCCGACCGCTTCAAGAAGCCGTTTCCCAACGAGCTCGCCGCCGCCGCCGCCAACAACGGCAAGGCGCCGCCCGACCTCAGCGTGATCGTCAAGGCGCGCGAGAATGGGCCGGACTATATCCACGGCCTGCTCACCGGCTACGTGCCCTACGACAAGCTGACGCCGCAGCAGATCAAGGAATATGCCGTCACCAAGGACGACAATTTCAACAAGTACTTCCCAGGTCACAAGATCGCCATGGCGCCGCCGTTGGCGGACGACAAGGTGACCTACGCCGACGGCACCAAGGCGACGACCGACCGGGAGGCGTCCGACATCGTCGAGTTCCTCGCCTGGGCATCGGAGCCGCACATGGAAGCGCGCAAGCGCACCGGTGTGCGCGTCATTCTCTTCCTGCTTGCGATGGCCGGCATGATGTATGCCGTGAAGCGCATGGTGTGGTCGGACAAGCACTGAGCGTTCCGTCGCACTCGCGGATCAACGAAAAAAGCCCCTCGCTGTCGAAAGCGAGGGGCTTTCTTTTTGGGTAGTCGCAGGTCTCGGCGCGCCGAGGCGGGGAACATGTGCAAACCGACGAGGGCGCAGCGACCCTTCGATGTCGGGCGAGGCGATTGTCTCAGCTCAGGCCTTCAGCCGGCGCTCGATCGCGTCGTGCCGCGCAATCAGGCGGCGCGCGCGGTCGATCACCGGAATGTCGATCATCTTGCCATCGACGGTGAAGGAGCCACGGCCCTCGGCGGCAGCTTTTTCGTCGGCCGCGATAAGCTTGCGCGCGTGGGCGACCTCGTCGGCGCTGGGCGTGAACGCGTCGTTCAGTGCCGGGACCAGCCCGGGATGCACGCAGGTGCCGCCCGAGAAGCCGAAGCGTCGTGCCCGCTCGGCGCTCTTCCTGTAGGCCACCGGATCGCTGTAGTCGGCCACTGTCCCCAGGACGCCGATCATCGCCACGCCATGAGCCTGCGCGGCGAAGGCGACCAGACGCTTGGGCAATTCCAGGGTCTCGTCACCCGGGATCGAGCCGGTCTCCAGGGCGAAATCCTCGCCGCCCAGCATCATGGCGATCAGGCGCGGGCTGTGCGCGGCGATGTCGTCGAGGTGCGCCATCGCGCGCGGATGCTCGATCATGGCGGCGAAGCCGATGCCGCCGGGCGGCATGCTGCGCTCCCGCTCGAGCTCGCTGACTGCCTCGTCGAGCAGGCTGAGATGCTGCACGCCTTCGGTCTTAGTGACGAACAGGGCCGAGAGGCCCGGCCGTACCGCGGCCTCGAGGTCGGGCAGGGCGAGCCGCAGCGGCCGGTTGATCCGCACCGCCACGTCGGCGCCGCCACGCACGACCTTGGCCATGGTCTCGGGCAACATCGCCCGCGCCGCCGGCTTCTCGGCCGGCGTGACGCTGTCCTCCAGATCGACCAGCACGCAATCGGCGCCGCGCTCGTGCGCCTTGTCGATGAATTTCGGCACGTTGCCGGGGACGTAGAGGATCGAGCGCCAGACAGGCGGAGCAGGGCGGTTCACGTCTTCCTCGCTCCCTTGCCCGGCGTCCCCCGGGAAATCACGCCGGCGGCGCACTGCGCTTCGTAATCGGCGTCGCCCAGCAGAGGACGCAGCAGGGCCTCGTTGTGCTCGCCGACCTCGGGCGCGGCGTGGCGCAGGGCGCCTGGCGTTCCCGACAGGCGCGGCACGATCGGATGGGTCGGCAGCCCGTCCATCTCCTCGTCGGGCGTCTCGATCAGCGCCTCGCGCTCCAGCACGTAGTCGTCCTGCACGATCTGGCTGATGTCGTAGACCGGCCCGATCGTGACGCCGGCTTCGTCGAAGTAGCGTAGATTCTCGGCGAGATCGCGCTCGGCGACGAAGCTGCCGATGATCCGGTCGAGCTCGAGCCCGTTGCGCACCCGCTCGATGTTGGTGGCGAAGCGCGGATCGTGGACCAGCTCGGGCCGGCCGATCTTGACCAGCACGCGCTCGGCCATGCCCTGCGTCGAGGCGGACAGGCAAACCCAGTGGCCATCCTTGGTCTGGTAGACGTTGCGCGGCGCGGCGTTGGTCGAGCGGCTGCCGGTGCGCGGCTTCACCTCGCCGGTCAGCTTGTGGTTGGCGGCCTGTGGGCCCAGCACCGAGAACAATGGATCGAACAGCGGCAGGTCGAGCGTCTGGCCCTTGCCGCCGTTGATCTCGACTTCGCGCAGCGCGACCATCACCGCGCCGTAGCCGTAGAGGGCGGCGACGGCATCGGCGAGATACATCGGCGGCAGGACGGGCTCGCGGTCGGCAAAGCCGTTCATCGCGGCGAAGCCGCTATAGCCCTCGATCAGGGTCCCGAAGCCCGGCTTGTGGCGATAGCGGCCATCCTGGCCCCAGCCGGATATGCGCACGATGATGAGGCGCGGATTGAGGGCGTGCAGCGCGTCGGGCGACAGGCCCATCTGCTCCAGCACGCCGGGCCGGAAGCTCTCGACCAGGATCTGCGCCGTCGCGGCGAGGCGGCGCACGATGGCGCGTCCGGCCTCAGCGCGCAGGTCGAGCGCCACGCTCTTCTTGTTGCGGGCATTGACCTTCCAGGCCGTCTCGATCCCCTTGACCCGCCAGGAGCGCAGCGTGTCTCCCTCGGGCGGCTCGATCTTGATCACCTCGGCACCGAAATCGGCGAGCTGCAGGGTCAGCACATTGCCGGCGACGAGGCGCGACAGGTCGATCACGCGGACCCCGTTCAGGGGCCCGCGTGCGGCAGGGGTGAAATTCTTCTTGGCGGGGCGCTTGGTCATATCAAGCTCCCCTCCCCAGCTCCGCTGCCAGGGAGTGGACGCACCTCCAATCCCTCCCCCGTAGTCGGGGGAGGTGCCCCCGTAGGGGGCGGAGGGGGAAAGCCGCAGTCTGGATTCATGAGATCATGACGTCGGAGTCGGAGGGATCTCGACGCTGGCCTTCCCCCTCCGACCCTTCGGGCCACCTCCCCCGTGTGACGGGGGAGGAACATGAAAGATGTGTCCACTTGGCAGCAGCTTCGCTGAGGAGGAGGTAACTCCAGCCTATCCGACGTGCTTGGCCATGAACTCCAGCGTGCGGGCATAGGCTTGCTTGGACGCCGCCGCGTCGTAGCTGCCGCGCTCGTCGCAATGGAAGCCGTGGTCGGCCGGATAGTCGTAGATGGTGACGCCGGGATGGAGCGCGCGCAGCTCGTTCACGTGCGCCATCGGGATGTGCATGTCCTTGTCGCCGAAATGCAGCATGGTCGGCACGCCGGGCTTCTCGTTGCGCGTGCCGTGAATGCCGCCGCCGTAGTAGCCGATCGCCGCTGCGGGCTTGAGCCGCGTCGCGGCCAGCCAGGTGATTGTGCCGCCCCAGCAGAAGCCGGTGACCGCGACCTTGGCGGTGCCACGGCGCTTAAGCTCGGCGATCGCCGCGTCGACGTCCTGGACGGCCTTGTCGACGCCGAGCTTCATCACGTAGTCGCGGCCCTGGGCGATGGTGTCGGGCGTGTAGCCGAGCTCGATGCCGGGATGGATATGGTCGAAGAAGCAGGGTGCCAGGGCGAGGTAGCCGTCGGCAGCGAACTTGTCGGTCACCGCCCTGATGTGATGGTTACAGCCAAAAATCTCCTGGATGACCACGATGCCGCCCTTGGGCGATCCCTTCGGTGTCGCCAGGTAGGCGCCGATCTCGCCGGCGGCCGACTTAAGGCGGATATTCTCTCCCATTAAAATTCCTCCTGATTGCGGCCGGTATAGGACATGGTAATGCCGCGCCGTTCAACCCTCGGGGCGATCATCGCCGGAAGACGAGCCATGTACATTCCAAAGCACTTCGAAGGCAGCGAGAACGTGGGGCGGCAGATCATGCAGGCTCATAGCTGGGCGCTGCTGATGACCACCGGCGAAGACGGCGCGCCGTTCGCCACCCACCTGTCACTCCTGTGGCAGGACGACGGCTCGCCGCACGGCGCGTTGGTCGGCCACCTGGCGCGCGCCAATGCGCACTGGAAGCTGTTCGCCCGCCCGGCCGAGTCGCTCGCCCTGTTCTGGGGGCCGCACGCCTATGTCTCGCCGACCTGGTACGCGCCGGGCGTCAAGGTGCCGACCTGGAACTACGTGACGGTGCATGCCTATGGCCGGCCGCAAATCGTCGAGGAGACTGCGGGCGCGCTCGAGGTGCTGCGCGAGCTGGCGCGCGCCTACGAGGGCGACGGCGCCGAGGCATGGTCTCTCGACCACCTGCCGCCCGGCAATGCCGAGGCGCAGACCCGCGGCATCGTCGCCTTCCGCATGCCGCTGGCGCGGATCGAGACCAAGCTCAAGCTCAGCCAGAATCGCGACCTCGAGGACCGCACGCGCGTCATCGCCAGGCTCGAAGCGGGCGACAATCAGGATGCGCAGGCCACCGCCAAGTGGATGAAGCGCGTGCTGCCCTGATGGCGGCGCGCGAGTTCAAGACGGCCGAGAGCTTCTACAAGTGGCTCGCCAGGAACCACGACAAGGCCGGCGAGATTTGGATCAAGATCCACAAGGTCGGCTCCGGCCTGAAATCGATCACGCCCAAGGAGGCAGTCGACATCGTGTTGTGCTGGGGCTGGATCGACGGCCTGCGCAGGGGCTTCGACGAAAATAGCTTCCTCCAGCGCTACACGCCGCGCACGAAGAAGAGTGTCTGGAGCCAGATCAATATCGACAATGTCGCCCGGTTGATCGCGGAAGGCCGCATGACCGCGCACGGGCTCAGACAGGCCGAGGCGGCCAAAGCCGACGGCCGTTGGGCTCGCGCCTACAGGGTCAAGGGCGCCGAGATTCCGGCCGATCTTCAGGCCGCCATCGACGCCGAGCCCGAGGCCCGACGCACCTTCGAGACGCTGAGCGCCCAGAACCGCTTTGCGCTCGCCTTCCGTACCGGGAACATGAAGACCGAGGCCGGTCGACGAAGGAGGATCGAGTCCTTCGTCGGCATGTTGAAGCGCGGCGAGACGATCTACCCGCAGAAGGCTGCTACTTCGCCTTCAGCAGCTCGGGCACGCGCAGGATGATCAGCTCGTTGTCGTCGGCCTTGCCGAGCGCGCGGCCCGACGAGAACGGCAGGTTGTTGTCGTTGCCGACGACGATGCGTTCGCCGTCGATCACCTCGACATTCTCGATGGTGAAGAACGGGAAGGTGAGCCTGCCTTCGCGTTCGCCCTGGCGGGCGAGCTTCTGCGGATCGTCGATGTCCATCAGGTCGATGAAGCCCACCTTCTTGACGAAGCCGTCGGCATCGGCCTGCGCGAGGTCGATCTTGTAGATGCGCTTGAACTTGGCCGGCACGTTGAAGCAGTCGGGCTTGGGCGCGCCGACTGCGCAGGCCTGTGCCGGATCGCCCTCGCTGTCGTCGCGCTCGATGACCAGGCCCGAGGTGGCGTCGATCAGGTTGAAGTCGCCGATCGCGTTGTTCGGCGCCTCGAGCGCATACTTCCAGCTCTTGCCGGTGAACTCGCCCTTGGCCACGTCGAACTCGAGGATGCGCAGGTAACGCTTGCCGTCCTTGGCTTCCGGTTCGCCGGCCTCGGTGACCAACGGGCCCTCGAGCAGCGGATAGAGGAACTTGCCGTCGGGCGAGGCGGCCATGCCTTCGAATCCCTTGCTCCGTCGGACCTCGAACTTGACCGGACCGGGGGCGGCCGGCACCAGCATCGCGGGATGATCGGGCGAGCGCACGATCTTGCCGTCGACCTTGGTCTCGAAGACCTGCAGCACCTTGCCGGCGCGGTCGGTCTTGATCAGGAACGGGCCGAACTCGTCGCCGAACCACAGCGTGTCGCCGATCGGCTGGATCGATTCGAGGTCGAAATCGGAGCCGGTGAGATAGCGCTTGGCCGAATGCTCGTTGACGATGCGGAACGGCACCTTGCGGTCGGGGTCGTGCAGGAACGTGGTCGACACGCGCTCGATGGCGCCGCTCTTCCAGTCCGGCTTCACGACATGGAACATCAGCATGGCATCGGGCGAGTTGGCCTTCGAGCCGAAGCCGTTGTCGGTGACGACGATGAAGGTCCCGTCGCCGAGCTTCTTGATGCCCGAAAGGCCCTGCACCGGCTGGCCCTTGAACGGCAGGCTGATTCCGGTCGGCCGTGGCGCGGCCTTGTCCGACAGGGCGGAGATTCCCGGCACGCTTTCGGGCGTGTCGATACGCTGGCCCGGCGGGCCGGCGAAGCGGCCGGAGACCTGCAGCTCGGCCGGCGCGTCGGCTGGCGGCGGCACCAGGGTCATCGCCGGCAGGACGGACTGTCCCTCGAGCACGGCGGGGTACTTGGTCTGCGCGATGGCCGGTCCGCAGGCCAGGATCATCGCTGCCGCGGCAGCGGCGATCGATCGATTGTGCATGCTCCCTCTCCCGTATCTGAGTGTGCCGAGGGTGCTATCCGACCTGCGCTACGGTTCGACGACGGTCTCTGTGGATGGCGGTGGGCGACCGTCATGAAACTGAAAGAATTTCGTCGTGTTGCTGTACGGTGCGTCCGGTACGGGGACTGCGATCGAGGGATGGAGAGCTTCATGCGGCATCATGACGGGACTGATCCTGAGGACGTGGGGTCGAACCTCAGCGGTGAACCGACGATCGGCGAGCTGATCGGGCGCCGGCTTGGGCGTCGTGACGCCCTGCGCGGCCTGCTCGGGGCGAGCGCGGCAGCGGCGATCGGCGGCTATGCCTCGGTTGGCGACGACGCCATGGCCCAGCCGGCCGGGCCGTCCTCGCTCACCTTCGAGGAGGTGCCGCATGGCCTCGACAAGACGCAGCACGTACCGGCAGGCTACGAGGCGCAGGTTCTGATTCGCTGGGGTGACCCGGTGGTCGGCGATGCGCCGGCCTTCGAGCCCGGCAAGCTCACGGCCGCCGCCCAGGAAAAGCAGTTCGGCTACAATTGTGACTTCATCGGCCTGCATGCCCTGCCTGCCGGCAGCACGGCGGGCGACCGCTTTCTCATGGTCGTGAACCACGAGTACACCGACCCCGGGCTGATGTTCGGCGGCCTGGGATCCGGGCGCAACGTCAACCTAAACGTGACGAAGGAGCAAGCCGAGGTCGAGCTGGCCGCCCATGGCGGGTCGGTGATCGAGATCGCGC
>JAXMCJ010000002.1:0-4337 GCA_046349415.1 Geminicoccaceae bacterium
CAATTGAGAAGGTTGGGATAGCGCCCTTGCTGCCGCCGCAATCAGCGGCGATCAGCAGACGCTTGGCATCAAGATGCGGCCGCTCGCTGGACGTCTGACGGACAGAGGACCAGCGATACGGGCGGGCGGCTGACCCGATCAGGCGTGATGGGTGATCAGATCCTCGGCGGTCCTGATGCCGACCAGCAGGCTGTGCGCGTCGGCCGACACGCCGTGCAGCAGCGCCGTCGCGGCGGCGATGTCGCTGGCACCGGCCCAGGACACGCCCTGGAGATGCTGCTGCTCGGCATATTCCAGGCTCACCGCGACCTTGCTCATCAGGGTCGTGATGTCCTTGTACGTCGCGGTGTCCTGCGCCCCGCTGATGATGTTGATCAGCGCCGAGCCCACGGCCTGGCCGGACTGCAGCGTCTGCTTGATCTGCGCCGTCCAGTAGGACGCGCCGGCCGCGTCGGACGCGCGGTTGAACAGGTTGTTGTAGACGCTGTCGACGAAGCTGCCGATCTGGGCGTCGCTGGCGCCGGCCGGGCTGGCGAGGAACGGGTAGAGCGCCTTGGCCTCGGCGCTGGCGCCGAACGCGCGCGCGACGTCGGTGAACGCGGCCGCCGGGCCGCGGGCCGGCAGGTCGTGGCTGAACTGGTTGACCCAGTAATCGAGGCCCGCCGCATCGGCGGCGCGGCCGAAGAAGGCGGCATAGGTCGAGGCGATCTGCTCCGGCGCGGTGAGCGCCAGCAGGTTCAGCGTCGTCGTCGCACCGACGACATTGACCGGCACGACGTGGATCGTCGCCTGGCCGCTGTCCTTGGCGCCGTACTCGCCGAGCGCGAAGTAGTTGAAGACATCGATGCCGCTGAACCCGGCGGCCGGCGTATAGGCCAGCGCGCCGTCGGTGCCGAGCTGCAGCAGGCCGTGCGCCACGCCCGCCTGCAGCGCCACCGCGCTGGCCGATTCGCTCACGTCGTTGTGCTGCACGCCGCTCGACGCGGCGAGCGCCAGCGGGCTGCCCTGCAGCACCACGTAGGCATCGTTGTGGGCATCGAGCGCGGTCGGGAAGGTGGCGGTCCATGCCCCCGCCAGAGTGCCCTGGCCGCCCGGACCCGGCGTCGCGATCAGCTTGTAGACCGGGAAGGTGAAGTCGGCGAAGCCGCCGCGGCTGACGTAGAAGATACCGCTGGTCCCGGTGTGGGCAGTCACCGACGTCGTGTCGTACTGGAACAGGCCGACCTGCTTGTCCGCCGCCGGCTCGTCGTTGAACTCGAAGTAGTTGTAGCCCATCAGGTTGGTGGTGCTGCGCGCCGTGCCGGCGTTGTGCAGCGTGAGATAGGCCTCGATGGTCTTGGCTTCGTTGACCGCGGCCAGGGCCTGGTCGGCCGGCGTGGGATACACGGAGCGGTTGGGGTTGAACACCTCCATCAGCATCAGCGGCACGCCGACATTGGAGCCCGGCCACGGCGTGGCGGCGCTGTCGTAGAGCTCGAGCGTGTGGGCGATGCCGTTGCCGAACGGCGCCTGCGTCGTGCTCTGGCCGATGTTGAAGCTGTTGAAGTAGTAGCTGGCGAAATCCGAATCGACGGAGGCGAGGCCGGTCACCGCCTTGGTGAAGGTCTGGCCGGTCGGCTGCCAGCCGTTGGGGCTCGCCTGCCCCACCGTGGCGCCGGCCAGCACCCAGTTCATCCAGCTCCCGTTGACGCCGTTGTTGCCCTGGTCGGCGTTGGCGAAGGTGGCGCTGATCGGCACGACCGCGCCGCTCGCGCCGTTGACGACGGGCAGGCCGTCGGGGCCGGTGGCCGACGTGCCGTTGATCTGCTCGTGCAGGTTATGGACCCACCAGATCGTGCGGGCGAGGAAGTCGGAGGCGTTGGTGTTGGGCGGGCTGTTGTTGGCCTGGTAGATGCCGCCCTCGCCGATGTCGCCCTCGTTGCCGACGCTGATCAGGACGTTGCTGAAGATCTTGCCGGTCGACGGGTCGGTGATGCTGGCGATGAACTGCTTGAAATCGGCCTGGATGTCGGAGGTCGCCGAGCCGAACGAGTAGCTGCTGTCGGGCGTCACGCCGTTCCACGAGAACTGGTCGTTGTTCAGGAAGTAGTCGGACACCGGCACGACGACCTTGAGGCCGAGCGACTGGGCGTAGGTCAGGAAGTTGACGTGATCGAGGCCGGCGAGCTGCTGCGACGTCGAGGTGCCGCGGGCGACGTCCCAATTGTAGAGCCGCACCAGGTTGAAGCCTTCGTGGGCGATGGTGCCCAGATCGTCGCGGTAGTTGGTGCCGTTATTGAACGGCACGCTGAACGGCGCGTTGCCGGCCGGCGACGGCTGGTAGCCCTTGCCCCACAGCGCGGCGAAGGCGTCGTTGGCCATGTCGGAGTCGAACGTCTGCAGGCGTTGATTGACGTCGTTCGCGCCCGGGCCCTGGCTCCAGCCCGGCCAGGTCGGATTGTAGTCGACGCCGCGAAAAATCTGTCCCGTGTACCAAGCCATGCTCGACCCCTTTTCGGCTCCCCGTCGCGCCCGATTGACGCGCGACGCTCCTGCACTGCGATTGAGGCCATATCTTGACGACGCCGGTGGATCGCGTCGAGCGCGATCGCGGCGGATGCGATGGCGGCGAGGCCGACTGCGGCGAGTGCGATGGCGGCGGGGTCGGCCGCGGCATGGTCGATCGCGGCCTCGCCGAGGAACCCGGCACGCTCGGCCGTCGCGCCCGCTCCCCAATCGATTGGACGGCCGGCGGTGGCGGTGTCGATGTCGATATCGGCGTCGATCAGCGCGAGGCGGCGGCTGTCGCGCTGGCCGGGGCGCGGCGCGCGGCGCGCTGGTAGGCGCGGAGCTGCTGGTCGACCTTGAGCAGCAGCGCCGTCACCGCGCCGTTGTTGACCAGGTTGCAATCGACCTCGAAGCCGAGATGCTCGGTCTCGGCGATGTCCGAGGCGGGCCGGCAGCCTTCGCGCGCGACGCGCCACACCAGCCCGCCCATCGCCTTGACCGCGTCGAGCTCGTTGGTGAAGCGGCAATCGTCGGCGACGACCGGCCCGCGCCGCAGCGCCGGCTCGACGGTGCGCCGCCAGCACGACAGCCAGAAATCGGCGCCGATCAGCGCCCGCCCCCACTCGGTGCCGAGCGTCTGCAGGGCGTGCCGCGGCGTGCGCCCGCCGAGCTCGGGCACGGCGCGGCTCTTGAGGTCGCCCTCGAGGCAGCGCCGCACATACTCCGGCGTGCAGCCCTGCCGCGACAGCAGCGCGGCCAGCATGTGCTTCAGCGGATCGGAGAAGCGGATGCGCTGAAAGCCGTAGCGCCCGACGAGATACTCCGCGACCGTCGATTTGCCCACGCCCGCCGACCCGGTGAGCGCCACCACAAGAGACATCCTCCACCCTCCTTGGTGGTCCCGTGCGAAGGTAGTAGCCGACGGGCAGCGGAGGGGAAGGACAAACGCCGCCGGCCGGCCGGGCTTTCCGGCCGCCTGCCCGGTCTGTTCGTCGACTCGCGCGCGGCCAGGTATTTCGATGTCCCCGAGCGCCGCTTTGCCTCGACAGGCGGCTTCGTCCTCGGCTGGGATCACTTGACGCCGAGCGGCACGCAACGCGGATGCGATGCCTGCGTTGGCTGACTCCGGGCATCAGCCTGTCGCGAGTCGTGCGTTGGTTCTCTCCCCCTCTCCCAGCCGCTCGATCGTCGCGCGCAGCTCAGCCACCTCCTGCTCCAGCGCCTCGACCTTGGCCAGGCGCCGCTCGTGCTCCTGGAAGCCGGCGGTCAGGAGCGGGATCAGGCGGTCGGGTTTCCAGGTCTGCGGGCGCATCTCGCCCGGCGCGTTGAGCAGGCGGCCGTCGGGGCCGCGCGGGCCGGCCTCGTCCCACACGTCGTCCTTCTTGCCCGTCGCGGCGCACGGCAGCACCGCCTGCACGGCGTGCGCCAGGAAACCGATGTCGCGTTGGGCGGTGTGTTTCCAGCGATACCACAAGGGGTTGAGGCTCAACAAAAGGGCCGTTGCATTCTCGACCGGGCCCAAGACGTCCTTCAAGCGGTAGTCGGAGGGCGGGGTGGCGGTGCAGCTCGAGATGGTGATGCCGGTGCTGTCGATGGCGACGGCGCTCTTCACCGTGCCGCCCAGGCAGAAGAGCTGGATGGTGTCGCCGCCGCCGGTGTTGTTGTTCAAGAGCAGCGACCAGTACTGGCCCTTGGAGACGAACAGCGAGGCGCCGCCGGTGCCGGCCGTGGCGTCCCAGTTCATCGCGCCGCCCAGGATACTGTTGCCCGAGCCCGGCTGGTCGTCGGCGTTCTGGCCGAAGCGGATGGTGTGCGAGACGTAGCTCGCGCGCAGCGTCGTGAAGCGGCCC
>JAXMCJ010000003.1:0-2266 GCA_046349415.1 Geminicoccaceae bacterium
CTCGCTGATCACCGCCCGCCTCGCGCTGGAATACGGCCGCGACGTGATGGCCGTGCCCGGAAGTCCGCAGGATCCGCGGCATCGTGGTACCAACCAGCTGCTGCGCGAGGGCGCCCACTTGGTCGAGAGCGCCGAGGACGTCCTGGCCGTGCTCGGGCCGCAGCAGCGGCGTCGGCCGCCACCGGTCCGTTCGGAGCGCGTGCCCGATTCGGCCCCTGCTCCCCGGGCGCCCGTTGCGAGGACGGAGGCCGCCGATCTGACCGGCCGCGTTCTGGCGGCACTTGGGCCGGAGCCGCTCGCGGTTGACGAACTGATCCGCGAGTGCGATGCAGCCGCGCCTGAGATGCAGGCCGCCCTGCTCGAGCTCGAGCTGGCCGGTCGCATCGACCGCCAGCCCGGCAATCGCGTCTGTCGGCGCGCCGGCTGAGCCGGATCCGACCGGCCGAGCGAAATTCAAGGTCAGCCGGCGTGCCGAGCTGGCCCGGACGACGGAGCTTTGTGGGCATGGACGTCGTCGTGGTCGAATCGCCGACCAAGGCCAAGACCATCAACAAGTATCTGGGCGATCGCTACCGCGTCCTGCCGAGCTATGGTCATGTCCGCGATCTCCCGGAGAAGGACGGCTCGGTCCTGCCGGACGAGGACTTCAAGATCCTCTACGAGCCGCTCGACGACCGGAAGAAGCGTATCGACGAGATCGCCCGCGCGATCCGCGACGGGGCCAAGCGGCTGATTCTCGCCACGGACCCCGACCGCGAAGGCGAGGCGATCTCCTGGCACCTGCTCGAGCTGCTCAAGGAGCGGCGGGCGCTGAAGGGCGTCGACGTCGAGCGGGTCGTGTTCCACGAGGTGACCAAGCCCGCGGTGCTCGAGGCGATGCGGCACGGCCGCAGCCTCGACGAGCATCTGATCGACGCCTACCAGGCACGCCGCGCGCTGGACTATCTCGTCGGCTTCCGCCTCTCGCCGGTGCTCTGGCGCAAGCTGCCCAAGTCGGGCTCCTCGGCCGGGCGCGTGCAGTCGGTGGCGCTGCGGCTGATCTGCGAGCGCGAGGCCGAGATCCACGCCTTCCGGGCCCAGGAATACTGGACGGTCGAGGCGCTGCTGGAGACCCCCGAGGGCAGGATCTTCAAGTCGCGGCTGACCCAGCTCGACGGCCGCCGGCTCGACAAGTTCGCCCTGCGCGACGAGACGGCGGCACGCCGTGCCGTGCGCGAGATCGAGGCGCGCGCGCTCGCCGTCGACGCGGTCGAGAAGAAGCAGGTCAGCCGCAACCCGGCACCGCCGTTCAGCACCTCGACCCTGCAGCAGGAGGCGTCGCGCAAGCTCGGTTTCTCCGCCGACCGCACGATGAAGACCGCCCAGCGCCTGTTCGAGGGCGTGGACATCGGCGGCGAGACCGTCGGGCTGATCACCTACATGCGCACCGACAGCGTGCAGCTCTCGGGCGAGGCGCTCGGCGCCTGCCGCCGGCTGATCGGCCAGCGGTTCGGTGAAGGCTATCTGCCGGAGAGCCCGCGCCAGTACCGGACCAAGACCAAGAATGCCCAGGAGGCGCACGAGGCGATCCGCCCGACCGACCTGTTCCGCATCCCCGCGGAGCTGCGCGGCCATCTCGACGACGACCAGCGCCGGCTCTACGACCTGATCTGGAAGCGGACCGTGGCGAGCCAGATGGCGGCGGCGCTGCTGGACCGGGTCACCGCCGAGATCGGCTCGGCCGACGGTGCGGTGGGCTTGCGCGCCACCGGCCAGACCGTGGCCTTCGACGGCTTCCTCAAGCTGTATCAGGAAGGGCGTGACGATCCGGCCGTCGACGAGGACGAGGACGGCGCCATGCTGCCGCCGCTCACGGTAGGCGACGCGCTGAAGCAGCGCTCGGTCACCCCGCTCCAGCACTTCACCGAGCCGCCGCCGCGCTATTCCGAGGCCAGCCTGGTCAAGAAGATGGAGGAGCTGGGCATCGGCCGCCCCAGCACCTACGCCAGCATCATCTCGGTCCTGCAGAACCGCTCCTATGTCCGCCTGGAGCAGAAGCGCTTCGTGCCCGAGGACAAGGGCTGGCTGGTCAATGCCTTCCTGGTCGAGAAGTTCGGCCATTGGGTCGAGTACGACTTTACCGCCCAGCTCGAGAACCAGCTCGACGATGTGGCCGGCGGCAGCCGGTTCTGGAAGGACGTGCTGCGCGACTTCTGGGAGCCGTTCGCGGCGCGTCTCGCCGAGGTGGGCGAGCAGCGCCAGCGCGAGATCATCGACGCGCTCGACC
>JAXMCJ010000004.1:0-1895 GCA_046349415.1 Geminicoccaceae bacterium
GGCATCGGCATGGTCTTGAGCGCGGCCACGCGCGCGGGGATCGGGTCGGTCATGGGATTCTCCGTCGTCTCGGGTTTGCATGACCGCTCCGGTCGGGCGGGAAGTGTAGGCAACTTTCTCCAGTTGGCTCAGATACTTGACTTGACTTTCGGGCGCGGAGCCGGATCAAGCCGAAGGCGAGCAGCTCGCAGATCTCCGCGAGCCGCTCCCTGGCCGACATCCGGTCCGGGCTGAGGGGATTGGGGCGGTTCATGCGGCCCGACGCGGCATGTCCTTCAGGACCGCCGCCGTGATCGCCGCCCGGTTCCAGCGGAAATTCAGGTGGCAGTTGGCGGCGTATTTCGAGAGGCCGAAGTCGAGCCCGGTCGCCGCATGACCGGCGCGCTGCAGCAGTTCGATCTGCCGCAGGGTCGCGGGATCATTGAGCCAGCGCCGGCTCTTCGCCGAGGCGGTGGAGGTCTCCGTCTCGCGCAGGAAGTCGTCGGCCGCCGCCAGTGCCTGCACCCGCGTCCCCACGCCGAGCGTGCGCAGCGCCCGTTGCCGCGGCTGCCCGAGGGCGTGCCACAGGGCGCCGTCGGAGAACACCCCGGCCCACCCCTGGAAGCCGCTTGCCATCAGCGCCTGACCGTCGCCGTGCAGATCACACCAGGCGAAGGGCGACCGGTCGAGCAGATCGATCTCGGTCATCTCGAAGGCGGTGAGGATGCTCTTTTCGCCGCGCTCACGAGCGAAGAGGTGGCCGCAGAAGTCGCAGACCGAAGCTCCGAGCGGCAGCTCCGCCTCGCAGGACGGACAGGTCTTCCACGGCGCGGCGCCGGGCTCCTGCTCCTCATCGTCGAGGCTGATCTCCTGCTCGAGCGACCCGTGCCGCAGCGCCGCGCCGGCGAAGTCGAGCACGACGCAATCGGTCTTCACGATGCCGGGGAAGCGCTCGGGATCGACGCGCCGCAGCCCGCGCCCGATCGCCTGGATGAAGGTGCCCTTGTGCAGCATCGGCCGCAGGATGCCGATGCAGCCGACCGGCTGGCTGTCGAAGCCCTCGGTCAGCACCATGCAGTTGGTGAGCACCTGAACTTCGCCGCGGTCGAAGCGGGCGATGAGATCGGCGCGCGCCCGGCCCGGCATCTCGCCGGTCACAGTCTCCGCGGTGACGCCCTCGGCGCGGAACGCGGCGGCCACCGCCTCGGCATGGTCGACGGTCGCGCAGAAGAAGATGCTGCGCCGATCGGCGCGCTCCTTCCAGTTCTCGACCACCGCCTCGTTGAGGACGGCGCGGTTTAGCACCTTGTCCGCCTCGCGCATGTCGAAGTCGCCGGCGGTGCTCGAGAGCCCGGCGAGCTCGTCCTCGACGCCGAGGTCGATGGTGAAGGTGCGCGGCGGCACCAGCAGGCCGCGCGCGATCAACGTGCCGATCTTCAGCTGGTAGCCGACGTTGGAGAACGTCTTCCGCAGGCTGCGCCCGTCGCCGCGACCGGGCGTGGCCGAGAGTCCGAGCAACTTCACCGCCGGATTGAGGCCGCGGACGTGCTCGATAATCGCCTGGTAGCTCGCGGCCGCGGCGCGATGGCACTCGTCAATGACGAGGTGCGAGACGCCCGACACGCGCGCCCGCCGGTTGGCGCGGGCGAGCGTCTGGACGCTGCCGAAAACCACCCGCCCGTTCCAGTCGTCCTGTTCTGCTTTCACCACCGAGGTGGCGAGACCGGTCACCTTCCCGATGGCGCCGCGGTTCTGCTCGATCAACTCATCGGTGTGCTGCAGCACCAGGACGCGGGCGTCGCGCGTGTCCTCCACCTCCTCGCCGATGTAGAAGCCAGCGATGGCAGTCTTTCCGGCCCCGGTCGGCAGCACCAGCATGGTGTTGCCGTGCTCGCGGGTTTTCGCGCGGGCGGCAT
>JAXMCJ010000005.1:0-7755 GCA_046349415.1 Geminicoccaceae bacterium
GCCGCCCTTGCCGCCACCCTGCTCGGTGGTGCGGCTCTCCTCGCGGAAGTCGGTCGCCCAGATGATGTTGCCGCCGGTGCGCATCGCGCCGTAGACGCGCGGAATGATCGCCCCCTCGGTCGAGGCGGTGATCTGCAGGGTGTCGAGCCGCTGTCCGGCGATCCGCTGCGTCGGCGCCATCGATGCGACGAGCCAGGAGTCGATGGCGGCGCCGGCAATGGAGCCGACGGCGCCGCCGATCGCGGCGGCCGAGACGCCGAGCACAGCACCGCCAATCGAGCCGCCGATCGCGGTGCCGGCGGCGGCGAGAATGATCGAGGCCATGGGGATCAGCTCGGGTTCGGGAACAGGAACGCGAAGGCGATGCGGCGGCGCCAAGCGGCGTCGAGCGGGACCTCGACGACGCCGCTGCGCTCGTAGGCGTGGATGAAGCGGTCGGGCGCGGTGGCGATGCCGCAGTGTTTGGCAACGGGGCCGACCCGCATCCGGAACAGCAGCAGCGCGCCCGGCACCTGCTCTGCCGTGGGCAACTCGAGCATCACCGACCGCGCCGCCTCAGCCAGCGGCACGCAGATTCCGGTCTCGCCCCAGTCGCGGCTGTAGGGTGGGATCGGCATGGGCTCGGGGCCGTAGAGCTCCCGCCAGACGCCCCGCACCAGCCCGAGGCAATCGCAGCCGACGCCCTTCACGCTCGCCTGATGGTGGTAGGGCGTGCCGAGCCAGCGGCGCGCCGCCGCGATCACCCGCTCCGGATCGGCAGCAATCACAGTACCTCTCCCGCGTTCGCGTCCCCGCGGTTCGGGTAGCGGATCACCGTGTCCTGCCCGGGGATGTGCGGGAAGCCGCGGAAGTTGACGACATTGGCGAAGCGGTAGCGGCAGGTCTCCACCCGCTTGTCGCAACCGGCGCGGACGGCGAAGCCGTGACCCGGCGCGATCGGCCGCACCGGCGCCTCGAGCAGCGTCAGTCGCCGCGCGCCGGCGACGACATCGTGGCTCGCCACCTCGGCGACCCGGCCGGCGTTCGGCCCGCTCGTCCAGATCAGCCGGCCGAGGGTGAACCAGCCGGCCGCGAAGCCGCCGAGCCCGGAGGCGGTGACGCTGCGGTCGCCGGTCACTGCGGTGACCGCGCCAGACGCCTGGAACGCCGGATCATCGAGATCGATGCCGCAGCGGGCGTCGCCGAGCTCGGCGTCGCAGGCATGCTGGAAGGTGCGGCCGACGGTCTGGTTCAGCACGTGAGCCAGCGAGCGCACCTCCGCGACGAAGGTGAGCCGGCCGCGGCGCACCTGGCCGATCGCGCCTCTACGCATCAGCACCCGCTGCCCGACCGCCTTCCAGTTCACCCGCCAGACCTCGACCGCGGCATTGTCCCAGCGGCCGTCGAGGATGTCGGTCTCGGTGATGGTGTCCGAGGTCAGCACGCCCTCGGCATCCTGCGCGTCGACGGCGAGGTCGGTGCCGGATCGGATCTCCGAGGCGGCGAAGCCGGAGTCGGGCTCGTAGGTGACGCTGCCGAACATCAGCTCCCGGTCGTGGTCGGTGAAGCCGAAGACAACGCCGTCGGCCCGCTCGATCCGCCAGCACCAGGCGAGCGTGGTCGCGCCGTTGTCGAGGTGCGCCTGCAGCGCGACGGGCAGCGTCTTCATCGCTTCTCGTCGCTCTGGATCGCCCGCTCCAGGCGGTCGCGCAGACCGATCAGCCCGAGGCCGAGGGTGATCAGCGTCGCCGGCGCCGCGTCGTTGGCGCCGATCAGCTGGGCGATCACTCCAGCAAGCTCGCCGAGCGGACCGTGCTCGGGCAGCGCCAGCGCGGCCAGCCCGATCAGGATCGCGGCGAGGCCCGTCCACCAGGTCAGGGAGTTCGGAAGCACGTAGCGCATGAGGTCAGCTCCGTTGGAAGGCGGCGGAAAGGGAAGCGAGCAGCGCGGCGAGCCGGCCGCTCGGCCGGGACGCGGACGCGACTTGCGCTCGCGGGCTCGGCGGCGGGCACGGGCCGCAAGAGCGCCAGCGCCTCCGCCTCGCCCATCCGCCGCACCGGCCGCGAGAAATCGACCCGGCCATCGGCATCAACCGCCCACACGGGGATCGGCCCCTCGGGGTAGCGTCCGTGTAGGAAGAGGTCGCGCTCGGCCTCGCGCCGCGACCGCAGGCTGGCCGGCCGCAGCCAGTTCATGAACGCCGCGCCCGCGCCCGCCGGTCGCCTACGGTCAAGGCCCTCGTCAGCGCCGCGCGGGCGATCGCGCCGGTGTTGAAGTGGAAGGACACCAGCGCATCGAACTCGTGGGGCGCCAGTGGCACGGTCACGGCGCGCAGCACATCCGCCTCGAACCGGCCGAGGTCAGCCCGGAACAGCCGGAGCGCCTCGTGGATGCCGGCGTCGAGGTCGGCCGGCATGCCGCGCGGAAGCCGGGCGGGATCGGGCGCGCCCGCCGCCGCGGTGTGGCCGACGCCGAAGGTCCAGATCTGTTTCACGTCGAGATAGGGAGCCGGCACGATGCCCTCGTGCCGGGCGAGGGCGAGAAGCCCCCGGTCGGTCATGATCATGGAGAGGTTACCTGAAGAGGGAGAGGAGCAGGATCAGGGCGGCGACGGCGAGGCCGACCCGCACTCGGTGACGGAATATCCGGCACGGATCGGCGTCGCCGCAGCGCAGCCGGGCCGCGAGGCCGAGCAGCTCACGCATCGGGCCCGCCCCCGGATCGGAGGCCGCGAATGCGGGCGAGCGTGACCTCGATCACCGCCGGTCCGAACACGCCGACGAGGTAGGCGGCCGAGCCGGCGGCGCCGCCGGCCGGCACCGCCTCAGGGGGCAGCCCGAGCCAGCGAGCGACGAGCGCCATGGAGAAGCTGCCCATGCCGGCGGCGATGATGCCGCCGACCAGAATGTGGCGGAGCGCATCGCGGAGCCGCATGCGGGTGGTGAGCGCGTTGGTGGCGCCCCCAAGCGCGCCCCAGGCGGCGAGGATCGCCGCGGTCGAAGCGGCGAGGTCATGCAAGGTCGCGGCGACGAAGCCCGGCTCCTCATTCATCGCCGCACCTCGATAAGTGGGATCGAGGCGATCGAGCCGAGCCGGTCGAGGTCCCAGGTGACGTCGAGCCGGTCGGTGTCGAAGCGGACGGCTACGTCGAACTCGAAGCCGGCGGTGACCAGCAGGCCGGCGCCGGGGGCTGTCGCGAAGGTGACGACGCCGGTCGTCGCATCGACCGACCAAGCGGAGAGCGCCTCGACGCCTCCGAGCGCGACCCTCACGGTGCCGGCGACCGGCTTCACGATCCGCCGCACCCAGGCCTGCGGCCCGCTCTCGTAGCGCTTGATCAACTGGAACGCCGTCGTGTCACCGTCGCCGGTGGCGAGCGCCTGGTCGATCGGCGTCGTCGGCGCCGACGGCAGGCCGGACTTGAAGTCGCCCCAGTCTTTCCAGCGGAAGCCGTGCAGCCGGCCGTTCCTCGCCTCGAAGAAGGCGATGACTGCGGCTAGGTCGTCGGCACGGCGGATGCCGTAGGCGGCGTCGTAGCGCCGGCGCGAGTCGGCCCAGGAGGCGTTGCGCTCCTCGTCGCCGGAGGCGAGCTCGACCACCTGCGTGCGCCGCTCCGGACCACCGCGGGCGCCGCGGCTGATGTCGTCCGGAAACCGGACCTCGTGGAAAGCCATGGCGTCACATCCCTCTGCGCCCGAAGGCCACCGCCCGGGCGATGTCGCTCGCCACCTGGGTTCGCGAGCGGCGGAAGCTCTCGGCGTCGGCGGTCGTGATGTTGACGGTGACGCCGCCGTCGGCCCGCGACCGCTCGAAGGCCCGGGTCTCCGCCCGGCTCAGCACCCGCTCGCCCTTCTGCAGGATCGCCGGCACCTCGTCAGGGCGCAGCCCGGCGACCCCGCCGCCGTGCAACCGGGGGGCGCCGGCAAAGGCGAGCGCCGGGACCATGCGCTGCGGCGCGGAGGCTCCGGCCACGCCGCCGGCGTGCAGCACGCTGGCGAAGGCCGGACCGAGACTGCCGAGCACGCCGGAGAGGGCGTTGGCGACCGGCGCGAGCACGAAGCGCCGCACCGACACCTTGGCGAGGTCGGCGAGGATCGAGGTGACGAGGTCGCGCATCCCGAGCTTGCCGGTCTTCACGAACTCGCCTACGGCATCCTCGGCCCCGCGGAATCCGCTGACCAGCGCCTCGCCGATCCCGTCGCCGGTCTCCTTCGCCTTGTCGGCATAGTCGCGGACCGCATCGGTCGCGCGCTCCCAGCCGGACTTCGCCGCCGCCGGCGCTTCCGCCACCTTCGGCGCCGCCGCCGCGCTGGCGCCTCCAGCCGTGCCGACAGCGCCGCCGAGCTCCTCGGCCGCAACCGTCGCCCCGCCGAGCGCGGTCTCCGCCTCCTCGGCCGAGCCCTTCACCGCGTCGCGCAGCGCCTGCAACGAGGCGAGCGGCGCCGTGGCGGCGCCGGCCGCTGCAGCGGCGGAGGCGGCGAGGCCGTCGGCCCGGGCGCTGGCCTCGCCGGCGGCGGCCGAGGTCTCGTAGAAGGCCGAGCCTGCCCGGATCGCCGCCTCGCTCAAAGCGAGCGTCGCATCCTCCATGCCGGGAATCCGGGCGAGACCACCGGTCGCTGCATGCAGGAAGTCGGCCCAGCTCCGCTGGATGAGGGAGAGCGCCGTCAGCCAGCCGGCCTCGATCGTCGCCCAGACCGACTGCAGCGACAGCGCCAGCGACCGCCCCCCGAGCTTGATCCGCTCCCAGACCTCCGCGGCGACGTCGCCGAGCAGCGACAGCGCCTCGCCGAAACCGCCGGCGCCAGATACCAGCCGGCCGAACTGGTAGACCATCTCGCCGGCCGCGACGATCAGCGCCCCGATGCCGGTGCGGATCAGCGCGCCGCGCAGCACGACGAGCGCGGTCGCGAGGCCGCGCACCGAGACCGCCGCGGCCACGAGCCCGGCGACCCAGCGGCCGGCCATGATGCCGGCGAAGGTGGCGGCGTAGGCCGCGAGCCGCCCGAGGTTGTCGAAGAGCCCGCGGATCGCGACCCTGAGCGGGCCGGTGGTACGGGCGAGCGCCGCCATCGCATCGGCCACGGCTTCCAGCGCCGGCGCAGCGGCGGCTGCGAGCTGGTTCGCGAGCCCGCGCCAGATCAGCCCGAGGCGGGAGATCGCGGCATTGGCGCGCTCGATGCGATCGGCGTCGGCCTCCGACACCACGACGCCGAAGTCGCGCACGTCCTGAGTGGCCTGGCGGAGCGTCGCGGTATCGATGCGCGCCATGGCGATCGAGCCCTCCTCGCCGAAGAGCTGGCCGGCGACCGCGGCACGCTCGGCCACTGGGACGAACGCCTCGATTGCCGCGTTGATGCGGCCGACCCGCTCGTCGAGCGGCAGCGAGAGCAGCTCGCCGGCCGAGAGCCCGAGCCGGCCGAGCGCCTCCGCCACGGGACCGGCACCGGAGGCCGCCTGGCTCAGCCGCCGGGTCAGGTCCTTGGTCGCCTGCTCGATCCCGGACATCGCGACGCCGGCAAGCTCGCCGGCGCGCTCCAGCACCTGGATCGAGGCGACGGTGGTGCCGAGCGACTGCGCAAGCTTCGCCTGCGCGTCGACGGTCGCCAGCCCCGAGCGCACCATCGCGATGCCAGCGGCGGCAGCCGCCGCGACAGCCGCGGCGGTCGCCACCTTCACCCGGGCCGAGAAGGCGGCGAGCCGGGAGTTGGCCGCCTCCATCTCGCGCCCCAGCCGGCCGAAGCCGCGGTTGCCGGCCTCACCGACACCCTCGAGCTCGGCCCGCACTTCGCGGCCGCCGACGACCGCCAGCCGGACGGATACGCGCTTCTCGGCCATCTCAATCTCCGATCGCCTCGTTGAGCCGGCGCACCATCACCGCCTCGATCTCCGGCAGCAGCTCGGCCGCAGCCATCGGCTCGACGCCGAGCGCGGCGCCGAGCGCCAGCGCCGCGCCCATGTCCCAACCGATCACCGCGCCGGGGATGACGCGGAGCTGGCCGCCGAGGCGACTGACCAGGTCCCAGACCTGCCAGCCGTCGAAGGTCTCAGGCCGGTTCAGCCGCGCCGGGCAGTCCGGGCACGCTTGCGCGCAGGCCGCGCAGTAGCGGTCGCCCCCGCCGAAGTGCCAGTCGGCGAGGGCGCGGAGACGTTTTTTTCCGCATCCAGCAAGAGGCCCTTGGAGACGTAGACCGCCTGGAACGCCTCGAAGATCGGCCACACTTCGAGCAGCGCGTCGATGCCCTCGGACGTGGCCGGCATCGGGTTGCCGGCCGCGTCACCGACGCCCTCCCACTCAATCACCGCGCGCCGGGCGATCGCCTTGGCGAAGACCAGCGCGCGTTCCTCGTCGGAGGCGGTGCCGGGCAGTGCCTCGATGGCAGCGTCGCTGCGCGATGCCACCATCAGCGCGGTGGTCAGCGGGTCGACGTGCAGCCGCACACCGTGGCCGAGGTCGAGCCAGCGTGGCTCGGAGATCAGGCCGAGTCGGATCATGATCAGTAGTCCTCGACGTCGTTGACAAGGGTGGCAGTGCACATGCGCCCGAGCGTGGTGTCCCGGGCCGCCTGCCAGTCGAAGGTGGCCTGCACGCCCTGCGGACCGGCGATCTCGATCCGTGGCCGCGGCAGGTAGACCGCGTGCACGGTGAAGGTGAAGCTCTCGCCCGAGGGCAGCGCGTAGGCGAACTCGAGCGCGCAGGGGTCGCCGGCGATCGCCTGGTTCACCAGCGTGCTGTCGGCGAAGCGCACCTCGATCCGGCCGGTCAGCGCCGCGATCGACGGGTCAGCGCCGTCGATGCGGCCGTCGCTGCGGATCGTCTCGATGCGGTCGAGGTTGTTGGCGTAGGTGATCTCGGCCGAGACAACGTTGCCGAGCGCCGACCCATTGCGGGTGATGCTGCCGTTGAAGTGGCCGAAGCGCTTGAGCGCCAGCTCCACCGGCGTCCCGGCGGCGGTCGTCGTGGCAACCGCCTCGCCCTGCGCCACCAGCTTTGCCGTCGCCGTCAGCAGCCCCGAGCGTTGCAGCTGCCAGCTGAGCTGGTCGAGCACGCAGCCGGAGTACATCGCGTATCGCGGCACCTCCGGCATCGCCGTCTCGATCGCGAGTGACGGCAGCGTCCAGGCGCCGGAGCGGAACTCGTGCGTCCAGGGGCCGGTGCCTGTGGTGATGGGATCGCCGAACGCCGCCTTCAGCCAGAAGCCGAAGGCCTCCGCGTCGATCGGCACTACGACGTCGCCGTCGGCGGTCACCGCGTCCTTGATCGGCGCACTTGGATCGCGACCATAGCCGAGCAGCTCGGAGCTGATCAGCGGCTGCTCGGCGCCGAGCGAGGTGCTGGCGAAGGGCACCCGGGTATAGCCGCTGGCCGGAGCCGTGCCGTAGATCGTCTCGAACGCGAGCGCCATCTGCGCCCGCGCGCCCTGCGCGCGTGCCATGTGCGTGTCCTTCGTTGTGAGGGATCAGGCGAGCGGATCGCCCGTGGAATAGTGTAGCACGATCGGGATAACGGCGGCCTTCAGCATCGCGGCGCCGTCGATCGCCATATCGACTGGGCGTGGCGCCTCCGCCTCGACCCAGTCGCACAGGCCCCCGAGGGTGCGGTCGGCCGAGAGCACGATCCCGACGCCGGCGGCCAGCGCGTCAAAAGCCACATCCCGGCCGGTGCTGGCCTGCACCACCGCCTCGACCTCGGCACGGTGCTGGTAGTGGTAGCAGAGCGGCGACAGCGTCACCGCCGGCTCGCCCGGATCGCCGTCGCGCAGGATCAGCAGGCCGGCG
>JAXMCJ010000006.1:0-1605 GCA_046349415.1 Geminicoccaceae bacterium
GCGGATCCGGGGGGTTCTAGCGGCGGCGCGCGCCGGGGTAAAGGGGCGGGCGCCGCGCAGGCGGGGGTCGGGTTTATGGGATTGATCGGGCTCGGGATTTCAGGCGGGCGGCCTCAATAGAGGCCGCCCGAGGACATCGAGCCGAGCGAGGGGTTCGAGGGCAGGTTGCGGACCTGGCCGCGGACCTGGACGCGCTCGATCTGCGACTGGGCGGCGCCGTCATAGAGCGGCACGTCCTCGCTCATCCGCCAGCCGCCATCGACGACGTCGCCATAGCCGCCGACCGCGGTGCCCTGGCCGTCGCGGATATATTCGGCCTGGACCGAGGGTCCGCTGGCATCGTCGGGCAGGCGCTGGCCGCTACGGCGGTCGAACTTCATGAAGGTGCCGCCCGGGGGCACGTCCCAGCTGACCGGCCCCTGCCCCGCCATCGCGACCTTCATGAAATCGACGAAGATCGGGGCGCAGAGCGTGCCGCCGAAGGCGGTGGGGCCGAGCGGGCGGGGCGTGTCGTAGCCCATGTAGCAGCCGGCGACGAGGCGGGGCGAATAGCCGATATACCAGACGTCCTTGGCCTCGTTGGTGGTGCCGGTCTTGCCGGCGAGATTGAGGTTCATCTTGCCGACC
Organism: Geminicoccaceae bacterium; assembly: GCA_046349415.1. Lineage (GTDB taxonomy): Bacteria > Pseudomonadota > Alphaproteobacteria > Geminicoccales > Geminicoccaceae > Benzoatithermus. The sequence goes on from JAXMCJ010000006.1 coordinate 628, forward strand.
GAGCTCGCGCTGGTGCCGCGGCTGGCCGCGCCCTGGAGCATCGAGGTGATCTGGTAGGCGGTGATCGCGTCCATGATGCGGGTCGCGTCGGTGCGCACGATCGGCTGGGTGGCGGCCGAGAGCTCTGGCGCGGCGCAGCTGTCGCAGTCGCGCTGATCGTGGCGGTAGACGGTCTTGCCGTAGCGGTCCTGGACGCGGTCGACGAGGGTCGGCTCGACCCGGAGCCCGCCATTGGCGAGCTCGGCATAGGCGGTGACCATCTTGTAGAGCGTGGTCTCGCCCGCGCCGAGCGAATAGCTGAGCAGCTGGGGCATGTCGTCATAGATGCCGAAATCGTGGGCATATTTGGCGACGGTGTCCATGCCGACCGACTGGGCGATGCGCACGGTCATCAGATTGCGCGACTGTTCGAGCCCGACGCGGATCGGGACGGGACCGTAATACTTGTTCTCGGAATTCTCCGGCCGCCAGATGCCGGCGCCGGTCGCGATCTCGATCGGGGCGTCGAGGACGATGGTGGCGGGCGAGTAGCCGTTGTCGAGCGCGGCGGCATAGACGAAGGGCTTGAAGGACGAGCCGGGCTGGCGCAGGGCCTGGGTGGCGCGGTTGAACACGCTCGACTGGTAGGAGAAGCCGCCCTGCATGGCGAGGACGCGGCCGGTCAGGGTGTCCATCGCCATGAAGCCGCCCTGGATCTCGGGGATCTGGCGGTAGGACCAGTGGTTGGCGCTGTCGGACTTGAGCTCCTTGACCAGGATCACGTCGCCGGGCTTGAAACTGTCGGTGATGCCGGTCGAATTGCGCAGGCGCGCGCCGTCATTGTCGCGCAGCCGGGCCCATTTGACGTCGTCGAAGCTCAGGAGGCCGGTTGTCTCGATGCCGTCGATGCCGATCACGGCATTGTCGCCCTGGAAGCCGAGCACGACGGCGGGGTGCCAGCCGGGAATGTCGCGCGGCACCTGCTGGGCCGAGAGCGCC
>JAXMCJ010000007.1:0-198197 GCA_046349415.1 Geminicoccaceae bacterium
ACTTCGACCTGATGTACGGCCTGCCGCACCAGACCAGCCGCAGCTTGGCCCGAACCATCGCGCGCGCTGTCGAGCTGGGGCCCGACCGAATAGCACTGTTCGGCTACGCGCATGTCCCGTGGCTGGCCAAGCGGCAGCGGATGCTGCCGGCGGAGGCCCTGCCCGGCCCTGACGAGCGCCTGGAGCAGGCCGAGACCGCTGCCGAGCTCCTCGAGCACCACGGCTATCAGCGGATCGGCCTCGACCATTTCGCTCGGCCCGACGATGCGATGGCGCGAGCGGCGCGTGACGGCCGGCTCGCGCGCAACTTCCAGGGCTATACGGTCGACCGCGCCACGACGCTGATCGGGCTGGGGGCCACCGCGATCTCCTCCCTGCCGCAGGGCTATGCGCAGAACACCGCCGCGACCGGCGCCTATGTCCGGGCGGTGAGCGCGGGCCAGCTGCCGGTGTCCCGGGGGTATCGGCTGACCGGCGAGGACCGCGTGCGCCGGGCGGTGATCGAGCGGCTGATGTGCGAGCTCGAGGTCGATCTCGCCGCCATCGCCACCGCCCACGGCTATGCGCCGGATCATTTCGCGCCCGAGCTCGACCGCTGCCAACGCTTTGTTGGCGAAGGCCTCCTGCGCATCGAGGCGGGAAAGCTGTGGATCGCCGACGCGGGCCGCGCCGCCCTGCGGGTCGTCGCCGCGCAGTTCGACCAGCATTTTGCCTCGGGTGCGGGCGAGCAGCCGCGGCACGCCGCAGCGGTCTGAGCCGGGCTTGCCCGGCGGCGAGCAGCGAGTAGCCTCGCCGCAGGAAGCTCGGAGGTGCGGCGGTGATGGATCTCCTGCTCACGGAAGACGATGCGGGTCGCACGGTCGAGGTTGCGCCTGCCGCGTCCGTGCGCCTGCGCCTGCCCGAGAACCCCACCACCGGCTATCGCTGGATGCTGACCATGCAGCCGGCCGGCTGCCTGGAGCTGGCGTCGGACGGCTTCGAGCGCCCGTCCGCAGCGATGCCCGGCGCGGGCGGCGTGCGCGTGCTCGAGATCAACGCGATGCCCCTTTCACCCTGCGAGCTGACCCTCGCCTCCCGTCGCCCCTGGGAGGCCGAGGGTGCGCCGGCATCCGAGCTGACCTACCGCTTCGTCCGAACGCCGTGAGAGATCGTCAATCATTTGCTTGACAACGCTCCGTGCAGGGACGGGCGTGGCGCCGGGTGAAGCGAGGCATTCGACTCACTGGCGCAGGCGCTCGCCGGGCGTGCCGTAACGTCCCGACGCTGTGGACGAGGCGACACAGCCGTAACCTCATTGACAGGTTTCGACAGGCCGCGACGGCGCGAGGGGCTACTGACGAGCCCACCGCTCCTCTAGGGTCCGCCGCCGACGGCTCGCGACGGGGCGCGCCGTCCTTGGGGAAACGAATGAGGCATCAAGCCCGAGGCGCGCCGCTGCGTGCGACGCCGATGGTGTTTGCCGCCATCACGGCGGCATTGCTGGCGACGATGCCGGCGCTGGCCGCCGAATCCGGCAAGAGCGGCGCCTCCGAGGTCGTTTTCCTGTTTCAGATCATCGCCCTGCTGCTCACCGGCCGGCTGCTCGGCGAGATCATGCAACGGTTCGGCCAGCCGGCAGTGCTGGGCCAGCTGATCGCCGGCCTGGTTCTTGGGCCGTCGGTCCTGGGCGCGCTTTGGCCCGAAGCGCAGCAGGCACTGTTCCCGGCGATCCGCGAGCAGAAGAGCATGATGGACGCGATCTCGCAGATCGGCGTCCTGATGCTGCTTCTGCTTACCGGCATGGAGACGGACGTCCTGCTCGTGCGCCGTGCCGGGCGGGCGGCACTCAGCGTTTCCTTCACCGGTATCGCCATCCCGTTCGCCTGTGGCTTCGCCCTCGGCCAGTTCCTGCCCGATGCCTTCCTGCCCGACCCAGGCCACCGCCTGATCACCTCGCTGTTTCTCGGCACCGCGCTCTCGATCTCGTCGGTGAAGATCGTGGCGATGGTGATCCGCGAGATGAAGTTCATGCGGCGCAACCTGGGGCAGGTCATCGTCGCCTCGGCAATCATCGACGACACCATCGGCTGGGTGATCATCGCGATCACCTTCAGCCTCGCCCAGCAAGGCGCGGTCGACCTCGCCTCGGTCGCCAAGAGCGTCGCCGGCACGGTCCTGTTCCTCGTCGCGGCATTCGCGCTCGGCCGGCCGCTGGTGTTCAGCCTGATCCGCTGGACCAACGACACCTTCGTCAGCGACGTCCCGGTGCTGACGACCATCCTCGTCGTGATGGCCGGCATGGCGTTGATTACCCATGCCATCGGCGTGCACACCGTGCTCGGCGCCTTCGTCGCCGGCATCCTGGTCGGCCAGTCGCCGATCCTGACCCGGCAGATCGACGACCAGCTTCGCGGCCTGATCGTCGCCTTCTTCATGCCGGTGTTCTTCGGCATGGCCGGGCTCAGCGCCAATCTCACGATTTTGGGCGACCCGCGGATCGCCCTGCTCACCCTGGGCCTGATCTTCGTCGCCAGCGTCGGCAAGTTCGCCGGGGCTTTCGCCGGCGGTTGGCTCGGCGGCCTGAGCAACCGCGAATCGCTGGCGATCGCCTGCGGCATCAACGCCCGCGGGTCGACCGAGGTGATCGTCGCCACGATCGGCCTGTCGATGGGTGCGCTGACCCAGGACATGTTCACGATGATTGTGGCGATGGCGGTGGTGACCACCATGGCCATGCCGCCGATGCTGCGCTGGGCGCTGCGCCGACTGCCGCTGCGCGAGGAGGAGCGCATCCGCCTGGAGCGCGAGGCGATCGCCGCGCAGGGCTTCGTCACCCGCCTCGAGCGCCTGCTGCTGGCGGTCGACGACAGCGCCAAGGGCGGGTTTGCGGCGCGCATCACCGGGATGCTCGCCGCCCCCCGCGGCGCGCCGGTCACCGTGCTGCACCTGCCGGACGCGAGCGGAGCCCCACCCGCGAAAGGGGGCGGCCTCGAGGCAGTGGTCAAGGCTAATGCACAGACCACAAGACAGCGGCACGCTTCGAGCGCCCCCGCGGTCCACGTGCAGACCCGGCAGCGCGACGGTGCGATCGCGGACGCGGTCCAGCGCGAGGCCCGCAACGGCTACGACCTGCTGCTGGTCGGCCTCCAGCCGACCGCAGCACCGGAGGGCGGCTTCGACGACCGGGTCGCCCAGGTCGCGGACAGCTTCTCGGGCCCGCTCGGCATCGTCGTCGCGCGCGGCGAGCACATGGAGGAGCCGCTCGACGCCGAGCTCAGGATTCTCGTGCCGATCACCGGCACCCAGATCTCGCGGCGCGGGGCCGAGGTGGCGATCATGCTGGCGCGGGCCACCGACGCCCATGTCGTAGCGCTGTACGTAGCCAGCGGCATCGACAAGCGCGCGCGCCAGTACGGCTTCGGCGGCACCCGGCGCGGCGAGAGCATCCTCAAGGACATCGTCAATCTGGGCGAGCAGCACGGCGTGGTGATCAAGACCATGATCCGCGCCGATATCGCGCCCGAGGATGCGATCCTGCGTCAGGCCAGGCTCGGCCGGCACAATCTGATCGTCATGGGCGTGACCCGCCGCCCGGCCGCCACCCTCACCTTCGGCAAGGTCGCCAGCGCCGTGCTCGACAGCTCCGACCGCTCCCTGCTCTACGTGGTGAGCTGAGCGCGGGCCGTCCCCGGTTACCGCGCCCGGGCGAGCTTCTCCGACATGCGCCGCAGCGCCGCGACCAGGGCCTCGCGCGCGACCCGGTTCCCGGCGGGGCCTTCGCCCAGGATCGCGGCCAGGAAGTCGAGCTGCTCGGTGAGGGAGGCGAGCTTGATCCAGGAGCCGCCATGGCGCCAGGGGGCAAGATAGGCCGCGATCACCGCCGCCTCCTCGGCCTCGGAGATGACGCCATCGCCAATGGCGGCGAGCAGCCTGGCATCGCCGACGGCCGTCCCGGCCCAGAAATCGTCCGCGGCGGCGCCAGCCCGCAGGTCATCCGCCTGCTTGCGCAAGGAACACGGCAGATCGGCCGGTCCCGCTTTTCCTGTCAGCAGCCGCAGCAGGATCTCGGCGGCGTGAACCTGAAGCTCGGGATAGAAGGTCTGGCCGCCTCGCTCGCGGACGAGCGCGAGCGCGCTGTTGTAGCAATCGGCCATGCGCCTGAGGGCAGCGATGCGCGCCCTGCCCCGACGAACGTAGGCCAGCCGCTTGTAGGCGCCGCCCAGCAGGTTGTGACGCTCCCCGCTCGGGCCGGCCAATGCCACGAGCTGCTTGAGCTTCGCGATCGCCGCCTCGATGGTCGCCGCACCCGCAATCCAGTCGGCCTCCGCGCTCTGCGGGCCGAGCGCGCGGGCGATGTGGCGCACCTGGAAGTTCTGCAGCTGCTCGAACGCCCGCAGCGACAGCTCCCCGCTGGTCGACTCCAAGGCCGCCTCGTAATAGCGGATCGCCTTGCGCAGCGAGCCGAGCTCGCCATAGGCCCGGGCCAGCGCGACGCAGAGCAGGGGCTCGGCCTCGAACGCCTGGCCGCGGCGCGCCTTGTTCAGGCGATCCAGCCGGTGCCGCAGCGAGCGAGGGTCGCGATCGAGCCCCACCTGCGCCGACTCGGTGATCTCGTCCGCTTCCGCCACCGCCTCGGCCAGCGATGCGGGCGGCCGGTAGCCCCCGGCCAGACCGCGGTGGCCAGCCTCGAGCAAGCGCCAGTCCGGCTCGCCGTAGCACTGATAGGCACCCCAGGTCTGGTCGGGGCTGCCCTCGCGGTAGATCAGCTGCCGCGCCGCCAGGGCCGCCATGCCGAAGCCCTGGCCGCCGAGCATCCCCTCGTAGAACGTCTCGGCAAAGCGCGACGCGGCGACATCGTCCACGGCCCAGCCCGCGGCCACCACGCCGCGCACGCCGATGCGGATCAGCTCGACGCCCACGCTCGCCGCGAGCAGGGGGCGCTGTCCCACCTGCGCCAGAGCCGCGGCTTCCGCCTTGGGGTCGATCTTGCCGAGGTGGCAGCAGTTGACGAACACGAGGCTCGGCACGACCGGCAGCTGCGCCAACACCGCGGGCCCGAGGAACAGGCCGCCGCCGAGGACGATCCCGGTTTCCCGGCGCATGCCGCCGTCCGGGTCCAGGACCGGAAAATCGACGGCTCCATGCGCCGCGATGTGGACGACGGTCCAGGCCTGCTCGAACAGGGCCGCGATGACCTGCTCGGGGCGGACGCGATCCCCCGTCAGAAGCGTGACCTCGTAGCCGGCCGCGCGCAGCTTGGCGGCAACCGCCTGCGCCTCCATCGCGGCACCCGGCAGGGCCGGGAACCCCGGCTGCGGTTCCGCGGTGGGGTCGCCGACGACGAGGGCGCGCCGCGGCCCGGTCGAGGCGACGGGCCGCTCGCGAAACTGCGACTGGACGAGCTGCCGGACGAGGCCCGCCCGCACCGCCGCCGGCCCGCGCCGCTCGCCACCGCTGCCGAGGGCGGTCTCGATCCAAGGTCGCCGGTCGTCGAGCAGCTCCCAGGGGAAGGCGGCGGTGGCGGGGTCGAGCACGAGCCGCAGGTTGCGGTCCTCGCTGGCCGTCTCCTTGATCCGCTCCGGCCACAGCAGCTCGAACAGCGCGCGGCCGACGCTGGGTGCTCGGACCGTCGGCGCGGCGCTGCCGGTGGCCTGAGCCACGAAGCGCTCGACGAAGCCGGTGTTGCCGGGCACCAGCGATGCCTCGGCGCGGGCGCGGCCCGAGGTCGTCACGTAGCGCATCACCCGCTCGTTCCCGAGCCTCTCCATGCTGATCTGGATCGGCTGCCACCAGGTCGGGTCGTCGTCGCCGCCGACGCTGCGACTGCCGCCCTTGGTCACCCTGACCGAAGGGTCGAGCTCGAAGCTCTTGCGAAACTCGCTGGACTGGACGGCGCGGGCGAGCTGGTGCCAGGCGCGGATGGCCCGGCTTTCGACGAGGTCCAGGATCTCCAGCTCCACCAGCCCGTCGCTCTCCAGCACGCGCTGGGCGTCGAGCACCGCGCGGAGCAGCGCGTCGACGCAGGACGACAAAGGCAGGCCGCCATCGCCGGAGCCGACGAGCAGGGCCGAGAGGCCGCGGATGCCCTTGGCCTTGTCCGCCCGCTCGGCATCCCGGTCGTCGACGGAGTAGGCGAGAATGCCACGGCGCAAGGTCCCCGCGAGCGTGCCGGGGGCGAGGTCCGCCTGGTCGCCCAGACCCACCACCACGGCCCCGCAAGGCTTCTTCCCGCGATCGAGAATGACCAGGCTGGTGCCGAGCGCACCCGGATAGAGGCCGAGCTCCCGCCGCTCGGTCAGTCGCCCGTCCAGCGCCCGATCGAGCGCACGCTCGGCCCCGGCAATGGTGTCCCCGGCATAGTGGCCAACCATGACGGGATGCCGCGCGAACGCCAGATGGCCGTGGACCACGCTGACGCGGATGCGCCGCGCTGCCCTTGCCGGCGGCGCGCGGCGTGCGCCGCCCATGCCGGCGAGCATCAGGTCCTCGGCGTCGGGAAACTGTGGGACGAGGTCGCGCGTGCGGGTGGCTGGCTCGCCGCGGCCGCGGCCGACCGCGGGCGGGCGGTCCGGGAGCAGATGCGTCGTGCCCTGCTCCAGCAGCTCGAGGATCGCCGGGAATGCGGGCTCGTGGCGGGCGAGGTCGCCATGCACCGCATCGGTGTACCAAGCCCGGATGCCGGCCGGGATGCCAGTGGCCCAGGGTACCTGCCCGTCGCCCTCCGGCGAGACGCGGAAACGGATGCGCTGGCCCGCCTGGGCCGTCCGGTCCTCCTCGACGCCGACCAGGGTGGGCGCCTGGCCCGCGACATAGAGCATCCGCTCCGGATCGATCGGGGCGAATGCGAACTGATCGCGGAACCGGGCCGCGACGGTAAGGTCGTCGGCGCTCGGCGGCGCCCACTGGCCCGGGTCGAGCTGCGCCCATGCGTCCCAGCGCGCGCGGTCGAACAGCGTCGGCTCGTCATGGGGAAGCATCTGCAGGGCGCCCTGGAAGCGCGCCACCACGGCCTGCTGCTGGCGGGCGTTCATGGTGAAGTCGAGCCGCTCCAGGTAGCCCATGAGGTCGTTGCGGCCCATGAGCATGAACGGGATGCTCCACGAGCCGGCATTGGGCGTACCGAGCTGGATCAGCCGGCTGCCCGGCCGCTCCTTGAACCGCTGCCAGAGCTTCGCGTCCTGCAGCGCGCAGCGGGAGACGAGGCCGCCCATGGAGTGGGCGACGATCCGCACCGGCTGGTCGGTCCCGGCGAGTGCCGCATTCAGTGCCGTGCCGAGCAGCTTGGCCGTCTCCGCGATCGAGAGCCGCCAGTCGAAGCCCCAGGGCCGGACGTCGTGCGTGCGGCCGAGAAAGCGGCACAGGGCGCCATAGTACAAGGACAGCGGCTGGTGGGCGGTGATGCCCGGCGCATCGATCCCGAGGCGCCCGAGGCCGCCGACGGCGAGTTGCGGCAGGTCGACCCAAATCCGCTTGTCGCCCCAATGCAGCTCGGTGCCGGTGATCCCGGGAACAACGAACACGATCGGGCGCTTGCCGTCGCCGCGCGGGGTGGCCGACGCCAGCGGCTCAGCCTCCGGCGCGGGCGGGATAACGAAGCCGCCATTGTCGTCGTCGGCCCGCAACAACCCCGTCACGACCAGGTCTGCCGTGCGCGGATTGCTGAAATAGGCGAAATGGCTGACCTCGGGACCCTGGTCGAAGAAGGCGCGCGCCGCCGGGCTGCGCGCCATGCCGCCGTTCATGGCGCTGGTGTTGACCACCAGATCGTGGTCCTCGCGGAAGAACAGGTCGGTGGCGAGCACCTTGAGCCGGCCGAGGATGCCCGCACCCTCGATGTCGCCCTCCAGCAGCGCGAGGTCGGTGGCGGCGGTCACGCCGGGCCGGTTGAGCAGCTTGATCAGCGGCGTGTCGGGAATCATCGCCTCGAGCCCCGGCACCGTGGCCGGGTCGGCCCGCTCCTTGATGACCGCCAAGAGGAAGGCCGCCACCAGATCGTAGATCTCGCTCACCATCGGGCTGGCGACGGCGCCGACCCCGAGCCCGAGCGCGTTGAGAAAGAAGTTGAGCCAGCGGTCTAGGCGGTCAGACGCCAGCAGCGTGCCGCGGGCGGGACAGGCCACCCGCACGAATCGGTCGACCTGCGGCCGCGTGTGGGCAAGCGAGGCGCCCAGCGCCATGAGCGCAGCGTGCTGGCTGGCGCGGTCGGGGGTGTCGAACAGCTTGAGCTCGGCCGCGTCGAAGGGCTCGTCGCGGCCATCGAGCCGGCCCCGGCACAGCAGCTCGGCCACCAGCCCGCCGCGGCTGTGGCTGACCATGTGCAGCTCGATCCCTTCCGGCAGCAGCGGCGCCAGGGCCGCGGCGTTCTCGATCGGGCTGGCACTGAGCGTGCGGTGCTCCAGGGCCAGGATGCGCCCGGCATAGGCCGCCTCCAGCTTGCGCCAGAGTGCTGGCTGCGCCGCCAGGGCGCTAAACGAGCCCTTGGTATTCGAGAAGGTGCCGTGCAGGAAGCAGAGCCAGGGTTGCTTCGTCTGCGGCACTGCCCCGCCCAAGGGGGCCAGGTCGCCGCCATCCCACCGATAGAGACCCGGCTCGGGTACGAGGCGCTCGTCGATCGCCCTGGCCACCTGCGCCGCGGTCCGGCCGGCGAGATCGATGCCGATCAGCCGCAGGCCCTCGATCGCCCATTCCGCCAGGCCACGCGTGCCGTCGCCCACCGGCAGGGCCGTGGCGAGCGGCACCGTGCCGGCCTCGACCGGGCCGCGCTGCTCGGTCGCCGCCAAGAGCCGGGCGGCCTCAGCGGCCGGCAGGTAGAGGCGCACCCCGCCCTCGAGCGTCACTTCGACCGGATCGTCCGGGGCAGCGGCCTTAAGCTCCACCCTGTCCGCGAGCGCCCGTGTCGCGGCCACGTTCACCGCGTCCTCGACGGTGACCTTGATCCCGAGCTGCTGCAGCAGGCCGGCGCCAGGCGGCTTGCCCTGCTCCGCCCCGCTCCGCTCGCCCGGCACGGTCATGCGCAGCATGGCGGCTCTCTCTCGCCGCTCAGATGGCAAAGGGCACCTGAGTGACGAACCCGGCGAGCGTGCGCCCGGTCAGGAACAGGTTGGGCGTCTGCTCGGGCGGCATCAGGCCGCGGATCTCGCGGTGGAAGCGCCGATATCCGTGGGCATAGGCGCCGCCGTCGTAGACGATCTCGAGCATCGCGGTGAACAGGCCGTTGCGCTCGCCGTCCGACGACAGCTGGTTGTCCTGGCAGCCCGAGATCAGCACGATCCCGGCCCCGATCCGGCCGGCGGCCGCCTTGGCCTGGGCCTTGCCGTCCGCCTTCTGGAGCTTCTCGTACATCGCCCGATTGCGGGCATAGGCGGCAAAGGTGATCTGGCGTGGCGCCAGCCGGTAGCCGCCGAACGGCTCGAGCGTGCCGTTGCGGACCTGCGGCAGGGCATTGGCGCTGGCGGCGAGCTTGGCGGCCAGCTCACCGACCGTCTGACCGGACAGCTCGGCATTCCGCGCCACGGTGCCGCTGTGACAGCTGTCGGACAGCAGCACGATCCGCACGCCTTTCGCGAACTTGCCGAACAGGGCGTAGAGCTCGTCGTCGATCAGCTGGCGGTCGTAGAGGCACCAGGTCTCGTCGAGCCCGTCGACCTCGTCGTCGCCGTCGCGGTCCGGCACCTGCCCGCCATGACCCGAATAGGACAGGAACAGGATGTCGCCGGCTGCGAGCTTGCCGGCCGCGTCCTGCATCGCCTGCTTGAACCGGTCGGCCGTGGCGTCCCGCGTCAGCAGCAGCGTCGTCGCGGCGTAGCCACGCTCCTTTGCGATCTTGGCCATGTCGCTGGCGTCGGCCTCGCAGGCCCTGAGCGCACCGTCCCAGCCGTCATAGTGGCCGGGATCGACGAGATTGAGGCCGAGATGGATCGAGATGCCTTTGGCCATGCTGCTTCCCCCTTCGCCCGCTGGTTACTGCGCCGGCGGTGCCACTACCTCGACGGGCGCCGGCGCAGGCTGCGTCAGGCCGGTGCCGAAGTAGAAGCCGATGATGGTGCCGAAGACGCCGATCAGCACCGCCAGGATGTCCTTGCCCATGCGGAAGCGCTCGGCCACGTCCTCCTTGGTGCCGGTGCTGAGGAAGACCGCGAGCACGATCACCAGGGCGATGCCGACCGTGGCGACCGCGAAGAGGAAGGTGATCAGGCCGCGGGCCTGCTCGGGCTTGGCCAGCTCGACCAGCATCGTCCGGTCGAGCGCGAACGCGAACAGGCCGAAGATGATGCCGCCGCCGAGCAGCACCGCCCAGAAATAGACGTTGCTGACCCAACCGGCGATCGTCGCCCAGAAGCCGCGCCCGGCAGGATCGGGGGCATAGCCGCGCCAGGCCGTCTCCAGACTCGTCAAGGCCCTGGCCTTGTCGCCGACCGCCGGGCTCTGCGCGATCGCCAGGGCGTAGGCACCCCAGCCGGCGCTGCCCGCCGGCCAGGCCGGGCCGAGATCGGCCCGCACCTGCCGCAGCGTGGCGCTGGCCGCCTCGCCTTCCGGACGGCCGTCGAGCCACGAATCGAAACCGCTCATGCACACTGCTCCCAATGCGACGACGCCCCGCTTGTCCGCATCGCTCGCGCCACTCCGGGCCTGCGGACAAAGGTCCGGCAGGATCGATCGCGGAGGGCTTGGGAGAGCACCGGTCTACGCCGGCTCTGCTAGGCTTATAGTCCGATCTCTCGCGCGACGCAATCTGTTCGCAGCGGTGCTGCCGCCTTGCGCGACGTCAGGACCGGCCTCGGCGGTGCTTGGTCCAATGACCATGCGGGTGGTATCTGTCGCCTTGCCGCGACTGCTGGAGCGGCGACGGGCTTCCGACGGGGCGAAGGGAGGCAACCCTGTGAGCTTGCGGGACGGCCTCTTGCGCGACAGCGCGCGGCTTGCCGTGCTGCGCGAGCAGCTCATGGTTCCGGCCAATGCGCTGCTAGCCTACGGTCAGCTGCTGCAGGCGGAGGTCCGCCCCGACAGCCGCGAGGCCGGCCATGTCGCGCGCATCGTCGCCGCGGCGCGCCAGGCGGTCGACCGGCTGGCCGACGCGGGCCCGGCGCTGGCCGCCGCCGAGGATCCCCTGCTCCTGCGCCGGCTGCGGCACGATCTCCGCTCGCCGCTCGGCGCCATCAAGGGCTTCGCCGAGCTGCTGCTCGAGGATCAGGCGCCGCTGCCGCGTGGCGAGCTCGAGCGGATCCTCGACCGCGTCCAGGCGATCCTGGCTCGGCTCGACAATCTCGTCGCGGGTGAGGCGCCCGAGCCGTCCGCCGCCCATCTCGCCGCGGCGCTGGCCGCTACGGCGGGGGCGTTGCCGGAGCCGGCGGGCAGCCCCGGCCGGATCCTCGTGGTCGATGACGACGAGCACAATCGGGCGCTGCTCGCCGACATCCTCACCATGGCCGGCCACGCCGTGGAAGCGACAGGCTCTGGCCCGGCGGCATTGGCGCATCTCGGCCGCGAGGCCTGCGATCTCGTCCTGCTCGATCTGCTGATGCCCGGCATGAACGGCCTCGAGCTGCTGCTCGCCATCCGCGCCATGCCAACCCTGGCCGGCCTGCCGGCGCTCGTGCTCTCGGGCGTCGACCATCACGAGATGACCGGCCGCTGCCTCGCCGCCGGCGCCGACGATTTCGTCCGCAAGCCGTTCGACACCGGCATCCTGCGCGCGCGGGTGTCGGCTTCGCTCGAGCGCAGCCGGCTGCGCCAGCGCGAGCGCCTTTATCTCGACCGGCTCGACGCCGAGAAGCGGCGGGCGGAGTCGCTGCTCGACAACATCCTGCCGCAGGCTGTCGCAGCACGCCTCGCCGGCGGCGAGCGCACCATCGCCGACCGAATCGATCCGGTGACCGTGCTGTTCGCCGATGTCGTGGGTTTCACGCAGATCGCCGCGCGCCTCACGCCGGTGCGGCTGGTCGCCGATCTCGACCGCCTGGTCAGCGCGTTCGACGAGCTCGCCACCGAGCTCGGCGTGGAGAAGATCAAGACCGTGGGCGATGCCTACCTCGCCGTCGCCGGCGTGCCGGTGCTCCGCGTCGACCATGCCGTGGCCGCCGCCGAGCTCGCGCTGCGGATGGCCGAGACGGCGGCGGCACTGGCGCCGGATCTCGGCGCCGACTACCGCCTGCGCATCGGTCTGCACAGCGGCCCGGTGCTGGCCGGGGTCATCGGCCGGCGCAAGTTCAGCTACGATGTCTGGGGCGATACCGTGAACGTGGCCGCCCGCCTCCAGCAGCAGTCTGCCCCGGCCACGATCACCGTGTCCGCGGCGACGGCGGCGGGCTTGGCCGGCGCGTTCCGCACGGACCCCCTCGGCGACGCCGACCTGCGGGGCCGCGGCGTGTTCGCGACCTTCAGGCTGTCGCGGCCGGGCTAGATCAAGCGCGCCAGCAACATCGCGCCGGCACCAATCATCGCCCACAGGCCCACGCCGATCGCCAGCGCCGGGCCCAGCCAGCGCCCGTCGCTCTCCCCAGCTGCCGGTGGCGACCCGACACCACGCACCCGCCGCCCGTTCACCACGCTTGCCATCCAGCACACTCCGCCCTTCCCGAGCGGAAGTTCGTGCGCGAACCCTGACGCTTCCATGCGCGCGGCGGTGAAGCTTTGGCCACGGCGCGTGGACGCGGTGGACAAAGCTTTAGGCAGCGGAAACTGCAGCGCCATCTGCCGGGCGCATTATTGCGGAAGGCATCGTGCCTGTGCCGGGAGGGCGGCATGGCGAGGCTGAGCGACGGCTTCAACCGGATGGCCCAGTGGACGGCAGAGCAGGCGGGTCACCCGACGACCTTCGCCCTGGCGGTCGCGGCGATCGTGGTCTGGGGTCTGTCCGGGCCGCTGTTCGGCTATTCGGACACCTGGCAGCTGGTCATCAACACCGGCACCACCATCGTGACCTTCCTCATGGTGTTCCTGATCCAGAACACCCAGAACCGCGACACGCAGGCGCTGCAGCTCAAGATCGACGAGCTGATCCGTGCCAACGAGAGCGCGCGCAACCGGCTGCTGCGGCTCGAGGAGATGAGCGAGGCGGAGGTCCAGCGGGTCAAGGACGCGTTCCTCAGGCTCGCCCGCGATGATGGCGTCATCGCCGACGAGGCCGAGAGCGACATCCGCCAAGCCACGGGCACGGCACGGACCGCGGCCTAACCGCCAAGCTACCCTTCCTCGGCGACCGGCGGGTCGAGCTCGTTGACCACCAGCCAGTGCCGGAAGCCTTGGCCGCGCAGCCAGCGCTCGAGCCGGTCGAGGCTGGTCCATTCGCGGCCGTGGCCGCGGGCGCTCGTCACCCGACGGGCGAGACCGTCGACCGTGACGAACACCGCCCAGGCATAAGGGTGGCCGGCCTGGTCGCCGTAGCCGCCCCCTTGCTGCAGCCGCGGCACGCGAGCCACCGTGGGCGGGGCGAGCAGGCGGTAGCTGCTCCGCAGCAAAGCGAGGTCCGACTGCCGGACGGTCTCGCCGACGATCACGGTGCCCGGCCTCTGGCAACGCGTCGACGCGTCCCTACATTATGGATCATGATGTAGGAGTGACCGGCATGGAACTTACCTTCGAGGCCCTCGACGAGGCCGCCCCCGGCGGAGCGTGGCGGCAGGCATTCGCTGCGGCGTGGCCGGGCTGGCGCCGCTGGTACCTTTCCCGCGGCGGCGACACCCGGCTGGGCCAGGGCGAGCGCCAGCTGCGCCGCCATATGCCCGAGCTGGTGCCAGCCTGGCAGCGCCAGGTCGAGCTCGCCGGCGGCGGTGAGCTCGAGGCCCGCTTCCTGACCTTCTGGAACCCGCCCGCCTATCTCGTCCATTGCTCCCAGGCCGTCCTGACCGACCGCGACGGCCCGCTCCTCGTCCGCAACTACGACCTCGACCCGCGGCTCAACGAGGCGACCGTGCTGCGCAGTGGCTGGTGCGGCCAGCGCGTCCTGGCGACCATGGAGGGGATCGCAGGTGCAGCCGACGGCGTCAACGCGGCGGGCCTGGCGGTGTCGCTGGCATTCGGCGGGCGCAAGGCCGTGGGCGAGGGCTTCGGTGTGCCGCTGATCGTCCGCTACCTGCTTGAGAGCTGCGCCGACGTCGGCGAGGCCACGGCCGCATTGCGGCGGATTCCCTCGCACATGGCCTACAACCTGACCCTGGCGGATCGAAAGGGCGCGCATGTCACCGCCTTCATCGGCCCGGGCCAAGCCCCGGAGTTCCTGTCCCGCCGCTGGGCGACCAACCATCAGCGCCGGGTCGAGCTGCACGAGCGCGCGCGTTTCTCCAACACGGTCGGTCGGGGGAAGGCGCTGGCGCGACTGCTGGCGCAGGAGGGCCTGACGGAGGAGGCGCTGGTGGCCGCGTTTCTCGCACCGCCGCTCTACGCCGATCGGCACGGTCAGGGCTTCGGCACGGTCTACACGGCGGCCTACCGGCCCGAGGCGGCGAGCGTCGCGCGGCATTGGCCGGGGCATGCGCCGTGGCGCCTCGCCTGCGATCGCTTCCGCGAGGGCGCGGTGCGCGTGCGCTATGGCACGGCACGCGACCTGCCGGCGGGCTTCGCCGCGCTGTTGGCCGAGTGCCTGCGCCGGCCACAGGGCGCCGACTGGGCAGCACTCGGCCGCTGCTGGCAGGGCGCTTTTCCACAGGGCGCGGGATAAGGTGCGGGATGGGCTGTGGACTTGCCGACGCGCGGCTTGGAACGCGCTGGCGGCGCACGCACTTAGTGCCTGCTGCCCAGGGAATGGGCAGCAGCGCGGGCGGCCGGCGGCTTGACGCGGCCGCGCACGATGCCCATTGCACCAGACTTGCTGGTGCAGCTGCCGGAAGGTGCCGCGATGGCGCAGAACAGGTCGGATTGGATGTGGGCCCAGGCGCTGCAGCTGCTGGACCAGGCCGAGCGCGCCCACCGCGACCTGTTCCGCCCGAGCGCCGCGCGCCGGCGCACGGCCTGCTGGGAGCCCCCGGTCGACGTGTTCGAGACCGAGGACGGGGTCTGGCTCCAGGTGGCACTGCCCGGTGTCGGCCCCGACCAGGTCGAGATCCGGCTCGAGGACGGGGCGATCGTGGTCGCGGGCGAGCGGACGCTGCCGACGCCGCGCGGCGCCGGTGTCATCCGCCGCCTGGAGATGCCGCACGGCTGCTTCGAGCGCCGCGTCGTCCTCGCCCCCGGCCGCTACGAGCTCACCCGGCACGAGCTCGCCCAGGGCTGCCTCACCCTCACCCTGCGCAAGCTGGTCTGAGCCATGGCCGACCAACCCGACGTCACCCTCGACCTGCCGGCGGACGTGCTGCCGCTGGTCCCGGTGCGCAATCTCGTCCTGTTTCCCGGCACCGTCGTGCCGGTGACCATGGGCCGGCCGCGCTCGATCGCGGCGGCCCAGGCGGGCGTGCGCGGCGAGCGCCCGATCGGCGTGGTGCTGCAGCGCGACGCCGGCACCGACGAGCCCGGCCCGCTCGATTTGCACCGGGTCGGCACCACGGCCAACGTCCTGCGCTACATGACGGCACCCGACGGCAACCATCACCTGATCTGCCAGGGCCAGCAGCGCTTCCGCATCCTCGAGTTCACCGGCGGCCATCCGTTCCTGACAGCCCGCTTCGAGCTGGTCGACGAGCCCGAGGACAAGAGTGCGGAGGTCGAGGCGCGCTTCATGCTGCTGCGCGAACGCGCGCTGGAGGCGGTCGAGCTGCTGCCGCAGGCGCCGCGCGAGCTCGCCGACACCATCCGCTCGGTCCCCTCTGCCGGGCAGCTCGCCGACCTCGTCGCCAGCACCATGGACATCAGCGCCAGCGAGAAGGAGGAGGTCCTCGAGACCTTCGACCTGTCGCGGCGGATCGACCGGGTGCTCGACTTCCTCAATCAGCGCCTGGGCGTGCTGCGCCTGTCGCGCGAGCTCGGCGAGGCCACCCGCGGCACGCTGGAGAAACGCCAGCGCGAGGCGATCCTGCGCGAGCAGCTGGCGACCATCAGGAAGGAGCTGGGCGAGGACGAGGGCACGGCGGCCGAGGTCGAGGACCTGAAGAAGGCGATCGCCGAATCGGGCATGCCCGAGGAGGTGATGACCCAGGCCAACAAGGAGCTGCGCCGGCTGGAGCGGATGCCCGAGGCAGCGGCCGAGCACGGCATGCTGCGCTCCTATCTCGACACGCTGATCGAGCTGCCCTGGGCCAAGGAGACCGAGGACCGGATCGACGTGGCCGAGGCGCAGCGCGTGCTCGACGAGGACCACTACGATCTGGAGAAGATCAAGAAGCGGATCGTCGAGTATCTGGCGGTCCACAAGCTCGCACCCGAGGGCCGGAGCCCGATCCTGTGCTTCGTCGGCCCGCCCGGCGTCGGCAAGACCAGCCTGGGCCAGAGCATCGCCCGGGCCATGGGCCGCAAGTTCGTGCGAGTCTCCCTGGGCGGGGTGCACGACGAGAGCGAGATCCGCGGCCACCGGCGCACCTATGTCGGCTCGCTGCCCGGCAACATCATCCAGGCCATCCGCAAGGTCGGCGTGCGCAACCCGGTGATGATGCTGGACGAGATGGACAAGCTCGGCACCGGCTTTCACGGCGACCCGTCGGCGGCGCTGCTGGAGGTGCTCGACCCCGAGCAGAACTCGACCTTCCGAGACGCCTATCTCGGCGTGCCGTTCGACCTCAGCCACGTCCTGTTCATCGGCACCGCCAACATGCTGGACACCATCCCCGGCCCCTTGCGCGACCGGATGGAGGTGATCGAGCTGCCGTCCTACACTGAGGACGAGAAGGTCGGCATCGCCCGGCGCTTCCTGATCGCCCGACAGCTCAAGGCCACCGGCCTGACGCCCGAGCAGGCCGACATCACCGACGACGCCCTGCATCATCTGGTTCGCGACTACACGCGCGAGGCGGGGGTGCGCAACCTGGAGCGGACGGTGGGCGCCGTGCTGCGCTCGGTGGCGGTCAAGGTGGCCGGCGGCCGGACCGAGCGCACGGTCGTCGACACCGGCGACCTCGAGGGCATTCTCGGCCCGGCCCGATTCGAGAACGAGGCCGCACAGCGCACCAGCGTGCCGGGCGTCGCCACCGGCCTCGCCTGGACCCCGGTCGGCGGCGACATCCTGTTCGTCGAGGCGACCCGCATCCCCGGCAAGGGGGCGCTGATCCTCACTGGCCAGCTCGGCGACGTGATGCGCGAGAGCGCCACGGCCGCCCTCAGCCTGGTCAAGTCGCGCGCGGCCGAGCTCGGCATCGACGAGAAGCTGCTCGAGCGCTCGGATATCCACGTCCACGTCCCGGCCGGCGCCATCCCGAAGGACGGCCCCTCGGCCGGCGTGGCGATGTTCACCGCGCTGGCGTCCCTCTTGACCAACCGCAAGGTCCGCGCCGACACGGCGATGACCGGCGAGATCAGTCTGCGCGGCCTCGTCCTGCCGGTCGGCGGCATCAAGCAGAAGGTGGTGGCCGCCCATTCGGCCGGGATCGGCCGCGTCCTGCTGCCCGCCCGCAACCGCCGCGACTATGACGAGATCCCCGAGGGCGCCAAGCGGGGCCTGGATTTCGTCTGGTGCGAACGGGTCGACGACGCCCTCGCCGCCGCCCTCGAGGAAGAGCCGGCGGCGCCGGCCTGAGCGCGCCCGCAACGTCGGGGCCAGCCCGGGCGGCGCGGGCAGCCTCGATCGATCGGTAAGTAGGACCCCTCACAGCGACATGAACTCGGCCATGGTCCAAGGCGGCCCTCCTGCCGTTCCTGGACGTTCCGCGCTGCCCGGGGGGCCTGCGTCCGGTCGGGTGACCTGACAGCGACAGGATTGGCCGTCCGTGCTAAGGATCGGTCCGGATGCTGTCGGCGGCGCGGTGGGGCCGGCGAGGCGATTGGGCTCGGGCGCGGCTGCCGCATTCTGGATATTAATATTCATCAAGACGAAGGACCGATCATGGTATATCCTATCGCCGATTTCCAAAATCAACGCACATGTATCCTGAGCGGCCTGCAGCAGAAGATCTATTCGGAAAAGCTCGTGACCCTGCGCGAGCTCGAAGCCGGCCTGAAGCTGGCGGTCGCCGATGCCGCGCAGGCCACCAAGGACGAGTATTACTGGCGCGCGGTGGAGGTCTCGGCAAAACTGGTGTCCGTGTCGTGTGACCTGCTGATCACCGGCCTCGAGGACGGAGCCGGGCCGGCCGGCAAAGCCGTCTCAACGGTCTACGACGTCGCCAAGCTGACGGTGGATGCCTTCAACGGCGACCTCGGCACGGCAAAGGCCATCCTTTACTCGGCTGGTGGCAAGGCGGATGCTTTGAGCTATTATCTCGAATCGGCTGGCAGCAGCAAGGCGAGATTTGTCGGCCATGCGAAGACCTTGGTCAATCTCGGCTATGATCTGTTCGACTACCTCAAGGACGGTAAGATCGCCGCCATGACCTCGCCGAGCGGCAACATCGGCGCGCGGCGCACAGCACTCGCCCAGTTGCGGCGAATCCAGGCGCAGATCGCCAGGACCGAGGAGGCGCTGGCCGCCTGCATGAAACCCTGAACGGCCCGGGCTGAGCCGCAGCGTCGGGTTCGTCTTTCAGGTAAGGGACTATCATCCTAGGATGGATGCTTCGAACCAGTCGCCCTGTCAACGCCTGTCTTCTGCTTGGCAACGCACCACTGTCGGGATAGAGCAAAATGAGTGGTCACGGCGTCCTCCCTTGAGCTGTGTACGCGTCCAAGACGGGGGGCTCGGTACCAGGTACCATCAACGCCTACTTACGGCTTGGTCAGCTATGGCGCCAATCTGGACGAAGCGCGGGCGATGGTGGCCGATGCGATCGCGAGCTATGTGGGCCTGCCTCTTGGAAGACGGGGAGCCGGTGCCGCCGAGCGACTTCGCCGAGGAGCCACCCGATGCTCCACCGCCTCGACCCGGGCCGTCAGCTTCCTGAGCTGGGCCTGTATGCTGGCCCAGGCGTCGCGCTCGCCGGTTGCGCGCATTGCCAAGCTCGAGACTACGCTCAGCTCGTCCAGACGGTGATCGAGCCCCTCCTTGATGGCCGCGACGTCCGCCTTGATGGTGGCGAGGTCACCACGCACGGCGAGGATATGCTGGCCCAGCAGGTCGAGAGAGAACTGCTCCGCCATCGTCGTCCGTATCTCACCGGCCGAGGGTCACCAATCCACCGCATCCATTTTATCTCGGATCGAGCACGAAAAGCCAATCTTCCGCGGCCCAGCCATCGCTCTCCCAATGACCGAGGCTCGTGTGCATCCGCCTCGCCGCTGTTCATACCGCGGCCCTCATAGCTTCCGTTGGGAGCTATGCTCGAATGATAATGCTTGACGCACGCCAGACCGCTGGCAATCCCTCGGTCGGAATTTCCAACTATCAGAATGCAGCCCCGATGCCGCTGGTCACGATCAAGGACAAGTTCCAGGTCACCATTCCCAGCCGGGTCCGGGCGCAGCTGCCGCTGGCGGTCGGCGACGTGCTGGAGGCCACGGTCGAGCGTGGCACGATCGTGCTGCGACCCAAGGCGGTGGTCGATCGGGCGGAGCTGGCGCGGCGGGTCGAGCGCGTCCTGGCGGAAACAGAGAGGGCGCCCGAGGACGTTGGCCGGTCGGATGATGAATTGATCGAGGCCGCTGTCGCCGAGGTCGCCGAAGCCCGGAGCGCGCGGCGTTCGGGCAGGCGTTGAGGCTCGTCCTCGACTGCAACGTTCTGGTCGCGGCGGCGCGCGGCAGCGAGACCTGCCGACATGTCGTCATTCGTGCGATGGCGGACCACGAGACGATCGTGTCGGAGGCGATCATGGCCGAGTATCGCCAAGTGTCCGCGCGGCCCAAGCATCGCCCCTATCAGGCGACACTGGCGGCGATGATCGAGGCCATGGCGGCGGTGGCGATCACCGTTCAACCCGCTGAAGCGACGTTTGGCCTGGCCGATCCCGACGATGAGGTCTACCTCGCCACGGCGATTGCCGGCGCCGCCGTGCTGCTGGTGACTGGCAACCGTCGCCATTTTCGAGAGGACCGGTACGGGCCGGTCGAGATCATGTCGCCGCGCGCCTTTCTCGATCGGGTCGATTGAGCGGTCCATTCCCGCCGCCCCTCAATACGCCCCGCGATGCACCAGACTCGTCCGCTCGCCCAGCAGGAAGTCGAAATCGCAGCCCTTGTCCGCCTGCATCACGTGGTCGTGGAACAGGCGGACGTAGCCGCTGGGGCTGGCGGGGGGTGGCGGGTGCCAGAGGGTGCGGCGGCGGGCGAGCTCGGGGGCGGCGACCAGGAGCTCGAGGCGGCGGGCTTCGACGTCGAGCTCGATCGGGTCGCCGTCCTGGACCAGGGCGAGCGGGCCGCCGACCGCACTCTCGGGGGCGGTGTGGAGGACGACGGTGCCGTAGGCGGTGCCGCTCATGCGGGCGTCGGAGATGCGGACCATGTCGGTCACGCCCTGGCGCAGCAGCTTGGGCGGCAGGCCCATATTGCCGCATTCGGGCATGCCGGGGTAGCCGCGCGGGCCGCAGCCCTTGAGGACCAGGACGGAGCCGGCGTCGACCTCGAGGGCGGGGTCGGCGATGCGGGCGTGGTAGTGCTCGATGCTCTCGAAGACGACCGCACGGCCGCGGTGGCGCAGGAGCGACGGCGTGGCGGCCGACGGCTTGATGACGGCACCGTCCGGCGCGAGGTTGCCGCGCAGGACGGCGATGCCGCCCTTGGGCTGGACCGGGTCGGTGAAGGGCCGGATCACGTCGGGGCGGAAGTTGCGGGCGGCGGCACAGCTCTGGGCGAGGGTGGCGCCGGTGACGGTGGGGGCGGCGCCGTCGATCAGGCCGGCCTCGATCAGGGCCTGGAGCACGACCGGGAAGCCGCCGGCGTCGTGGAACTCCTCCATGAGGAAGGCGCCGGACGGCTTGAGGTTGACGATGCAAGGCACGTCGCGACCGAGGCGGTCCCAGTCGGCCAGGGTCAGCGGCACCCCTGCCCTGCCGGCCAGCGCCAGGAGGTGGACGACGGCGTTGGTCGACCCGCCGATGGCGGCGTTGGCGCGGATGGCGTTGGCAAACGCGGTGGGGGTGAGGAAGCGGGAGAGCGGCAGGTCGTTGCGGACCAGCTCGACGATGCGGTTGCCGGAGACGTGCGCCAGGACCTGGCGGTTGACGTCGACGGCGGGGATGCCGGCATTGTGCGGCAGGGCCACGCCCAGGGCCTCGCACAAGGACGCCATGGTCGAGGCGGTGCCCATGGTCTGGCAGGTGCCGGGCGAGCGGTTGATGCCGCGCTCGGCCTCGAGGAACTCGGCCCGGTCGATCAGGCCGGCGGACAGCTCCTCGGCGAAGCGCCAGGCGTCGCTGGTGCCGATGGGCTTGCCGCGGAAGCGGCCGCTGAGCAGGGGGCCGGCGGAGACCACGATGGTCGGCAGGTCGGCGCTGGCGGCACCCATGAGCAGGGCCGGCGTGGTCTTGTCGCAGCCGACCAGGAGGACGACGCCGTCCAGCGGGTTGCCGCGGATCGATTCCTCGACCTCCATGGCGGCGAGGTTCCTGAACAGCATGGCGTTGGGGCGCAGCGTGTCCTCGCCGAGCGACATGGCGGGGAACTCGAGCGGCACGCCGCCGGCCTCCCAGACGCCGCGCTTCACGTGATCGGCCAGCTCGCGCAGGGAGGCGTTGCAGGGGTTGAGGTCGGACCAGCTGTTGCAGATGCCGATGATCGGCTTGCCGTGGAACTCGTGGTCCGGCAGCCCCAGCTGGCGCTGCACCGCGCGGTGCATGAAGCCGGTCTTGTCCAGCCCCTCGAACCAGATGCTGGAGCGCAATGGCCTCTCCGTCGTCATGCCGTCCCCCTGCTTGCCGCGCGCCGGAGAGTAGCGCTAAACCCTGAAGGGTACAGACGCGGCGGGGCACAATCGGATCATGGCGGAGCTGGCGGTCTATCCGAGCCTGCGCGGCCGGCCCGTGCTGATCACGGGCGGGGCCAGCGGCATCGGCGCCAGCCTCGTCACGGAGTTCTGCCGGCAGGGGGCGCTGGTCTCGTTCCTCGACGTGCAGGTCGAGGCGGCCGAGGCGCTGTGCGGCCGGCTGGCCGAGGAAGGGACGGCACCGCGCTTCCTGCGCTGCGACCTGCGCGACGTCGAGCTGCTGCAGGCGGCGGTGGCCGAGGTGGCGGCGCGCGACGGCGACATCGCCGTGCTGGTCAACAACGCCGCCAACGACGACCGGCACCGGATCGAGGAGGTCACGCCGGCCTATTGGGACGAGCGGATCGCGGTCAACCTGCGGCACCAGTTCTTCGCCGCCCAGGCGGTGATCCCGGGGATGCGGCGGCGCGGCGGCGGCTCGATCGTCAATTTCGGCTCGATGACCTGGCACGCCAGCGAGGGCGGCTATCCGGCCTACGCCACCTGCAAGGCGGCGGTGGAGGGGCTGACGCGCAGCCTCGCCCGCGACCTCGGGCCGGACCGGATCCGGGTCAACACGGTGATCCCGGGCTGGGTGATGACCGAGCGGCAGATGCGGCTGTGGCTGGACGCCGAGGGCGAGGCCGAGATCGCGCGCCGGCAATGCCTGAAGGACAAGCTGCAGCCCGAGGACGTGGCGCGGATGGCGCTGTTCCTGGCGGCGGACGACAGCCGCATGTGCACGGCGCAGAACTTCATCGTCGATGCGGGCTGGATCTGAATCACCCTCGGCCAACAAAGGACCAAGCACATGTCTTCCATCCGACGGACGCTGCTCGCCGCCGCGGCGGCACTGGGCCTGATCGGCGGCGTGGCCTCCGCCCAAGCGGCCGAGGAGCTGCGCATCCTCGCCTGGCAGGGCTATGCCGACGACGATTGGGTGGCCGAGTTCGAGCAGGAGACGGGTGCGAAGGTCTCGGTGGTGTTCGCCCAGACCGACGACGAGATCTGGTCGAAGATCAAGGGCTCGGAGGGCGAGGATTTCGACCTGTTCGCGGTCAACACCTCCGAATTGCAGCGCTACATCGACGCCGGCCTCGCCCTGCCGCACGATCTGGCCAAGATCCCGAACCAGCAAGGGACGCTGCCGCAGTTCAAGAACCTGGCGCAGGTGCGCGGCGTCGAGCGCGACGGCAAGGTCTACGGCATCCCGTTCGCGTTCGATTCGATCGGGCTGATCTACGACACGACCAAGGTCGACCCGCCGCCCACCTCGATGAACGTGCTGTGGGACCCGCAGTACAAGGGCAAGATCCTGCTCTACGACGCGAGCGCGCATAACTTCTCGTTCGCGGCCCTGGCCGAGGGAATCGAGAACCCGTTCGACCTGACGGATGCGCAGCTTGCGGAGATCAAGGGCAAGCTGATCGAGCTGCAGAAGAACGCGCTCAGCTACTACCAGTCCTCGGACGAGGCGCTGCAGATCTACAACAGCAACGACGTGGCGCTGATCTTCGCCAATTTCGGCCAGCAGCAGCTCAAGCTGATGAAGGATTCGGGAGCACCCATCGCCTATGTGGTGCCCAAGGAAGGGGCGCTGGCCTGGCTCGACACCTGGGCCCTGAGCAAGGGGGCGAAGAACCCCGAGCTCGCCGAGCAGTGGGTGAACTTCGTGCTGCAGAAGAAGATCTCCGAAGCGCTCACCCAGCGCAACGGCTTCGGCAACACGGTCACACCGCTGGCCACGGCCAATCCGGACGACAAGCTGGTCTATCTCCTGCCGGTCGAGAACTTCCAAAAACGCAGCGACCTGTGGAACGAGGTGAAGGCGGCGGCGCAGTAGTCGTTCGCGGATGAGCGCACGGCGGGCGGCGGTGCGGGGCCTGTGGCTCGCCGCCGCTTGGCTGCCGGCGCTGCTGCTGATCGTGCTGCCGCTCGCCGGCTTCCTCGCCTACAGCCTGTTCCGGGTCGAGGGCAGCGAGATCGTCCACGACCCCAGCCTCGCCAACTATGCCCGCTTCTTCGGCGAGGGCGTGTTCCTGCCGGTGTTCCTGCGCACCTGCCTGCTCGCGGCCGAGGTGGCGGGGATCACGCTGCTCGTAGGCTATCCGGTGGCGATCTGGCTCGCCTCGCTGGACGGCCGGCGCAAGCTCTTGATGGTGCTGGCCTTCGCCGTGCCGCTGCTGATGAGCTACATCATCAAGATCTACGCGATCCGCGCCATCCTGGGCGGCCAGGGCTGGCTGAACCGGCTGCTGCTGTGGTCGGGCGTGATCGCGACCCCGATCGACGCCTTGCTGTTCAACCTCACCGCGGTGCTGATCACGCTCTCGGTGCTGCTGCTGCCGTTCACCATCCTGCCGATCTTCGTGGCGCTCGAGCGCATCCCGCGCGGGCTGTTCGAGGCCTCGGCCGATCTCGGCGCGCCGGCCTGGGCGACGTTCCGGCACGTGACCTGGCCGCTCTCGCGCCGCGGCGTGCTGATCGGCGCCTCGTTCACCTTCGTCCTGGCGCTCGGCGACTTCGTCACGCCGCAGATGGTCGGCGGCATGAGCGGCATCACCTTCGGGCGGATCGTCTATTCGCAGTTCGGGCTGGCGTTCAACTGGCCGTTCGGCGCAGCCCTGGCGGTGATCATGACCGTCACCGTGCTGGCCGTGCTCTGGCTCGCCAGCACGCTCGGCCGGCCGGCGGCCGAGGGCCGATGATCCTGCCCTGGTACGCGCGGCTCGCCCTGCGCAGCGTGGCGGCGCTGGCGCTGGTGGTGCTCTACGGGCCGCTGCTGCTCACCGTGTTCCTGTCGTTCTTCGACCTGCGCCGCGGCGAGGTGGTCTGGGACAGCTTCGGCCTGCACTGGTACGCGGCGCTGTGGGGCAATCGCGGCATCATCGAGGCCCTGGGCAACACGCTGCTGGTCGGCGGGGCGGCGGTCGTGCTGTCGACCTTGCTCGGCCTCGCCATCGCCTTCTGGTACCAGGCCCATCCCGGCCGCGCCCGGGCGGCCCTGCAGGCGATCGTGTTCCTGCCCTTCGTCCTGCCGCCGATCGTGACCGGGCTGTCGCTGCTTATCTTCTTTCGCGAGGCGGGCGTGCCGCGCTCGCTGGTCACGGTCACCATCGGCCACACTGCGTTCGTCCTGGCGCTGGTCTACCAGATCCTGCTGTCGCGCCTGCAGGTGCTGAGCCCGAGCCTGGTCGAGGCGTCCTACGATCTGGGCGCCAGCGCCGCCCAGACCTTCCGCCACGTACTGCTGCCACATCTGGCCAGCGCCATCGCCACCGCCGCCGTGCTCGCCTTCGCCCTGTCGTTCGACGAGACGCTGATCACGCTGCTGGTGACCGGCACGGAGAGCACCCTGCCCTTGCGGCTGTGGGCAATGATGCGTACCGGCTTCACGCCCGACATCAACGCGCTGGTGACGCTGATCCTGGCCGGCAGCATGCTCGTCTGCGCCGCCGCCGCGCGGTTCGTACAGGTATAGAGCTCGCTAAATATCTATGTCTAATGATACTAGAATTGCACTCTGTTCGCACTCAGTCCAGAAAAGGCCGAATTCTCTCTGGCACCCAGAAGTGCTACGCACCCACCCGTCTTACAACGTTCTAGAGCAGATGACAGCGGGAGGCTGGTAAGCTCGCTCTCCGGTATGCCCGCCCGCAAATACGCCCAATCCGTCTTCAAGCGCGATTTAGCTTGAGCGTCCTTGATTCCCTGTTCTTCCAATATTTGGGCCCAGTTAAGTGTCCACTTCGCCGCGTCGCCGAAATCTCCATTCTGAATCGACGCCTGTTGTGCCAATTCGGAAACTCTGGCGGCAGATGCATCATATCTCTCCGCAGCGGCTAGGGACGATGCCATCTCCCCCGTATAGTCGGCCTTATTTGCCGCACCAGCCGCCAACCACGCACGGCCCCCATCAAGGTACAAATTCCCAAGATAACTCCTATTGACTTGGGAAGCAGTCAATTGGCCACGCTCGATTGCCTCGTCTAGCGAATCTGCTGCGTCGGTGAGCATTAGCGCACTCTTCTTAAGTGCATCACCACGATCGGAAGACTGACTCTTTAGCACGCTCTCGAAGCCTTTCCTCGCTAGATCAGCATAATTTGCATCTCCGCACATCTTCTCGACATCACGAATGACCTCCTGGCTCAGGCAATTTCGGTCTGCCGCATCACGAAGAGCATAAATCAGCGACGCAGCTTCATACGAACCCCAGTTCGAGATTTTCATTTTCGCACAATTTCGAACCATGAAAAGAGTGTCTACGCCCGATCGCATAAGTACCGGATCCGCGTCGCGCTCAAGCTTTCGGATGAACGTAGCTTCCTGCTTCTCGTCAAAATACTCTCCCAAGACTCCCTGAACAATCTGACTCGGTGGAATCTCGTCAAATAGCGCTTTGTCTGGAGTTAACGGCGCTGCTGCAAATTTTGCCCTGTTCCGAACTGCAAAAAACACTTCGTCTGAAGTCGTTATTGGTAAGCTATCCGGGTCGACGGCGCCCGTAATAGCAAAACCACGCCCGTATTCATCTATGAGCAAACTGCCGCTCATCCCATGGAAAATCTGCGATAAGAAAATAATCTGCCCATCCTTGGTAACCTCAGTGGGCTGAAATGCAATTGAGTTGGGCTGGAGGCTGGAAGACTCGGTGTATCCAGTCACTCTCCCTGATGGAAAATCATCGCGATCAAAAAATCTAAGTGGAACAGGAGTTAATCCTCTATCCTTATAACCTTTCGCTTTTAGTAGCGCCCAATCCGTCTCGACGTCATCCAGCGCAAAACCAGGTCGACCAGCGCCAATCACTTGAGCAGGATAACTCACCTGCTCGCCAAACAGGCCCGTCTTTGGCCTCAATCTCAACTTGTCAGGCCCCTGAGCAGCAACGTGCGCCGCTGTGAGGAAATACCCTTGGTCGGAGACGAGCGTTGCCGTCCCGACAAATTCCCATTTCCCACCGTCGGCTGGTGACGTTGCGGATCGATCAACCGCAAAAGTCGCGTCCTGTATTGACTCTAATTCGCTCGACCAATTATAGGCCGGTCCCGAATTGCACAGCTTCCCAGTTCTTGCATCTGCTGCCGTCACACCCAAGGCAAGCGCTATATTAAATAGCACTATCGCGAGACGTCCGAGCATCAGCGGGATTCCGTAATCGGCACCTTTGATGTTCTTTCGTTACATGGGTTCTTTTAAGATTGCTACCAACGTTCTATCTTCAGCGTCAATGCTAATCTTAGCTGGAATCATGTCCCTGGAAGCGGCCACGGCGCCTGAAAATATCACATCCTTAAGAAGTCTAGGATTTCCGGCGCCAATTGTTAGTGGCGTCTTGATGTCGACTATTGTGTTTTTTTGAGTTGATTTTGTATTAATTCCGACGCTGGCTGTACCGCTTACGACTTTCATAAGTTCTGCCTTTAGCTCCGAAGTAAGATCCGTACTATTTTCAATGTTGATTGATGCTCCTTCTGATTGAAGCGCGTTTGCCAATATCCAAACATGATCGGTATACTGGTGCTTGGCCTTGTACTGATCTATAGCGGGTTTGCAATTTGCTGCCGCCTGAACTGGTTCACCATTCTCGGTAAATTGGCCCGAATCCGCGATATACACTTCTGTTACCTTGCCCAAATTCCTTTCCTCGTTGTCGGAGTGTTGGAACTTTGCCAAGTCAAGCGAAGCAGAATTCTTCTTGATCAATTTCTCTAGTAGGGAGAAATTTAGGCCGGCAGAATATGTTGTAATTTGCTTTGTATTTAATACCAAATCTTGACTTGTCTGAATTCCTTTGTTGCGTCCGAGTTCGTCGCGCCCAAAAAGTGACACACATATTACTCTCTGTAGTATTACTTTATCATCCTGTTTGTCGCCATAAAAAACCAACCCAGGAGCATAGTCTTGAGAAGCGGGATTGACAGGCTGATATCCAGCCGGATTCAAGCTAGTCTTTAGTATTTCTGGCAATAGCTGACTTGAGGTAGTGGTTGGGCCATCCGGATCAAACGGCCAACATGATGTAAGAGACGCTATGCAGCCGATGATACCTGCTATTCTCACCATATTCATGACTTGACCCAATCGCTAGGTTATACCTCAGAGCGAGGCTGCGTTACCTCTGAGTTGCATCGTCTATGACGAGGCAGAGCGTGTCAAGCGTGAACGTTGCTGCAATTTGTCGATCACTCGCTTGAGTTTCGCGACGGCGATGCCGCGGCCGGCTGACCTCGACGCTCTGTGAGGTGCATGACGGAGCACGCCCGCATGTCTCCCTGTTCAGGCGGATTCGAGCAGGGCGAGCACTCTTGGATAAGCATTTGCAGCTCTAGTTGAGCGTGACAATTTGGACCGCGATCATTAACGGCTCGGCTTCGCCCCATCGACCAGGGAGACACCAATGCTGCGCCCCCTCGACCAATGGCACCAGATTACGACAAAGCTCTACAGCGCCGTCCTGTCCGACGTGATGGACGGGCTCGGGCTGATGGAGCAGGCGCTCAAGCCGTTCGTGCGGCCGCTGGACGACAGCCTGGTCCTGTTCGGCCGGGCGCGGACCGGGCTCTACATGCCGCGCTACCAGGTGGCCGACGGCGAGGATCCCTACGAGGTCGAGATAGCGCTGGTCGACGACCTGCAGCCGGGCGACGTGGCGGTGTTCGCCTGCGGCGGGCCGACCGACCGGATCGCCCCCTGGGGCGAGCTGCTGACCACGGCAGCGCAGGTGCGGGGCGCCACCGGCTGCCTGACCGACGGCCTGATCCGCGACATCAAGCCGATCCGCGAGATGGGCTTCCCGGTGTTCCACGGCGGCATCGGCCCGCTCGACAGCAAGGGCCGCGGCAAGATGATGGAGATGGACTGCCGCGTGGTCTGCGGCGGGGTCGCGGTGGCGGCCGGCGACTGGGTGTTCGGCGACGCGGACGGGGCGGTGGTGATCCCGCAGGCGGCGGCCGAGGAGACCTTCGCCAAGGCGCTGGAGAAGGTGCAGGCCGAGAACCGCACCCGGGACGAGCTGCGCGCGGGGCGCAGCCTGCGCGAGGTGTTCGACCGGTTCGGCATCCTCTAGCGGCGCCTGCGCCCGTCGGATATCCCGGCGTGCGCGCGCCGTGATATGGGCGGAGGGTCCGCTCGGGTTGGTCGGAGGATGCCCTGAGATGAGCAGCAAGGCCGAGGCGCTACCGCTCGCGTTCGCCGGCAGGGCCGGAGTTCTGGTGCAGCCCGACGACGGCGTGGCGCCGGTCGTCGAGCTGATGGGCGCCGCGCGCCAGGCGATCGCGATCAAGCAGTTCACCTTCACCCATCCGGTCCTGCTGGAAGCGACGCTGGCCGCCAAGCGCGCCGGGCGGGAGGTGCGGGTCATGCTGAATCCGCACCGCTCTTCCGGCGACCGGGCGAACGACGCGGCCTTCGAGCAGCTCAAGGCAGGCGGCATCGAGATCGAATGGTGCAACCCGCGCTTCGCCGTGACCCACGAGAAGTCGATGGTGATCGACGATCGACTGGCCCTGATCGCGACCTTCAACTTCTGCGAAAAGTACTTCACGCAGACGCGCGACTACGGGCTGGTCATCGAGGACCATGCGGTGGTGGCCGAGATCCTCGACTGCTATCAGGCCGACTGGCGGCGCGAGCCGTTCCATCCGCACGCCGAGAGCACCCTGCTCTGGAGCAACAACAACTCGCGGCGGCTGATGAGCACCTTCATCGACGCCGCGCAGGAGCAGCTCGACATCCAGCACCCGAAATTCGTCGACGCCACGATCCTCGACCGCCTCCTCCACGCGCGCAGCCGGGGCGTCCGCATCCGGGTGCTCTGCGGCGGCCGGCACGGCATCAGCGAGTGGGACGTGCTCGACACCTTCGCCTCGCTGCGGGCGCTGCAGCGGTACGACGTCAAGGTGCACAAGCAGCGCCGGCTGCGCCTGCATGCGAAGCTGCTGATCGCCGATCGCAAGCGCGCGCTGGTCGGCTCGATGAACATCGACCGCAGCGCCTTCGATCTGCGGCGCGAGCTCGGCATGATCCTGTCGCACCCCGAGACGGTGCATCGGCTGGAGAAGGTGTTCGAGAACGACTGGGCAGAGTCGCATCACTACGATCCGCCCGACCCGCTGGTGGCGGCAGCGCATGTCGAGGACGATTTCCCGCACGATCCCGAGCTGGCCCATGAGTGAGGCGCCGGACCGGGTCTCGCTTTCCGGCCTGGCGCTGGCCTTCAATCGAATCGCGCTCTCCAGCTTCGGCGGCGGCCTCTCGGCCTGGTCGCGGCAGGTCGTGGTGGACGAGCGCAAGTGGATGAACGACGCCGAGTTCCTCAGCGCCATGACCGTCTGCCGGCTGCTCCCCGGCGCCAACCAGGTCAATCTCGCAGTGTTCGTCGGCAGCAAGCTCCGCGGCCTCGGCGGGGCCATTGCCGCGGTAATCGGTCTGGTCGCCTTGCCTGTGACGCTGGTGGTCGGGGCCGCCTACCTCTACTTCGCCTATCACCACCTCCCGGCGATGGACGCCGCCCTGCGCGGCATGACCGCGGCTGCGGTCGCCCTCACCTTCTCCATGGTCTACAAGACCGGCCGCGCCTGCCTGGTCAGCCCGATGCCGTGGCTGCTGATGGGCGCCAGCTTCGCCATGGCCGGGCTGCTGCGCCTGCCGCTGCTGGCGACCGTCGGGGCTTTGGCGCCGATCGGCCTGTGGTGGGCTTGGCCGCGGGGCGAGCGGGCGTGAACTGGGGCGTCGCCGCGCAGATCTGCCTGCTGTTCGGGGGGGCGTCGCTGCTGTCCATCGGCGGCGGCAACTCGGTCGTTCCCGAGATCGAGCTGCGCGCCGTGGGCACCTATCACTGGCTCACCGGCAACCAGTTCGCCGACCTGTTCGCCATCGCCCAGACCGCACCGGGGCCGAGCATCCTCCTGGTCACGCTCGTCGGCTACGCGGCGGCGGGTGTCGCGGGCGCCCTGCTCGCCACCCTCGCCATGGTCCTGCCGGCCGCGGTCGTCGTCTACGCCTGCTCCCGCTTCTGGCATGCGGCCGAGCACGCGCCCTGGCGTGTCGCCTTCGAGCGCGGGCTGGCGCCGGTGGCGGTGGGCCTGGTCGCGGCCAGCGGCCTGATCGTCGCCCGCTCGGCGGACCACACGCCGGCGCAGTACGCGCTGACCGCCGCGGCGACGGCGGTGTTCTGCCTGACCAAGATCAATCCCCTCTTGGTCGTCGGCGCCGCGGCAGTGCTGGGTACGCTGGGGGTGGTCTAGCCATGCTCGAGCTCAGCCACGATGAGCTTTCAGCCGGCATCCTGCCTGAGGCCGGCGGGGCGATGGTCTGGCTTACCGCGCGCGGGGTGGATGTACTGCGTCGCGGCGATCCCGCGGCCGTGGCTGTCGACCCCACCGCCGCCGCCTGCTTTCCGCTGGTGCCGTACAGCGGGCCGGTCGCGGGGGGCCGGTTCAGCTTCGCTGGCATCGAGCATCGGCTGGCGCTCAACCACCCGAACGAGCCGGAGCCCGTCCATGGCGAGGGCTGGATCGCCCGCTGGGAACCGGTCCAGCACGGGGCTGCCGAGGCGACGCTGCGCTACCGGCACACGCCCGGTCCGGGAACAATCCCATTCGCCTATCTGGCGGAGCAGCATATCGCCCTCGACAGCGGCGGAGTGACGATCGGCATGTCCGTCACCAACACCGGCGAGGTGCCGATGCCGGCGGGGATCGGCGTCCACCCCTACTTCCCCCACCGGTCGGGCCTGAGGCTGGAGCTGCCGGCAACCGGGATCTGGGCGCGCCGGCCGCTGGAGATCGCCGAGAGCCCCATCGACCCGGTGCCCGAGGCTTGGCGGTTCGCTCCCGCCGGACCCGCCGCCGCGCTGATCGTGGAGGACTGCTTCGTCGGTTGGGGCGGCAAGGCCGGGCTGAGCTGGCCGGACAGGGGCGTCACGGTCCAGCTCAGCGCCGACCCCGTGTTCCGCTTCGTCCAGCTCTATGCGACAGCCGACGACGACTTCCTCTGCGTCGAGCCGGTCAGCAATGCCAATGACGGGTTCAACCTGCTTGCCGCCGGCGTGGCCGGGCACGGCGTCGAAATCCTGGCGCCGAAAAAGCGGCTGGCGGGCGCCGTCCGGCTTGGGGTCCTACAGGCCGGTTGACAGGCGCTCCAGGCCAGCCAAGAACGGTATACAGTATTCCGGGGGACACGTCGCTGGGTTCGGCGCTACCAATCGAGCAATTTTTTCGGCCGGTGAGTGTCGAGAGCCGGTCGACCACGGTCGCCGACCGTATCGTCGAGGCGGTGGCGGCGGGGCATCTCCTGCCTGCCCAGCGGCTCGTCGAGCAGGAGATGGCGGGCCGTCTGGCGGTCTCCCGCGTGCCGTTGCGCGAGGCCATGAAGGCCTTGTGCGCCCAGGGCATCCTGGTGACCGAGCCCCACCGCGGCACGCGCGTGGCGCCCATCGACGACGCCTGGGCCGCGGCGGTCCGGCGGGCCCGCCTGGCGCTGGAGCGCCTGGCCTTTCGCGACGCGGCACCGGTGCTGCGGGCCGAGCCAGGACGGACACGCGGGCTGCACCTGCTGATGGAGGAGATGGAGCGGAGCGTCCGCCGCAAGGACTGGCTGGCCGTGATCAAGGCCGATCTCGCCTTCCACCGCAGCGTCGTGGCCGCGGGACGCGACGTGATCGTGGGCACCTTGTGGGAGACGCTCGCCCGCCACGTCATGATCGTGTTCGGCGTGGAGAGCCGGCTCCATTGGTACGAGGCGCCGATTGCCGAAGAGCATCAGGAGCTGCTGACCGCTCTGATGGAGGGCTCGCCCGACGAGCTCGACCGTGAGGTCGAGATCCACATCATGCGCCGCACGGACACCCTCGATGCCGGACGGCCGTGCTGATGGGGCGCGCATGAAGATCGCATCCGTCGAGTGCCATGTGCTGCTGGCGCCGAACTACGACCCCCGGTTCACGAGCTCGGCGCAGGACAGCTTCGTCGTCGTGCTGCGCACGCAAGACGGGCTCGAGGGCATCGGCGAGAGCGACGTCAACCCGTGGATCGCCAAGGCGTGCCTGGAGGCGCCGGGCACGCACACCATGGGCCTGTGCATGAAGGAGCTGCTGCTCGGCGCCGACCCGACCGACATCGCCGGCATCTGGCGCCGGATCTATCTCGGCACGGCGATGAACGGGCGGCGGGGTGCCGTCGTCCACACGCTGGGTGCTGTCGAGATGGCGCTCTGGGACCTGAAGGGCAAGGCGCTCAGCAAGCCGGTGCACGAGCTGCTGGGCGGTGCGGTGCGCCCGACCGTGGTGCCCTACGCCTCGCTGCAGCCGGCCGGGCACAGCTTCGCGGAGTATCGCGACGCGCTGGTCGAATCGGCCGTGAATGCCAAGGGCCTCGGCTTCAAGGCGGTGAAGTCCGAGGTGACCATGAATGGCCCCTACGCCCACTCGGGCCTGCATGAGAGCTACGACCGCCACACCGAGGTGGTGGCTGCGGTGCGCAAGGCGCTGGGGCCGGACGTCACCCTGATGATCGACGTGCAGTATCTGTGGGAGGACGCCGCCACCTGCCTGTCGGTGGTCAAGGACTGGGCCGAGTTCGACATCTTCTTCCTCGAGACCCCGATCTGGGCCGACAATCTCGACGAGCACCGCAAGCTCGCCGAGGCGGCGCCGATGCGGATCGCGTCCGGCGAATGGATGGCGACCCGGCACGAGTTCGCCGAGCTGATGGACCGCGGCAAGGTGCAGGTGGCGCAGCCCGACGTCGGTCGGGTCGGCGGGCTCATCGAGGCCAGGGCGGTGTGCGAGATGGCGGCCGAGCGGGGCCTCGTCATCGTGCCGCACTGCTGGAAGACCGGCATCTCGATCTCGGCCACCGCACACCTCGCCTTCACCCAGCCGCACTGCGCCTTTATCGAGTATCTGCCGCCGGAGCTGTGCTTCGAGACGCTGCGCAAGGAGCTGGCAGCCGAGGATCTGCGGCTGGTGGACGGCGAGATCCCGCTGCCGACCAGGCCGGGGCTCGGGTTCGAGCTGAACCGCGACGCGCTCGCCCGCTACACGGTCGCCTGAGATCATGGCGCCGCAAAAGCCCCTCGCCGGCCGCAACGCCATCGTCACCGGGTCGGGCCACGGCATCGGTCTCGCCATCGCCGAGCGGCTGGCGCGCGAGGGCGCCTTCGTGGTGATGGCCGACATCGACCGCCCGGCCGCCGCGGCCGAGGCCTTGCGCATGTCGGCGCTGGGCTACTCGGTCCTGCCGTTCGCGGTCGACGTCGGCAGCGAGGAATCGGTTGCAGGGCTGGCGGCCCTCGCCCGGACCCGGCTCGGCACCCTGCACATCCTGGTCAACGACGCGGCGATCCTCGACATGACCGGCATCGCCGACCTGACCCTCGTCCGCTTCGAGCAGGTGCTGCGGATCAACCTCACCGGCGCCGTGCTCTGCACCATGGCGCTCCTGCCGTTCATGACCGCGGGCTGGGGCCGGATCCTGAACATCGGCTCGATCATGGGCGAGCGCGGCCAGCCGGACTCGATCCCCTACTCCACCGCCAAGGGCGGCGTCGCCAACTTCACCCGGGCGCTCGCCGCCGACGTCGGCAAGCGCGGCATCAACGTCAACGCCATCGCCCCCGGCTTCATCGACACGCGCATGGCGGTGCTGCCCGAAGGCGGCCACGAGCACGAGACCGAATGGTTCAAGGACATCTACTTGAAATACGGCCGCATCCTGCTGGGCCGCGCCGGCAAGCCGGGCGACATCGCCGGGCCAGCCTTCTTCCTGTGCTCCGAGGACAGCCGCTACGTCACCGGGCAGGTGCTGCTGGTGGACGGCGGCGTGAGCGCGACGTTCTGATGAGCACGGCCACCCGCGCCACCAGGGTCGACGTGTTCCGGCGCCGGCCGGACGGTGCGTGGCGGATCGCCCGCTTCATCGCTTTCGACATGGCACAGCCATGACGGGCGACGCGCCGTCAGCCGGGCATGACCGGCTCGAGCCGGCCGCGGATGCCGACCTCCAGGCGGTAGAGGCCGCCAGCCTGCGGCGCGGCCTCGAGCTGCTCCTGCGTCATGCCCTCCCGGGCAGTGGTGACGTACAGCGTATCCAGCTCCGGCCCGGCGAAGGCGACGCTGGTCACGTTCGGCACCGGCATGGGGATGACGCGCTCGACGCTGCCGTCCGGGGCGTAGCGGCTGACCCGGCTGCCGCCCCAGTGGGCCAGCCACAGATGACCCTCAACGTCGACCGTCATGCCGTCGGGCAGGCCAGCCTCGCCGCCGAGCGTCGCGAACACGCGCCGCGACCGCACCTCGCCCAGCTCGGGCACGAGGTCATAGGCAAGGACGCGGGCACCCATGCTGTCGGAGAAGTACATGGTGCGGCCGTCGGGCGCGAAGGCCGGGCCGTTGCCGACGGCGAAGCCGGCGTCGATCACGGCGGCACTGCCGTCGGGTGCGACCCGCCACAGCACGCCGCGCGGCTCCTGCTCGGCGAGGTCGTCGACGCACAGCCACAAGGCGCCGTCGGGGCCGATCTTGCCGTCGTTGCAGGCCGTGTCGATGAAGCGGGCGTTGGGGTCGGTCCAGAACGCCGTCGCCAGCGAGCCGGGGTCGAGGCGGAAGATGCCCTCGCGCCGGGCGAGCAGGAGGCTGCCCTCGCCCGGTCCCCGCGCGAGACAGCCCAAGGGCTTGCTGCCGTCGAGCACGATCCGCTCGTGACGGTCGCGGAGCGGGTCGTAGCGGTGGATGGCGGGGCCCAGCAGGTCGAGGAACCAGAGCTGCCCGGTCTCGGGGATCCACAAGGGACCCTCCAGGAGCGTGCCGCGGCAGTCGACGACCAGCTGCGGGATGGCGACCACGTTTCCTCCTCCGGCCGCGACTCGGCGGCGCGCCCCTGCTAACGTTCCCATCTGTCCTGGAGGTGCCATGAAAATCACCAATGTCGAAGCCCTCTACCTCCGTCTGCCCGAGATCAAGGCGCGCACCGACAGCTCGCAGGACGCGCTGCTGATCCGGATCACCACCGATGCCGGGATCGTCGGCTGGGGCGAGGTCGACGGCTGCCCGTGGGTGGTGAAGGCGATCGTCGAAGCACCCATGTCGCACACGATCGTCACCGGCCTGCGCGCGATCCTGATCGGCGAGGACCCGATGGAGATCGAGCGGCTCTGGCACAAGATGTACCAGGCCACGCTCTATTACGGCCGCGAGGGCGCGGTGATCCAGGCCATGGCCGGGATCGACCTCGCCTTGTGGGACATCAAGGGCAAGGCGCTCAAGATGCCGGTCTGGCAGGTGATCGGCGCCCGCTACCGCGACCGGCTGCGCGTCTACGCCTCGAACATGATGCAGTTCACGCCCGAGGCCAACGCCGAGCGCGTGCGCAAGGCCAAGGGCGAGGGCTTCACCGCCGCCAAGTTCGGCTGGGAGCCGTTCGGCAAGGACGCCAAGACCGACTGCCTGTTCCTCGACGCGATGCGCAAGGCGGCGGGCGACGAGTTCGACCTGATGCTCGACGTCGGGCTGGTCTGGGATGCCACCACGACCATCCAGCGCGCCAGGCTGTTCGAGCCGTTCAACCTGTTCTGGATCGAGGAGCCCCTGCCGCCCGACGATCTCGACGGCTACGCCAAGGTCAGCCGGCACATCATCCAGCGGCTGGCCGCCGGCGAGGAGGAGTGCACCATCCGCGGCTTCCGGCGGCTGATCGACGAGGGCGGCATCGGCCTCGCCCAGATCGACATGACCCGCTGCGGCATCACCCAGTCGCTGAAGATCGCCGAATACGCCTACCAGCGCGGCATCCCGGTCGCGAACCACAACTTCACCACCGACATCAACACCGCGGCCTCGCTGCACTTCCTCTCGGCGGTCCCCAACGCCCTGGTGCTCGAATACTGCGTCGAGCCCTCGGAAATCAGCCGGGCGCTGGCGCGCAACCCGATCAAGCTGGTCGACGGCTGCATGCTCGTCCCCGATGAGCCAGGCCTGGGTGTGGAGCCGAACATGGAGATCGTCGAGAAATACCTCGTGCGCGACTGAGAGAGCGGCGATGCCGGCCAATCCGGTCAAGCAGCGGCTCGCCGAAGGCGGGCTCGCCTTCGGCACCATGCTGTTCGAGTTCGCGAGCCCGGGCATCGCCCGGATCGCGGCCGGTGCGGGAGCCGAGTTCCTGATGTTCGACATGGAGCACAGCGGCTGGGGCTTCGAGACCATCAAGCAGCAGATCGGGGCGGCGCGCGCGGCCGGCGTGGTGGCCATGGTCAACCCGCCCACCGGCGCCTTCGAGAATGTCGGCCGCTGTCTCGACCTCGGCGCGCAAGGCCTCATGATCCCGGTGGTCGAGACGAGGGAGCAGGCCGAGGCGCTGGTGGCGGCGACCCGCTATCCACCGCACGGCCATCGCGGCTCGGCCTTCGGCGTGGCGCACGACGACTATGCCGTCGGCGACCCCGCTGCGACCATGGCAAGCGCCAACGCGAACACCCTGCTTATGGTGAAGATCGAGACGGCCAGGGGCGTGGCCAACGCCGACGCGATCCTGGGCGTTCCCGGGATCGATGTCGGCTTCGTCGGCCACACCGATCTCTCGGTGTCGCTGGGCATGCCGGGGCAGTTCCACCGGCCGGAATTTCTCGATGCCCGCGACGCCGTCGTTGCCGCCTGCCGCAAGCACGGCAAGGCCGCCGGATGCTCATCGCCCAGCGTAGCGGCCGGGCTCGCCTGGATCGAGGCGGGCTTTCGCCTCGTCACCTATTCGGGCGACATCTGGATTTTCGCCGAGGCGATGAAAGCGGGCCTTGATGTGCTGAAGGCCGCACGCCCAGAATGATCCGCCCGACCTCGGACGGGTTGTCGTCGCAGACAAGCAGAGGGGGAACCAGGATGCGCAGATCGATTCTCGGCTTGGCCGCCCTGGGGGCGGCTCTGGCGCTGGTCGTGGGCCAGCCGGCCCGTGCCCAGGAACAGAAGCTGTTCAACGAGTACGGGCCGCAGTTCGACAATTGCGGCGACGATTCCCTGGCCCGGGCGATCAAGGACGGCATCACGCTGGGCCAGTCCAACATCGCGCCGCACTCCATGCTGGATCCTGCGACCAACAAGGCCAGCGGCATCGACGTCGAGATCAACGAGGCGATCGCCCAGTGGCTCGGTATCAAGGACGTCAAATACGAGTGGATCGCCTGGGGCGAGCAGATCCCCTCGCTCCTGTCCAAGCGCACCGACGTCATCGGGCAGAACATCCACGTCAATCCCGAGCGGGTGAAGGTGATCAGCTTCTCCGGCCCGGCCTGGTGGTACGGCCCGGTCGTGCTGGTCGAGAAGGGCAACCCTGACGGGATCAAGTCCTACGACGACCTGAAGGGCAAGGAGGTGGGTGCGGTCGCCGGCTCGGCCGCCGAGGCCTATCTGTCCCGCATCGGCGCCACTCCGGTCACCTTCAAGTCCGAGGTGGAGGAGCTCCAGTCGCTCAATCAGAGCCGCGTCAAGTACGTGGTCGAGGACGACGTGATCTACACGGTCTTCAACAAGGAGACCCCGAACAACAACATCCAGG
This sequence comes from Geminicoccaceae bacterium, assembly GCA_046349415.1. Classification (GTDB taxonomy): domain Bacteria; phylum Pseudomonadota; class Alphaproteobacteria; order Geminicoccales; family Geminicoccaceae; genus Benzoatithermus. Next base: position 38,374 of record JAXMCJ010000007.1, read on the forward strand.
CGCTCTGGGACATCGCCACGCCCGACGACATCATCTTCGGCGGCGGCTATGGCGGTGCCCGCTACGGCTTCCGCAAGGAGGACTGCATGCTGCGCACCGCCTACAGTGTGGCGCTGGGCGAGCTGCGCAACAACGGCACGGTGAGCGCGATCCTCAAGAAGTACGGGCTGAGCGACCGCAACCTCGTCTGGTTCAAGCTGCAGCCGTAGCGCGCCGTTGCTGCAGGCGACGGAGCCGGCAAGAGGGTCAGTCCTGTGCCGATCATGGAGCCCGGCGGTGGCCGAAGGCCTTCGGCCACCGCCGGGCACGCTACAGTCAGTTGGAGGGACAGCTCGGCGGTGGCTCAGGCGTGGGCGTGCCCGAGCGCGGGGTGGCGAGGTCCGCGACGTAGCGTCGGGACGCGAGGCCGAGGCCGAGCTCCTTGAAGCGCGCGTTCAGCAGGTTGGCGCGATGGCCGGCCGAGCCCATCCACGCGGTGATCGTGGCGTTCCAGTCGGCGTAGCCCGAGGCGATGTTCTCGCCCCAGGTCGAGGCCTGATAGCCGGTCGCGGCCAGACGCTGGCCGGGGCCGCGACCGTCCGGGCCGGTGTGCGAGAAGTAGCCCTTGGCGACCATGTCGTCGGCGTGACCCTGCGCCGCCGCAACCAGCTGGGCGTTGAGCGTAAGCGGGGCGACACCGGCCTGCGCGCGCAGCTCGTTGATCCTGGCCAGCGGTACCGAGAACAGATCGACGACCGATGCACGCGTCACGGGCGCCTGGTCCTGTCTCACCGCCGTGCCGATGCTCGGGGCCGCGAGAGCCGGCGTGGCCAGGATGAAGGCGGCAAGCACGCATGCCGCAAGACGCAATGTCATGTTGACCTCACTGTCGAGCCGAGGAAGAGGGCTAATCAACTTATGATAGATCAAGAGCGAATTGATTTCAACCATTCGTGGCTGTCCGCAGCGGAGCGCGCCCGGGTCCGCTGACCCCGGGCACTCTGCTCATGGAGCTGTTCAACACCGAAGTCGCCGTCCGCAGCCTCGGCCCGCTTCTCGCGGGCCTGTCGATCACCGTGCTGTTGACAGTGATCGTGATCGTCCTGGCCCTGATCCTCGGCTTGGCCGTGGCCCTGGTCCGGCTCTACGGGCCGCGCTGGGCGGCCTGGCTGGTCGCCGCCTATGTCGAGGTCATCCGCGGCACGCCGCTGCTGCTGCAGCTGATCTACATCTATTATGTCCTGCCGGAGGTCGGCATCCGGCTGAACGCGTTCGCGGCCGCCATCATCGGCCTGACGCTCAACTACGCGGCCTACATCTCCGAGGTGTACCGGGCCGGCATCGTCGCGGTGGCCAAGGGCCAGTCGGACGCAGCCGCGGCCTTGGGCATGACCCGCGGCCTGGCGCTGCGCCGGATCATACTGCCGCAGGCGATCCGCACCGTGATCCCGGCGCTGGGCAACTTCCTGATCTCGCTGTTCAAGGACACGGCCCTGTGCTCGGTCGTGTCGGTGCAGGAGGTGCTGTTCACGGCGCAAATCATGGCCGCGCGCAACTACCAGTACTTCACCCTCTATACAGTTGTTGGCATCTTCTACTTCTCGGTCGGCTTCCCCGCGGCCCGGCTGGTCGACTGGCTCGAGCGCCGCACCCGCAGCGGCTACCGGAGACGACGCGCATGACCGCCATGGTCGAGGCGCTGGGCCTGCGCAAATGGTTCGGCGCGCTCGAGGTGATCAAGGGCATCGACCTGAGCGTGGCCAAGGGCGAGGTGGTGTGCATCATCGGCCCCTCGGGCTCAGGCAAGTCGACCTTCCTGCGCTGCCTGAACTGGCTCGAGGTCCCCGAGGAGGGCGAGATCCGCATCGAGGGCCGGCCGGCCTTCCGCGAGACGGTCGACGGCAAGACGGTCGAGCAGCCGCCGCGCGAGATCGCGCGCCTGCGCTCGCGCATCGGCATGGTGTTCCAGGCCTTCAACCTGTTCCCGCACATGACGGCACTGGAGAACGTGATCGAGGCGCCGCGCCACGTCCTGAAGCTACCCTACGCAGACGCGCGCGAGCGGGCCGAAGCACTGCTGCGCCAGGTCGGGCTTTCCGACCGCGGCGAGCACTATCCGGAAGAGCTGTCGGGCGGCCAGCAGCAGCGGGTCGCCATCGCCCGGGCGCTGGCCATGGAGCCGATGGCGATGCTGTTCGACGAGGTGACGAGCGCACTCGACCCAGAGCTGGTCGGCGAGGTGCTGAACGTCATGCGCGACCTCGCCGCCCGCGGCATGACCATGCTCGTGGTCACGCACGAGATGAACTTCGCCCGGCAGGTCGCCGACCGGGTGGTGTTCATGGACCATGGCGTGATCGCCGAGGAGGGCGTCCCCGCAGAGATCTTCAGGAACCCGAGCAACCCGCGCACGCGCGCCTTCCTGCGGGAGCTCGTCGACCACTGACGGCAGGGGCATGCGCAAGGCTACCTTCGCCGACATTGCGAGGCTCGCCGGGGTCGGGACGGCAACGGTGGAGCGGGTGCTCAACGGCCGAGGCGGCGTGCGGCCAGCGACCACGGAGCGCGTGATCGCCGCGGCGCGGGCGCTCGACTACCCACGGCGGCTGCCTGAGGTGCATCGCGGCCTGCTGCGCATCGAGGTCATGCTGGTGCGGCCGGAGACGACCTTCTTCCAGCGGCTGTCGCGGGCGTTCGAGCGGATCGGCGCCACCCTCGACCCGTCCGTCAAGGTGCATCGCACCTTCGTCGACGAGGACGATCCGCAGGCGATCGCCGTGCGCATCGCCTCGCCGGAGCTGCGGCGGGCCGGGCTGATCCTGGCCGTGCCCGATCATCCCGCGATCCGCGCGGCGATCAGGGCCGCGGTCGGCGCCGGGCTGCCGGTGGTGCACGTCGTCACCCGCGCCGGCGAGGGCATGGGCGAGCTGGTCAGCATCGACAACTACGCGGCGGGGCGGACGGCGGCGCTGTTCCTGGCGCGGATGCAGCCCGCGGCCGGGAGCGTGATCGCCCTCGCCCACCCGATCTATCAGGTCCATCGCGAGCGCATCCGCGGCTTCTCGGACTATCTGGCCGAGCATCCGCGCGATGGATTGACGTTCTGCTGGCTCGGCTTCGGCCGTGACGATGCGGAGCGCAGCAGCGCCCTGCTGCGCGAGGCCCTGAGGTCGCGGCCCGATCTGGTCGGGCTCTACAATGCCGGCGGCGCCAACTCGGTGCTGTGCGAACTGCTCCGCCGCCACCCGCAGGGCCGGAAGCCGTTCTTCGTCGGGCACGAGCTGACCGAGCGCAGCGCTGCGGCCTTGCGCGAGGGCATCATGGCGGTGGTCCTGGACCAGGCGCCCGAGGCGCAGGCGCGCCGTGCCATCGACCTTGTGCTCAGCCGGATCGGGCTGCTCGAGGTGGCGGTCGACACCGCCCCGATCCGCTTCGTCACGATCACCGCCGAGTGCGTCTGATCGAATCGGATCAAACGACCGGTCGCGCCGCGCGGGCCGGCAGCCTATCCTGTGCGGCACCGAGTCGAGGGAGGCGGCGATGGACGATCTGCTGTACGGGACGCGCAATCGGCGCGGCGACTGGACGCCGAACGAGCCGATCGAGGTGGCGCCGGTGTTCGTGCTGCCGCCGCGGCCCATGGCATTCCTCAAATGGCTGCCGCACTACTTCCTGCCGTGGAACCTGCTGTTCGCGCTCTCGGCGGTGGCCTACTGGGCCTGGATCATCCCGCCCGTGGCGACCATGCGCACCCTGTCCTGGGGCTGGCCCTTGTGGCTGCTCGCGGTGAACGGCGTCGCCGTGTTCCTGTTCTACGGCGCCTTCGAGCTGCATCTCTACGGGCTGAAGCGGCAGGACCGGCGGTTCAAGTACCACGCCAAGTTTCCTTCCGAGCAGAAGAGCAAGGCATTCTGGTTCGCGAGCCAGAACCTCGACAACATCGCCCGCACCTTCCTCTCCGGCGTGACCATCTGGACCGCGGTCGAGGTCGTGGTCCTGTGGGCATTCGCCAACGGCTACGCGCCGTGGCTGAGCTTCGCCGACCACCCGGTCTATCTGGCGGTGCTGGCCCTGCTGGTGCCGGTGATCCACGAGGTGCATTTCTACTGCATCCACCGGCTGATCCACATTCCTGTGCTCTACAGGTGGGTGCATTCGGTGCACCACCGCTCGGTCAACGCCTCGCCCTGGTCGTCGCTGTCGATGCACCCGGTGGAGCATCTGCTCTACTTCAGCACCGCCTTCTGGCACCTGATCATCCCCTCCAATCCGCTGCTGGCGCTCTACCAGATCAACTTCGCCGGCTTCGGCGCCATCCCGGGCCATGTCGGCTTTCATCAGATCGAGGTCGGCAACGGCCTTGTCGACAGCCACGCCTACGAGCATCACCTGCACCACAAATATTTCGAGGTGAACTACGGCGCGGCACTGATCCCGCTCGACCAGTGGTTCGGCACCTGGCACGACGGCACCCCCGCCGGCGAGGCGCGGCTCAAGGAGCGCTACCGCCGGCGCACGGAGCGGATGGCCGCCCGGCGTTCCAAGGCGGCTGCCTGAAGCAGCCAATGGCTGGCTACACAATTATGCACGTTGTCATTCTTGTTTGTGCACATTATGAACGTGCATGGCTGCTGATCTGCCTCTGGCACGACGCGATGCGATCCTGAGCCGGCTCGCCCACGGGGAGCCGGTGGTCGCCGCCGCGCTCGCGGCCGAGTTCGCGATCTCCGAGGATGCGATCCGGCGCGACCTGCGGGCGCTCGCGGCGCAGGGCCTCTGCCGCCGGGTCTATGGCGGGGCCCTGCCGCTGGTGCCGGGCTCGACGGCGATCGGCGCCCGGATCGGGGCCGACCGCGAGCGCAAGCGAGCGCTCGCCCGCGCCGCAGCGAGGCTGATCCGACCGGGCGAGCTCGTCTTCCTCGACAGCGGCAGCACCAATCTGGCGCTCGCCGAGATCCTGCCCGAGGACCTCGATCTGGTCGTCGCCACCAACTCGATCCCCATCGCCGCGGAGCTGCTGCCACGGCAGGACCTGCGGCTGATCCTGGTCGGCGGCACGGTGGACCCGGTCGTCGGCGGCTGTGTCGACGCCGCAGCCGTGCTGGGCGTCGCGGCGCTCAACATCGACCGTTGCTTCCTCGGCGCCTGCGCGGTCGAGCCCGCGGCCGGGGTGAGCGCCTTCGAGGCTGGCGACGCCACCTTCAAGCGCGCGCTGCTCGCCGCCAGCCGGCACGGCCTGGTCCTCGCCACCAGCGACAAGCTCGGCGCCCGCGCGCCGCATCGGCTCGCGCCGCTCGACCGGCTCGACCGGCTGATCGTCGAGCACGACGCCGAGCCAGCGCTGCTGGCGGCCCTGGCGCATGCCGGCGCCCGCATCCTGCAGGCCGAGCCCGCCACCTGACCCTCGCCATCCCTTCCCTGGAGCCGCATTCGATGCATTCAGCCGACCGGCCGGCAACCCGGCTCGCGACCCGCCTGTCCTTTCTGGTCGCCGGCTTCGGGATCGCCTGCTGGGTGCCGCTGGTGCCGTTCGCCAAGGAGCGGCTCGCGGTCGACGACGGCGTGCTCGGCGTGCTGCTGCTATGCCTGGGCCTCGGCTCCGTCGCCGCCATGCTGCTGACCGGCGTGTTGAGCGCGCGCTGGGGCACCAGGCCGATCATCCTCGCCAGCGGCTTCGGCATGGCGCTGGTGCTGCCGCTGCTGACCGTCGTGAGCACGCCGCTGACGCTCGGCCTCGCTTTGCTCGCCTTCGGCGCCGCGCTCGGCTCGCTCGACGTGGCGATGAACGTGCACGGCATCGAGGTCGAGAAGGCGGCTGGCCGGCCGCTGATGTCGGGCTTCCACGCTCTGTTCAGCGTCGGCGGGTTCGCCGGCGCCACGGCCATGACCTTCCTGCTCTCGGCGGGTCTGGGCACGCTCGCGAGCACGCTGCTCTGTGCTACCCTGATGGTGCTCGCCATGGCGGTGGTCTGGCCGCGGCTGCTGCGCGCGACCCGGACCGACAGCGGCCCGCTGCTCGTCCGGCCGCACGGCACGGTGCTGGTGCTCGCGGCCCTGGCCGGCATCACCTTCCTGGTCGAGGGTGCCATCCTGGACTGGAGCGCTCTGCTGATCACCGGCGCCGGGCTGGTCGCGGTGGCGCAGGGAGGCCTGGGCTACATCGTCTTCTCCATCGCCATGACCGCCGGCCGCTTCTCCGGCGACTGGGTGACCGGCCGCGTCGGCGACCGGGCGGTGCTGTTCTGGGGCGGCGTCGTCGGCGTGGCCGGGATCGCGGTGCTGCTCGCCTCACCCGTCGCCGCGGCCGCGATGCTGGGCTTCCTGCTGATCGGCCTGGGGGCGTCGAACATCGTGCCGGTGCTGTTCCGCCTCGCCGGCACCCAGACCGTGATGCCGGCCGGCCTCGCCGTCGCCGCGGTCACCACCACCGGCTATGCCGGCATCCTGGTCGGCCCCGCCGGCATCGGCTTGCTCGCCAAGCTCGCCAGCCTGCCGACGGCCTTCTGGCTGCTGGCCTGCCTGCTGGCGCTCGTGCCGCTGTGCGCGCGCTACGTCACCAGGCCGCAGCAGGCCTGAGGAGCGAGCCTCAGGCCGGGGCGAGCCGTGCGATCGCGTCGAGATGCGCCAGTGCTTCGGCCGGCAGCGCCAGCTCGGCGGCGGCGAGGTTCTCGCGCAGATGGGCGAGCGAGGAGGTGCCGGGGATCAAGAGGATGTTGGGCGCGCGGCGCAGCAGCCAGGCGAGTGCCACCTGCATGGGCGTGGCACCCAGGCCGGCCGCGACCTCGTTCAGCACCGTCGACTGCAGCGGGTGGAAACCGCCGAGCGGGAAGAACGGCACGTAGGGGATGCCGTCGCGGGCGAGGCCGTCGATCAGCGCGTCGTCGTCGCGATGCGCCAGGTTGTAATGGTTCTGCACGCAGACGATCTCGCAGATCTTGCGGCCCTCCGCGATCTGCGCCGGGTTGACGTTGCTCAGGCCGAGATGGCGGATCAGCCCCTGTCGCTGCAGCTCGGCCAGCACGGTGAGCGGCGCCTCGATCGAGCCCTCGCCCGGCCCCTCGACGCCGTACATGCTGCGGAAGTTGACCACCTCCAGCACGTCCAGGCCGAGATGGCGCAGATTGTCGTGGACGGCCTGCCGCAGCTCGGCGGGCGAGAGGGCCGGCAGCCAGGCGCCGTCCGCACCGCGCCGGGCGCTGATCTTGGTGACGATCACCAGCCCCGCGGGATAGGGGGCCAGCGCCTCCTTGATGATCTGGTTGGTGACGTGCGGCCCGTAGAAGTCGCTGGTGTCGATATGGTCGACCCCGGACTCGACGGCCTCGCGCAGCACGGCCACGGCGGCGGCACGGTCCTTGGGCGGCCCGAACACGCCGGGGCCGGCGAGCTGCATGGCGCCGTAGCCCATGCGCTTCACGGTGTTGCCGCCAAGGCGGAAGGTGCCGGCGCGGTCCAGGTTCGTCATGGCGGATCCCCCTCGCCCTGCCGGGCTACCTCACCGAGCCGGCAGGCCCTGCACATAGTAGGTCCGGAACGCGATGTGGAGGGCGATGATCGGTGCGGCGAGGTCCAGAACCCGCCGTTCGGCGCCGCCACTCTTCGGCTTGGCCATTGTTTTGAAACGGTTTCTCGAAATCGTTCGCGCGGAAATGCCGGGCAGTCGGATGCGGCTCAGGTTCGTTTCGGACGCATTCCCCGGGTTCGAACGTGCACGGCGATAAATCGTTCGTGTAATTCTGCGCCTCCGGCTCACCGGGTTCGTCCGTGCGCGCCAGCGCCTCCTTCCTGAGCGCCCGCAGCTCGGCGCGGCAATTCCGGATCTCGCGGCCGAGCTGCGCCTGCTGGCCGCGGATGGCGTTGAAGCGGCGGACGTCGAAGGTAGTGAGCGGGTCGCCCTGCTCCCACTCGAAGCCGTGCACCGGCGGCCGGAGCTTGGGGGCGGCGTCGAACAGGGCGACCTCGATCCTTTCCGCCCGCTCGCCCTTCCAGAAGGCGATGGCAAGGCGCCGCGCGAGTCGGGCTTCGATCTCGGAGGTGGCGCCGACCTCGGCGGTGAGGTGGGCGATCAGCGTCTCGAGGTCGTCGGGGACCTCGTCCTCGAGCACGAGGTGGCGCATGGCGCACAGGCCGTGGGTGAGCGCGTTGCGCGAGGAGCGGGCCTTGCCCTCGGGCGTGACCGGTCCATGCGAGCGGGCGCCGTTGCGGCGCGAGGCTGCGATCTGGGCGGGGGAGCGGGTGGCGGGCATTGCGATGATCCGGGGCTGCTGCAGGTCGGGGCGCAGGATAGCATGGATCGGAATGTGATCCTAGTGCCGCGAGCGGGCACATTGACGGATCGGTAACCGCCTTCATGTCATGGTGGGGATGGTGGAGCAGGGGCCGCGCGGGAGAGGATCACCGAGCGCAGCGAGAGCAGCGGGTGGGGTGATGCGGGAACGACGTGGGCGGACTTGCCCAGGCCGCATTGGTGGAAGGTATGCGTCCGTGGTGGATCTCAGCCCTCTTCGTCCGGTTCGGGTGGGACGCGGGCAATGGGCGCAAGAGCGTCGACTGACACGGAGTGGCGCAGGGTGAGGGCGAGGCGATGCTCTTCCCGGGGCCGCTACTGGGCGTGGACGATCTGGCACTACCTCGTTAATGGTATCAAGTTTGGCTAACCCACAAGTCCGGCAGCCCGCAGCCTCATTGCCGACCCATCATGACCCCGTTTGTATCCCTCGCCGCTATTGAACCCCCACTTGCTGAGTGGAGGGACCCGGCCAGCCCTTGCATCCATCGCGTAATGCGATTATTGCATGCACCGCAAAATCTCCCATTAGGCGAACCGAGGCTTTGAGCACCGCAATCACGGCTGAAATGCCAACCTCCGGCGATGCTGCCTCGGTGGTAGGCTCAAGGTCCTCGGCGTTCCAGCGATCGGGGCAGATAAGGCTGTTCATCAGCCATCGCGCTTCTCATGGAGTTGAAGCGCTTGCTCTGGCAGTGGCTTTGGAGGGCTATGGAATATCCGGATTTGTTGCTCATCAGAGCATTGAGCCAACAATGGACTGGCAGCTTGAAATCACAAAAGCACTCAATGAGATGGATGTACTCTTGGCTCTTATAACATCGAATTTCCATGCTGGCGCCTGGACAGATCAGGAAGTTGGATTTGCGCTTGGTAGGAAAATTCCAATACTAGCGTTGTCCATCAATGAATCCCGGCCATCTGGTTTCTTAGCTTCTAGACAAGTTCTACATCTAAATAAGGATAGTATCGATGAGATCGTTCCGGACTTATATAAGATTGTTGCAGCAATGGTAAATGACAAGCATAGATTGCAGGATGCTCTCATTGATGCATTTGTTCGATCGGCTAATTGGTCCGAAACTAAAGTACGATTTGAGCGATTAGACTCCGTTGTTGAAAATCTTAGCATTGAACAGGTCAACACCATTGTCAATGGCTTCAAAGAAAACGATCAGCTCTACCGCGCAGATTACCTTACAATTCGACACTGCAGACTTCAACGCTTTCTCAGACGTGTGACTGGAAAAAATTATGTTATCGGAAAGAACATAATTGAATTTCACAATTAAGGTGAACAATATTACTTTGATTAAATACAGTCACACATATGATGAACCTAATCACGACCATGATCCATATATATCAACCCAAATATATGAGAAACTTGGTAAATTGGATCAAGTGACATTTTGCCGTAAAATTACCTATACTATATCACCCCGATGTGGGTTTTCGTCTAGTTTCTAGGAAAGGTATACTTCCTATGCTGTTCAGCACGAAAACCAAGGCGTTTGATATATCAGGCCGGCCAAAGATACAGATTATTGTTGATAGAATTGATGGTTTTGAAGAGGATGGCTATACAATAGCATCTGGTGTTTATTCATCTATTCATAATGAAACTGAGGGCGGATACGCAGTTACAATCAAGTGCCGAGCGAGTTCCTTTTGGAAGGATGAGAAGAGAGTTGATTCCAAGCAAGTTCGCATGGCAGTCAAGATCGACTCGGCAGAAATCCGCCGTCATCACGAGCGCGGCATTATTGGCGGAGGTGTTTTTGATTCGGAATGCTATCTTGAAGTAGAGATAAATGTCGATCATCACTATGTTAGAGATCTATTGTACGAGCTTCGTCGCACTGATAGACTTGGCGTACGACTAGATGGATATGCCTTAAGCGAGAAAGTAATTCGGATAGCGTATTTCAGATTATTTATCGTTGACCTTTAGTACTACATAAATGACGGCCAACCCAAGCTATGCCGTCCGAGTTCAACCTCTTACCAGCCGCATTATTCCCGCCAGTCTCGTTGTCGGGTGATAGTGCTCTCACAGCTTGTACAGTGCACCGGTCAGTCCACCGGCGTGTTCACGAAGTCCAAACCACCTTCGATCCGATCCATGCGCAGATCAATCCGGTCGACCCGACGCGACACGTTTGCCATGACGTCCTCGATCTGACCGATACGCTCGATCACCTCTGCCAAGCGCTCATCGATCTTGTCGCGTCGGCCATCGCGCCGACGCACCCATGCCAAGATTTAGCTATCAGGCTCGTTTGTCACCGATGGCTCTGCAAGTATCTCGCCGTTTTTATAGCACGAAATCGCCACGATCAGGCGAACAACTCGCATGCGGCATCCTGCTCATTGTTGTGACGATGGTGCACTTCACCCCTGCCAGTTCCTCACATCGACCAGCGCGGCATCGACGAACCGATCGCCCTCGGCGGTGCTGACATGCTTTCGCACCAACGCCGAATCCCGCTGCAAGCGACCGCAGACCTCCGCGCGGCGTGAATTGTCAGGCAGACGAGTCACCAGCTCGATCGGGGCCGAGCGTTGGGTGGCGCCGTTGAGGTCCAGGAGCTCCGGCACGAGCACGCGCAGGCGATCGACCAGTCGCTTGAGCGTGTCGGCCTCCGTCACAAGGCCCGGAACGTCCTCGCTCTCCGCGACCCAGACGCCGGCTTCGGCGTCCCACTCGGCGCGTACCGTCAGCTTGGGAAGTCCAGGATCATTCATGCTCGTCCGCCGCGTTAGATCGTCTCAACCTAGCACACTCGCGTCCGCCGCCGACAGCCTGTCGTCTCACGCCGCCTCCGCCTTCTCCCCCACCTCCCCATGCGCGTCGCCCCACGCCTTCAGCGCCAGCAGCACCGGCGCCAGGGTCCGGCCGCGCTCGGTCAGGCTGTATTCCACCCTGGGCGGGATCTCGGCGTAGATGCGGCGGGTGACTAAGCCGTCCTGCTCCAGCTCGCGGAGCTGGTTGGTGAGCATGCGCTGGGTGACCGAGGGCAAGAGGCGGCGGAGCTCGTTGAAGCGCAGGGTTTCGGCCAGCAGGTGCCAGAGGATCACACCCTTCCACTTGCCGTCGATGAAGCGCAGCGTCGCCTCGACGGCACAGCCGGGGGAGCAGTCGAGGCGGGCGTGGCGCGGCATCACGGTATCCATTCGGATACTAGGGGTAGGGATTGTGCGTTCTTGCGGCGGGCGATGGTAGGGGGCATCTGGGCCGGCAGCAACAGGAGGAACGCGCATGCGTGCGGTGGGCTACCAGAACTCGCTGCCGATCGAGGATCCGCTCTCGCTGCAGGACATCGAGCTGCCCAGGCCCGAGGCGGCGGGGCACGACCTGCTGGTGCGGGTCGAGGCGGTGTCGGTCAACCCGGTCGACACCAAGGTCCGCAAACGGGCGCGGCCCGAGGCCGGGCAATGGAAGGTGCTGGGCTGGGATGCCGTGGGCACGGTCGAGACGGTGGGGCCGGAGGCGGGCGGGTTCCGGCCGGGCGAGCAGGTGTTCTATGCCGGGGCGCTGGGCCGGCAGGGGACCAATGCGGAGTACCATCTGGTCGACGCGCGGATCGTCGGCCGGAAGCCGGCCTCGCTGTCGGTGGCCGAGGCGGCGGCCTTGCCCTTGACCGCGATCACCGCCTGGGAGGCGCTGTTCGACCGGCTGGAGGTGAAGCGGCCGGTGCCGGGGGTGGCGAACGCGATCCTGATCGTCGGCGGGGCGGGCGGCGTGGGCTCGATCGCGACCCAGCTGGCGCGGCGGCTGACGGATCTGACCGTGATCACCACGGCCTCGCGGCCGGAGACGGCCGCCTGGAGCCGTGAGCTGGGCGCGCACCTTGTCGTGGATCATACCAAGCCGCTGGCGGGCGAGGTCGAAAGGCTGGGCCTGGGGGCGCCGGCCTTCGTCTTCTCGACCACCGCCACCGACGTGCACTTGGCCGAGATCGGCAGGCTGATCGCACCGCAGGGCAGGTTCGCGCTGATCGACGACCCGGCCGGGCTGGATGTCTCGCTGTTCAAGCAGAAGAGCGTGTCGACCCATTGGGAGTTCATGTTCACCCGCTCGATGTTCGCGACGGCGGACATCGCCGAGCAGGGCCGGCTGCTCGACGAGGTGGCGCGGCTGGTCGACGAGGGGACCATCCGCACCACGCTCGGCGAGCGCTACGGGGCGATCAACGCCGCCAACCTGCGCCGGGCGCACGCGCTGATCGAGAGCGGGCGCGCCAAGGGCAAGATCGTGCTGGAGGGCTGGGGGTGAATCGAGGTCAGTTCCCGACCCCGAGCAGCTTGAGATCGATCGATTCGCCCATCGCGCGGTAGCCCTTGTCGTTGGGGTGCAGGTGGTCGCCCTTGTCGAACTCGGCGCGGATGCGGTCCTGGTCGGCGGGGTCGCGGGTGACGGCGTCGAAGTCGATCACCCCGTCGAAGGCGCCGCTGCTGCGGATCCACTCGTTGATCTGGTCGCGCTTGGCCTCCTTGGCCTCGCTGTAATAGCCGTAGAGCGGCGTGCCGGCGAAGGTCTCCTCGAACGGCGTCAGGGTGGCGGCGATGATCTTCAGCCCGTTGGCGTGGGCGCGGGCGATCAGCTGCCGGTAGCCCTCGATCACCTGCTCGGCCGAGGGTGCGGGCTCGCCCTTGGGCACGAGAAGGGTGTCCGGCCAGCCGACGTCGTTGATGCCCATCATCAGGACGACCGTGTCGGCGTGCGGGTGGCTGAGCACGTCGCGGTCGAAGCGGGCGAGCGCGTTGTCGCCCATGCGGTCGCGCAGGATGCGGGCACCGGAGATGCCCTCGTTGAGCACCGCCACCTTGGCGCCGGCCTTGGCCAGCCGCTCGGCCAGCACGTCGGGCCAGCGGGTGTTGGCGTCCAGCGTGGCGCCGTCGCCGTCGGTGATCGAATCGCCGAACAGGACCACGGCGCGCGCGTCCGCCGGTGCATCGACCATGATGCCGCTGAGGAAGATGCGCGACTGGATGGTCTGCGCCGGCTCGAACCGCTCGGCGGCGGCGAAGTCGCCGGGGCCGGAGATGTAGGCGGTCTGGCGGCCGTCGCGGTGCCAGGTGGTGGTGGGGGTGATCTCCGGCAGATAGAGGCTGACGGCGAGGCTGCCGAGCGGATCGACGGCGAGCTCGACCGGGTCGCTCCAGACCGGGGCGCCGGGCGGGACGGTGATCGAAGCACTGCCGCTGAAGGTCAAGGCGCGGTCGGAGCCGGCGACGATGGCACCGTCCTTGCCAGCCAGGGCGACATGCGCGGCGCCGATCACCAGCGGCTCGTCGCCATACTCGTTGGAGAGCTCGACCCGCACCTGGCTGCCGCCCAGGCTGACGCGCACGGTCTGGCGGATGGTCTGGTCGCGCAAGGCACGCGGGATCTCGATCGGCACGAAGAAGTCCGGCCCCCACAAGGGCTGCGGGCTGGCCGACCAGGTGCCGATCCAGTCGCCGGCATCGGCGCTGCGGGCGGGCGGCGGGGCGGCGGCGAGGCAGATCGCGGCTGCGGCCGCCAGCAACAGCCGGCGGGCGAATGGCGGACGAGCGTCCAGGCGATGACGCGGCATGGTTCCTCCCGAGCTGATTTTACGACACTCAGGGTAGTGCCGCCTCGCCCGATCGGGCAACCCGGAGAAACGGGCGCTAGGCGTGCCCCGCCACCTTGCGCGGCAGATAGGGCTCCTCGAGAAACGCCCGCGTCTCGGCGTCGAGCTTGAGCTCCAGTGCCGCCAGCGCGTCGGCGAGGTGGTGCGGCTTGGAGGCGCCGACGATGGGGGCGGTGACGCCCGGCGTGCCCAGCACCCAGGCCAGCGCCACCGCGGCGGGCTTGACGCCGAGCCGGTTTGCCACCTCGACCACGCGGGCGCGGATCGCCTCGTCCCGGCCGCTGCCGATGCCGAGATCGTCCTGGTAGCTGTCGGTGCGGGCGCGGACGGTGGCGGCCCCCTCGGGCGGCCTGGTGCCGGCGAGGAAGCCGCGGGCGAGCGGGCTCCAGGGGGTGACGGCGATGCCCTCGGCCCGGCACAAGGGCAGCATCTCGCGCTCCTCCTCGCGATAGGCGAGGTGCAGGTAGTCCTGCATCGAGACGAAGGGGGCGAGGCCGCCGGCACGCTGCACGCCCAGCATCTTCATGAACTGCCAGGCCCACATCGACGAGGCGCCGAGATAGAGCGCCTTGCCGGCGCGGACGACGGCGTCGAGCGCCTCGACGGTCTCCTCGATCGGGGTGTGCGGGTCGAAGCGGTGGATGATCAGGAGGTCGACATAGTCCATGCCGAGGCGCTTCAGGGAGCCGTCGATCGCTTCCATGACATGCTTGCGCGACAGGCCCTTCTGAGTCGGGCGCTTGCCCATCGGGTTGAAGAGCTTGGTCGCCACCACGACCTCGTCGCGGCGGGCCAGCTCCTTCAGCGCCTTGCCGAGCACCACCTCGCTGGCGCCAAGGCTGTACATGTCGGCGGTGTCGTAGAAGGTGATGCCGGCTTCCCAGGCGGCCCGGATGAACGGCAGCGCCTCGGCCTCGCCCAGCACCCATTCGCGCCAGCCGGGATCGCCGTAGGTCATGCAGCCCAGGCACAGCCGCGAGACGTGCAGGCCCGTGCTGCCGAAGCGGACATAGTCCATGGCCGTTGCCTCCCGAGGGTCGTCGCCGGCGGGCAGAGTGCCGGCTGCGGCGGGATGCGGCAAGCGGCGGCGCCGGACGGGACGGCGCCGCCCGCGCGCGCTCAGCCGAGGCCGAGCTTGCCCTTGAGCTGGGAGAGGTCCTCGGCCAGCGTGTTGACGGCACCGGCGAGCTTGGCGCGGTCGGCGTCGGTCAGCTTCTCGTAGCTCTCGAAGCCGCCGTCGAGAATGCGATAGCCGGACAGGATCTGGTCGACGGTGGCGAAATTGGCGTCGACCTTCTCGACATAGGCCTGGTCGCCGGTCAGCAGCGGGCTGAACAGCACCCAGATCTTCTTCGAGCCGTCGGAATTGGCCTGGAAGTCCCAGAGGTCGGTGCGGCTGTAGCGGTCCTCCTCGCCGGAGATCTTGGTGGCCGCGACCTCCTCCATCAGCGCCGCGGCACCGCCGACCACCACGTCGGGCGGGAACACCAGGCCGCTGATCCGCTCGTTCAGGGTGTTGACGTCGGCCATCAGCTGGTCGGCGTACTTCTCGAGGCCAGCGGTGCTGTTCTCGATCCACAGGCCGTATTCGATGCGGTGGAAGCCGGTGAAGCCCGGGTCCTTCTCCGCCTGCTCATGGTCGTCGGCGCGCGAGTCCATCGAGCCGTCGAGGTCGCTGAACAGCTCGGCGATCGGCTCGATCGCCTCGTAGTGCATGCGGGTCGGCGCGAACAGCTCCTTGGCCTTGGCGACGTCGCCGGCCTTGACCGCGGCGGTGAAGGCCTGCGTGTCCTTGACCAGCTCGGCGAGCTTCTGGGAGACGTAGAGCTTGTACTCGCTGATCGGCTGGACCAGCGCCATCGGCTGGACCGCCGCGTGGAGGGCGGCCGGGGCGGCACCGAGCAGCAGCGCGGCGAGCCCCAAGGTTGGCAGCGTACGATAGGCCATCATTCCCTCACTGAGTCGTTGTCGGCGTCAGCCGGACGCCTGCTGATTGCTCTTGCCGACCAGCAGCGAGCGGCCGAGATAGTCCTCGGCCGAGGTCGCACCGGGCAGGGTAAAGAAGTATCCACCGCCGACCGGCTTCAGATACTCTTCCAGCGGCTCGCCATTCAGTCGCTTCTGGACCGCGATGAATCCCCGCTCCAGATCGGCTTGGTAGCATATGAACAGGAGGCCCATGTCTAGCTGACCTGACTTGGTCACTCCATTTGAATAGTTAAAAGGTCGCCGCAAAATCAAACTTGCCGCCGTTTCAGGGGTTCGCGGATTGGCCAGCCGAATGTGCGCGTCCAAGGGCGTCACCTTGCCCTCGGGGTCGGCCGCGTAGTCGGGCACGTCCGCCTCGGTCCCGCCACCGAGCGGCGCCCCGCTCGCCTTCTCGCGGCCGATGAAGCGCTCCTGCTCGACCAGCGGCGCGCGGTCCCAGCGCTCGACGAAATTGCGGATGATGCGGATCGCCTGATAGCTGCCGAAGCTCGCCCAGTCCGGCTCGCCCTGCCCCGGCTGGACCCAGACGAGCTGGTCCATCAAGGCGGCGTCCGCCGAATCCGGGTTGGCCGAGCCGTCGCGGAAGCCCAGGAAGTTGCGCGCGCTCTCGGGCGGCTGGCCCGGCACCACCGGCAGCACCGGCACCGAGCCCGCCTGCATCCAGCGCAGCACCAGGAGATCGGGCAGGTTCTTGACCACGTCGCGCAGCGCGTGGATGACCGTGTCCGGCGTGTTGGCGCAGAGCTGGATGGCGAGATCGCCGTGACAGCGCGCCGCCTCGAGCGCGTCGTTGCGGAAGCTGGTCATGCGGCTGAGCCGAAGCGGCTTGCGCTCCGCCAGGCCGTAGCGGTCGTCGAACAGCGAGCTGCCGACCGACACGGTCACGGTCAGGTTGTCCGGCGTGACCACCGGGCCGAGAATGCCGGAATCCGCGGGCGGGAACCGCGGATCGAGCTCGGGCGGCGCGCCGCCCTGGGTGAGGAACGCCGCCCGTTCCGTCAGGGTCCGGAACATGCGCTCCAGCTCGGCCGGGTTGGCGGCGATCACCTGGAAGGACGCCACCAGGCCGGCCGCCGGCCGCGGGGTGACGATTCCTGCCTGATGCCGGCCGTAGAACGGCTGTCGCTGCGCCGTGTCCGCGCTGGTCGGGGCGGCCGCGACGTTCTCGTGCACCGTCGCGGCCCGCGCCGACGGCGGACCGCCGACGAGGGTGCCCGCCGCCGCCAGACCGAGCAGCAAACGGCGACGATCGGGAGCCGGAGATTCAGTGTCGTGCATGATCTTGGCCGAAGTCATTGGAGGCCCAGCGCCGGGCCGATCTTGGCCACCGAGTCGGCGAGCGCCTGGATCTGTTGGCCGAGTGCCGTGCGCGTCGCCTCGTCGACCGCGTCGTAGCCGACATAGCCCTCGGGCTTGCGCAGCCCGGCGAGCGTCGCCTCGACGGCGGCGCGCCGATCGCTCACCTCGGTCAGCAAGCCTGGATTCGCCTTGGCGAGCAGTGGTCGGTACAGCTCGACGATCCTGCCGCTCGCCGTTACCTCGGCCGCGATCACCGCGAGGTCGCCGTGCGCGTAGCGCTCGCTGCCGTGGGGCACGCGGGCCTGGGCGATGCCGGCGAGCAGGGCCGAGGCCGCGTCGAGCGGCTGCTCGGGCGACGGCTCCTGCTTGGCGAGCCGGCCCTGCAGGGTGGTGACGTCGGCAAGCAGGCCGTCCGCGACCGCGGCAAGGCTCGCCGGATCGCCGCCGGCGCCGAACAGCCCGTACTCCAGGCGATGGAAGCCCCTGAAGCCCGGATCCTGCTCGCGCTGCTCGAAATAGTCGGCCTGGGCGTCGATCGCGGTGGCGAGATCGGAGTTGCGTGCCGCCGCGGCCTCGATGCTGGCATAGGCGAGCCGGGCCGGGAGATAGAGCTGCCGCGCCCGGTCGAGATCGCCGGCCTTGACCGCGTCGGCGAGGGCGCGCGTCGCCTCGACCAGGGCGTTGGCGCCCATCACCAGATTGACCTGGTACTCGGCGAGCGGCCCGATGAACGAGGTGATCGGCGGCCGCGCCGCCTCGGCCGTGGACTCGGCGGACTCGGTCACCACCAGCGTGCCGCGCGGGTTGCTGAGCAGGCCGCAGGTGATCTCGTACTTCCCCGGCACCAGCTTGGCCGTGAGCGTCTGCGAGATGCCGGGGGCGATGTTCTCGCGCTCCGCCACCACCATGACGCCGTCGAGAATCTCCCACTCCACCGCCCGGTCGGACTGGTTGACGATGCGGAAGGTCCGGCGCCCGGCGGGGACCGTCAGCTCGCTCGGATCACAGCTCTTGCCGGCGATGGTGACCGTCACCTCGTCGGCAGCGCCCGGAGAGCGTCCCCTCCCCGCGACGGTCGCATAGTAGAATGCCCCGGCGGCGAGGATGACGAGCAGCGCCGAGCCGGCCAGCGCCAGCATCATCGGTCGCCGCGCCATGGTTCCCGACCCGCTCATGCGCGGCTCGGCTTGCCGGCGGCCGCCGTATTGGCGCGCGGATCGGCGAGGAAGAGGTAGAGCGTGATGCCGAGGAAGAGAGCGTAGGCGACGACCTCACCGATCGCCGGCCGGTCCGAGTAGCCGAACAGGCCCGACAGCATGGTGCCGAGACCGCTGTCGACCGGCAGGATGCCGCTCAGGTCGAAGGCGGTCGCCTGGAGGTGGTTCCACAGGCCCGCCTCGTGCAGGGCCCGGAGCGAGCCGGCGAAGATGCCCGCTGCGACCACAAGGATCAGCACGCCCGTCCAGCGGAAGAAGCGGCGCAGGTCGATGCGGACGCTGCCGGCATAGATGCCGTAGCCGAGGCAGGCCGCCACCAGGATCCCCAGCAGCGCGCCCAACGGTGCCAATGGATCGGGGCTCTGCTGGAAGATGGCGAGCAGGAAAAACACCGATTCCAGCCCCTCGCGCGCCACCGCAAGGAACACCATGCCGATCAGAGCCATGCCGTGCTGGCTCCCGCCACCCAGCGCCTGATCGATCGAGTGATGGAGCTCATCCTTGATCGAGCGCGCCACCTTGCGCATCCAGAACACCATCGAGGTCAGCACCGCGACGGCGAGCAGTCCGACCAGGGCCTCGAACAGCTCCTGTGCACGCTGGGGAAAATCGGCGCTGACCAGCTGCAGGCCGGCGCCGACCAGAAGGGACGTGGCGACGGCGAGCAGCACGCCCACCCAGACGGCGGGCAGCCAGGTGCGGCGGCCGGTCTGCACCAGATAGCCGGCGATGATGCCGACGATCAGGGCTGCCTCGATGCCCTCGCGCAGCATCACCAGAAACGCAACGAGCATAGAACGACATCCCTTGGCCCGGCCGGCAGGGCAGATCGGGCGAATCCAGGCGGAGCGATACACAAGATCCGTGCGGTCGCCCATACGGGCAGGCCGGTATTTGATTTAGAATAGTTTCAGTAAGTGAAAGTGCGTTTTGTAACGCTTCCAACTGGGCGGCGATGCGCCGCACCTCAGCAGCCGGCGCCGCGTCATCCCGCCATTGCCGGCGTTTGTGCGCCGGCTGGGCAACCGTAGGCGTCTCCCGAGGCTTCGAATGCAACAGAATACTTCAGTTTGGAATTCTTTGATCTCCAGTGTGCCCTGGAGACCTTTGACGTCGGGCGTTCGCCAGATTACATGCTGCACCGTTCGGTCGCGGGCCGGGGTGCCATGATCGTCTGCATTTGCAACCGCCTGAGTGAAGCCTCCTGCCGGGACACGGCAGCGAGCGGTCGTTGCCGCACGGTCGGTTGCATGTACCGCCTCAACGGCCATCGCATCCGTTGCGGCAAATGCCTGCCGCTGATGACCACGCTGCTTGCGAATCACGCCCCGGACAGCACCGCGGGCGATGGGCGGGCGGCGGTTCCGGCCGACCGCGTCGACTGATCGCCGGCGGCGCGTCCCTGCCCGCCGACCTCACCCTTCCGATCTGATGCCGGCGGGCAAACTGCCGCCGCGACGTATGCTCTGGCGCGCGCGGGTTGCGCCATGGTCGACTTGCTCGACACGAGCATAGATCCTCATCGGAATCATTCTAAGGAGGATCCATGACGAAGGCTGTCCAGGGCGACCCGCAGGTGCTGGCCGCCTTGAACGAAGGGCTGAAGGGCGAGCTGACGGCGATCAACCAGTACTTCCTGCATGCGCGCATGCTCGAGGACTAGGGCTTCTTCAAGCGCGGCAAGGCCGAGTACGAAGAAAGCATCGAGGAGATGAAGCACGCCGACAAGCTGATCAAGCGCATCCTCCTGCTCGGCGGCCTGCCGAACCTGCAGGACCTCGGCAAAGCTCTACATCGGCGAGAACCTGAAAGAGCTTATCGAGTGCGATCTCAAGCTCGAGCTCGGGGGATCGCCAACTATCGCCGGGCGATCGGCATCTGCGAGGCCGCCAAGGACTATGTCAGCCGCGACCTGATCTCCGAGATTCTCGAGGACGAGGAGGAGCATCAGGACCACAACACCATGGAGCTGGAGCTGATCTACAAGATCGGCATCGAGAACTTCGGCCAGAGCCAGCAGATCTGACCCCTACTGCGGCGGTGCCGGCCACTCCCGATGGCGCGGCCGGCCCGAGCCGTGCGACCGGGGCTGCTTGGCAACCACCCCGGCGCGCAGCAAGCTCCGGCCGCACCCTAGGGAGCGGCCGGATGCCGACACCGCGCTTCGCCCCAATTCTCGCCGCCGCCGAGCAGCGGCATGGTGTCGAGGGCGTGGCAGCGTGGCTGCCGAGGCCGAAGTCGACGGCGCAGCTGCGCGACACCCCGGACGACCGCTACCTCTCGCTGATGTCGCTGCGGATCTTTCGCGCCGGCCTCAAGCACGAGAAACGGTCGACGCCAAATGGCTCGAGGAGGTCTGGCACGGCTTCGCCCCGAGCGCTGCGCGCGGGTCTGGGACGAGGAGCTGGAGGCGATGCTCGCCGACCGGCGGCTGATCCGGCACCTCGGCAAGCTGCGCTCGATCCGGCAGAACGCGGCGGTCATGCTGGAGATCGCCGCCGCACGGCCTCGTTCGGCGCCTGGCTCGCCGACTGGCCGACGGCGGACGTGGTGGGCCTGTGGGAGACGCTCGCCAAGCGGTTCGCCCAGCTCGGCGGCAACTCCGCTCCCTACTTCTGCGCATGGCGGGCAAGGACACCTTCATCCTGACCGAGGTCGGTGGCCAAGGGGCTGGTGCACTGGGATGCAGCCGAGACACTGCCCGCCAGCCGCGCCGAGCGGCGCGCCACGCAGGATGTTTTCAACGATTGGGCGAGCGAGACCGGCCGGCCCCTGTGTCAGATCAGCCTCATCCTGGCCCTGAGCTTCGGCTAGGAAACGCACATCGGCCTCGGCGACACAGCCCAGGTCAGCATAGCACGAGCCTAAATCCAAGGCATTCCTGTTCCTGCGTGCAGCTCGGCAACAGCTACTGTGACCATTCGGTCGACTGTGCGGTCTGGTTGGAAATCGCGCGAACCGAACAAGCAGAGTAAGGCGGGAACTCAAGCGTTGCTATTCGATCACTTCTCGGCTTAGCTCAGGCTTGTCGAAAGTCGGGGGCAACCGGGGAGACGGGCATGCAGCGCCTGGGTGCGGCTGCGCTGCTCTTTGGCCTGCTGATGGCGCCGATCCTGCCGGCGCAGGCGGGTCCTGTGAGCACGGCAGATGTCCGTGCCATGGCGCTGAACATGTACCACGAGGCCCGCGGCGAGGGCGAGATCGGCATGCTGGCCGTCGGCTGGGTGGTGCTCAATCGCATGGCGGACAAGGCCTATCCCAGCACCGTGGCGCAGGTGATCTACCAGGGCTGTCAGTTCAGCTGGGTCTGCGACGGGCGCTCGGACCAGCCGCGCGAGGGCCGGTCGTGGCGCAAGGCGCTGAGCCTCGCCGTCGCCCTGCTGACCGCGGCCGGCACCGACCCCACCCGCGGTGCTCTGTGGTACCATGCCGACTGGGTGCGCGATCCGGGCTTCGGGCCGGGCGTCAGCGTCGTGACGCGGATCGGCCGCCACGTGTTCTACACCCGCAGCCGCGAGCCCGGCCCCCGGCTGCTGTTCGCCAGCCGCTGAGCCTCAGCGCAGGCCGCCGATCCGGCACGAGCCAGGGCCGCCGCCATTGGGCAGCGCCACGACCACCAGCCGCGCAGCTCCCGGCCGTGTGGCCCATGTCCGCCCCGCTGCGGATGGTGTCGCAGACCGCCCAGGCGATGCGGAGTCGGCGCTCATGACCCCAGGCTCGCTGTAGGAGACCAGCAGCGTTCGGTCGCGGCGGTCGATGTCGACGCTGGCGCAGTAGGTGCCGGCGACCAGGATCGCCCGCCCGCTGGGCCGACGCCAGCTCGCTGGGCGTGGAACGGGTCACCACCGGGGCACCGACCAGATAGCCGAGCAGCGCCACGGCGACGACGGCCGCAGCGCCGCCCCGGGCCGCCGCGCGTGGCGAGGAAGCTGGCTGTCGGAGCGAACGCCTGCACCGGGAACCATGCGGAACATGGGAACGCCTCATCACTTGCATGAGCGTTCGCAGATTCCCGCGCTTGGAGGCGCGCCGCAGTGCGCCAGCGCGCATTTCGTCACGTCGTGGCGATGCCGAAGGCGCCGCAGAAGAACTCGTGCTCGGCGCACAGCGCCTGCTCGATGGTGGTCGCGGCGCGAAAACCGTGCCCCTCGTTCCGGAAACGGCAGGTAGGCGACCGGCGCCCTTGCGGCGCAGCGCCTCGACCATGGCCTCGGCCTGGTTCAGCAGCACCACCTTGTCGTCGAGGCCCTGCATGAAGATCACCGGGCAGCTCAGCCCGTCGACATGGTGGATCGGCGAGCGCGCCCGGTAGGGCTGCCGCCTCCGGCCAGGGGCCGACCAGCCGGTCGAGATAGCGGCTCTCGAATTTGTGGGTGTCGCGCACCAGCGCCTCGAGATCGCCGATGCCCGTACCAGGACGCCCCGGCGCGGAACAGGTCGTGGAAGGCCAAGGCGCACAGGGTGGTGTAGCCGCCGGCGCTGCCGCCGCGGATCGCCACGGCCGCGCCGGGTCGGCCGCCCCTCGGCCGCGAGATGGCGGAGGCCGCGGCGAGGCAGTCCTCGACGTCGGCGATCCCCCAGGCGCCGTCGAGCAGCCGGCGATAGGCGCGGCCGTAGCCGGTGCTGCCGGCATAGTCGACGTCGACCACGGCGGCGCCTGGTAGTCCAGAACTGGATCTGCAGGCTCAGCGCCGGCGAGGCGCGGCCCGTGGGGCCGCCATGGCTGCGCACGACCAGCGGCGGCAGCTCGCCCGGCAGCGCCGCATGGTCGGGATTGGTCGGCGGATAGTAGAGCGCGAAGGCCTGCCGGCCATCGCCGCTGGCGAAGGTGATGTGCTCGGCCCGGCTGATCGTGGCCGGGTCCAGGCCGAGAGGCGCGCCGGCGGTGGCGAGCGCGTTTCCGCGGCGGCGGTGGCGGGGTCGAGCAGCAGGATCTCGGCCGGCGCGTCGGCCGGCAGCGCCTGCACCAGGGCGCGGCCGCCGGCACAAGGAGAGGCCGGCGAACTCGACCTGGGGCAGAGCGAGCGGCGCGTCGGCGCCGGAGGCGAGATCGAGGCGCACCAGCGCGACCGGCCGCGCTCGGTGGCGATCGCCAGCGCCGTGGTGTCGTCGACGAAGTCGTACCAGCGCGCACCGAGCTGCCACAGCGGCCCCGCCAGCTCGGCGCCGATCAGCGCCACCGGCTCCAGCGCCCGGCCGGCGACGCGGTCATAGAGGCTCCAAAAGTCGCTGCGGTCGGACATGACCTGAAAAGCTCGCCCGCGGGCGACCATTCAGGCTGGACCAGGCTCTCCTCGAGCCCGCTGTCGATGGCCACGGGCCCGGTCGGCCGCCCTGCCCCGTCGAGCCCGGCGAGCCACAGCGTGGTGCGGTCCCAGGGCATGTCCGGGTGGTCCCAGCTCAGCCCCTGCAGGCCTTGCCGTCCGGGCTCGGCCGCGGATAGGCGAAGAAGTCGTGGCCCTGGGCCAGCACCTCGCCCTCGTGCGGGCCGCCCGCCAGCGGCGCGACGACCGGGGCGTTGGCCGGCTCGCCGGGGCCGCGATGGTCCTCGCGCACGGCGAGCACGCGGCCGCGCGCGAGGTCGAGCACGAGGTCGGCATAGCGCAGGGCGCCGCCGGACTCCGGCGTCAGCGGTTCCGGCGGCGCGCCCAGGACGAAGCGGTAGAGCCGCTGGTCGGCGAACTCGGTGCCGACCACCACCCCGTCGCGGGCGGCGAACGGCCGGCCGCCATATTCGTGGACGCGCGTGCGCAGGTTGACCGGGGCCGGCGTGAGCTCGACCGCAGCCTCGCCCGGGCGGCGCCGCGAGCAGCGTCGACCGGCCGCCCTCGAGCAGGCGGCTCTCGATCCAGTAGGCGTCGCCGCCGTCGAGGCCACGGGCTCGCCAGGCCGATCTGCTTGCCGACACGAGCCGGCCGTGATCGGCGAGCAGGCGCCGTAGGGAGAATGGTCGCCATCGCGGTCTCCTCGCTTGCCGTCACAGGTAGGTGCGCTCCTGGACAGAAGCCAGGGCGGGAGTAGATGTTCGTGGATTGTTCACTGGAGCAGGAGGCGATGCCGACGACGGTCCACAAGGGTCGCGGCGCCACGCTCAATCCGGACGGCCGGTTCGAGCGGCTGCGGCACGAGGCGGCGGACGACGGCTGGGGCAGCCTCGAGGAGCTGGCGCAGGACCCGGCACCGACGACGCAGGTCTTTCCCGACAGCGCGCGCTCGATCATCGCCCACAACGATTCGCCGGACATCCCGTTCGACTCGTCGATCAACCCCTATCGCGGCTGCGAGCATGGCTGCGTCTACTGCTATGCGCGCCCCAGCCATGCGCATCTCGGCCTGTCCGCCGGGCTCGACTTCGAGACCAGGATCTTCGTCAAGCAGGAGGCGGCGGCCCTGCTGCGCCGGGAGCTGGCGCGGCCCGGCTATGTCTGCAGCCCCATCTCGCTCGGTGCCAACACCGACCCCTACCAGCCGCTCGAGCGGCGGCTGCGCATCACCCGGCAGGTGCTCGAGGTGCTGGCCGAGGCGCGCCACCCGGTCGGCATCGTCACCAAGTCGGCGCTGGTGACCCGCGACGTCGACCTGCTGGCGCCGATGTCGGCGCAGGGGCTGGCGCGGGTCTATCTGTCGGTGACCAGCCTCGACAGAGAGATCGCCCGCACGCTGGAGCCGCGCCGCAGCACCGCACCGCCGGCTGGCCTTGTCCGCGCCCTGGCGCAGGCGGGCGTGATCGTGGGCGTGATGGTCGCACCGGTGATCCCCGGCCTCACCGACCACGAGATCGAGCCGATCCTGGCCGCGGCGGCCGAGGCGGGCGGTGAGCGCTTTTCCGGCTGGTGCTGCTGCGCCTGCCGCACGAGGTCAAGGAGCTGATGGCGGCCTGGCTCGAGGCGCACCGGCCGCTGCGCGCCGCCCACATCCTCTCGCTCGTCCGCCAATGCCGCGACGGCCGCCTCAACGACCCGGAGTTCGGCAGCCGGATGCGCGGCGCCGGCCACTATGCAGCATTGCTGCGCCAGCGCTTCCAGACCGCCAGCCGCCGCCACGGCTTCGACCGCGGGCAGGTCTGCAGCGGATCGCCTGTTCCGCCCGCCCAGGCTCGACGGGCAGATGGAGCTGTTCGGGGCGGATTAGGAGGAAGTCGGCCGCACCATGCTGTCAGGGGCTGGTCGGTGCGGTGCTCGGCAAAGCCGTAATTGATGAAGTGCAACGCCGCCGCCTCGGTGTCGTCGCCGAACGCCGCGCGAAGGTCGGCATAGTTCGCGAGATATTGCTCCGCGTCGAAGTTGTCGATTGCACGATGTTCGGCGGAACCGAAGGTAATATAGTGGACCGCTCCGGCGTCACGGTCAGGTCCGAGTGCCCGGATCAGATCGCCGTAGGAGGCGATGTACTGGAGGCCGTCGAAGGTGACTTGACGGCCCTCGGCGCGGCCAAGGCGATGTAATTGGCCTTTTCCTGTCGCCGAGGCGCGCCAAGCCGTGGATGTGGATCGGATGGAGGCGATATCTCCGTCCATCAAAGCCAGCGACGCGGCCCTCACCGTGCCCACTTGTGATGTAGTGCACTGCCCCGGCCGCCGGATCGACGCCCAAGGCCGCGCTCAGGTAATACGCCACGATGCGATGTACTCGAGCGCATCGAAACTGATCGTACGGCCTTCGCCGAAACCGTAGCTGATGAAATGAGTGGCGGCGGCGTCGCGGTTGGGGCCAATGCCTTGGATGAGATCCGCGTAGGACGCCACACATATTCCAGCCCGTCGAACGTCACCACCCTGCCCTCGGCAGCACCGTCGGACAGGTAGTGCGAGACGCCTGCGACCGCGAGTTCAGGCCAAGCGCTCGGACAAGGTCGGTAGAAGGCAATGTGTTCCAAGCCATTGAAGGGCTTGGACAGGGCGAGCAGTATGGCTGGCGGCAATTCGAAGGCACCAATGTCGGGCGCGCCATCTGCCAGCTGAGGCCGGGCTGCGCCACGTGGTCCGTGGCCGGCGCATCCACCGAAGCCGCACCACCGAGCGCCGGATTGTCGGGGCCGTCGTGAAGCGCAAGGGTCTGCGTCGGACCGCCATGATCGCCGAGAGAGCCGGCGAACAGTAGTTTGACCACCATGCCCCTTGGACGTCGCCCACAACGGCACCTCGCACGACGCTCCCGGATGTTGCTTGTGTTGCTGTCATGGACTCCACCGCTGACGTCTGGAGCCGAACCGGAGGTGAAGTTCCCCGCCACAATGCTGTTGTGGGGTTCGACTGTACTGCCGCCGTCTACGGCGATCCCGCCGCCGGCGGCCGCTTCGCCGTTCGCCCGGGTGTCGGCGACGGTGCTGTTGGTCAGCGTCACGTGACCTGCATAGGTGAGGAAAAGGAGAAGTCGCGGGCATAGTGCCGCCGCCCCGGGTGCGATCACCTCGTCACGTTGCCAGCGACCGTGCTGTTGATAGCCGTCACGAGGTGGCCCGTAGATCCCACCACCGCCCCTTGCGCCATCGCCCCTTGCTTCGTTCCCGCTAACCGCACTGTTGCATGCTTTGACCTCACCGCTGGAAATCCCTCCGCCAGCACCGAGCGAACTGTTGCCACTAACGGTACTGTCGATGGCTGTCACCTGACTCCGGTGAGGGGTGTGAATACCGGAGTAGTAGCAAAAATCCCGCCGCCTGGACCGTCAGTAGTGTTGTCCATAATGGAACTGTTGATAAAAGCGTTATATTATGCCCAAATATTCCACCTCCTTGCCCATCTGCATGATTACCGATGACTGTGCTGTTGATAAGCGTCATGTCATATCCTAAGATCCCGCCGCCGTTTTCCTCGTATGGCCCCCGGTAATAGTCAGGCGATTGAGTACCACCGAGTGCTTTTGTACCGGTGAGTATCTTGGCCCCGTCAGCACACGGCTTGCCTCGTTCGCATCAATGGTGATGCCCATTCCGCCATCAATCGTGACATCCGAACTTACCGTGAGCTCGCTTCCGCAGCACGATCCGGCCGCCCTGCACGGCTGGCGCGAACACGATCGTATCGGCGGTCGTGGAGTCGCTGTCGGCGAGGGCCAGCGCTTCGCGCAGGCTCGGCTGCCCGTCCGAGGGATCGACCACGTCGCTGGTCGTCGTCACCGTATAGGTCGCCATCGGCCTGCCTCCGCAATTGTATTCTTCGTTTGAAATGTTCTACAAAACTATGGGTATTTTCGAGCGGACGCAATCGGAAGGCATCAAAAGCGGAAGTCAAAATAACGATTTACCTATGGACTAAGATTACAATACTGTAATCATTTTGTAATTTCCATGAAGGGTGACGCTCGCGCAGCGCGCATGGGTGCGCAAGAGCTCCCAGACCGCCGAATGTCGCAGCGGAGGGACCTGTTCCGCCCGTCCAGGCTCAACCGGCAGATGCAGCCGTTCGCGGCGTAGCCTCAGCGCTGCCCGGCGGCCTGGAGCAGCTCGCGGGCGTTGGGGTAGTTGGGGGCGACGCGGACCAGGGTCTCGGCGTGGCGGCGGGCGGCGGGCGCGTCGCCGGACTGGAGGAGGATGGCGCCGAGGGTGAACAGCAGGTCGGGGTCGGTGGAGTTGCGGGCCAGGGCTGTCTCGAGGACGGGGATCGCGTCGCTCGGGCTGCCGGTTTCCTGCAGGGCCACGGCATAGACGTAGGCGTAGCGCGGGTTGGCGGGGGCGAGGCGGGCGGCGCGGCCGAGCTCGGCCACGGCCTCGCGGTATTTCTGCTGGCGGATCGGCCTGAGGCCTTGCCGGCGTGGTGCAGGTCGGCGCTGTCGGGGGACGGTAGCGAGGCCCGCCGCCAGCACCGTCGCCCTCCTGGTCGCGGCCCTGCTGGCGCAGGAGGTCGGCGAGGTTGGCGTAGGCCGGCGTGAAGCCGGGGTGCAGGCGGACGCTGTCGCGCAGCCGGGCCTCGGCACCGGCGAGGTCGCCCCGCTCGCGCTCGAAGTTGGCAGGCGTGATCAGGCCCTCCGGCCGCTCCAGCAGCTGCGACTGCATCGCCGCGTACTCGGCGAAGGCGGCGTCGAGCCGGGCGCGGCGGTCGGCCGGCAGGTCGAGGGTGGGCACCGGCGCCAGGGCGCGCGCCGCCTCGAGGCGGACGGCGCGGACCGGGTCGGCGAGCAGCGGCTCGGCCAGGTCCAGGCGCAGCCGGGGATCGAGCCCGCCGACGGTGCCGACGGCCGCCAGCCGGACGAGCGGGTCGGGGTCGGCGAGAGCGGCGCGCACGGCGGCGAGGCTGCGCTGGTCGGGGTAGCGCTCGAGATCCTCCACCGCCGTCGCCCGGGCGATGGCGGGCATGGCCGGGTCGCCGGCCAGCGCCACCAGCCGCGTGGCGGCGTCGGGCCGGCCCAGGCGTGCCGCACCCAGCGCCTCGCCGAAGGTCGGCTCGCGGCGGCGCTGCGGGCCGTACCACTCGGCGATCCGCCCGGCGGCCCAGGCGGTGTCCCGGTCGGCGTGGCAGCCGGTGCAGACGTCGGCGCGCCGGTGCGGCTGGCGAGGTCAGGCGCGGCACCTTGAAGGTGATCGTGCCGCGGATCGACGACCATGTAGGTGGTGGCGGCATGTGGCGGTCGACGCAGCGCGCGCCCGGCTGGCCCGGCTGGTGGTGGAAGTGTGCCGCGGTGTCGAAGGTGGCCTGGTTGGTGGCACTGGCCGCAGACGGCATTGCCCTCGGCGCGCAGCTGCAGGCTATGGGGCTCGTGGCAGCTCGAGCAGGTGACCCCGGCCGCGGCCATCTTGCTCTGCGGGAACGAGCCGTAATTGTATACCTCGCCCTCCATCCTTCCGTCGGCGTGGTAGGCGCCGGGGTCGAGCAGCGTCGGGCGGAAGGCGTCGAGCAGGGGCCGGCCGATGGTGTGGCCGTCGCCCTGCGGCGCGCGGCGGGCATGGCACGGCGCGCACACCTCGGTCTCGGTATGCATCGGCAGCGGCGTCGCCCGTGCGGCGATCGGGGCGTCGCCGACGAAGCGCCACTGATCCGCACCGCGGTCAGCGCCGCCAGGAGGACCGTCAACCCCTGGCTCGGATCGTCCGCCGATGCGCCGCCCTGCGCCCAGGCGACGTGCGCCGAGCCCGGGCCGTGGCAGGCCTCGCAGGAGACGTTCAGCGCCGAGAAGGTGGTGTGGTAGCTGTCGCTCTGCAGGTCATAGCCGCGCACCAGATTGGTCGAGTGACAGTCGGCGCACATCCAGTTCCAGTTCTGATTGATCCCGGTCCAGTGCAGCTCGTCGCCCGCCGGGATCTTCTCGTCGGGATAGAGGTGGAACCAGCGCTGACCGCCGGCCTCCTTCGGCCGCGCGTCCCAGGCCACGGGCAGCGCCTGCCAGCGGCCGCCGGGGAAGGCCACGAGGTACTGCTGCAGCGGATAGACGCCGAAGGTGTAGTCGACTGGATACTCGTGCAGCGCCCCGTCCGGCCCGTCCGTCTCGACGTAGAACCGGTCGCCCTGGCGGTAGAAGCGCGAGGTGACGCCGTCCTTGGTGAAGCTCGTGTCGGCGAAGTCGCCGAGCACGGTGGCCGGGGTCGCCGGCTGCATCGCCTGGTCGTGCTGCGAGCCGCGCCAGGCCTGCGCCTCGGCCGCATGGCAGCCGGCACAGGCCGCCTCGCCGACGAAGCCGGGTGCCGGCTCGGCGGCCGTCGCCCCTCGGCGAGGCCGAGCGCCATGAGCAGAGCCAACATTCGAACGATCATCATGACGGCAAGGCTACCAGCCCCGGCGTCGACGCCAAGGCCCTCGTCACGCTACCGCACGACCAGGGAAAGCAGGGCGGTGAGGCAGGAGACGGGGTCGAAGGAGCCGGTCCCGGGCATCCGCATTACGGCCATGGCATGGTCGACGCCCGCCTGGTCGACCCGCAGCGCATCCGGCAGATGGGCGGATTCGACGCCGACCAGCCCGTCGTTGCGCTCGGCACCCTCGAGCCGGCAGATCAGCCAGGTGGCGCGGAACAGCGACGGCATCCCTTCGGTCAGCCAGCTCGCGTAGCACAGGGTGGGCACCGCGCGGGCGATGGCGGCGATCGCCGAGGCGTGCTGGGTCTGATAGGCCGTGCGGGTGGCGACGGCCAGGTCGGCCAGCACGCCGGGCGAGCCCCCGAACGCGCGCTCGATCAGGTAGCCGGTCACCGGCCGGGCCAGGGGGTTGTCCGTGTTGAGGTCGGCCAGTGGGCTGCCGTAGAACGGCGCCTGCAGCGAGATCCAGGCGCGCAGCCGCTCCGGCGTCGCGAGGCCGGGCCGGTCGATCAGGGCCTGCAGGGTGTCGAGGCTGCCCTTGCTGTGGGTGATCAGGGTCACCGGGCCGGGTGCGGCGGCGATCGCCTCGGCCACCACCGGCGCGTTGCGGGCGATCGAGCCTTCGGAATGGACGTCGAGCTCGACGGCATCGACGCCCTGGAGCAGGAGCGCCTCGCGTTGGGCGTCGAAATAGCCGCCGAGGCCGACCGGCCGTGCCAGCAGGGCGGCGATGGCCTCGGCCAGCTGCTTGAGAAAGCCGCCGACGAAGATGACCCGGCCCTGCCGGAGCGCGGCGGCGACGCCTTCGGGCAGGCGCGCGGGCAGCGCCCCGGTCAGGCCGCGGGTCGCGTCGGCCTGGGCGTAGGCACGGGCATAGGCGGCGCCGGCGTCGAGCGGGTCGCTTGCGAGGGCGGGGCGGATCGCGCCGAGGCAACCGGCGGAAGCGACCAGCGCACGCCGCGTCAGGGCGACCGAGCGACGCGAGCCAGCGGACCGGAACATGCCAACACCGACTTGAGCGGCAGATCGACGAGAACGAGGCCGAAGATGCCCGAAACGGCGGCCGTGCCAAGCCATTGTCGCATCCGCTAAAGACCGAAGCGTGCTAGAATGCCGGAATGGCGCGGGGAGGGCGCGATGGCGGCACGCACGGTGATGATCAGCGGCGCCAGCCGAGGGATCGGCTTGGCCACGGCCAGGCTGCTGGCGGGGAACGGCTATCGGGTCGTCGGGCTCGCCCGCAACGCGCCGGAGGCGCCGTTTCCTGGCGAGTTCCACGCGGTCGACGCGGCGGACGCCGATGCGCTCGAGCGGGTGCTGGCGGGGCTGACGCCGAGCGGCATCGATTGCCTGGTCAACAATGTCGGCATCGCGGAGATCCAGCCGCTCGGCCAGATCACCCGCGACGCGCTGCAGCGCCAGATCGACGTCAACCTCATCGGCACGGTGACGATCACCCAGGCGTGCGTCGCCGGCATGCGGGCACGCGGCTGGGGCCGCATCGTCAACATTTCGAGCCAGGCGGTCCTCGGCAAGGTGGGGCGGAGCGGCTACGGCGCCACCAAGGCCGGACTGATCGGCCTGACCCGGACCTGGGCGCTGGAGCTGGCGCGCGACGGCATCACGGTCAACGCCGTGGCGCCGGGCCCGATCGCCACCGAGCTGTTCGACACCCACAACCCGCCGGGCGCGCCGGGCACGCGGGCCATTCTCGACCAGATCCCGGTCGGGCGGATCGGGCGGCCCGAGGAGGTGGCGGCGGCCATCGCCTTCTTCCTCGGCGAAGCGGCGGGCTTCGTCACTGCGCAGACCCTCTATGTCTGCGGCGGCCTCAGCCTCGGGCGCGCAGCGCTGCTGTGACGGCTCATGGCTGCTGCGGCTGGGCTTGGCCGGGCGCCGGCGCTCGACCGCGTCCCAGCCGCGCCAGCCGGCGCACCACGACGTAGAACACCGGGGTGAACAGCAGGCCGAACAGCGTCACCCCCAGCATGCCCGAGAACACCGCCGTGCCCAGCGACTGCCGCATCTCGGCACCGGCGCCGGTGGCGACGACCAGCGGCACGACGCCCAGGATGAAGGCGAAGGAGGTCATCAGGATCGGCCGCAGGCGGGTGCGCGCCGCGTCCACCGCCGCCTGGTGCGATTCTTCGCCCTCATCCTCGCGCTGCCGGGCGAACTCGACGATCAGGATCGCGTTCTTGGCGGCGAGGCCGACCAGCACGATCAGCCCGACCTGCACCAGGATGTTGTTGTCGAGACCGCGCCAGGTGACGCCGGTGATGGCGGCGAGCAGGCACATCGGCACGATCAGGATCACGGCGAGCGGCAGCAGCCAGCTCTCGTACTGCGCCGCCAGGAACAGGAAGACGAACACGACCGAGGCGATGAAGACGTAGATCGCCGTGTTGCCGGCCAGGTTCTCCTGATAGGCGAGATCGGTCCAGGAATAGGAGAAGCCGTCCGGCAGCACCTCGGCCGCCAGCCGCTCCATGGCGGCGATCGCCTGCCCGGTCGAGAAGCCGGGCAGCGTCGAGCCCTGCACCTCGGCGGCGGGGTAGAGGTTGTTGTGCGGCACGCGGTAGGGGCCGGTCTGGTCCTTGAAGGTCGCGACCGAGCCCAGGGGCACCATGTCGCCGCGCGAGTTGCGCGCCTTGAGGTTGGCGATGTCGCGGATCTCGCGGCGGTACTGCCCGTCGGCCTGGACCTGCACGCGGTAGGTGCGGCCGAGATAGTTGAAGTCGTTGACGTAGGCCGAGCCGAGATAGACGTTGAGCGTGTCGAACACGTTGCCGACCGGCACGCCCAGCATCTCCGCCTTGGCCCGGTCGATGTCGGCATAGACCTTGGGTGTCCGGGTGTTGAACAGGGTGAACACCTGGGCGAGTCCCGGCTCCTGGTTCGCCCGGGCGACCAGCGCGTCGGTGGCCTCGGCCAGAGCCTGGACGCCGCGGCCGCGCCGGTCCTCGACATAGAGCTTGAAGCCGCCGCCCGTGCCGACGCCGCGGACCGGCGGCGGGTTGATCACCAGCGCCAGCGCCTCCTGCATCGTGCCCAGCTTGGCGCGCAGCTGGCTGGTGATGTCCTCGATCCGGATGCCCTTGGCGACCCGCTCCTCGAACGGGGCGAGCGTGACGAACACGGCACCGGAGTTGGGTGCGTTGGTGAAGGTGGCCCCGTCGAAGCCGGCGAAGCCGGCGGTGTGCGCCGTGCCCTCGACCGACAGCGCCAGCTTGGTGGCCTCGCGCACGACCTTGTCGGTGCGATCCATCGCCGAGCCGGGCGGCAGCTGGATCGCCACGATCAGGTAGCCCTGGTCCTGCTGCGGGATGAAGCCGGTCGGTGCCCTTTGGAACTCGTGGACGGCGAGCGCGATCAGGCCGGCATAGACCACCAGCACCAGCACGCTCAGCCGCACCAGCCGGCGGGTGAGCGCGCCATAGCCGCGCGACAGGCCGTCGAACAGCCGGTTGAAGCCGCCGAAGAACCAGCGAATGGGTGCCGTCAGCCGCGAGTGCTTGGGATTCTCCTCGTGCGGCTTGAGCAGCAGCGCGCACAGCGCCGGCGACAGGGTCAGCGAGACGAGGCACGAGATGATGGTCGAGGCGGCGATGGTGACCGCGAACTGGCGATAGAACTGGCCCTGGATGCCGGCGATCAGTGCTGCCGGGATGAACACGGCGCACAGCACGAGCGCGATGGCGAGGAGCGCCCCGCCGACCTCGTCCATGGTGCGGTGGGCCGCCTCCTTGGGCGACAGGCCCTGGCGCAGGTTGCGCTCGACGTTCTCGACCACGACGATGGCGTCGTCGACGACGATGCCGATCGCCAGCACCAGGCCGAACAGCGAGAGGTTGTTGAGGCTGAAGCCCAGCGCCAGCATGACGGCGAAGGTGCCGATCAGCGAGATCGGGATCGCCACGATCGGGATGATCGCCGCCCGCCAAGTCTGCAGGAACAGGATGACGACGATCACGACCAGCGCCACGGCCTCGTAGATCGTCTTCACCACCTCGTCGACCGACTGCTGGATGAACTCGGTCGGGTTGTAGATGATGTCGTAGTCGAGCCCGGCGGGAAAGCTCTTCTTGAGCTCGGCCATCGTCTTCTTCACCTCGGCCGCGGTCGCCAGCGCGTTCGAGCCGGGCAGCTGGAAGATGCCGAGTGCTGTCGCCGTGCGGTCGTCGAGATAGGCATTGCGCAGATAGTCCTGGGCGCCGAGCTCGACGCGGGCGATGTCGCGCACGCGGGTGACTCGGCCGTCCGGGTCGGTCTTGACGATGATGTTCTCGAACTGGCGCACGTCCTCGAGCCGGCCCAGCGTCTCGATGCTGAGCTGGAACGCGCCGGGATCGGGCACCGGCTGCTGGTTGAGGCTGCCCGAGGCCACCTGGGTGTTCTGCGCCTCGATCGCGTTGACGGCGTCGGTGGCGGTGAGGCCAAGCTCGCTCAGGCGGTCCGGGTCGAGCCAGATCCGCATCGAGTAGTCGCGCGCCCCGAACACCTGGATGTCGCCGACGCCGTGCAGGCGCGCCAGCACGTCCTTGATCTGCAGGGTGGCGTAGTTCGAGATGTAGAGCTGGTCGAGCGAGCCGTCCGGCGAGTTGAGATGGATCACCATCATCAGGTCGGGCGAGTTCTTGCGGGTGGTGATGCCCCGCCGCCTGACCTCCTCCGGCAGCTGCGGCTCCGCGATCGAGACCCGGTTCTGGACCAGCACCTGCGCCTCGTCGAGGTCGGTGCCGAGCGCGAAGGTGATGGTGATCTGGACGCTGCCGTCGCCGGTCGCCTGCGAGACCATGTAGAGCATGTTCTCGACGCCGTTGATCTGCTGCTCGAGCGGCGTGGCCACGGTCTCGGCCACGACCTCGGCCGAGGCGCCGGGATAGCTTGCCGAGACGACCACGGTCGGCGGCGCCACCTCGGGATACTGCGCCACCGGCAGCGAGAAATAGGCGATGCCGCCGATCAGCGTGATCAGGATCGAGATCACCGCCGCGAAGATCGGCCGGTCGACGAAGAAGTGCGAGAAGCGCATGACTCAGCCCGCCGCCGGCTCGTCGGGCTCGGGCGCGATCTCGCCCTGCTTGGGGCTGACCTTCGCCCCCGGGCGCGCCCGGATCAGCCCGTTGATGACGAGCGTGTCGTCGGCACCGAGGCCGCGGCGGACGATGCGCAGGCCGCCCGGCTGGCTGGGGCCGGGGCGGATGATCTTGGGCGTCACCACGCCGTCCGCACCCACGGTCAGCACGAGCTTGCGCGCCTGATCCGTGACGATCGCGGCATCCGGGATCACGACCGCGTCGTATTCGGGCGAGCCGGGGATGCGGATGCGGCCGAACTGGCCCGGCGTCACCAGACCCTGCGGGTTGGGGAAAGTGGCGCGGCCGCGGATGGTGCCGCTGCCCTGGTCGACGACATTGTCGACGAAGCTCATCGTCCCCTCGTGAGGCCAGCCGTCCTCGTCGACCAGATGGGCGTGGACGATGGTGCGGTTGTCGCGGGTGGACGGCAGCTCGCCGCGCGCCGAGGCGCGCTGGTAGGCGAGGAAGTCCGATTCCGACATGTCGAAGCTGAGATAGATCGGGTCGAGCTGGACGATCGTCGTCAAGAGGGTGGCGTCGCTGACCAGGTTGCCGACGTCGACCCGGCGGTCGGACACGCGCCCGGCGAAGGGGGCGGTGACGCGCGTGAAGCCGAGATCGAGCTCGGCCTGCCGCAGCGCCGCCTCGCTGGCGGCGAGGTTGGCCGAGGCCTCCGCCAGCTGGGCGTTGCGGTCGTCCAGGGTGGCCTTGGCCACGGCCGAGGTGCTGACCAGACGGCTGGCCCGCTCCTGGTCGAGCCGGGCGAGGTCGAGCTGGGCGTGCTGGGTGTCGATCTGTGCCTTGGCCCGGTCGACCGCCGCCTGGTAGGGCCTGGGGTCGATCACGAACAGCATCTGGCCGGCTTCGACCTGCGCCCCGTCCTCGAAGCCGATCTCCTGGACGTAGCCCGCCACCCGGGCGCGGATGTCGACCTGCTGCACGGGCTCGAAGCGGCCGGTGAACTCGTCCCACTCGGTCAGGCGCCGGATCAGCGGCTTGGCGACCGTGACCTCGGGCGGAGGCGGCGCCGCCTTGGCGTTGGCCGCACCATCGCCACCATCGTCGCAGCCGGCGAGGGCGGCGACGG
This sequence comes from Geminicoccaceae bacterium, assembly GCA_046349415.1. Taxonomy (GTDB): domain Bacteria; phylum Pseudomonadota; class Alphaproteobacteria; order Geminicoccales; family Geminicoccaceae; genus Benzoatithermus. The sequence goes on from JAXMCJ010000007.1 coordinate 74,661, forward strand.
CACCCGCCAGGAGCACGATTCGCGCCCGGCGCCACCAGAATCGGTCTGCGGTCATCCGGTCTGCCTCCGCAAGCTCAGGAGCGGGTCACCGCAAGGAACTGGCCACCGCCGCCAGCCGCGTCAATCACCCGTGTCCGCTGCGATGCAGCATGACTGCCATGTGGCCGGACTGTGACCGCCGTCACAGACCGGCGGTGCTGCTCCTGGCCAGCGCCTGCGGCCGCGGCCCGCCGGACGCCCAGTCGAGCAGCTCGACGGTGTGCACCACGGGAATCGGCGTGCCGGAGCCGATCTGGCTCATGCAGCCGATATTGCCGGTGGCGATGACGTCCGGGCGGACGCTCTCGATGTTCGCCACCTTGCGGTCGCGCAGCCGGCCGGCGATCTCCGGCTGCAGCAGGTTGTAGGTGCCGGCCGAGCCGCAGCACAGATGCCCCTCGGGCACGTCGCGCACCGTGAAGCCGGCCTGGCTCAGCAGCTGCTTGGGCAGCGCGGTGATCTTCTGGCCGTGCTGCATCGAGCAGGCGGAGTGGTAGGCGACGACGAGATCGGCATCGACCGCCGCCGGCGGCAGGCCGAGCGTGCCGATCACCTCGGTGACGTCCTTGGTCAGCGCCGCGATGCGCGCCGCCTTCTCGGCATAGGCCGCATCCTCGCGGAACATGAAGCCGTAGTCCTTGACCGTCGTGCCGCAGCCAGAGGCGTTGATCACCACCGCGTCCAGCCCTCCGCGCTCGAGCTCCGCCGTCCAGGCGTCGATGTTGGCCCGGGCGAAGGCGTGGGCGGAATGCTCCTTGCCCATGTGATGGGTCAGTGCGCCGCAGCAGCCCATGCCGCGCGGCACCACGACCTCGGCTCCGAGCCGGTTGAGCAGCCGGATCGTGGCCTCGTTGATCTGCGGCGCCAGCACCTGCTGCGCGCAGCCGGTCAGCAGCGCCACGCGCGCCCGCCGTGCACCCGCAGCCGGGAACACCTGCGGCCGGTCGACCGGCGAGGGTGCCGGCAGCTCGCGCGGTGCCAGGGCCAGCATGGTGCGCAGCCGCGCCGGCAGGAGACCGGCGAACGGCCGCGCCAGCGCCGCTCCGACCAGCGCCAGGCGGAACGCCAGCGGATAGGGGATCGTCCAGGCCAGCACCGCGCGGGTCAGGCGCTCCATCGCCGGGCGCCGATAATGCTGCTCGATATAGGCGCGACCATGATCGACCAGGTGCATGTAATGCACACCGGAGGGGCAGGTGGTCATGCAGGACAGGCAGGACAGGCAGCGGTCGACGTGCTTCACGGTCTCGGGCGCCGGCGGCCCGCCGCTTTCGAGCATCTGCTTCATCAGGTAGATGCGGCCGCGCGGGCTGTCGAGCTCGTCGCCGAGCAGGACGTAGGTTGGGCAGGTCGCCGTGCAGAAGCCGCAATGGACGCAGGTCCGCAGGATCTTCTCGCTCGCCCGATTGGCCGGGTCGCCCAGCTGGCCCGCGGTGAACGTCGTCTGCATGGCCCCTCCCCTGTCCGCCCGCCATCGATAGCCGGGCCGGGTCCATCTGTCGCGTGGATCGGGCTGGCGGCCGAACCACATCGAGCCTATGCAACGGTGGCAGCCAGATCGCTGCGCCGAGCCGGCGCTCTGGCGCCACCGAGGACGAGAGGAAGAGATGCGCGCTCGTGATGCCCTGCGCGGCCTGCCGCCCACCAAGCCGCTCGCGGCCGACGCGCCGGCGCCCGATGCGCTGAGCGCCTATCTGGTCGACACGGCCCAGCGCACGATTCTCTACTGGGACGTCATGCGCCGGCGCGGCAACCAGTATCTCGAGCACATGGCGCAGAAGGTGCCGAACGTGCTGCATTTCGGCGCCGAGCTGGTGCTGGCCGGCAGCTCGCTCGCGCGGCCGGTCAATTACGGCCTGGTGCGGATCGTGCCGCCGGAGGGTGTCACGGTCGACCCGAAGAAGCGGCCGTTCGTGGTGATCGACCCGCGTGCCGGGCACGGCCCCGGCATCGGCGGCTTCAAGCCGGTGAGCCAGATCGGCGTGGCGCTGGCCGCCGGCCATCCCTGCTACTTCATCGGCTTCCTGCCACAGCCGGTGCCGGGCCAGACCATCGAGGACGTCATGGAGGCCGAGGCGGCCTTCCTCGCCAAGGTGATCAGCCTGCACCCGCAGGCGGACGGCCGGCCGGTGGTGATCGGCAACTGCCAGGGCGGCTGGGCCACCATGATGCTGGCGGCGGCGCACCCCGACCTGGTCGGGCCGGTGATCGTCGCCGGAGCGCCCCTGTCCTACTGGAACGGCGTGCGGGGCAAGGCGCCGATGCGCTACAGCGGCGGCCTGCTCGGCGGCAGCTGGCTCACCGCGCTGACCGGGGATCTGGGTGGGGGCATCTTCGACGGCGCGTACCTGGTCGAGAACTTCGAGGGGATGAACCCCGCGAACACCTACTGGACCAAGCAGTACAACCTCTATTCCAAGATCGACACCGAAGCCGAGCGCTATCTCGGCTTCGAGGTCTGGTGGGGCGGCCACGTGCTGCTCAATGCCGGGGAGATGCAGTGGATCGTCGACAACCTGTTCGTCGGCAACCGGCTGGCGACGGCCGAGATCGTCACGGCTGACGGGATCCGGCTCGACCTGCGCAGCATCAAGACGCCGATCATTTGCCTGTGCTCGCACGGCGACGACATCACGCCGCCGCCGCAGGCGCTGGGCTGGATCCTCGACCTGTACGGCAGCGTCGACGACATCCGGGCCAACGGGCAGACCATCGTCTACTGCGTCCACGACAAGATCGGCCATCTCGGCATCTTCGTCTCGGCGAGCGTGGCGAAGAAGGAGCATGCCGAGTTCGCCAACAACATCGACTTCATCGACTGCCTGCCGCCCGGCCTGTACGAGGCGGTGATCACACCGACCGTGCCCGGCACCGCCCCCGACGGGCTGGCCGTCGGCGACTATGTGGCGCGCTTCGAGCTGCGCACGCTCGACGACATCCGCGCCATCGGCGCCAACGACGCCGAGGACGAGCGCCGCTTCGCCGCCGTGGCGCGCCTGTCGGAGATCAATCTCGGCCTCTACCGCACCTTCCTCCAGCCCTGGCTGCGCGCCATGGTCACCCCGCAGGCGGCGGAGCTGATGCGCCGGATGCATCCCTTGCGCCTCGGCTTCGAGCTGGTCTCGGACCAGAATCCCCTCACCGCCGGTCTCACGCCGATGGCCGACTGGGTGCGGCAGCACCGGCAGCCGGCGGACCCGGGCAACCCGTTCCTGGCCTGGCAGGAGATGACCTCCGAGCAGATCGTCGCCGGACTGGACGCCTGGCGCGACCTGCGCGACGCCTCGCTCGAGGCCGCGTTCCACATGACCTACGGCTCGCCGCTGGTGCAGGCGCTGCTCGGCCTGCGCGCCTCCGATGCGCCGCCCCGGCCGCGGCCCGGCCAGGAGCCGGAGGAGGCGGAGCTGATCCGCGAGCATGCCGAGGCGCTGCGGCGGCGGATCGGCGAGGGCGGCCTGCGCGAGGCCTTCGTCCGTGCCCTGATCTATGTCCGGCTGCCCGGCCTCGCCGCCGACGAGCGCGGCTTCCACATGCTGCAGCGCCTGCGCGACGAGCATGCGGCGGACATGAGCCTCGCCGATTTCAAGGCACTGTTCCGCGACCAGTTCCTGATGGTGCTGCACGAGCCGGAGGCCGCGGTCGCGGCCCTGCCGCGGCTGCTCGCCGGCCACGAGGCCGGCGCGCCCAAGGTTCTTGCGCTGCTCGAGAGCGTGCTGGCCGTGGGCGGCCCGCTCTTGCCCGAGTCCGAGCGGCGGCTGCGGCAGGTAGCGGAGATCTTCGCCGCCGTGCCGCCCGAGGCCAAGGGGCGCCGCCGGCTCACCGTGGCGGGCGGCAGCGACGCCGGCTGACGGCAGCACGCTTCCCGCGATTTCATGGGCCTTGAAGCGCGGCCGACGCCCGGTGCAGTGTCGGCCGACGAAGCGATGGAGAAGCGATGATGGCCGAGCTGTCGGCGACCAGCGTGCTGAGCGCCAAGGATCTCAAGCGGATCTCCGACGAGAAGGAGACCGCCAAGCTGCAGGAGATCCTGGCGCATCGCCGCAAGGAGGAGGAGGAGGAGCACCGCGCCCGCCAGGACTTCATGGAGCGCGACGTCAAGCCCGAGGGGCTCGAGCGCTTCAATTCCTGGGTGCGCCGTGCGGCCGAGCAGGGGCGCAGCGAGATCGAGATCCTGCGCTTCCCGTCGCAGTACTGCAGCGACCACGGCCGCGCGATCAACAATTTCGAGGCCGGCTGGCCCGACACCCTGACCGGCTTCTCGCGCAAGGTCTACGACGCCTACGTCACGCACCTGCAGGCGCAGGGCTTCACCATCCGCGCCCAGATCCTCAACTATCCCGACGGCGGCCTCGGCGACGTCGGCCTCTATATCGGCTGGTGAGCGGTCAGGCGGCGAACGGCCGGCTCGCCGCCCGGATCGCCGCCACCTCGGCATGGCCGAGATGGACGTAGCGGCGGCCGCAATAGTTGCAGACGGCCTCGCCGTCCTTCTCGAGCGTCATGAACTCGCGCGGGTGGCCGAGGGCACCGTTGCCGCCGTCGCAGACCACGCTCATCGCTTCGGTGAGCACCACCTCGCGATCCTCGACCAGCAGGAATTCCTCGCTCGCCATGCTCTGCCCCACCCCGCTCTGCCCCGCGCCTCGTGCCACGGCCACGCCCGCACCGCAACGCCATCGCGAGCCTTTGACGCGCCGCCCCGCCCGCCCTATATCTCCGCCCACGCGCCCGTAGCTCAGTTGGATAGAGCGCAAGCCTCCGGAGCTTGAGGTCAGAGGTTCGAGTCCTCTCGGGCGCGCCAGCACTCAGTCCCCTTCAGCGGTCTGTCGAATAGAGCCAGGGATACGGGGCCGGATAGCTACGCTGCCCTGTCCCAGCCATGATTCTCGACGAGCTCGAGGCGGCGATTGTCCTGCTCTTCGCTCCCGACCATGCGCCGAAACGATTCCGCGACCTGCACCTGGTCCTCCGTGTGCTCCTGATAGAGCAGGCGCAGCGCGCCCTCTGCGGCCGGCGAAGGCTTGTTGTGCCCCGTCTCCCATCGCGCCACCGTGCGTTCCGTCGCGCCCAGGAGCCGAGCGAGCGCAGCCTGGGACAGGCCCAGCTCCTGGCGCAGATACCGCATCTCGGCACCGCTCAGCCGTCGCCGCCCGGTCACGATGAAATGACCGATGGCGCGATGCAATCCATCGAGATCGACGAAGCTAACCATCTCACCGCGCTCCGTCTCGCGGATGTCGAACCCGTTGGCCAGATACACATAGTCCAGCCCGGACTCGGTGTAGTGGTAGAATTCGGCCATGGTTCATCTCCCTCTAGATTATGGTTACCGCGACCACTCTGTTGTCGTGCAACGCGACCACCAAGGACACAGGACGTCCCGCGCTCACCTTCTTCAGCCTGATCCGCCAATCTCCGTAGTCGTCGCGACGCGGATCTCCGGCAGCTTCACCTCGCGCCAGGACGTCCAGCGCCTGCCGCATGGTCAGCTTCCGCCTCGCCAGCTGCTCGCGGAAATGCGGGTGCGACCAGTCGACATTGGCGCTCGAGGCGGCCAATTCACGGACACGCTCGACCAGCTCTGCCGCGGTTGGCGTGCTGCCGCGAAAGCCCAGAACGTTGTTTGGCATCGCAACCAGACAATATGTCCGGTTCGCGCTCGGCGTCAAATTCTGTTGGATGCGAGGATGCTCTCTCCGGGCGAACTGCGTACCGCCTCACCACCGGATAGGGCCACCGCCCAACCGCCCGAGCGGCGTCGCGGGAGCCCGTCCCAAGCTGCCTTCGGTAGCGCCGACAGGGTGCCGAAGGGACCGCGTCCTCTGCTTTGTCCTTCGCGCCGCAGGCTGGAGTGACAGCGCGCACGGAACTGTGGCGCTGCTCAGCACTTTCTCGGCCATCGCAGTCAGGGGGTGACCATGGACGAGTCGCGACGGGCCGAGATCGATGTGCGGGCCCAGAAGCTCTGGGAGGAGGCCGGGCGGCCGGAGGGGCGGCAGGAGGCCTATCGCGCGCAGGCGGAGGCCGAGCTGCAGGCGTCGGTGGACGCGGCCGTCCCGGCGGGCGAGCGGCTGCCGGCGGGTGCGGAGGAGAACCCCCTCAGCGAGCATGTCGAGAGCATCGCGGAGGGGGCGAAGTCCGGCCCGGGCCGCTCCAGCTTCGCGGGCGGCGACAAGGTCGCCTGAGCGGCGTCAGCCGCGTGCCGTCGGCTGTTCGGCAGCCCCGACCGGGTCGGCCGCCCGCCGCGCTAGCTCGAGGCGGGCGCCGCGTGAGCCGGCGGCCGCGGCACGGTGCAGCCAGTTCATGCCGAGGGTCTGGTCCCGCGGGACGCCGCCACCACCGTCCAGATAAGCGCGGCCGAGGTGGAACATGGCGCTCGCATCTCCCGCAGCGGCAGCGGCATCGAGCAGGCTGATGCCGCGCTCGGGGTCGCGTGGCGCCTCCTGCCCGCGCAGCAGGCGGCGGCCCAGCTCGGCCTGGGCTGCCGGCAGGCCATTGGTGGCAGCGCGATCCAGGAGCGCAAGGCCGGCAACCGGATCGCGAGCGACGGGGCCGCCAGCAAGCAGCAGGCTGCCATAGGCAAAGGCGAGGTCTGGCCCAGCTGTGGGGCCCGCCAGCCGTGCCAGGGCAGCCGCGGCCTCGCTGTCGATCGCCGTGTACCGCCCTGCCAGCAGCCCTCGACTGAGAGTGACCGCCGCCGGCGCGTCCCGCGCGACCACCGCCCGCTCCAGCCAGCGCCGCGCAGCCTCCATGTCGCCCGCCGCCATCGCCTGCTCGGCGAGCTTTCTTTGCGCCGTCCCGTCGCCTTCGCGCGCGGCCACCGTCAGCCAGTCGCGGGCGCGATCCTGGTCCGGCGACACCAGCTCGCCGGAGCGGTAGAGCCAGGCCAGGGTCCGTGCCTGCGCGCCGTTGCCGGCGCGCGCGCCGATCTCCAGCGCCCGCACGGCGGCCCGGGCAGCGGCCGGATCGGCGGCCTCGAGCCGCGCCAGCTCGAGCGCGCTGTAGGGGTCGGTCGCGGCGGTCCGGCGATAGGCGGCGAGGAGCTCGGCCCGGTAGGTCTGCGGCTCCAGCGCCCAGGCCTTGACCAGCAGCCGCTCGGTGCCCGGCTCGCCCAGCTCGCGCGCCCGCTCCAGCCAGGCGATCTGCGCCGCGGCCGGGGCACCGTTCTGCCGCTCGAGCTGGCCCAGCCACAGGGCGGCCCGCCCCCGGCGCGGCGACGGCAGGGCGTAGGCCCGTTCCAGCAGCGCCCGCGCCTGCGCCAGATCCGGCGTGCCGGCGGCAGGGTCCATGAGGCAGCGCGCCCGGGCGATGAGCAGCGAGGGATGGACGTCGCCCGCGACCGCATCGCCGAGCTCGGCGCACGCCCCGGCCGCATCGCCCGCCGTCTTGGCCGCACGCGCCCGCTCCAGCGTCCGCTGCTCGTGATCGGCGAGCCGGTCGTAGTAGGGCGTGCAGCCGGCGAGGCCCAAGAGCAGCAGCCAGAGCCCGAGCGGCAGCCTCATAGTCCGCCTTCCGCGCGGGTGGCGACGGCATGTCTCGACATCATCCGGGCATGGTGCCCGGCAAAGATTGCCCGACCGTTAGCGCCGCCGCGCCGTCATGCCCTGCCGACCCGGGGCTCGTGGCCGCGCAGCTCCCAGACCGGGCGGACCTCGATCCCCGTGACGCTGGCCGAGGGGATGCGCGCGGCGATCTCGACCGCCTCGTCCATGTCCCGCGCCTCGATCAGGTAGATCCCGCCCACCAGCTCCTTGGCCTCGGCATAGGGACCGTCGGTGACGTGCCGGCGGCCGTTGCGCACGCGCACCGTCCTGGCCGTGGCCGGCGGCTGCAGCGCCTCGGCGAGCAGCGAGTGGCCGCTGCGCTTGAGCTCCTCGTCGACCGCGACGTGCGCGTTGGAGAACGCCCAGAACTCGGCCTCGGGCATGGCGCGCAGCTGCTCGTCGTCGTTGTAGACCAGGCACATGAACTTCACGCGGCGTCTCCCCGTCGGCCGATCTGTCGAATTCCGGCGGCCAGGATCGTCGTCGGCATGGCACCGAACGGCGTCGCTGGCGAGCGCCGTCTCGGATAGGATGTGGCGCCAGCCGTGGCCATAGCCAGGAGGGGCTCGACATGGGCAGGCGGATCGTCGTGCTGGTGGGGACGCGCAAGGGCGCCTTCATCCTGGAGAGCGACGCGGGGCGCGGCCAGTGGCTTCAGCGCGGCCCCTACTGCGAGACCTGGCCGATCAACCACCTCAAGGCCGACCCCGCCACCGGTGCCATCTACGGCGCCGGCGGCAACGAGTGGTTCGGCCCGGCGGTGTGGAAGTCGACCGATCTCGGGCACTCCTGGACGCACTCCAGCGAAGGCCTGGCCTATCCCGCCGGCGACACGCCGATCCGTGCCGCATGGAGCGTCGAACCGCGGGGCGAGGTGATCCATGCCGGGGTCGAGCCGGCCGGCCTGTTCCGCAGCGAGGACGGCGGCCAGTCCTGGCGCCATGTCGCCGCCCTGCGCGAGCACCCCTCGCGACCCGACTGGCAGCCCGGCGGCGGCGGCCTGATCCTGCACACGCTGCTGACCGGGCCGGACAACGGGCGGCAGATCTGGGTCGGCATCTCGGCCGCCGGCGTGTTCCACAGTGCCGACGGCGGCGAGACCTGGGAGGCGCGCAATCGCGGCACGCGCTGCGACTACCTGCCGGAGGAGCAGCGCTATCCCGAGACCGGACAGTGCGTGCACAACGTGGTCATGGCGTCGGGCCGGCCGGGCCGGCTCTACCAGCAGAACCATTGCGGCATGTACCGCAGCGAGGATGGCGGGCGAAGCTGGGACAGCATCGAGAACGGCCTGCCGTCGAGCTTCGGCTTCGCCTCCGCACCCCACCCACGCGATCCCGACACCCTCTATCTGCACCCGCTCAACGGCGATTCGATCGGCCGCTACCCGCCCGACGGCCGCAGCGCGGTGTGGCGCACGCGCGACGCCGGCGCGTCGTGGACCGACCTGCGCCGGGGCCTGCCGCAGGACGGCGCCTACTTCGCCGTGCTGCGCCAGGCGATGGCGACCGACGGCCTCGACCCGGCCGGCGTCTATTTCGGCACCAACACCGGCAGCCTGTTCGCCAGCGCCGACGAGGGCGAGAGCTGGCAGGAGATCGCCCGGCATCTGCCGACCGTGCTGTCGGTCGAGACGCTGACCGTCGCAGGCTGATGCCGGTCACGGTCACCCTGCCGCCGCCGCTGCTGCGGCTGTTTACCGGCGCCGAGCGGCGGCTGGAGCTGCCCGCCGCCAGCGTGGCCGAGCTGGTCGATGCGCTCGAGGCACGCTGGCCCGGCATGCGCGACCGGCTGTGCGACCCGAGCCCGCGGCTGCGGCGCCAGATCAACGTCTTCGTCGACGGCCGCAAGGTGGCGCTGGACACGCCGCTCGCGGACGGTGCCGAGGTGGTGATCCTGCTGGCGCTCGTCGGCGGCTGATCAGGCCAGCGCCGGATAGCCCCGCGCGATCGCATCCTGCTCCATCAGCAGGATCCGGTCGTAGTCGGCATCGTCGCGGATGGCGAAGCCGTCGAGCAGCAGGGCCTCGCGCGCCGCGGCGAGCCCAGGATCGGCCGCCACCGCGGCCAGCGCCGCGCGCAGGGCGTCGACGGGGCCATCCCAGGCGGTGATCAGCGGCAGAGCGGCGGCGACAGCGGTCCAGCCGATCGGCCGCAGCTTCCCGGTCCGCTCGGGCTCGTGCCGGCACAGCAGGGCCCAGGTGACGCAGTCGACGGCGCACAGATCGGCCCGCCCCTCGGTCACGGCCGCGATCGATGCCCGGTGGCCGCCGGTGGCGAGGCTGGCCGCGAAGAACCGCCCGTCCTGCGCCAGGGGTGCCACCACGGCGCGCAGCGTGTTGTGGCCCGATTGCGAATCCAGCTCGTTGAACGCGACGCGGCGGCCGCGCAGGTCCGCGAGCCCGTCCGCCGGATCGTCGCGGCGGACCAGCAGGAGCGAGCGATAGTGTGCGTCGGCGTGGCCGTCAGCACGGTAGCACGGCGTCGCCACCAGCCGCACCTTGCCGCGCAGGTGGGCGGCGTAGGGATAGCCGCAGGTCTGCGACAGCAGCAGCCGCGGCTCGTGCCAGACCGCCCGATGGTCGGCGCGGCGGTCCAGTTCCGCGGGGGCCGCGATGCCGCGAGCGGCCAGCTCCCGTGCCAGACACTGCCACATCGCGTCGGTCGCCCAGCGCAGCTCCGGGAGGTCGTACATCGGCAGGGAGGCGACCGGCCCGGCCTCCCCGTCGTTCAGCTCCGTTGCGGGTCCAGAGGCCAGAGCACCGGCTCCTTCGGCGTGAGCAGATAGCGGCGGAACACGTCCCAGTAGGAGCGGTAGCGATAATCGCCGATGCGGTCGAGATAGCGGGCGCGCTCGCGCCGGTAGATCGCGGGGATGCGGTACCACGCCACCGAAGGCCGCTCGTGATGCACCGCATGCAGGTTGTTGTTCAGGAACAGCAGGGCCAGCGGCCCGCCATGCTCGATGATCACGGTCCGCGCTTCCGGCGTCTCGGCCGCCTGATGCTCGAGGAAGGTGCGGATCATCAGCAGCGAGAAGGAAAGATAGACCGCGAGCAGGTAGGGTGTCACGCCGAAGCCGGTCCACCACAGCCAGGCCACGACCGGCACGAGCCCCAGCAGATGCACGCCCCAGGCGGTGCGCACCGCCCGCTCGCCGACGGCCAGCGCTCGGATCTCGGCGACCAGGAACGCCACCAGCGCCAGCGCCGGGCCGATCATCATCCGGCCGAGCAGCGTGTTGTTGACCGCGAGCACCCGACGCATCGCGGCACCGACGAGCTGCCAGCGCGTTACCGGCAGGTAGAAGCTCTCGGGGTCGTCCTGGGGGTCGGTCAAGGTGGGCACCCGGTGGTGCCGGAGATGGAGATCACGGAAGCGGCGGTAGGGCAGCCACAGGCCGAGCGGCAGGAAGACGGTCGCCTCGTTGAGCCGCGCGCTGCGGAACGGATGCCCGTGCAGCACCTCGTGCTGCAGCGAGGAGAACTGGGTGAGGGTGAGGATCAGGATCGGGACGGCGAGGAGATAGCCGATCTGTTGGTGGAATGCCGTGACTCCGAGCCACAGCAGGTAGCAGGCGCCCAGCAAGCCGAGCGTCGGCCACTCCGTTTCCCGCATCCTCGCACCTTTTTGTTCGAGACTGCCACGCTCTAGCAGGAACCGTGGCCAATGCGCAACTGGTAGCGGCCCATATGGCGCAGTCCGCGGCTATGGCGCGCCGCAGAGGACACGGGCCAACGTGCGTTTGTGGCCCGATTGCGGCTGCCGCCGATCGGCCGCAAGGTGGGGCAAGCAGCCGGGAGATGTCGCATGATCAGGATCTGGGGCCGGACGAGCTCGATCAACGTGCAGAAAGTGATGTGGACGGTGGCCGAGCTCGGCCTGGAGCACGAGCGGGTCGACGTCGGCGGCGCCTTCGGCGGCCTCGACACGCCGCACTATGCCGCCATGAATCCCAACCGGCTGATCCCCGTCATCCGTGACGGCGAGACCGTGGTCTGGGAATCGAACGCGATCGTCCGCTATCTCGCCGCCCGCTACGGCAGCGGCGGCCTGTGGCCCGAGGACCCTGTTGTCCGCGCCGCGTCAGACCGCTGGATGGACTGGCAGCTGACCGTCGTGCAGCCGGCGATCTCCCCGATCTTCCACGGCCTGATCCGCACGCCTCCGGAAAAGCGCGACATGGCGGCGATCCAGGCCGGTGCGGAGCGGATGGGAGCGGCAATGCAGATTCTCGACGCGCAGCTCGCCGACCGGCCGTTCCTGGCCGGCGACGCGCCGACGATCGGCGACATCCCGATCGGCTGCGTCTGCTGGCGCTACTGCAATCTCGACGTCGCCCGCCCGGAGCTGCCGAACGTCCTGGCCTACCGGGCGCGCCTGGAGGAGCGGGCCGGCTACCGCACCCACGTCATGCTGCCGCTGGTCTGACGAAGCTACGCGGAGGTCCCCATGCCCGTCCGTCTCGAAGGCTCCTGCCGCTGTGGCGAGGTGCGGTTCGCCATGGCCTCGCACACGCCGCAGCCCTACCAGCTCTGCTACTGCTCGATCTGCCGCAAGACCGCGGGCGGCGGCGGGTACGCGATCAATCTCGCCGCCGTCGCCGCTTCGCTCGAGGTGCTGGGGCGGGAATCCCTGGCGGTCTGGCGTGCCGAGCTCGAGTGCATGGACGACAACGGCATCGGCCGGCTGGAGACCAGCCCGGGGCAGCGCCATGCCTGCCGGCACTGCGCCACCGCCCTGTGGCTCTACGACCCGACCTGGCCCGAGCTGATCCACCCCTTCGCCTCGGCCGTCGACAGCGAGCTGCCGGTGCCGCCGTCGCGCGTCCACCTGATGCTCGCCTACAAGCCGGCCTGGGTCGTCCCGGCGATCGGCCCGGACGATCTGTGCTTCGACGAGTTTCCCGAGCAGTCGATCGAGGACTGGCACAAGAGCCGGGGGCTGTGGATCGAGTGATAACGCCTCATCGATGAGATTTACGTCAGATGCTCTGGTGATGCGGTGTTTCACCGCGAAGGATCAGGTGCGGCATGGAATGCCTGAGCTGCGGGGTAACTCTGGGCGCACGCAGCAAGTTCTGTGACGAGTGCGGTGCGCCGGTGCGGGCGCAGTGCCTCACCTGCGGCCGCGACAACCGACCGGACGCTAAATTCTGTTCGGAATGCGGCGTTCGACTGAGCGCGCCCGGCGACGCGGCCGCATCCTGCGCGATCGAGCCAAGCGTTTCCGCAACGCCGCCTTCCCCGACCGAACGCCGCCAACTTACGGTAATGATGGTCGACCTCGTCGGCTCAACCGCGCTTTCGGGCCGCCTCGATCCAGAGGATCTGCGCGAGGTGATAGGGGCCTACCACCGATGCGTTGCCGAGGTGGTCGGCCGCCATGGCGGCTTCGTCGCCAAATACATGGGTGACGGCGTGCTCGTCTATTTCGGCTGGCCGCGCGCGAACGAGGACGACGCCGAGCGTGCGGTGCGGGCAGGGCTCGAACTGGTTACCGCCGTGCGTGCGCTCACGCCGAACATTGATGCCGAGCTTCACAGCCGCATCGGCATCGCCACTGGGCTCGTAGTTGTCGGCGATCTGCTCGGCGCAGGCGCAGCCCTGGAGCAAGCCGTGGTCGGCGCGGCGCCGAACCTTGCGGCGCGGCTGCAATCCGCAGCCGAGCCCGACTGCGTCGTGATCGCGGCGAGCACGCGCGCACTCGCCGGCGGCCTGTTCGACTATGGGGATCTCGGCGCGGTCACGGCCAAGGGGTTTGCCCAGCCTGTACGGATGTGGCGGGTGTACAGCGAGGGCGCGCTCGCCAGCCGGTTCGAGGCGCTCCGCTCGGCCGAGACGCCTCTGATTGGCCGCGAGGAGGAAATCGAGCTGCTGCTGCGGCGCTGGCTCCGGGCCAAGGGCGGCGAGGGGCAGGCGGTTGCGATCTCCGGCGAGCCGGGCATCGGCAAGAGCCGCCTCGCCGTCGAGCTGCAGCAGCGCATCGCGCCCGAGTCGCATGCCTGCATTCGATACTTCTGCTCGCCGCACCAGCAAGACAGTGTGCTGCACCCGATCGTGGCGGAGCTCGAGCGCGCTGCCGGCTTCGGACGCAACGAACCGCCCGAGATCAAGGTCGAACGGCTCGAGGCGCTGCTCGCCCGGACGACGGCGCCGGCCGAGGATGTGGCACTCCTGGCCGATCTGCTGTCACTCCCCCGGACGAACCGCCATCCACCCCTGAAGCTCACGCCGCAGCGCCAGAAGGAGCGGACCTTCGAGGCACTGGTGCGGCAGCTCGTGGGGCTGGCGGGGCGGCATCCCGTACTGATGATCGTCGAGGACGCGCATTGGAGCGACCCGACTTCGCGCGATTGGATGGAGCGTGTCGTCGAGCGGCTTCGCGATCTGCCGATCCTGCTCGTCGTCACCTTCCGCCCCGAGTTCCGGCCACCGTGGGCTGACCAGGCGCACGTGACCATCCAGACGCTCAATCGGCTCAGCCGACGCGAGGGTGCCGCGCTGGCGTGCCGGATCGCCGGCGATCAAGAGCTGCCGGGGAACCTGCTCGCGGAGATCGTGGAGCGCACCGACGGCGTGCCGCTATTCGTGGAGGAGCTGACCAGGGTGGTCCTCGACGAAGGTGCGAGCGACACCGACGGAGGCCACAGCCGCGCCGGCGCGGCACCGTCCTCCCTGCGGCCCATGGTTCCTGCGACATTGCAGGCTTCATTGCTGGCGCGGCTCGATCGGCTCGGTGCGGCCGCCAAGGAGATCGCGCAGATCGGCGCCGCTATTGGGCGGGAGTTCTCGTTCGACTTGCTGGCCGATGTGGCGCGCCTCCCCGACGTTGACCTGCTCCAGGCGTTGGAGCACCTCGTCGCCTCGGGATTGATCTTTCGACGCGGCAGCCCGCCGGAAGCGTGCTATCTCTTCAAGCACGCCCTGATCCAGGATGCGGCATACGGCACGCTGCTGCGGAGTCGCCGTGAAGAATGGCACGCACGCATCGCTACCGCGCTCGAGCTGCGGCAGCCCAAGGCAACGGCCGCGCACCCGGAGTTGGTCGCCCATCATCTGACCGAAGCGGGGCGGGCGGGACAGGCTGTTCGATACTGGACCATCGCCGGCGACCGTGCGCTGGCGCGCTCGGCCCACCACGAAGCGTCCGTCTTTTTCGGGCGCGCCATCGCGACCGTCGGTGCGCAGGAGGAAACGCCGGAGACTATTGCGGCGGTCGTCGACTTGCGCCGCCTGCTGCACCAGGCACTCTATCCGCTCGGCCAATTGCAGCATGCCCGTGCCAACCTCGCCGAGGCGGAGCGCGCGGCAGAGAAGTTGGGCGAGCCTGTGCGCCTCTCGCGGGTACTGTCCAGCCAGATCTACCTACTGGCCACCGCCGGCGATCTCGCCGGCGCCGTCGCGGCCGGGGACCGGGTATTGGCGTTGCTCGCGGAGCGGGACGATTTCGAGGCTGCCGTCAATACGCGGCTGATGTTGGCGCGCGCCCTGTACGCGGCGGGCCGCTACGGTGAGGCGTTGGGGCGTGCGCGGGAAGCTGTGGCTTGGCTCGGGGAGGACGTGGAGCGCGGCGCGGTACCCGGTATGAACCAGACTGTCTCTGCGCACGTATGGCTCACGCTGTGCTACGCGGAGCGGGGCGAGTTCGCGGCCGGGGCAGCGGAGGGCGACGCCGCGATGCGGCTCGCTGCACGGCCGACCTGCAGCGAGCACGACGTGCTCTGGTCGCGAGTCGGCCTCGGCCGCCTGATGGCGGTCAGCGGCAACCTCAAGGGCGCAATCGAGGTGCTGACGCCAGCTCTTCCGCTCTGCGAGGGCGAGCTCGCCGTCTATCTGTCTCGGGTGGCCGCCTCCCTTGGCGCGGCCTACGCCGGCGTCGGCCAGATCGATAAAGGCTTGGCGCTGCTGCAAAGTGCGGACGACCATGCCCAGGCCATTGGCTTCGCATTCGGCCACTCTCTGGTGCTGGCGCAGTTCGGCGGTGCGTTCCTGCTCGCCGGCGACCCCGATCGGGCGCGCGAAGTTGGCCTCCGCGCGCTCGCCATGGCGCGCCAATGCGGCGAGCGCGGGAACGAAGCCTGGGCGCTGTGCCTGCTCGGCGATGCCGCGACGGCGCATCTCAACCCGCGAGAGGCGGGCATTTGCTACCGTGACGCGTCGGAGATTGCCGGCCAGCTGGCGATGGCGCCGGTGCAGGCCCGCTGCTCGGACGGCCTTGCCCACCTTGCGTCGCTCGACGAAATTGGAACGATCGATGGAACTTGACCGGGCTACAGCAGGCCGGCGAGGCGCGCGCCACTCGCAGCAGTGAAGTTGAACGTCTCTTTGCGCATGTCCGGCTCCCGCTGCCTCGTCAGCGGGAGGTACGGACGACGCGCTCAGGCGGCGAGCGCGCCGCCGCCCGTGGTGATCAGGGCCACCAGATCCTCGTGGCCGGTCTCGACGCGGCGCCGGACGCCGGCGACCTTGCCCTGGTGCAGCACCACCATGCGGTCGGCGACCTCGAGCGCGTGGAGCACGTTGTGGGTGATGACGATCACCGCCACGCCGCGCTGCTTGACCTGCTCGATCAGCTCCAGCCCGCGCCGGGTCTGGGTGACGCCGAGCGCGGCAAACGGCTCGTCGAGCAGCACGAGCCGGCCGCCCCAATGGACGAAGCGGGCGAGCTCGATCGCCTGCCGCTGGCCGCCGGACAGGGTGTCGACCCGCGCCCGCAGCGAGGGGACGCGGCTGCCGAGATTGCGCAGCGCCGCGCCGGTCTCCTCCTCCATCTCCCGCTCGCGCAGCCAGCGCAGGCCGGCCACCCGGCGCACCAGCTCGCGGCCCATGAAGAAGTTGGCGACCACGTCGACGTTGGGGCACAAGGAGAGGTCCTGGTAGACCGTCTCGATGCCCGCGGCCTTGGCGTCGGCCGGCCCGGCGAAGGCGACCTCCTGGCCGTCCATCAGCAGCCGCCCGCTGCTCGGCGGCTGGGCGCCGGCGATGATCTTGATCAGGGTCGACTTGCCGGCGCCGTTGTCGCCGAGGAGCGCCAGCACCTCGCCGGCATGGACGTCGAAGCTGACGCCGCGCAGCGCCTGGACCGCACCGTAGTGCTTGGCGATCTGGTCGACGGCGAGGAGCGGCGGGCTCATGGGCGCACCGCCGGCAGCACGTCGGTCCTGGCGAAATCGTCGCCCTTGAACAACAACGGCTCTCCCAGCGACCGGGCCAGGGCGTAGCTGAAGCAGTCGCCGAAGTTCAGGCGGGCGGGGTGCCGCCCCTTGCCGAAGCGCTCCAGGGCGTCGCCTGCGAGCAGGAGTTGCCGCTCGTCGAGTGGTGTGAGGATCATGCCGGTCGTACCCAAAAATTGGAGCACCTGAGCCAAATTCATGCGCAGACGGCGCAGCGCCACCGCCGTCGTCTCCAGGACACTCACCATGCTCATCCTCGGCTGCGTTGCCGACGCGATGCAGTCGGCAAAACTCTCGGCTTCGGGCTCGCCCAGAAGGATCGCAAGGACGGCCGAGCTGTCGACGACCATCAGTCGAAGGTGCCGTGCTCGTTGTAGCCCAGGATCTCGTCGTCGCTGGCCGGATCGTTCACCCTGTTCCGCCGGAGCTGCGCCGCGAGCTCCAGGATCGCCCGCCGCCGGCGCTCGACCTCCGCGCCGGTTGGCCGACCTGTGCGCTGCAGCCGCTCGACCAGGGCGGTCCGGACTGCCTCGGTCATCGTTTCGCCCGTCTGCGTCGCGAGCCTCCTCGCCAGCTCGTGGACCTCGGGATCGCGGATGTTCAGGGCTGCCATCGTGCTACACAGCCTACACAGCGTCGGCGAACCACGTCAATCGGGCCACGCCAGCAGGCGCTGGTGGGCGCGCTCGCGCAGCTCCTCGAGCGGGGTGACCGGCTGGCCGCGGATCGCCTCCAGGGTCGCGGCGATCGCCTCGGCGACCTGCTCGGCCTCGCCCGGGTGCAGGTTGCAGGGGTCGAGGTAGAAGCGGCCGTGCTCGACCTCGTGGTCGCGCACGATCACCGGCGGGTCGCCCGCGGCGAGTGCTGCCGCCAGGGCCCAGGCGGTCGTGCCGGCCTCCTCCGGATCGACCTGGACCTCGAGCCGTTCCAGCGGGTTGTCGGTGGGGTCGGGGATGATCGCCACGTCGAGCCCCGGTAGCCGGCCCAGGCAGTCGAGCCAGAGCTCAAGATGGTCGCGCTCGAAGGCGCGCACGGCGGCGTGGTCGCGCTGCGCCCATGCCTCGAGCGCCGCCATCGCCCCGGCGATGCTCTCCTTGCCGACCTTCATGCCGCGGCCGATGCCGCAGTTCTGCAGGAAGGTCGCGCGGACCAGATCCTTGCGCCCGGCGACGATGCCGGCGGTCGGGCCGCCCAGGAACTTGTGGGCGCTGTAGATCACGATGTCCGCACCCGCCGCCAGGAAGCCCTTGAGATCATACTCCGACGCCGCATCGACGATCACCGGCACGCCATGCGCGCGGCAGACCCGGCAGAACTCGGGCAGCGCGATCTGGCCGAAGCCGACGGCGTGGTGCGAGACGACATAGAGGGCAGCAGCGGTGCGCTGGCCGATCGCACCTTCCAGATGGTAGGGCCGGGCGTAGGTCGCGGTGCCGACCGGGACGACCTTTGCCCCCGCCAGCCGGATCGCTTGCTCCACCGGCGCGCCGTAATGGACCATGTGGCCGGTCTGGATCGCGACCTCGTGCCGCTCCAGGCCGGCTGTGTCGGGCAGACGCTCGATCCGCGCCAGATCGGCACCGGTCATGGCGCCGGCGATCGCGACGGTGATCCCGCCGGAGGCCGAGGCGGTGATCGTGCCGGCCTCGGCACCGCAGGCCTCGGCGATCACCGCGGACGCCTTGCGGTGCAGGGCGCCGATCTCGACGAACTCGGTCAGGATCCGGCCGACGGTGTCGACCGCCTCGGGCACGACGATCGATGCGCCGAGCGAGGTCATGGTGCCCGAGACGTTGATCACCTGCCGCAGGCCCAGCTCCGGGCGAATGTCCGGTCGATTGGAGCGCATGGCTCAGTCCTCGTAGCGTTGCGCGTGGCCGAGCCGCGCCTGGCCGAAGCGGGCGAGAAAGGTGGCGAGGCGTTCCGAGCGTGGCCGCTCGAAGATCTCGGCGGGGGTACCCTCGGCAGCGATGCGACCGCCGTCCATGAAGACGACGCGGTGGCTGATCTCGTGGGCAAAGCTCATCTCGTGGGTGACCACGATCATGGTCATGCCCTCCTCGGCCAGCCGCTGCACGACTGCCAGCACCTCGCCGACCAGCTCGGGGTCGAGGGCCGAGGTGATCTCGTCGAGCAGCAGCACCTTGGGCTCCATCGCCACCGCCCGGGCGATGCCGACGCGCTGCTGCTGGCCGCCGGAGAGCTGGGACGGCAGGCTGTCCAGCTTCTGGCCCAGGCCGACGCGGCCGAGCCAGCGCTCGGCCAGGGCGCGGGCCTCGGCCTTGGGCATGCGCCGCACCTTCGTCAGGCCGAGCATGACGTTCTCGACCGCGGTCAGGTGCGGGAACAGGTAGAAGAGCTGGAACACCATCCCGGTCTGGGCGCGGATCGGCGCCAGCTCGCGCTCGCTGCGGCGCGCGCGGGCAGCACCTTCGCTCGCCCGGTAGCCGACCTCGGTGCCGTCGATGCGGATGCTGCCCTCGTCGTAGAGCTCGAGCAGGTTGATGCAGCGCAGCAGCGTGGTCTTGCCGCCGCCGGACGGGCCGATAATGGTCACGACCTCGCCGCGCTGCACGTCGAGATCGACACCCTGCAGCACCCGATGGTCGCCGAACGACTTGCCGACCCCGCGAATGCTGACGACGGGCTCCGCACTCATTCGCGGACGTAGGCGAAGCGCTGCTCGAGCCGGCGCGACAGGCTCGACAGGCTGTAGTTGATCACGAAGTAGATGGCGGCCCCCAGGAGATAAAGTGGCAAAGGCTCGTAGATGCGGCCGATCACCTGCTGGATCGCCAGCATCAGGTCGACCACGCCGACGAGCGAGACGAGCGCGCTGCCCTTGACCGCGTCGGTGACGCTGTTGATCCAGGGCGGCAGGAAGCGGCGCAGCGCCTGCGGGAGGATCACCCAGCGCAGCCGCTGCAGGAAGGTCAGGCCGATCGCCTTGCCGGCCTCCATCTGGCCGTGATGGATCGACTGGATGGCGCCGCGCGTGGTCTCGATCACCTGCGCGGTGGTGAACATCGAGAGTGCGGTGACCGCGGCCACGAGGCTCGACAGATTGATGTGGAGCGGCGGCAGGCCGTAGTAGATGGCGAAGATCAGGACCAGGATCGGGATGCCGCGGACGATGTCGCTGTAGCCGCGGACCAGCCAGCGCACCGGCTCTGGGCCATAGACCAGGACCACACCCAGCGCCACGCCCGCGATCAGCGAGATGGCCACGACCATCGCCGACACCTGCAGCGTGATGGCGAGGCCTTTGCCCAGGAACGGCAGGGCCTGGAGCGCGACCTCCACGCGTCAGACCCGCACCGCGAAGCGCCGCTCGAGCCGGCGCAGCAGGAACAGGATGGTGTAGCCGGTGACCAGGTAGATCGGGGTCACCACGGCATAGACCTCGACGATGCGGAAGGTGTTGAAGTTGATCCACTGCGCCGCGTAGGCGAGCTCGGGCACGGCGATGACGCTGGCGACCGAGGTGTCCTTGAACAGCGAGACGAAGGTGTTGCTGAGCGAGGGCAGCACGACGCGGAACATGGTCGGCAGGCGGACGTGGACGAGCCGCTGCACCGGCGTGAGGCCGATCGCCTTGCCGGCGTCGAGCAGCCCGCGCGGCACGGCGTCCAGACCGGAGCGGAAGACCTCGACGAGGTAGGCGCCGGCATAGATCGACAAGGTCGCGATGAACGACTGGACCGGCCCGTAGCTGAACCCGCCGGCACTGGGGATGCCGTAGAAGACGAGATAGACCAGGAGAATGAGCGGCACATTGCGGATGAACTCGACATAGGCGGTCACCAGCCGCCGCAGCCAGGGCGGCCCGTCGGTGTGGGCGAGCGCACCGGCGAGGCCGATGAGGATGCCCAAGGCGATGCAGACCGCCGCCAGCTCGAGCGACAGGACGAGCCCCAGGCGATCTTGTCGAAGTAGCGCCAGATCAGGGTGAAGTTGAAGTGGTAGCTCACGGCGAGCAGGCGCCGAAGACTTGCCCCCACCCCGGCCCTCCCCCGCTTCGCGGGAGAGGGAGGCGGACGCGCCAGCGCAATCTCAGCTCCCTCTCCCGGCGGAGCCGGGGGAGGGTTGGGGTGGGGGCCAAGGCCACCTTCAGCCGCCGCTCAGAACTTCGGCAGGCCGAACTCGCGCTTGGGCGGCGCCAGCCCGAAGAAGTCCGCCGCGGCCTTGTCGAAGATCTCGTTCTGGTGGCCGAACATGGCGACGTCGAACGTCGTGTTGACGAAGCGCAGCCAGTCGAGGTCGCCCTGGCGCAGGGCAGCGCCGTACAGCATCGAGTTCCAGGCGAAGTCGGCGTTGGCGTACTTGTCGGGCTGACGCTTGACCAGCCAGGCGACCGTCGACAGGTCAACCGCGGCGGCATCGACGCGGCCAGCCTCCAGCGCCTGGATGACGTTGGCCTGGGTGTCGAGCTGCAGGACCTGCGCCTGCGGCAGCACCTTGTGCACGCCCTCCTCGGCGTCGACGTTCTGCAGGATCGAGATCTTGGTGTCCGCCCCGCCGGCCAGCAGCGCGTCCCACTTCTCGCGCGGGCTGCCGGGCTTGCTGAGCAGCGACACGCCCTCGACATAGTAGGGCCGGGCGAAGTTCACGAGCTGCGCCCGCTGCGGGGTCACGGTCATGAACTGGATCGTGATGTCGACCTTGCCCGAGATCACGTTCGGGATGCGCGCCGCCGGGTCCTGCAGGACGAACTCGACCTTGCTCTCGTCGTCGAACAGGCCCTTGGCCAGGATGCGGGCCATGGCGATGTCCATGCCGGTGAGCTGGCCCTGCTCGTCCTCGAAGTGCCAGGGCGCGTTGGTCGAGCCGGTGCCCACGATCAGCTGGCCGCGGTCGAGCACCGTGCGCAGCAGGCTGTCGCCCGCCGCCTGCGCGTAGGCGGCCCTCGGGCTCAAGAGGCTCGTGCCAGCGGCGAGCAGGCCGCCGGCGAAGCCGACGCCGCCCGCCCCCAACGCCATGCGGCGGCTACTCCGGGTTTCGGTCATGGTCACTCCCCCCGCTCCTTGTCGTGCCCTTTGGGCATCTTGCCGGAGAGAGCGCGCGATGCAAGGACCGGACCTCACAGCCCGAGCTGGCGGACCCGATCACGGGTGAGGCCGACGCGGCAGGCCTGATAGAGATCGGTCGCGTCCTCGCCCGCAGCCTCGCGCTGCCGCTCGCACTCGGCGTCGCGATAGACCCGCCAGGCGCCGATGCTGGTCGCGACCGGCTCCTCCAGCTCGCTGCGCTTGCTGCGCGGGCCGTCGTTGCGCGCGCGGACCACGGCCTTCGCCTCGGCCTCGGCGAGGCCGCGCTCGGCCACGCGCAGCAGGTCGCTGAGGCAGGCGAGGCGCGAGGTGCCCGCGGGCGGCGCCTCGCACTCGGCGAGGATGGTGGCGCCGTTGGCGACCGTCACGTCGACGAACACCGCCTCGCCCCAGGGTGCGATCAGACAGAGATAGCGCACGTCGGTGCTGCCCTGCTCCTGCCTTGCGGTGCCGTGCCCCGCCACCACCACGGCCACCGGCTGGCGCCCGACCTGGGTGGCACGCTTCTCCACCCGGCTGGTGGCGGCCGGCTCCAGCGTCAAGGAGCGGAAGCCCGGATCCTGGGCGCGCAGGGCGAGCGCGGTCGGCGCCTCGCAGGCCTGCACCGCCGCCTCGGGCGTCAGGTCCACCGGCGGCCCGGGCATGCAGCCCAGGAGCCCGAGCAGGAGGAACAGGGCGTGCCAGGTGCGGAGCGCGGGCAACGCGGACCTTTCAACCGTTGGTGGCGGGCTTCTGCCGTGCTTTTCGGCCGCCGACCAGATCCTTGATGATGCCGCGCATCAGATGGACCTCCGATGCGCTCCATTGGCGACGCTCCAGCATCACCGCGATGGCGCGGATCAGGCTGGCGCGCCGCTCCTCGGCGCGAAAGAAGCTCACCTGGTCGAGCTCGCGCACGAGGTGGTCGACGAGGCCCTGGACCTCGGCCTTGGTGGCGGGCGCGGCTGCCAGCGGCCGGCGCCGGCCGCTCCGGCGCGGTGCGCCGGAACCAGGCGTAGCCGAACAGCAGCACCGCCTGGGCGAGGTTGAGCGAGGCGAACTCCGGATTGACCGGATAGGAGACGAGGGCGTCGGCGAGCAGCAGCTCGTCGTTGGTCAGGCCCGTGCGCTCGGGGCCGAAGACGATGCCGACCGCCCTGCCCTCGCCGCGCAGCGCCTCGGCCCGGCGGCCGCCACCTCGGGCTCGAGCACGGGCTTGGCCATCTCGCGGGCGCGGGCGGTGGTCGCCAGCGTGTGGTGCAGGTCGGCGGTGGCGGCGGCGAGATCGGGAAGATGCGCACGCCGTTGAGCACGGCCACGGCGCCGGAGGCCGCTACCACCGCCTTGGCGTTGGGCCAGCCGCATTGCGGTGCCACCAGCCGCAGCTCGGTCAGGCCGAAATTGAGCATCGCCCGCGCCGTGGTGCCGATGTTCTCGCCCATCTGGGTCCGGCACAGGACGACCACCGGCGCCGATCCGGCGGAGGCGGTCATGCGGCGGGCGCTTTCGCCCCGTCGATGAACAGCTGGTAGGTGATGGCGTCGTGCAGCGCGGCGTAGGAGGCGTCGATGATGTTGCCGGAGACGCCGACCGTCTGCCAGACCCGGCCCTCGCCGTCGCCGCTCTCGATGATCACCCGGGTGACCGCGGCGGTGCCTTGCTCGGGTGCGAGGATGCGCACCTTGTAGTCGATCAGCTGCATGCGCTCGAGCGCCGGGTAGGTCTCGGCCAGCGCCTGGCGCAGCGCGTGGTCGAGCGCGTTCACCGGGCCGTTGCCGTCGGCGACGGTGTAGTAGTGCTTGCCGCCGACATCGACCTTGATCGTCGCCTCGGAGGTCGTGACCAGCTCGCCCCGGGCGTTGAAGCGGCGCTCGTCGATCACCCGGAAGCTCAGCAGCTCGAAATAGTCGGGCACCTGCCCGAGGGCGCGGCGCACCAGGACCTCGAAGCTGGCGGCCGCCCCGTCATAGACCCAGCCCCGCGCCTCGCGATCCTTGATCAGGCCGAGCAGCTCGGCCGTCTGCTGCGGGTCGGGATCGACGTCGAGGCCCATCTCGGTGAAGCGGAACAGGAGATTGGCCCGGCCCGCCTGATCCGAGACCAGCACGTCGCGCGCATTGCCGACCAGCGCCGGGTCGATGTGCTCGTAGAAGGCGGGGCTCTTCGCCACGGCCGAGGCGTGCAGCCCCGCCTTGTGGGCGAAGGCCGAGGCGCCGACATAGGCGGCGTGCCGGTTGGGCGTGCGGTTCAGCCGCTCGTCGAAGGTGCGCGAGAGCTGGGTGAGATGGCGCAGGGCGGCGTCGCCGACGCCGGTCTCGTAGCCGAGCTTGAGCTTCAGGGTCGGGATCAGGCTGACCAGATTGGCGTTGCCGCAGCGCTCGCCGAGCCCGTTGAGCGTGCCCTGCACCTGCCTGGCACCGGCGCGGATCGCGGCCAGGCTGTTGGCGACCGCATTGCCGGTGTCGTCGTGGGTGTGGATGCCCAGCCGCTCGCCGGGAATGCGCTGTGCGACCTTCGCCACCACCGCCTCGACCTCGTGCGGCAGGGTGCCGCCGTTGGTGTCGCAGAGCACGATCCAGCGCGCCCCGGCCTCCAGCGCGGCGAGCAGGCAGTCGAGGCTGTAGGCAGGGTCCTCGCGGAAGCCGTCGAAGAAATGCTCGGCGTCGAGCATCACCTCCTCGGCGTGCCGGCCGGCCTCGCGGATCGAGTCCGCGATCATGGTCAGGTTCTCGCCGCGGCTGACGCCGAGCGCCCCTTCCGCCTGCCGGGCGGAGCTCTTGCCGACCAGCGTGATCACGGGTGTGCGCGCCTGGAACAGCGTGACCAGGCCCGGGTCGTTGGCGGCACTGCGTCCCGAGCGCCGCGTCATCCCGAACGCGCACAGCCGCGCTTGCCGCAGCGCGGGCGGGCCGGCGAAGAACGCGTCGTCGGTTGGATTCGCCCCCGGCCAGCCGCCCTCGACATAGTCGATGCCGAGCGCGTCCAGCTGGCGCGCGACCCAGACCTTGTCGGCCACAGAGAAGTCGACCCCCTGCGTCTGCGCCCCGTCGCGCAGCGTGGTGTCGTAGAGCCAAATCCGCTCGCCGCTCATGCGCGCCGCCAGTCGGTGGTGCCGTCGGGGCGGTCCTCGAGAATCACGCCCTGAGCCAGCAAATCAGCCCGTATGGCATCGGCGCGCGCGAACTCCCGCGCCCTGCGCGCCTGCAGACGCTCGGCGATCCGGGCGGTGATCGAAGCCACCACATCATCGCCGCCGCGCAGCCATTGCGCCGGGGCCTGGTGCCCCAGCCCGAGCAACTGCGCCGAAGCGCGCAGCACGCCGGCGGCCTCGCGCGCGCCGCTGCGGTTCGCCTCGCCCAGCAAATCGTGCAGCGCCGCGATCGCCCGCGGCGTGTTCAAATCGTCGGCCAATGCGTCCAGCACCTCCGGCGCCGGCTCGGCGTCATCGGCGGGCACGCGATCCAGGGCGCCGTAAACCCGGTCGAGCGTCCGCTTGGCCTCGAGCAGCCCCTCCTCGGTGAAGTCCGCGGGCTGCTTGTAGTGCGTCGCCAGAAGGTGCAGGCGCACGGCCTCGCCCGGGGCGGCGGCCAGCGCCTCGGGCACGCGGATGACGTTGCCCAGACTCTTCGACATCTTCTCGCCGCGCATGTCGAGAAAGCCGTTGTGCAGCCAGTAGCGGGCCATGGTGTCGAGCCCGCGGGCGCAGCAGGACTGGGCGATCTCGTTCTCGTGGTGCGGGAAGATCAGGTCCAGCCCGCCGCCGTGGATGTCGAACGGCAGCGGGGCGAGGAACGCCTCGCTCATGGCCGAGCATTCGATGTGCCAGCCGGGCCGGCCGCGACCCCAGGGGCTGTCCCAGCCCGGCTGGCCCTCCGCCGACGGCTTCCACAAGACGAAGTCGGCGGGGTCGCGCTTGTAGGGGGCGACGTCGATCCGGGCGCCGGCGATCTGCTCGTCGCGGTTGCGGCCGGAGAGGCGGCCGTAGGCCGGCATCGACGGCACCGAGAACAGGACGTGGCCCTCGGCGGCGTAGGCATGGCCGCGCGCGATCAGCTCTTCGATCAGTGCCACCATGCCGGGCACGTGCTCGGTGGCGCGCGGCTCGTGGGTCGGCGGCAGGCAGCCCAGGGCCGCCAGATCCTCCTGGAACTGCGCCGTGGTGCGGTCGGTCAGGGCGCGGATGTCCTCGCCGTCCGCCCGCGCCTGGTCCATGATCTTGTCGTCGATGTCGGTGATGTTGCGGACATAGATCACGTGGCCCGCGCCGTAGAGATGGCGCAGCAGCCGGAAGAGCACGTCGAAGGCGATGAAGGCGCGCGCATTGCCGACATGGATGCGCTGATAGACCGTCGGGCCGCAGACATAGAGGCGCACCCGGTCCGGGTCGATCGGGTGGAAGTCCTCCTTCCGGCGCGTCAGTGTGTTGTGCAAGCGGAGCTGCACGTGGAACCTCGACGAGTTGCGGGTGGCCCGGCCAGCGGCCGGGCTCGCCTAGCAGATGTGGGGGCCGCGGTCCATGCCGGGAAGGCGGCGGCTACGGCTGCTGCGGCGAAGGCTCAGGCCGGTTGGCGCTCGTGGCGGCGATCCGCTCGACTGCCGCCGTGAGCGCGGCGAGCTGGGAGCGGATGTCGCCAAGCTCGGAGCGAAGGCCGCCAAGCTCGGAGCGAAAGCCGTCAAACTCGGAGCGGACGTCGCGGAGATCGGTGTGGAACTCCGCCCTGGTCTCGCGCAGGTCGGCCTTGACCTCGAGCACGTCCGACTGCACCACCTGGAGCGTTCCGGCCAAGGTTCCGGTCTGCTGGGCCAGGGTGATGATGTTGTCGGCGACCGCGAAGGTGCGGTTTAGGAGCGCGGCGGTGAGCGCGATCAAGACGGCCATAGCGACGCCGCAGGCCCACTGCATCACGTACTGCCCCGACTTCACCGAGCTCACGGCCTCCTCCAGACGGGCGACCCTGGTGCCAAGCTCGATGGCCATCTCCGGCTCCCTGGGCCTACCTATCATCGTCTAGCATCGATTGTGCGCCGTGTCGCCGGGCCGCGCGGCGCCGGATCAGTCCGCATAGTACTCACCCAGGCGGGCATAGGCGAAGCCGGCGTCGCCGGCGCCGGAGCGGGCGTGGCGGCGCAGGTCGACCTGGGTCAGCACGGCCCCGGCGATCACCGCCCCGCTCTCGCGCAGGCCGCGCAGGGAGAGCTCGCAGAAGTCGCGGCGCGTCTTGCCCCAGCGGACCAGGAACAGGACCGAGTCGGCGAGGCGGGCCAGCAGCTTGGCGTCGACCACGGCCACCAGCGGCGCGCTGTCGACCAGCACCAGGTCGAAGGCCGGGCGCAGGGCGGTGAGCAGGGCGCCGATCCCGTCCTGGCCGAGCAGGCGGGTCGGCTGCGACAGGCGCTTGCTGCCCGGGAGCAGCTTCAAGGCTGCCCGCGGGTCGGAGGCGAGCACCTCGGCGAGCGGCACCTCGCGCCGCAGCACCTCGACTAGGCCTGCCCCCTGCTGCAGGCCGACCAGCTCGTGCAGCGACGGCTTGCGCAGGTCGGCGTCGACCACCATCACTCGCAGCCCCTCGGCGGCGGCGGCGCGGGCGAGGCTCAGCGTCAGCGTCGACTTGCCCTCGCCCGGCAGGGCGGAGGTGACCAGGACGACCCGGCCGCGGGTGGCCGTCTCGCCCTCGCCGCGGCGCAGCACCAGCCCGGTCAGGATCTCGCGCAGCGATTCGGCATAGCGCGAACGGGGCCGCTCGACGACATAGTCCTGCGCGGCGATGCCGGCGCGGCGCGTGCCGTCCAGGCGCGGCACCATCGCCAGGGTCGGCACGCCCAGGACCTGGGCGATCTCGCGCTCGGAGCGCAGGCCGCGCTGGCCGGTCTCGACCAGATAGACGGCGACGATGCCGAGCAGCAGGCCGCCGGTCAGCGCCAGCGACATGATCAGCCGCGGCTTGGGGTAGCTCGGCTCGGCCGGTGCCACCGCCTCCGAGATCACCCGCGAATCGGGCTCGACCGCGGCGAGCGGCCCCTCCTCCGCCTCCACCCGGGTCAGCCAGGTCTCGTACAGCCGCCGGCTCAGCTCGACCTCGCGCTCGAGCTCGGTGGCGCGTGCCGCCGTCGCCTCGCGGCGGATCGCCCGCCCCTTCAGCTCGTCGAGCTTCTCGGCCAGCAGACGCTCGCCGGCGCGCGCGCGGGCGACCTCGCCCTCGTACTGGCGCAGCAGGGCGCGGCGCTCGTCGGCGATGCGGGCGTCGAGCTGGTCGCGCTCGGTCTGCACGGCCAGGATCTTGGGGTGGCGCGCGCCGTACTGGCCGCCCAGCTCGGCCTCGCGCCGCAGCAGCTCGGCCTTGAGGGCCAGCAGATTGTCGAGCAGCGGCGAGCTGCCCAGCTCACCCGTGGCGGCCTTGCCGTCGCCGCGCTCGACCAGCCGCCGCGCCTGCGCCACGGCCGCCTCGCGGCCGGCGCGCGCCACCGTGGCCGCGACCAGCTGGGCGTCCAGCCCGGCGATCTCCGAGGGGTCGGCGCCGAGGGTCTGGGCGCGCGAGGCCTCGCTCTCGGCGCGAAAGCTCGCGAGCCGCGCCTCGGCCGCGTCGAGCCGTGCCCGGTTCTGCGCCAGCTGCTCGTCGAACCGCCCGGTCTGGCGCCGCGTCGCCACCTCCTTTCGCGAAAGCTGCCCGGCCATGTAGAGCTCGGCGAGCTTGTTGGCGATCGCGGCCGCCTTCCCGGCCTCGGCCGAGCGGAAGATGACCGCGATGACGTGACTCTTGCCCTCGCGGCTGACGGTGAGGCGGGCGAGAAAGCCCGCGATCACGTCGACCGGGCCGTTCTCGCGGCGATCGCCGAGCCGCACAAGCAGCCGGCTCCATGGGCGCTCTACCCGCGGCGTCCCGCTCAGCTCGGCGTCGCCCGCCAGGCCCAGCGCGGCGATCGTCTCGCGCGCTAGCGAGCGCGAGGCCAGGATCTGGACCTGACTGTCGACCGAGGTCGTGTCGGGCGTCTGGCTGGAGGTCGCGATCGTGGCGGGCGCCGCGCCGCTCTGGCTCGGCTCGATGAGCAGCAGGGCACGCGCGTCGTAGACTGGCACCATGCCGGACAGTGCCGCGATGCCGCACAGGCCGCCGAGGAACAGGCAGCCGAGGAGCAGCCAGCGGCGCCGGCGCAGGACCAGCACCAGATCGGCGAGGGGCAGGTCTTCGCCGCCGGCGGGGCGGCTCGACCGATCGGGAGTCGGGGATGTCATCACTTCATGATAGATAATTACGATATAATTTCAACTAATACGCGCTTCCCTCCGACCAGGGCCAGCGGCCGCGCCATTCGCTCACCGTCTGCACCTCCAGGCCGTCCGCGCTCCGGCGCACCGCGATCCCCTCCGAACGGCGCAGCGCCCTGGGCCCGATCAGCCGTGCCGGCATGCATCGTTCCGGCCCGGCGCGGGCGAGCACCAGCGGCACGAGCTTGCAGTCCTCGATGGCGGCTTCGGCGCGCTGGACCAGGGACACCTTCTCGCCCGCCAGATCGACGATGCAGCCGGACGGGTCGCACGCGATGCCTCCCACCGCCCCAGCCCCGGGAGCCGGCGCCGCGGTCGCGGCGGCCACGCCGAGGCTGCGCAGCCACGCGTCGCGCACCAGCCGATCGCGCTGCCGCTCCAGCAGCATCACGCTGCCGTCCGGGGCGCGCACCGCGGCGAGGGCGAGGTCGGGCGCCACGAGCAGATCGGGCGGCCGGCTGGCCAGCGCCAGCACGAGCGCGGCCGCCATCGGCACCGTCCCGGCCCAGCGCCACGGCCGCCGCCATAGGGCCAGCCACACGCCGCCGGCGGTCAGCAGGGCGAGCGTGGCGCCGGGCCATTGCGGCACCAGGATCGAGGCACCCGGCAGGCCGGCGACGAAGCGCGCTACCGCCAGCACGCCCTCGCAGCCGAGGCCCATCACCTGGAAGAACGGGCGCTCCCAGCCCAGCGGCATCAGGCTCAGCCCGATCATGCCCGCCGGCATGACCACGAAGCTGGTCAGCGGGATCGCCAGCAGATTGGCGAGCATGCCGTAGGTCGGGATGGTCTGGAAATGGAAGGCGGCGAACGGCGTGGTGGCGGTGCCGGCGATCAGCGTGGTGGCGGAGATGCCGGCCAGATAGCGCAGCACGAGCCGGACCGGCCCCGCCTCCGGCTCGCCCCGCCGGCGCCGACCCTGCCAGGCCTCCATGGTCGCGATCAGCGCCAGGACGGCAGCAAAGGAGAGCTGGAACGAAGCGCCGACGACGGCCTCGGGGCGCAGCAGCAGCACGACGATGGCGGCCCAGGCCAGGAGCCGGAGCGAGAACGGGTTGCGGTCCGCCATGACCGCCACCAGCCCGATCCCGGTCATCAGATAGGAGCGTTGCGCCGGCACGCTGGAGCCCGACAGCAGCAGATAGAAGGTGACCACGGCCAAGGAGACCGCCGCCGCGATCTTCTTGACCGGGAAGCGGAGCGCCAGCGCCGGGATCAGGGCGAGCAGCCAGCGGCACAGTCCGAACGCGCTGCCGGCAACCATCACCATGTGCAGCCCGGACACAGAGAGGATGTGCGCCAGGCCCGAGACCTGCATCGCCCGCCAGGTGGCCTGGTCGATGCCGGCGCGCACGCCGGCCACCAGGGCCGCCGCCATGCCGCCCGCGGGGCCGGGACGCTCGTCGCCGATGCGGCTCGCCACCCGCGCCCGCAGGTCGGCGATGGCGAGGCCGAGCTCGGCCGCCGGCTGCGGCGTGCGCCGGGCCGCACCCATGGAGTAGCCGATCGCACCCAGCTGCTCGAACCAGGCCTGGCGGCCGAAGTCGAAGCCGCCGGGCAAGGTGGGGGCGAGCGGCCGCTGCAGCCGGGCGCGGACCTCGAGCCGATCGCCCGGCTCCAGCCCGGGCGGCGCCCGGCGCAGGTTGATGCGGACATAGACGGGCGTGGCGGCCGGCGGCTGGTCCTGCAGCACGACGCCGTCGAGCAGCACCCGGTCACCCGCCGGCAGCGGCTCGACCGCCACGATCCGCCCGCTCACCAGATAGATGCCGCCGCGCTGCAGGATCGGGGCGGCGACGGCGTGGGTGCGATACTGGGCCAGCCCATAGCCGGCGCACAGCGCCGCCAGCCCCACGGCACCGGCCCCCGCCATTCCGAGCGCGCGCCGCCAGCGGGCCGCCGCCGCGGCAAGCGCGGCAGCCAGCAGCGCACCGCCGAAGCCGGTCCAGGCCGGCGGTGCGTCCGGCAGGGCGAAGTACGTCGCGATGCCGCCGCCGAGCAGCACCGGCAGCCAGAGGAACCAGCGGCGCTGCTCGGCCGCGAACTCCCCGACCACCGCCCGCGCCAGGGCGGGTCGCGGCCAGGGCACCCGCCAGCGGGCATGCGCGCCGATCCCGAGCCTCTGCTGCACCGCCGGTCCAACTGTGCTAAGCGACCCGCCCATCTAACTCCGGGCGCAGGCCACTAATCAACCATGAGTGTTATTGTTAGGTTCGCCCCTTCGCCCACAGGTTATCTGCACATCGGCGGTGCCAGGACGGCGCTGTTCAACTGGCTGTTCGCCCGGCATCACGGCGGCCGCTATCTGCTGCGCATCGAGGACACCGACCGGCAGCGCTCCACCCAGGCGGCGATCGAGGCGATCTTCGACGGGCTCGACTGGCTCGGGCTGGATGCCGACGCGCCCGCCGTGTTCCAGTTCGAGCGGGCGCCACGCCACGCCGAGGTGGTGCGCCGGCTGCTGGAATCCGGGCACGCCTATCGTTGCTGGGCGACGCCGGAGGAGCTCGACGCCATGCGCGCGGAGCAGCGCGCGCGCGGGCTGCCCATGCGCTACGACGGCCGCTGGCGCGATCGCGACCCCGGCGAGGCGCCGGCGGGCGTGCCGCCCGTGATCCGGCTCAAGGCGCCGCAGACCGGCACCACCCGCCTCACCGATCTGGTGCAGGGCGAGATCGAGGTCGCCAACGAGCAGCTCGACGACATGGTCCTGCTGCGCGGCGACGGCACGCCGACCTACATGCTCTCGGTGGTCGTCGACGATGTCGACATGGGCATCACCCATGTCATCCGTGGCCACGACCACCTGACCAACACTTTTCGGCAGGTGCAGCTCTATCGGGCGATGGGGGCGGAGCTGCCTGCCTTCGCCCACATCCCGCTGATCCATGGCCCCGACGGCGCCAAGCTGAGCAAGCGCCACGGTGCCTTGAGCGTGACCGAATATCGCGAGATGGGCTTCCTGCCCGAGGCGGTGCGTAATTATCTGCTGCGCCTCGGCTGGAGCCACGGCGACCAGGAGATCATCTCCACCGAGCAGGCAGTAGCGTTGTTCGACATCCGCACGGTCGGCCGCTCGCCCGCCCGCTTCGATCTCGCCAAGCTGACCAGCCTCAATGCCCACTACATGCGCGAGCGGCCTGACCGCGAGCTGGCGGAGATGATCGTGCCGCGGCTGGCGGCGGTGCACCTGCGTCCCGACGCGGAGGGCATGCGCCGGCTGGTCGAAGGCATGCCCGGGCTGAAGCAGCGCTCGCGGACGCTCGTCGAGCTGGCCCAGTCCGCCGCGTTCTACGTGCGCGAGCGGCCGATCCCGGTCGAGGCCAAGGCGGGCAAGCTGCTCGACGATGCCGCGCGCGCCAACATGGCGGGCCTGCTGCCGGCGCTGCGCGATGCCCAGGACTGGACCGACGCCGGCCTCGAGGCGGTCTGCCGCGCCCGTGCCGAGGCCGCGGGCGTCGGCTTCTCGAAATTCGCCCAGCCGCTGCGAGTGGCGTTGACCGGCAGCACCGTGTCGCCGGGCGTGTTCGAGATCATGCGCGTGCTCGGCCGCGACGAAGTCGCCGGCCGGATCGAGGACGCGGCGACAGGACGCAATCCCGCAGTGCCGCAGCCAGATTGAGCGGAGCCTGTCCGACCCCTAGTGATTGTGGCCGCAGCGGCATCGCGGTATGCTGCGCCGCAACAGGAGGGACTGCCCCGTGACCGATGACGCGACGGCCAAGACCGCCACGCTGGCTGCAGGCGAAGGCGCCAAGGGCGACTTCCCGATCCTCGAGGGCACCCTCGGGCCGGATGTGATCGACATCCGCAAGCTCTATGGCCAGACGGGGATGTTCACCTACGACCCCGGCTTCACCTCCACCGCCAGCTGCAGCTCGAAGATCACCTTCATCGACGGCGACGAAGGGATCCTGCTGCATCGCGGCTACACCATCGAGGACCTGGCCAAGAACAGCTCGTTCCTCGAGGTCGCCTACCTGATCCTGAACGGCGAGCTGCCCAACAAGGCCGAGTTCGGCGAGTTCCTGAGCGGCGTCACCTACCACACGATGCTGCACGAGCAGATCCAGTTCCTGTTCCGCGGCTTCCGCCGCGACGCGCACCCGATGGCGGTGATGATCGGCGTCGTCGGCGCACTGTCGGCGTTCTACTATGAGGACCTCAAGACCGACGACAAGTTCCACCGCAGCATCGCCACCTATCGCCTGATCGCCAAGATCCCGACCATTGCCGCGATGTGCCACAAATATGCGATCGGCCAGCCGTTCGTCTATCCGCGCAACGATCTGAGCTACGCCGAGAACTTCCTGCATATGATGTTCGCGGTGCCGTGCGAGCCCTACAAGGTCAATCCGGTACTCGCCCGCGCGCTGGACCGCATCTTCATCCTGCATGCCGATCACGAGCAGAACGCCTCGACCTCGACCGTGCGGCTGGTCGGCTCGACCGGCGCCAGCCCCTATGCGGCCATCGCCGCCGGGATCGCGGCGCTGTGGGGCCCGGCGCATGGCGGCGCCAACGAGGCCGTGGTCAAGATGCTGGGCGAGATCGGCAGCATCGACAACATTCCCGAGTTCCTGGAGAAGGTGAAGGACAAGGACAGCCATTCGCGGTTGATGGGCTTCGGGCATCGGGTCTACAAGAACTACGACCCGCGCGCCGGCGTGCTCAAGGAAAGCGCCGACGAGGTGCTCGAGCTGCTCGGCCAGAAGGACAATCCCAAGCTGGCGATCGCCAAGGAGATGGAACGGATCGCGCTCAGCGACGACTATTTCGCCAAGCGCAAGCTGTTCCCCAACGTCGACTTCTATTCGGGCATCATCCTCGAGGCGATGGGCATCCCGACGACGATGTTCACCGCGATCTTCGCCCTGGCGCGCACCTCGGGCTGGATGGCGCAGTGGAACGAGATGATCGAGGACCCCGAGCAGAAGATCGGCCGGCCGCGCCAGCGCTACATCGGCTACACCGAGCGGCCCTACGTGCCGATCGAGGAGCGCTGAGGCGGCTCAGCGATAGGTGATCTTGGCGTTGAACTGCGCCTCGGCGGCGACCGCACCGTCGCACTTTGCCTTGCCGTCGAACTTCCACACCCCGAGCTTGCCGCGCAGGACGGCGATCTCGATCCGTAGCTGATCGCCCGGCCGCACCGGGCGACGGAAGCGGGCGCTGTCGATGCTCATGAAGTAGACCGGGTGGCCCTGATGGTCGGCGCCGAGGCCGGCCACGGCCAGCACGGCCGCAGTCTGGGCCATCGCCTCGATCAGCAGGACACCCGGCATGATGGGGTCGGCGGGGAAATGGCCGGGAAAGTACCACTCGTTCATGGTGACCGACTTGATGCCGACCGCGTGCTGGAAGGCGCGCATCTCGACGACCCGATCGACCAGCAGGAACGGGTAGCGGTGCGGGATCATCCGCATGATCGCGTTGATGTCGGCGTCGGGGAGCTCAGTCCCGACCGGGCTGCCCTGCTCGCTCATGGCGATCGTTCCTTCATGTCCGGCCCCCCAAGCCCGAATCGCCTACGGCCGGCAACGGCCGCGCGTCAATCGACCTTTTCGGGCACCTTGATATCGGGCATCTGCTGATTGAGGCGTTCCAGCACCTCGGCGGTGAGGTCGATCTCCGGCGAGAACAGCAACAGCCCGCTCGAGGGCAACACCAGGTTGAAACCGTGCGACTGGGCGAGCTCGCCCACCACGTCGATCATCGCCGAGCGCACCTGGCCGAGCGCCGCTGCCGCCACCTGGTCGAGCTGGCGGCGTCGTTCCTGCGCCATGCGCTGCACGGCCGCCACGTCGCGCTCGAACGACTGGCGGCGCTGGTCGAACACGTCCGGCTCGAGCGTGTTGCGCTGCGCCGCCAGATCCTTGTCGACCTCGTGGAGGCGCTGCTCCTCCTTGGCGATCTCGTCCTGGTAGAGGCGGCGGCGCGCCTCGACCTGGTCACGGATGGCGCGGGCGGCCCGGGCGTCGCGCAGGATGCGCTGGTAGTCGATCACCGCGGCCACCGTCGGCGGCAGCGCATCGGCGGCCACCACCGCGAACGGCACCGCTACGGCGATGCTCGCCGCGACCGCCAGAGCCCGCCCCGCACCGCGCCACGCCATCAGAACCTGGTGCCGAAGGAGATCCGGAAGAACTCGGTCTCGTCCTTGGACTCCTTCTTCACCGCCTGGGCGAAGTCGACCGAAAGGGGACCGAGCGGCGACAGCCAGGAGAGGCCGACGCCGGTGGCGACACGCAGGCCGTCGCTCTCGTCCAGGGTCGGCCCGCTGACGTCGATGTCCTCAAGCGTACCCGCATCGACGAAAGCGCGACCGAAGATGCGCAGCTCCTCCGGCAGGCCCAGGGGGAAGCGGACCTCGCCCGAGCCGATATAGTAGAGGTTGCCGCCGAGACGGTCGTCCGTCTTACTGTCGCGTGGGCCGACGCCGCCGAACTGGAAGCCGCGCAGGTTGGTCCCGCCGATGAAGAAGCGGTTCTGGAGGTGGACGTCGTCGCCGAAGATGCCGTGGATGTAGCCGCCGGAGCCGCTGAGATTGAAGACCACGTCGGGCATGATCGGGTAGTAATATTCGGCACGCACCTCGTGGCGGATGAAGCGGCTGTCGAAGCCGAGGCCGGCGATGTCCTGGTCCAGCCGGAAGTAGTAGCCCTCCGAGGGCAGGAACCGCTCGTTGCGCATGTCGTAGGTGAACGTCTGGCCGACCAGCGAGGTCGTTCGCTGCCCCTCCTCCTCCTTGATGAAGACGGAAGCGTCGTCGTCGACATTGTGGATCTCGTCGTCGCGCAGCGTGTAGCGCAGCGCGTGGCGCAGATTCTCGGTCAGGGGATAGCCGAGCCGCAACGTGCCGCCGAGGCTGCTCTCGTCGTAGGAGGATTCGCGCTGGAAATCGGTCTGGCTCGAGAACAGGTCGAACCCGGCGGCCAGATCGCGATCCAGGAAATAGGGCTCGGTGAAGCTGATGTCGATCTGCTGCCGGCGCTGCGAGACGGTCAGGTTGGCGCGCAGATCCTGACCGCGGCCGAGGAAGTTGCGCTCGCTCATCCGGATGTCGCCGAGCACGCCGTCCTCGGTGGAGAACCCGGCCCCGAAGGACAGCTCGCCCGTGGAGCGCTCGACGACCTTGCACTTGATGACCACGCGATCCGGCGCGCTGCCCTGCTCGGTCGTGACGTCGACGCTCTCGAAGAAGCCGAGATTGCGCAGCCGCTGCTGCGACCGGCGCAGCAGGGCGGTGTTGAAGGCGTCGCCCTCCGCCAGCCGGAACTCGCGCCGGATCACCTTGTCCAGGGTGCGCAGGTTGCCGCTGATGTCGATCCGCTCGACATAGACCTTCTGGCCTTCCTTGATCTCGTAGGTCAGGTCGACCGTGAGCTTTTCCGGGTCCTTGCGCAGCTGCGGCTGGATGTCGACGAAGGCGTAGCCGAGCCGGCCGACCTCGTCGGTCAGGGCCTGGATGGTCGCCTCGACCTCGTCGGCGTCGTAGGTCTCGCCGCTCTCGGTCTCGACCAGGCGCTCGAGCTGCTCGACGCCCAGGGCCTCCAGGGTGGTGTCGACCTTGACCTCGCCGAACTTGTATTGCGGCCCCTCCTCCACCGTGAAGGTGATGAAGAAGCTCTTGCCGTCGGGCGTGAGCTCGGCGACGGCGGAGATCACCTGGAAATCGGCGTAGCCCCGGGCGTTGTAGAAGCGGCGCAGCAGCTCCTCGTCGAACGACACCCGATCCGGATCGTAGGTGTCGTCGCTGGTCAGGAAGCGGTACCAGGCGGTCTCGCGCGTCTGGATCACGCCGCGCAGGGTGCTGTCGCTGTAGGCCTCGTTGCCGATGAAGCTGATGCCGCCGACGCCCGTGGTCGGCCCTTCGCTGATCTCGAACACGAGGTCGACCCGATTCTGGTCGAGCTCGATGATCTTGGGCTCGACCTTGGCGGCATAGCGCCCGTTGCGCCGGTAGAGCTCGAGGATCCGGTTGACCGCGTTCTGCACCCGGGCGCGGGTATAGACCACGCGCGGGCGGAGCTGGATCTCGCTCTCCAGGACCTTGGTCTCGAGGCGCTTGTTCCCCTCGAAGGCGATGCGGTTGATGATCGGGTTCTCCTGCACCCGGACCACCAGATCGCTGCCCTGCAGCTGGATCGACACGTCCTCGAACAGCCCGGTCGCATAGAGGCTCTTGATGGAATCGTCGACCTTCTGCGTGTCGTACGGCTCACCGGCGCGGATCGACAGGTAGCTCTCGACGGTGCTCGGCTCGATGCGCTGATTGCCCTCGACCACGATCCGGCCCACCACGCCGGCCGTCTGGGCCAGCGCGAGCCAGCCCGGGACCAACAGCGCTGCGACGAGCAGCAAGAGCGCAACCATACGGGGCATGAACGTCCTTCGCTGCGTCACCAGCTCAAGTGACGTCTTAACCAAGGCACGTAAGGTCCGCCAGTTACGAGATGAGATTGAGCAGCCGCTCGATCCAGCCGAACTGCACGACGTCGTTCCAGGTCGCGAACAGCATCAGGCTCAGCACCATCGCCAGACCGAAGCGGAAGGCGATCTCCTGGCTGCGCTCGTTCAATGGCCGGCCCCGCCCGGCCTCGATCCCGTACATCGCGAGGTGGCCGCCGTCCAGCATCGGGATCGGGAACAGGTTGATCAGGCCGAGATTGATCGAGAGCACCGCGGTGAACCACAAGGCCGGCACGAAGCCGTCCTGCGCGATCTCGCCGGACATCTGGGCGATGCGCAGCGGGCCGCCCAGCTCCTGCGTGCCGCGCTTGCCGACGATCATCTGGCCGAGCGCATGCAGGGTGCCCCCCACCATCTTGCCGGTTTCCGCCGTGGCCTCGAACAGGGCCAGCACCGGGCTGCTGCGCCGGTACTCGACACCCGGGCGGCTCACCCCGATGCGCCAGACCTTGCGCTGCGTGCCGAACCGGTCGGTGTCGTCCTGCACGGTCGGCGTCACGGTCAGCGTCATGCTCTCGCCGGCCCGGTCGATCGACAGCTGCAATGCCCCGCCGTCGCTGTCGATCACGCTGGCCTGAAGCTGCTCGAAGCTCTCGATCGGCGCGCCGTCGACCGCCGTGATGCGATCCCCCGGCAGCAGGCCCGCCGCCGCGGCCGGGCTGTCCGGCTGCACGGCGCCGACGTCCGGCGGGGTGAACGGGCGGCCGACGGTGGCAAACAGGATGGTCAGCGCCACGATCGCGAAGACGAAATTGGCCGCAGGGCCAGCGGCGACGATCGCCATCCGCTGCCAGACGCTCTTGCTCGGGAAGCTGTCCGGCTCGTGCGCCGCGGCCTGATTCACCGTAGCGCTCGCCGCGTCCGCGTCGCCCAGCATCTTGACGTAGCCGCCGAGCGGCACCGCGCTGAACTTCCAGCGGGTGCCGTGCCGGTCGTTGCGGCCGAACAGCTCCGGCCCGAAGCCGATCGAGAACACCTCGATCCGCACGCCGTTGCGGCGCGCGACCCAGTAGTGGCCGAACTCGTGGACGAACACCACCACCGAGAGGACGAGCAGAAACGGAACCAGATAATGCAGCAAAGAGCCGATCATGACCTGACAGGGTCCTTCATGCGATCGCGAGGTCGTCGACGGGGGGCAGCACCTGTGCCGCCAGGCGACGACCGAGGGCGTCGTTCGCCAGCACGGCGTCGAGGTCGTCGCACGCAGCCGTGCCGGCCCGCTCGAGAACCTGTTCGACCGTGTGGGCGATCTCCAGGAAGCCGATACGTCCGCCGAGAAAGGCGGCGACCGCCGCCTCGTTGGCGGCATTCAATACAGTAGGGGCGGCCCCTCCCTGCCGCAAGGCGCTCCTCGCCAGCCGCAGCGCGGGGAAGCGATCATCGCACGGCCGCTCGAACTCGAGGCCGGAGCGGGCGCAGAGGTCGAGCTCCGGCGCCGCGGTGTCGAGCCGGGCCGGCCAGCCCAGGGTGCAGGCGATGGGGATGCGCATGTCCGGCTCGCCGAGCTGGGCGAGCAGCGAGCCGTCCTTGAAGGCGACCAGGCTGTGGACGATCGACTGCGGATGCACCAGCACCTCGATCGCCGATTCCGGCTGGCCGAACAGGTGGTGGGCCTCGATCACCTCGAGGCCCTTGTTCATCATGGTGGCGCTGTCGACGCTGATCTTGGCGCCCATCGACCATTTCGGATGCGCCACCGCCTGGGCAGGCGTGGCAGCCGCCATCTCGGAAGGCGACCACCGGCGGAACGGGCCGCCAGAGGCGGTGAGGATCAGGCGGCGCACGTTCGCGATGTCGGTGCCGGCCAGCGCCTGCCAGATCGCGTTGTGCTCGGAATCGACCGGCAGCAGCTCGGCACCGTGCTTCCGGACCTCCTCCATGAAGAGGCCACCGGCACAGACCAGGCATTCCTTGTTGGCCAGGGCCACCATGGCACCGCGCCGGACCGCGGCCAGGGTCGGACCCAGCCCGGCGGCACCGACGATCCCGGCCATCACCCATTCCGCCGGCCGGAGCGCCGCCTCCTCCAGCCCGGCGCTGCCCGCGGCCACGGCGATCCCGCTGCCGGCAAGCGCCTGCTTGAGGGCCCGGTAGCGCTGGTCATCGCCGATCACCGCCAGGCGCGCCCCACACCGCCGTGCGGTCGCCGCCAGCTCGTCCACCCGCCGCCAGGCGGTGACCGCTTCGACGCGGTAGTGCTCCGGAGCTTCAGCGACCAGCGCCAGCGTGCTGCGCCCGATGGACCCGGTAGCGCCAAGCACCGTGATGCGCCTGGGGTTCTCGCGCGAGGGAGGCAGACGGGGGGTCACGACGGCGCGGCCAGGAGCAGGCCGCTCCAGACGAAGGCGGCAAACGCCGGTGCCGCGAAGACGAGGCCATCGATCCGGTCGAGCAGCCCGCCGTGGCCCGGGATCAGGCGCCCGCTGTCCTTGACGCCGGCCCGTCGCTTGAGCGCCGACTCGAACAGATCGCCGAGCTGCCCGACCACGGCGAGACCGGCGCCGACGGCGGCGGCGAACATGACGCCCGCCCCCAAAGCGTGGCTCGCCACCGCACCCAAGAGCCCGGCGCCGGCGACACCGCCGAGCAGACCGGACCAAGTCTTGCCCGGGCTGATCCGCGGCGCCAGGCGCGGCCCGCCCAGCGTCCGGCCGACGAGGTAGGCGCAGGTGTCGGTCGCGGCGATCACGATCAGCAGCCAGAGCAGGTGCTGCAGCCCGGCGGAGCTGCCGCGCAGCCAGACCAGCGCCAGGGCGGGCACGCCGACATAGAGCACGCCCCCGGCGGCGCGCAGCGGCTCGCACCAATGGCGCAGCCAGGCGGCCAGCGCCGCCGCGACGCTGCCGAGCACGA
Source organism: Geminicoccaceae bacterium (assembly GCA_046349415.1). Taxonomy (GTDB): domain Bacteria; phylum Pseudomonadota; class Alphaproteobacteria; order Geminicoccales; family Geminicoccaceae; genus Benzoatithermus. The sequence continues at coordinate 115,037 of JAXMCJ010000007.1, forward strand.
GCACCACCGGCGCCGCGCCCGAATAGCCCAGGGCGAGAGCGATGACCGCGGCCAGCGGTGCCACCGCCAGCGTCGCGGCGAGCTGACGCCAGCCTTCTGCGGACGTGGCGAGCTTCGCCCACTCGACGGCCATGACCGCCACCGCGGCGAGGACGAGCAGCACGAACGGCCAGCCGCCGACGACGGACGCGCTCACCGCGATCGCCGCGAGCACGATGCTCGAGGCGATGCGCTGGCGCAGGGCGGGGTCGTGCAGGCTAGCCTGCGGAAGCGCCATAGCGCCGCTCGCGCCGATGATATTCGCGGACCGCGTCGCGCAGATGCTCCTCGTTGAAATCCGGCCAGCTGAACGGGACGAACATAAATTCGGTATAGGCGAGCTGCCAGAGCAGGAAATTGCTGATGCGCTGCTCGCCGCTGGTGCGGATCAGCAGATCCGGGTCCGGGATGCCGGCGGTGCTGAGGCGCTCGCCGAACAGCCGCTCGTCGATCGCGTCGGGATCGAGCAGGCCGGCCTCGGCCTCGCGCGCCAGCAGGCGCGCCGCCTCGGTGATCTCGCGCCGGCTGCCGTAGTTCAGCGCCATGACGACGATGATCCGCTCATTGTCGCGGCTGAGCGCCTCGGTCTCCTCGATCAGGGCGCGGATGTCGTCGGGCAGGCCGGTGCGCTCGCCGATCACCCGCAGCTGCACGCCGTTCCGGCACAGCTCGTTGAGCTCGCGCCGGAAATAGACCCGCAGCAGGTCCATGAGGTCGCCGACCTCGCTGGCCGGGCGCCGCCAGTTCTCCGAGGAGAAGGCGAACAGCGTCAGGTAGCGGATGCCTTCCTTGATGCAGCCCTCGACCACGCGTCGGACAGCCTCCGCACCGCGTCGGTGCCCGTAGGTCGGCGGCATCCCGCGCGAGCGCGCCCAGCGGCGGTTGCCGTCCATGATGATGGCGACGTGCTGCGGCGGCGCGGCCTCGGCGGCCACGCGGACGAGGGGCTGGCTAAGCACTCCGGGCGCTCATCAGACGTGCAGGATGTCCTTTTCCTTCTGCTCCAGCAGCTGGTTGACGCCCTCGATATGACGGTCGGTCAGCTTCTGGACCTCGTCCGACCAGTGCTTGTGCTCGTCCTGCGAGATGTCGCCGTCCTTTTCCTGGCGCTTGAGATGGTCCATGCCGTCGCGCCGCACGTTGCGGACCGCGACCCGCGCCTGCTCGGCATATTTGTGCGCCACCTTGACCAGCTCGTTGCGGCGCTCCTGGGTCAGCTCCGGCAGCGGCACGCGGATGAGCTGGCCGTCGACGGCGGGGTTGAGGCCGAGCGAGCTGGTGCGGATCGCCTTCTCCACCGCCTTGACCAGGCCGCGGTCCCAGACCTGGACGGTCAGCATGCGGGGCTCGGGCACGTTCACCGTGGCGACCTGGGTGAGCGGCATCTCCGCACCATAGGCCTCGACCGTGATCGGCTCCAGGAGGCTGGCACTGGCCCGGCCGGTGCGCAGGCCCTGCAGCTCCTTGCGCAGGACCTCGAGCGCACTGTCCATGCGCTTGTTGAGATCCCCCAGGTCGGGCTGCCCGCCGCTCATTCCGCCGCCTCCTCGGTGATGATGGTATGGGCGCCTTCGCCGCGCAGCACCCGAGCGAATGAGCCGGGAGCATGCACGGAAAAGACGATGATGGGAATGCTGCTCTCCCGTGCGAGGGAAATTGCCGAGGCGTCCATCACCTTCAGGTCACGCGACAGCACGTCGAGATAGCTCAGGCGCTCGTAGCGCCGCGCCTGCGGGTCGCGCCGCGGATCGGCCGAGTAGACGCCGTCGACCTGGGTCCCTTTCAGGATCGCGTCGCATTCGAGCTCGGCGGCGCGCAACGCCGCCGCGGTGTCGGTCGTGAAGTAGGGGTTGCCGGTGCCGGCGGCGAAGATGACGATGCGCGCCTTCTCGAGGTGGCGCACCGCTCGGCGCCGGATATAGGGCTCGCACACCGCCGCCATCGGGATCGCCGACATCACCCGGGTCGGGATGCCGGTCTGGTGCTCGATCACGCTCTGCACCGCCAGGGCGTTAATGACCGTGCCGAGCATGCCCATATAGTCGGCGGTCGTGCGCTCGACTCCGGCCGCGGCGAGCGTGCCGCCGCGGATGATGTTGCCGCCGCCGATCACCAGGCACAGCTCGACGCCCAGTGCGTGCACGGCGGCGCAGTCGTCGGCGAGCTGGCTCAGGATGCGCTTGTCGTGCCCGAACTCGGCGTCGCCCAGCAGCGCCTCGCCGGACATCTTGAGCAGCACACGGCGGAACCTCGGCCCGGGCTTTCCATCCTCCGTCATCGCCGGGCTCCGTTCCCCGTTGTGGCCGTTGTTCCGGCCGTGTGCCGCCGGGTCAGACCCCGGCGAGCTGCGCCACCTCGGCGGCGAAGTCGTCGCCGCCGCCCTTCTCCACGCCCTCGCCCAGGGCCAGCCGGACGAAGTCGAGCACCACGATCGGGTGGCCGAGCTCCTTGGCGATCGCCTGGACGGCCTCCTTGACGCGCTTGTCGGTGTCGATGACGTAGGTCTGCTCGAGAAGGACGGCCTCCTCGTAGAACTTGCGCACCCGGCCCTCGACCATCTTCTCGATGATGTTCTCGGGCTTGCCCGACGCGCGCGCCTGGTCGGCGTAGATGGCCCGCTCGCGCTCGACCACGGCCGGGTCGAGGCGGTCGGTGCTCACCGCCTGCGGGTTGGTCGCCGCGACGTGCATGGCGAGCTGCTTGCCGGTCTCGCCGACCCGCACCGAATCGCCGCTCGACTCGAGCGCCACCAGCACGCCGAGCTTGCCCAGGCCGGGCACCAGCTGGTTGTGCAGGTAGCCGGCCACGCTGCCGTTGCCGACCTCGAGATAGGCGGTGCGGCGCAGGTTGATGTTCTCGCCGATCAGCGCGATCGCCTGGGTGATCTCGTCGGCGACGGTGCGTCCCGTGTCGGGCACGACCGCGGCCTTCAGCGCCTCGAGGTCACCCTTGGCGGCCGGCGCCAGCGCCGCGATGCGCCGCACCAGCTCCTGGAAGCTCTCGTTGCGCGCGACGAAGTCGGTCTCCGCGTTGACCTCGACCAGAGCGCCGGCGTTGCCGGTCAGCGCCATGCCGATCAGGCCCTCGCTGGCGACGCGGCTCGCCTTCTTGGCGGCCGCGGCCAAGCCCTTCTTGCGCAGCCAGTCGGAGGCCGCCTCGACGTCGCCTGCGGCCTCGGTCAGCGCGCGCTTGCAGTCCATCATGCCTGCGCCGGTCCGGTCACGGAGCTCCTTGACCAGCGCGGTCGTGATCTCAGCCATCGTCAAACGATCCTTAGTGGTGCGGGCGACCGGGTCAGCTCGCGGGGGCCGCGGCGGCTTCCTCGGCCGGAACCGGGATCTCCTCGGCACCCAGCGTCGGGATTTCCTCGCCGCCCGGTGCCGGAAGCTCCTCGATCTCGCCCAGATCCTCGATCTCGCCGACGTCGATGCCCGAGGCCGACATCTCGGCCTGGATGCCGTCGAGCACGGCCGCGACCACGAGGTCGCAGTAGAGATTGATCGCCCGGCTGGCGTCGTCGTTGCCCGGGAACGGGAACTTGATCTTGCGCGGGTCGCTGTTGCTGTCGAGCACGGCGACGACCGGGATGCCCAGCTTGGTGGCCTCCTGGACCGCGATCTCCTCCTTGTTCGTGTCGATCACGAACAGCATGTCGGGCAGCCCGCCCATGTCCTTGATGCCGCCCAGCGCGCGCTCGAGCTTGTCGCGCTCGCGGCTCAGGTTGAGCAGCTCCTTCTTGGTGAAGCCGTGCTGCGTCGCGGGGTCGCCCAACTGGGACTCCAGCTCGCGCAGCCGCTTGATCGACTGCGAGATCGTCTTCCAGTTGGTCAGCATGCCGCCGAGCCAGCGATGGTTGACGTAGTACTGGCCGCAACGGCGCGCCGCGGCCGCCACCGGCTCCTGCGCCTGGCGCTTGGTGCCGACGAACAGCACCCGCCCGCCGCTGGCGACCACGTCGCGCAGCGCCGCGAGCGCGCGGTGCAGCGTCGGCACGGTCTGCGTCAGGTCGAGGATGTGGACGCCGTTGCGGACGCCGAAGATGTACGGCGCCATCAGCGGGTTCCAGCGCCGCGTCTGATGGCCGAAGTGGACGCCGGCCTCGAGCAGCTGGCGCATGGTGTAGGTGGGAAATGGCATCGAAGTGTCCTGTACCGGTTGTTCCGCCGCGGGAAGTGGACCGACGCTCAGGTCGGCCACCGGTCATAGGAGGGCGCACGCCCGCCGCCCGCGTGTGAGGTGGCGCGGATGTAGCTTGCGGCCCCGGCCTTGGCAAGGGGCGCGGTTTTGGGCCACGCCCGGGCTACTGCTGGGGGATCAGCCCTTGCACCAGTCGACGCAGGTGAGCCCCTCGACGCGGGTGAACTCGCGCAGGTTCGACGTCACCACCGTGGCACCTCGCGCCAGAGCTTGGCCGGCGATCAGCAGGTCGTAGGCGCCAATCGGCGTTCCGGCGGCACGCAGAGCTTCCCTGATCTCGCCCGCAGCCCGCGCGTCCGCTGCCTCGAACGGCAGTACCTCCAATGGCCCGGCCAGAAAGTCGCGCAGGCGCGCTTCATTGGCGCTCCGGCGGGCCGGGGCGCTCTTCGCGACGCCGAACCAGAGCTCGAACAGCGCGACGGTCGGCACCGCGATCGAATCGCCGCCGCCAAACGCTTCGGTCAGGCTAAGCCGAGCCTGGATCGGCCGGTCGTTGATAATGGCGATGCAGGTGTCGGTGTCGAGCAGGTAGCTCACTCGATATCGATCTCACGCTCGGGCGTGCGCGGCTGCTCGCGGCCCTCGGCCATGAATGGCTCGTCCCCGAACCGATCCATGGCGGCGAACCAGCCGGCGATGTCGTCCACCACCGGCTCCAGCAGCACGCCTGAGGCCACCCGCCGCACGCGCACCCGCTCGCCCGGGAACCGGAACTCGCGCGGCAGGCGCACCGCTTGGCTGCGGCCATTCATGAACAGCTTGGCGAATACCATGACGCAGATTCCAAGCGTGAAACTCTACTCCGGAGATATACCAATGATATAGACTACGATCAAGGAGCATGTGCGTGCGATCGCGAGAGCGCAACAGCGGTCTCAGTTGAACACCGCCAGATCATGCACGGCCAGCACGCCGGGAATTCGCTCCACGTCGAGGCGCTGACTTGTGGCGAGCGCGAAATCGGCGGGCAGAGCCAGGATCGCGTCCTCGGTGCCCGGCATCGGCACCACCAGCCGCACGCGGGCGCCGTTCGCCGACTGTTGCTGCAGCATCCCCTTGAGCCGCTGCGCCACATTGGGCGCGGCAAGCGTGATCTCCACCGCGGCGCGGGCAGTGTCCACCACCTCGTCGAGCTTCTGGATGCGCTGCGCGGTGAGGCGGAGATTGTCGCCGTCGACCCGGGCGTCGACCTCGAAATAGAGCGGTGCGGTCCCGTCCAGCAGCTCGCGCGCCTGGCCCATCAGCTCGCTGAAGGCGGTGATCTCGAACTGGGCCGCGGCGTCCGACACGATCAGGCGGACGAGACGGGTGCGCTCGGTGACCCGCTCCTGCCGGCTCACGACCACGCCCGCGAGCTTGAACCGCCCGCCCTCGCCCGCGACCAGCGCCAGCTTGTCGCCGCCGACCACGCCCAGGCGCTGCAGGGCGGTGCGGTAGCCGTCGAGCGGATGGGCCGAGAGATAGAGCCCGAGCACGTCGAACTCCATCTGCAGCCGCTCCAGCGCCGGCCAGTCCTCGATCGCGGGCAGTGCCGGCCGCGGCACCTGCGCCGTACCGGCGCCGCCGAACAGGCTGACCTGCTCGGACTGCGCCGCCTCGGCCGCGGCCGCAGCGTAGCGCAGCAGCGGGTCGGCGCCCTCGACCACGCGCTTCCGGTTGGGCTCCAGCGAATCGAGGGCACCCGCCCGGGCGAGGCTTTCCAGCAGCCGCTTGTTGACGACGCGCGTGCCCAGGCGCGCCATGAAATCGGCGAGGTCCCGGAACGGGCCGTGCGCTGTGCGCTCCTCGACCAGGATGCCGGTCGCCGCGGCCCCCACGCCCTTGATCGCCGCCAGCGCGTAGCGGACGCCGGCGCCGTCTGTCCCGTCCTCGACCAGGAATTGCGCGGCCGAGTGGTTGACGTCGGGCGGGTAGAGCGGGATGCCGCGCCCGCGCATCTCCTGCCGGTAGACCGACAGCTTCTCCTGGTTGGCGCATTCGGTGGTCATCGCCGCGGCGAAGAACTCGACCGGATGGTTCGCCTTGAGCCAGGCGGTATGGTAGGCGAGCAGCGCGTAGGCGGCGGCGTGGCTCTTGTTGAAGCCGTAGGACGCGAACTTGGCGACGGCGTCGAAGATCGTGTCCGCCAGCTTGCCCTCGACGCCCCGCCCGACCGCGCCCTGCACGAACGTCTCGCGCTGGGCGTCCATCTCCGCCTTGATCTTCTTGCCCATGGCGCGGCGCAGGAGATCGGCCCCGCCCAGCGTGTAGCCGGCGAGCTGCTTGGCGATCTCCATCACCTGCTCCTGGTAGATGATGACGCCGTTGGTCTCCTTCAGCAGCGGCTCCAGGAGCGGGTGCATGTAGCTGGGGTCCTCGACCCCGTGCTTGACGTTGGTGTAGCGCGGGATGTTGTCCATCGGGCCGGGGCGGTAGAGCGACACCATCGCGATGATGTCCTCGAAGCAGTCCGGCTTCAGCTTGCGCAGGGCGTCGCGCATACCGGCGGATTCCAGCTGGAACACGCCTTGGGTCTCGGCGCGGGAGAGCAGCTCGTAGCTGGCGGCGTCGTCGAGCGGCAGGCTCGCGAGGGAGAGCTTCTGCCCCCGCTCGTTGACCAGCCGCTCGCCGTGCTCGAGCATGGTGAGCGTCGAGAGGCCGAGGAAATCGAACTTGACCAGCCCCGCCTTCTCGACGTCCTTCATGTTGAACTGGGTGGACGGCATCAGCGCGCGCGGATCGCGGTAGAGCGGCACCAGCTCCTCGAGCGGCCGGTCGCCGATCACCACGCCGGCGGCGTGGGTCGAGGCGTTGCGCGGCAGGCCTTCGAGCTGGAGTGCGATGTCGATCATGCGCGCGACGCCGAGGTCCGCGTCGCGGGCCTCCTTGAGGCGCGGCTCGAGCTCGATCGCCTGGGCCAGCGTCACCGGGTTGGCCGGGTTGCTCGGCACCAGCTTGCAGATCCGGTCGACGAGCCCGAACGGCAGGCCCAGCACGCGGCCGACGTCGCGCAGGGCGGCCCGGGCCTGCAGGGTGCCGAAGGTGATGATCTGCGCGACGCGGTCGGCGCCGTAGCGGTCGCGGACATAGGCGATGACCTCGTGCCGCCGGTCCTCGCAGAAATCGATGTCGAAGTCCGGCATCGAGACGCGCTCGGGATTGAGGAAGCGCTCGAACAGCAGGCCGAACTGGAGCGGGTCGAGGTCGGTGATGTCGAGGCTCCAGGCCACGACCGAGCCCGCACCCGAGCCACGCCCCGGCCCCACGGGCACGCCGTGCGCCTTGGCCCACTTGATGAAGTCGGAGACGATCAGGAAATAGCCGGGGAACTTCATCTGGGCGATGACGTCGAGCTCGTAGACCAGCCGCTCGCGATAGGGCCGCGCCGCCGCCTCGCGGACTTCGGCGGCCATCCCCTCCTGCCACACTGTCGCGGCCAGCCGGCGCTCCAGGCCCTCGGCCGCCTGGCGCCGCATCTCGGCTTCCTCGTCCTGGGCGAAGGAGGGCAGGATCGGGTCGCGCGCGGGCGCCATGAAGGCGCAGCGCCGTGCCACGGTCACGGTGTTGGCGATGGCCTCGGGCAGGTCGGCGAACAGCGCCGCCATCTCGGCGGCACTCTTGAACCGGTGCTCGATGGTGAGCCGGCGCCGCTCGTCCTGCGCCACCTGCGCGCCGTCGGCGATGCAGATCAGCGTGTCGTGCGCCTCGTAGCCTGCGGCATCCAGGAACTGGACGTCGTTGGTGGCGACCAGCGGCAGGTCGAGGGCGTAGGCGAGATCGAGCAGCGCCGGCTCGACCGCGTCCTCCTCGGGCAGGCCGTGGCGCTGCAGCTCGACATAGAGCCGGTCGCCGAAGGCGACCTTCAGGTCGTCGAGCAGCTGGCGGGCGAGCTTGGCGTCGCCGCGGCGCAGGGCGGCGCCGACCGGCCCGTGTGGGCCGCCGCTGAGGCAGATCAGGCCCAAATTGGCGGCGGCCAGATCCTGATACTCGATGCGGATGTCGGCGCCCGGCTCCGCGCCGGTCCAGGCCCGGCTGAGCAGACGGAGCAGATTGCCGTAGCCGGTGGCGTCCTTGACCAGCACGACCAAGTGCTCGGCCGGCTGCGGCCGCTGGCCCGGGCGCTGCGCCTTCTCGGGGGGCGCCATCGGCAGCAGGGCGCCGACGATCGGCTGCACGCCCTGCTTCTTGGCGGCAGCGCCGAACTGCATCACCGCGAACAGATTGGCATCGTCGGTGACGGCCACGGCGGGCATGGAGGCGGCACGGCAGGCCTTGGCCAGCGGCTCGACCCGCACGGTGCTCTGCAGCAGCGAGAAGGACGAGCGGACGCGCAGATGGACGAAGTCGGCGTGGGGCATGCGGACCGAGTCTCCGGATCGACCGCCAGGGTAGACGGGAAGTGCCCCCGCAGGGCAACCCCCGCGACGCGGCTATCCACAGCTAAGTGGGCATTGACTCAGGCGGCGGCCGGCAGCGCCGCCACGCGACCATCGCTCAGCCGAAAGGTGGCGTCCATGCGGGCCGCGAGCTCGGGATTGTGGGTGGCGATCAGCGCGGCCGCACCGGCGTCGCGCACCACCTCGAGCAGGATCGCGAACACCTCCTCGGCGGTGACCGGATCGAGATTGCCGGTCGGCTCGTCGGCGAGGATCAGCGCCGGGCCGTTGGCCAGGGCGCGCGCGATCGCCACCCGCTGCTGCTCGCCGCCGGAAAGCCGGGCGGGCCGATGGTCGAGCCGCCCGGCGAGCCCCAGGCGAGCGAGCAGCCGCTCCGCACGGCCCTTGGCCTCGCCCATGCCGCGGCCGGCGATCAGCTGCGGCATGGCGACGTTCTCGAGGGCCGTGAAGTCCGGCAGCAGGTGGTGGAACTGGTAGACGAAGCCGATCCGCTCGCGCCGCAGCCGCGTCCGCTCGGCATCATTGAGCGCGTTGCAGGCGCGGCCGTCGATCGCCACCTCGCCCGCGCTCGGGCGCTCGAGCAGGCCCGCGATGTGCAGCAGGGTCGACTTGCCGGTGCCGGAAGGGCCGACCAGGGCGGTGATGGTCCTGGGCGGCAGGGCCAGATCGATCCCCTGCAGCACGTCGAGCACGCTCTGGCCTTGGACGAAGCGGCGGCGGATGCCGCTCAGCGCCAGGACCGGGGCGGCACTACTCATAGCGCAGCGCCTCGACCGGATCGAGCCGCGCCGCCCGCCAGGCCGGGTAGACGGTGGCGAGGAAGGACAGGATCAGGCCCATCGCCACGACGCTGACGACGTCGCCGAGCTCGACCCTGGCCGGGAGCTGCGACAGGAACCGGATCTCCGCCGACCACAGCTCGGCGCCGAGCAGGCTCTCGAGCCCGCGCCGGATGGCGTCGATGTTGAGCGCGAAGGCCAGCCCGAGCAGGAAGCCGAGCAGCGTGCCGACCACGCCGATCGCGGCACCGCTGAGGAAGAAGACGCGCAGGATCGCCCCGCGCGTGGCGCCCATCGAGCGCATGATCGCGATGTCGCGGCCCTTGCTCTTCACCAGCATGGTGATGCCGGTGATGATGTTGAATGCGGCCACCAGGATGATCAGCGTCAGGATCAGGAACATCACGTTCCGCTCGACCTGCAGCGCCGCGAAGAAGTGCGAGTTGAGCTGCTGCCAGTCGATCAGGCGCAGGTCGGGGCCGAGGCGGGCCTGCAGCTCCGGCCGGTAGGCCAGGATACGCTCGGGGTCCCGGACCAGGATCTCGACCGCGTTGACCTGGTCCGGCAGCTGGAAATAGGCCTGGGCGTCGGCGAGCGGGATGTAGACGAAGCTGTTGTCGTATTCGTACATCCCGACCTCGAACACCGCGCCGACCACGAAGGTCTTGATGCGCGGCACGCTGCCCAGCGCGGTGGCGGCCCCCTTGGGCGAGATCAGGGTGAGCTGGCTGCCGGGCCGCAGGCCCATGCGCTGCGCCATCCGGCTGCCGATGGCGGCGTTGCCGGGGATCGCCAGCGAATCGAGGGTGCCGTCGATGACGTGGCTCGCGATCACCTCGCGCGCCTTCAGGTCGTCCGGCCGCACGCCGCGGACCAAGGCACCCGAGGCCACGCCGTTGGCGCTGGCCATCACCTGGCCCTCGACATAGGGCATGACGCCGGTGAGGCCGGGCGCACCCTTGAGCCGCTCCACCAGGGCGTCGAAGTCGGTGATGCCGGCGGGCCCGCTGATCACCGTGGCATGGCCGTTGACGCCCAGCACGCGGCCGAGCAGCTCGGCGCGAAAGCCGTTCATCACCGCCAGGACGACGATCAGCGTGCCGACGCCCAGGGCGATGCCGACCAGGGCGAAGCCGGCGATCACCGAGATGAAGCCCTCGCCCCGGGTCGGCCGCAGATACCGCCAGGCGACCAGGCGCTCGAAGCGTCCGAAGGCCATCAGGGGGCGAAGCGCTCCACGAGCATGACCGGCGAAATCTCCTCTTTCTCGCCGGTCGCCCGGTTGCGCAGCTCGACCCGGTCCTCGGCCGCACCGCGCGGGCCGACCACCACCTGCCACGGAAGGCCGATCAGCTCCATGGTGGCGAACTTGACGCCCGCCCGCTCGTCGCGGTCGTCCATCAGCACGTCGACGCCGATGGCGTGCAGACGTGCGTACAGCTCCTCGGCGAGTGCGGTGGTCGTGGCGTCGTCGGGCCGCAGATTGACGAGACCGACCCGGAACGGCGCCACACTCTCCGGCCAGACGATGCCCTTGTCGTCGTGGAACGCCTCGATCAGAGCGCCGACCAGCCGCGACACGCCGATGCCGTAGGAGCCCATCTCGACCGGCACCTCGGCACCGTCCTGGCCCATGACCGTGCCGCCCATGGCCTCGGAATATTTGGTGCCGAAGTAGAAGATGTGGCCGACCTCGATGCCCCGGCCCGAGCGCAGCCGGTCGGGCGGCACCGGGCAGGTCGCGGGGTCGTGCTTCTCGTCGGCCGCGGCGTAGAGGGCCTTCAGCCGCTCCGGCTCGAGCTGCGGGTCGGAGAAGTCGATCGTCTCGAACGCGGCGTCATAATAGACCGCGCTCTCGCCAGTCTGGGCCAGGATCTGGAACTCGTGGCTCATGTTGCCGCCGATCGGGCCGGTCTCGGCCTGCATCGGAATCGCGGTCAGCCCCATCCGCTTGAAGGTCTTGAGATAGGCCACGAACATGTTGTCGTAGGCCCGCCGCGCCGCCTCGTAGTCGATGTCGAAGCTGTAGGCGTCCTTCATCAGGAACTCGCGGCCGCGCATCACGCCGAAGCGCGGGCGGATCTCGTCGCGGAACTTCCACTGGATGTGATAGAGGTTCAGCGGTAGCTGCCGGTAGCTCCGTACGTGCCGGCGGAAGATGTCGGTGACGTTCTCCTCGTTGGTCGGGCCGTAGAGCATGTCGCGCTCGTGCCGGTCCTTGATGCGCAGCATCTCCTTGCCATAGGCCTCGTAGCGCCCGCTCTCGCGCCAGAGGTCCGCCGGCTGGATGGTCGGCATCATGACCTCCATGGCGCCGGCGGCGTTCATCTCCTCGCGGACGATCTGCTCGACCTTCTGCAGCACGGCGAAGCCGAGCGGCAGCCAGTTGTAGATCCCGGCCGACAGCTGCTGGATCATGCCGGCGCGCAGCATCAGCTTGTGGGAGACGATCTCGGCCTCGGCCGGTGCCTCCTTGAGCACCGGGAGGAAATAGCGGGAGAGACGCATCGAGGGCTCGTGGTCCTGGGTTGGCGGCGCGCACCATAGGGAGGGCGCCGGCGCAGGGCAACGCGAAAGCCGCCGCGCCCGGGCCCGGCCACCCGCAGTTTCGCGTCTCTGCCACATCAGCAACCAGCGGATAAGAAGACGCAAAGAAAAAGGCCGCGGCTTGCGGCCGCGGCCGTAGTAGGGAGGAAACGCCTCAAGTCGGGTACCACAGCGAATACCTGCGGTACTGCCCTCTATCTAATCACAGGATTCGTTGGCCGCAAGAGCCGCCCGTCGCGCGAGCGACACCTCATGGTATCGTTATCTGATTAAACTCCGTACACAATCAGCTCTGCTTCGGCGCCGCTACGCGCGGCGCCCGCTCAATGCGGCTGCAGGTCGACGATGCCGCTGGCGATGAACCAGGCGATCGCCCAGGTGGCGAGCGCTGCCAATACCGTGGTCACGCCGACCTTGACGAGCAGCCGGGGGCGCGCCGGGGCGCTCTCGACCGTGCCCGCCTGGGGATGCTCAGCCGGTGCTGCCCCGAACGGCAGCGCCATGAAGAAGATGAGCCACCAGGTCACCACGTAGGTGACCACGGCCCCGGCCACGTTCATGCCTGCTCGAGCTCGACCAGCGTGCCGTTGAAGTCCTTGGGGTGCAGGAACAGCACCGGCTTGCCGTGCGCCCCGATCCTGGGCTCGCCGTTGCCGAGCACCCGGGCGCCGCCCTCTTTCAGCCGGTCGCGGGCCGCCAGGATGTCGTCGACCTCGTAGCAGACGTGATGGATGCCGCCCGACGGGTTCTTCTCCAGGAAGCCCAGGATCGGCGAGGCCTCGCCCAGCACGCCCAAAAGCTCGACCTTGGTATTGGGCAGGCTGATGAACACGGTCTGCACGCCGTGCTCGGGCTGGTCCTCGATCGGCGAGACCGTCGCCCCCAGCACCTCGCGATACTGGCGCGCGGCGGCGGCGATGTCGGGCACGGCGATGGCGACGTGGTTCAGGCGGCCGATCATGGCACGGTCTCCTCCTCGGGCTCGAAGGCGGCGAGGACGTCGGCGCCCAGCCGGGTGATCTGGACCTCGACGATCGGCCGGCGGTGGCGCGGCAGGTCGAGCGCCAGCCGGACGGCGCCGCGCACCGCCTCGCGCACCCTCTCGTCGTCCTTGACCTCGCGATCGCTCAGATCCTCGACCGCGTCGGTGATCGCCTCGCACACCCCGACCCGCAGCTCGCCGAAGCGCTCGAGCTCGAGCGCGCCGACCGCGGTGAGCTGGGGCGGGGCGAGCACGCTGCCCTGGTCGTCGAGCACCAGCCCGACCAGGATGGTGCCATGGTTCATCAGGCGCCGGCGCGCGCGGAACAGATCGTCGCCGGTGCCGACCAGACCCTCGGTCTCGGAGACGACGCGACCGACCGCGACCTCGTCGATCACCTCGGGCGCCCCCGGCGCCAGCCGCACCATGTCGCCGTTCTCGATCAGCAGCGCCTGCGCCACGCCCATCTGCTGCGCCAGCCGCTGGTGGGCATGAAGATGGCGTGCCTCGCCATGCACCGGCACGGCGATCTGCGGCCGGATCCAGCGATACATCTGCTCCAGCTCGTCGCGGCACGGGTGGCCGGAGACGTGGACGAAATGGTCGCCCTCGGTGATCACCTCGATGCCGGCGCGGACCAGCTGATTGTGCAGGTTGTAGAGCGTGCGCTCGTTGCCCGGGATGATCTTGGCGCTGAAGATCACGGTGTCGTCGGGCTCGAGCCTGACCCGCGGGTGCTGGCCGGCGGCGATGCGGCTCAAGGCGCTGCGCGCCTCGCCCTGGCTGCCGGTGCAGAGGTAGAGCACCCGCTCGCGCGGCAGCAGGTCGGCCTCGCGCTCGTCGCGGATCGGCGGCACCGCCTTGAGGTAGCCGACCTCGCGCGCCGCCTCGATCATCCGCCGCATCGAGCGGCCGACGACGAACAGCTCGCGCCCGGTCGCCCTGGCCGCGAGCATGGCCGTCTCCAGCCGGGCGATGTTGGAGGAGAAGCTCGTCAGCACGACGCGATGCCGCTGCCGGCCGATCAGCTCGGTCAGGCTGTCGCGCACCTCGGCCTCGGAGCCCGAGGTGCCGGGCGACAGCACGTTGGTGCTGTCGCACAGCATCGCCAGCACGCCTTCCTTGCCGACCAGCTCCAGCGCGTCGACGTCGGTGCGCGCCCCCACCAGCGGAGCCGGGTCGAGCTTCCAGTCGCCGGTGTGCAGGATCCGGCCAAACTCGGTGTCGATCACCAGCGCGTTGGAATCGGGGATCGAGTGGGTGACGTGCACGAAGCGGCAGCGCAGCCCGGCGACCTCGAACTCCTTGCCCGGCTCGACGATGCGGATCGGCACGTCGCGCGCGAAGTCGGTCTCGCCCAGCTTCGCCCGCAGCACTGCGGCGGTGAAGGGCGTGCACCAGATCGGGCAGCCCAGCCGCGGCCAGAGATAGGGCACCGCCCCCAGGTGATCCTCGTGGGCGTGGGTCAGGATCAGCCCGTCGAGGAAGGCGCGCTGCTCCTCGATGAAGCGGAGATCCGGCAGCACGATGTCCACGCCGGGCAGGCGGTCGTCGGGAAAGCCGAGGCCGAGATCGACCATCGCCCAACGGCCCTGCTGGCCGTAGAGATAGCAGTTGACGCCGATCTCGCCGACGCCGCCCAGCGGCACGAACCGCAGATCGGTGAACTTCACGCCGGTTGTCCCTTTCCCGAACGAATCAGATCGCGGTGCAGCTCGTAGATCTGGAGCAGCCCCGCCATGGTGAGGTCGCGGTCGACATGCTGCAGCGCCTGGCAGCGCTTGGCGAACAGCGGCGCCAGCCCGCCGGTCGCGATCACCGTCATCGGCCGGCCGAACTCCGTCTGGATGCGGCCGACCAGCCCCTCGATCAGGCCGACATAGCCCCAGAACACGCCGGACTGCATCGCCGAGATGGTCGAGGAGCCGATCACGTTCTCCGGCGGCTCGACCGCGATCCGCGGCAGCTTGGCGGCCGCCCGGTGCAACGCCTCCAGCGAGAGGTTGATGCCCGGTGCGATGGCGCCACCGCAATAGCTGCCTTCCTCGTCGACCACGTCGAATGTGGTGGCCGTGCCGAAATCGACAATGATCAGCGGCGGGGGATAGCGCCGGCGGGCGGCGACGGCGTTGACCACCCGGTCCGCACCCACCTCGCGCGGATTGTTCAGGTTGATCTTGATCGGGTAGTCGAGATCCTCGCCGACCACGAACGCCCGGCAGCCGAAGAAATCGCGGCTCATCCAGCGCAGGCCGATCACCGCCTGCGGCACCACGCTCGAGATCACCACGGCACCCACCTGATCCTGCGAGAAGCCCTTCAGGTGCATCAGCTGGATCAGCGAGGCGGCATACTCCTCGGCGGTGCGCTCGCGATTGGTCGACAGCCGCCATTGCCCGACCAGCTCGCCGCCGCGGTAGAGCGCGAACACCGTGTTCGTGTTCCCGACGTCGATGGCGAGAAGCATGGCTCCGGTCCGTGGATTCTGCGCGCGAGTTGCCCGCGGTCGGCGGACTTCTACCCGCCGATCGCCGGCAGGGCCAGCCCGCTGGCGTCGCCCAGGACGATCTCGCCCGCCGACAGGAGCTCGCGGGTCCCGTCCGGGCGCTCCAGGCACAGCGCGCCCGTGGGCTCCAGGTCGACGAGCCTGCCGCGGACGGTCCGGTCGCCGATCCGCACCTCGGCCGGAGCACCCCGCCCGGCGGCGCAGGCGAGCCAGTCCTGCCGCTGGCTCGCGAAACCGTCGCGGTCCCAGCGGTCGAGACGGGCGCGCAGCGGGGTGAGCAGCCCTTCGAGCAGCCGGCGCGGGGTGACGGCGAGGCCGTGCGCCGCAAGACTGGTCGCCGGATAGGGCAGATCGCCTGGCGGCGACCACTCGACGTTCACGCCCATCCCGACGATCAGGGCGGTCGCATTCGCCCGCGGATCCGCCGCCGTCTCGAGCAGAATGCCGGCCACCTTGGCACCTTCGACCAGCACGTCGTTCGGCCATTTCAGCAGCGGCGCCAGCCGGCCTTGCGAAAGCGTGCGGAGCGCGTCGGCCAGCGCCAGCCCGACCACGAGCGAGAGGCTGGCCATCTCGGCCACCGGGCGGTCGGGCCGCAGCAGGAGGGAGGAGTAGAGGTTGCCCGGCGGCGACTGCCAGCTCCGGCCATGCCGCCCGCGCCCGGCGGTCTGGCGTTCGGCGCGGACGAACAGCCCGGCGGGCTCGCCGGCGTCGGCGAGCCGGCGCGCGACGTCGTTGGTGCTAGCGACCGAGGCGAGCTCGAGCAGCCGGAAGCCGTTGCCGAGCTCGGCGCCGGTCACCGCGCCAGGGCCGCGGCCGCCGCCGAGGCCGAGGTCAGGATCGGCGAGGCCAGGAAGGGGATCAGGAAGAACAGCAGCAGGATCGCGCACAGGCCGGCGACGGCACCGACCGCCGGGGAGATCCCGCGGTCGAAGGGTGTGGCCGGCTCGTCGAAATACATGAGCTTGACGATGCGCAGATAGTAGTAGGCGCCGACCACCGAGAGCAGCACGCCGACCACGGCGAACCAGATCAGGCCCGCGTCGACCGCGGCGCGGAAGACGTAGAACTTGCCGATGAAGCCGGCGAGCGGCGGGATGCCGGCGAGCGAGAACATGCACACCGCCAGGATCAGGGCCATGGTCGGCCGCTCGCGCGACAGGCCCGCCAGATCGGCGATGCTCTCCACATAGCGGCCATCGCGCCGCATCTGCAGGATGCAGGCGAAGGTGCCCAGGGTCATGATCAGATAGATCGCCATGTAGACCAGGGCACCGTTCACCCCGCTGGTGGTGCCCGCGGCGACGCCGACCAGGGCGAAGCCGATATTGGCGATGCCCGAATAGGCCATCAGCCGCTTGAAGTTGACCTGCCCGATGGCGGCGAACGCACCCAGCGCCATCGACGCCAGCGACAGCACGACCAGGACCTGCTGCCATTGGGCGGTCCAGGCGCCGAACGGCCCCATCAGCACCCGGATCATCAGGCCCACCGCGGCCACCTTGGGTGCCCCCGCCATGAAGGCGGTGACCGGCGAGGGAGCGCCCTCGTAGACGTCCGGCGTCCACATGTGGAACGGCACCGCGGCCATCTTGAAGGCGAGCCCGGAGACCACGAAGATCAGCCCGACCAGCGCGCCGAGGGGGAGAGGCGTCGCACCCGACCAATGGCTCGCCAGCACGTCGAAGTTGATGCTGCCGGAGAAGCCGTAGACCAGCGAGCAGCCGTAGAGCAGCATTCCCGAGGCGAGCGCGCCGAGCACGAAATATTTGAGGCCGGCCTCGGTCGAACGGAGATTGTCCCGGTGCACCGCCGCCAGGACGTAGATCGGCAGGCTCTGCAGCTCGATCGCCATGTACAGTGCGAGAAAGCTGTTGGCCGAGACCATCATGCACATGCCGAGTGCCGAGAACAGCACGAGCAGGGGGTACTCGTAGCGCTCGATCTTCTCGTCGCGCAGGAACTGGCCGGAGAGGGCCAAGGCACCGGCGGCGCCGAGCAGGATGAGGACCTTGAGGAACTCGGCGTAGGTATCGAGGACGAAGTGGCCGTCGAATGCGAGCCCCCGCGTCTTGGTCTGGGCGGCGGCGATCACTGCGGCCACCAGCATGGTGAGCACGGCCAGTGGCGTGAGCAGCTTCGTGCCGTCGCGCTCGCCGCGGATGGCGCCCGTGAGCAGCAGCACGAGGCAGCCGAGGAACAGGACCAGCTCGGTGGCGGCGGGGGTGAGGTCGAAGGTCACGGGTGCAGCACTCCGCGCTCAGCGCTGGGCCAGTTCGGTGCCGGCGACGCCCATCTGGGTCAGCAGCTGGTTCACCGAGGCGTGCATCGGGTCGAGGAACAGCGACGGATAGACGCCCATGACGATCACCAGGACGACGAGCGGGGCGAAGGCGACGATCTCGTTGGGGCGCAGATCGCGCAGGCCGCGCAGCGCGTCCTTGACCAGCTCGCCGAAGATCACCCGCCGGTACAGCCAGAGCATGTAGGCGGCACCCAGGATCATGCCGGTGGCGGCGAAGAAGGCGACCCAGGTCGACGCCTGGAACACGCCGACCAGGACCAGGATCTCGCCGACGAAGCCGCTGGTGCCCGGCAGGCCCACCGAGGCCAGCATGAACAGCATGAACACGGTGGCATAGACCGGCATGATCTCGGCCAGGCCGCCGTAGGAGGCGATCTCGCGGCTGTGCACGCGGTCGTAGACCACGCCCACCACCATGAAGAGCGCGGCCGAGACGAAGCCGTGGCTGAGCATGGTCACGATGCTGCCTTCCACGCCCAGGGCGTTGGGCGTGAACAGGCCGATGGTGACGATGCCCATGTGGGCGACCGAGGAGTAGGCGATCAGCTTCTTCATGTCGCTCTGCATCAGCGCGACCAGCGAGGTGTAGACGATCGCCACCACCGAGAGCGCGAAGACGAAGGGCGCGAAATAGGCCGAGGCGTCGGGCAGCATCGGCAGCGAGAAGCGCAGGAAGCCGTAGCCGCCGAGCTTCAGCAGCACGCCCGCCAGCAGCACCGAGCCGGCGGTCGGCGCCTCGACGTGCGCGTCCGGCAGCCAGGTGTGGAACGGCCACATCGGCACCTTCACCGCGAAGGAGGCGAACATGGCGAGCCAGACCAGCTGCTGCACGCGCAGCGGCAGCTGGTTCGCCGCGAGCCGGGTGGCGATCTCGGGGATCTCGGTCGTGCCGGTGTGCAGGTAGACCACCAGGATGGCGACCAGGAACAGAACCGAGCCCAGGAGCGTGTAGAGGAAGAACTTGAAGGCGGCATAGATGCGGCGCGGCCCGCCCCAGATGCCGATGATCAGATACATCGGGATCAGGATCGCCTCGAAGAACAGGTAGAACAGGACCGCGTCCAGGGCCAGGAACACGCCGATCATCATCGTGTCCATGACCAGGAACGCGATCATGTACTCCTTCACCCGGCTGCTCACCGAATACCAGGAGCCGATCACGACGACGACGGTCAGCAGGGCCGACAGCAGCACGAACCAGATCGAGATGCCGTCGACGCCGAGATAGTAGCTGATCCCCAGCCCGGTGAGCCACGGCGTCTTCTCGACCAGCTGGAAGCCGCCCTGGGCCGGGTCGAAATTGTGCCAGACCGCCAGCGACAGCAGGAAGGTCAGCAGCGACGTCCACAAGGCGATCGAGCGGCTGTTGCGGGCGACGACCTCCTCCTCGCCGCGCAGGAAGAGGATCAGCACCACCCCGAGCAGGGGCAGGAAGGTGACGAGCGAGAGCAGCGGCCAGTCTGCCATGACGTCACCCGAGCGTCCGATAGAGGTACCAGCTCACCAGCGCCGCGACGCCGATCAGCATGATGAAGGCGTAGTGGTAGACGTAGCCGGTCTGCACCCGCATCACGCGCTTGGCCGCGTCGAGCGTCGTGTGCGCCACGCCGTCCGGCCCGAAGCGGTCGATGATCGCCACGTCGCCGCCGCGCCAGAGGCCGTAGCCGATCGCCTTGGCGGTGCGCACGAACAGGAGGTCATAGAGCTCGTCGAAGTACCACTTGTTGTAGAAGAAGGTGTTGATCGGCCCGGCCATGGCCGCGATCCGTGCCCCCAGCCCCGGCCGGCCGAGATAGCAGTACCAGGAGAAGCCGAGCCCGATCGCCATGGCGAGGAACGGCGCCAGCTTCACCCAGAACGGCACCTCGTGCATGGCGTGCAGGATGTGGTTGTGCTCGCCGTAATAGATCGCACCGGCCCAGAAATCATGCTCGGCATCGACCATGCCCTTGCCGAGCCAGCCGGCGAGCACCGCACCGACCGCCAGCACCATCAGCGGCACCAGCATGACCGGCGGGCTCTCGTGGACGTGGTGCATGGTGTCGTGATCGGCGCGCGGCTCGCCGTGGAAGGTGAGCCAGATCAGCCGGCCGGAATAGAAGGCGGTCAGCACCGCGGCGAGCACGCCCAGCCAGAAGGCGTAGAGGTGGAACGGGTTGTGCGAGGCGTAGGCCGATTCGAGGATCGCGTCCTTGGAGAAGAAGCCGGCGAAGCCCGGGAAGCCGACCAGCGCCAGGGTGCCGATCCACATCATGGCGTAGGTGATCTTCACCTTGCTCCAGATGCCGCCCATCTTGCGCATGTCCTGCTCGCCGGACATGGCGTGGATCACCGAGCCCGAGCCCAGGAACAGCAGCGCCTTGAAGAAGGCGTGGGTGTAGAGGTGGAAGATGCCGGCGCCGAAGGCGCCCACGCCGCAGGCGAAGAACATGTAGCCGAGCTGCGAGCAGGTCGAGTAGGCGATCACCCGCTTGATGTCGAACTGGGTCAGGCCGATCGTGGCGGCGAAGATCGCCGTGCTGGCGCCGATGAACGCCACCATCGCCAGGGCCGAGGGGGCGTACTCGTAGAGAGGCGAGAAGCGGGCAACCAGGAACACGCCCGCCGTCACCATGGTCGCGGCATGGATCAGCGCCGAGACCGGCGTCGGCCCCTCCATCGCGTCGGGCAGCCAAGTGTGCAGGCCGAGCTGCGCCGACTTGCCCATGGCGCCGATGAACAGGAGCACGCCGATCAGGTCGAGGGTCGGGAAGTCGCCGCCGAACGCGTGCATGGTGGTGCCGGCCAGCTCCGGCACGCGGGCGAAGATGTCGTCGAACTGGATGCTGTCGCAGGCGAGAAAGACCGCGGCGACGCCGAGCACCAGCCCGAAATCGCCGACCCGGTTGACGATGAACGCCTTGATCGCCGCGGCGCAGGCCGAGGGCTTGGTGTACCAGAAGCCGATCAGCAGATAGGAGGCGACGCCCACGCCCTCCCAGCCGAAGAACAGCTGCAGCAGGTTGTCGGCCGTGACCAGCATCAGCATGGCGAAGGTGAACAGCGACAGATAGGCCATGAAGCGGGGGATGCTGGGGTCGTGGGACATGTAGCCCACGGAATAGACGTGGATCAGGAAGCTGATGAACCCGACCACGAACATCATCACGGTCGAGAGCGAATCGACCCTGAGCGCCCAGTCGACCGAGAAGCTGCCGACCGCGATCCACTGCAGCAGCGGCACCTTGAACGCCGGCTCGCCGACATTGGCGAACAGGTTGATCCAGGCGCAGACGGCGGTTACCGCCATCAGGCCGCAGGTCACGTACTGCGCGTTGCGGTCGCCGATGACGCGGCCGAACAGGCCGGCGATCACGGCACCCAGAGCGGGCGAGAAGACGAGGATGGTCTGCAGCATGGCCCTCGCCTCAGCCCTTCATCAGATTGATGTCGTCGACCTCGATGCTGCCGCGGTTGCGGAAGTAGACGACGACGATGGCGAGCCCGATCGCCGCCTCGCCCGCCGCGACGGTGAGGATGAACATGGCGAACAGCTGGCCCGCCAGGTCGTTCAGCGCGGCCGAGAAGGCGACGAAGTTGATGTTGACCGCGAGCAGGATCAGCTCGATCGACATCAGGATGATGATGACGTTCTTCCGGTTGAGGAAGATCCCGAACACGCCGGTCGTGAACATGATCGCGGCCAGCGTCAGGTAGTGCGAGACCGGGATGGGCATCACACGCCGCTCCCGCTGCGCACCTTGCGCATCTCGATGGTCTCGGAGCGCAGCCGGTTGACCTGGCGGCCGATGTCCTGCCGGCGCACCGGGCGGTGGCGCAGAGTCAGGGTGATGGCGCCGATGATCGCCACAAGCAGGATCATGCCGGCCGCCTGGAAGAGGTAGAAATACCGGGTGTAGAGCAGATTGCCGATCGCCTCGGTGTTGGAGACGGCAGGCACGATCGCCTTGGCCGCGTCGGCGCCGCCGGAGGCCACGGCGTAGGTGCCGCCGACCAGGATCAGCTCGGCCAGGAGGATGACGCCGACCAGGAGCCCGACCGGCAGATATTGCATGAAGCCCTCCTGCAAGCGCAGGAAGTTGATGTCGAGCATCATCACCACGAACATGAACAGGACGGCGACCGCGCCGACATAGACGACCACCAGGATCATCGCGAGGAACTCGGCGCCGATCAGCACGAACAGCCCGGCGGAGTTGAAGAAGGCGAGGATCAGGAACAGCACCGAGTGCACGGGATTGCGTGCCGACACCACCATGACGCCCGAGGCCACGGTGACCGCGGCCAGCAGGTAGAACACGAACAACTCGACGGTCATGAGGCGCCGTCCTTCATCGGTTGGCCCGCCGGCTCAGCGATAGCGCGAGTCGGCGGCGAGATTCTGCGCGATCTGCCGTTCCCAGCGCTCGCCGTTCGCCAGCAGCTTCTGCTTGTCGTAGAACAGCTCCTCGCGGGTCTCGGCGGCGAACTCGTAGTTCGGGCCCAGCACGATCGCGTCGACCGGGCAGGCCTCCTCGCAGAAGCCACAATAGATGCACTTGGTCATGTCGATGTCGTAGCGCGTCGTGCGCCGGCTGCCGTCGGCGCGCGGCTCGCTCTCGATGACGATGCACTGGGCCGGGCAGACCGCCTCGCACAGCTTGCAGGCGATGCAGCGCTCCTCGCCGTTGGGGTAGCGGCGCAGCACGTGCTCGCCCCGGTAGCGCGGGCTGAGCGGCCCCTTCTCGTAGGGGTAGTTCAGCGTGACCTTGGGCTTGAACATGTAG
This sequence comes from Geminicoccaceae bacterium, assembly GCA_046349415.1. Taxonomy (GTDB): domain Bacteria; phylum Pseudomonadota; class Alphaproteobacteria; order Geminicoccales; family Geminicoccaceae; genus Benzoatithermus. The sequence continues at coordinate 137,534 of JAXMCJ010000007.1, forward strand.
CGCAGGGTCATGGCGAAGCCGCTGACCAGCTCGCGCCACAACAGCGTCCGCGCCACGCGATCGAGGGTGGCAGCCATCCTAGCCTCCGGTCCTCGGCAGCAGGTCGAACGCGACCAGGAAGCCCGCAGTGAGCACGAGCCACAAGAGCGAGGCCGGCAGGAAGACCTTCCAGCCCAGCCGCATCAGCTGGTCGTAGCGGTAGCGCGGCAGGGTGGCGCGCGCCCAGAAGAAGATGAACAGGACGAAGCAGATCTTCAGGATGAACCAGAGCGGGCCCGGGATCAGCGTGAAGGGGAAGAAGTTGAACGGCGGCAGCCAGCCGCCCAGGAACAGGACGGTGGTGATCCCGCTCATCAGGATCATGTTGGCGTACTCGCCGAGGAAGAACAGGGCGAACGCCATCGAGCTGTATTCGACGTTGTAGCCGGTGACCAGCGTCGCCTCGTCCTCCGGCAGGTCGAAGGGGTGCCGGTTGGTCTCGGCCAGGATCGAGGCGATGAAGATCATGAACATCGGGAAGTGCGGGATGAAGAACCAGACGTGCCGCTGCGCCCGCACGATGTCCGAGAGATTGAGCGAGCCCGCGGTGACCAGCACGCTCAGGATGACCAGGCCGATCGCGATCTCGTAGCTGACCATCTGCGCCGAGCTGCGCAGGGCACCCAAAAAGGCGTAGCGGGAATTGCTCGCCCAGCCGGCCATGATCACGCCGTAGACGCCGAGCGAGCTGATGGCGAACAGATAGAGGACGCCGACATTGATGTCGGCCAGCACGATGCCGTCGCCGAACGGGATCACCGCCCAGCCGATCAGGGCCAGGATGAAGGTGACCATCGGCGCCATCAGGAACACGACCTTGTTGGCGCCGGTCGGGATGATGGTCTCTTTGACGAACAGCTTGAGGCCGTCGGCCAGCGGCTGCAGCAGGCCGAACGGGCCGACCGTCATCGGCCCCTGGCGCAGCTGCATGGCGCCGATCACCTTGCGCTCGGCATAGGTGACGTAGGCGACGGCCACCAGCAGCGGCACCACGATCAGCAGGATCTGCAGGACCGTGATCGCCAGCGGCCAGATCATGCCGGACCAGAGGTCAGCCATGGGTCCCGGTCGCCCCCTGCTCGCGGCGAGCACCGAACACCTCGCTGCATTCGGCCATCACCTCCGAAGCGCGCGCGATCGGGTTCGTCTGGTAGAAATCGACGACCGGCGAGACGAACGTCGCCCGATCGAGCTCGCCGCCTCGGCCGATCTCGCCCCAGGGTGCGCGCTCGACTCGGTCGATCGCCCCCAGCGCCGGCGCCAGCTCGGCCATCCGGGCGCGCACCTGCCCCAGCGTGTCGAGCGGCACGCGATGCCCGATCACCTCCGAGAGTGCCCGCAGGATCTTCCAGTCCTCCTTGGCCTCGCCCGGCGGGAACACGGCGAGCTTGCCGCGCTGCAGCCGCCCCTCGGTGTTGACCCAGCTCGCGTTCTTCTCGGTGTAGGCGACCCCCGGCAGGATCACGTCGGCGGCGGAGGCACCCCGATCGCCGTGATGGCCCTGGTAGATCACGAACGCCTTGCCGAGCCGGGTGGTGTCGATCTCGTCGGCGCCGATCAGGAACACCGTCTCGATCTCGCCGCTCTCGACGCCGGCCAGGATCCCCGCCACGTCGCGCCCGCCATCGCCCGGCACCAGGCCGAGATCGAGGCCGCCGACCCGCGCCGCCGCGGTATGCAGCACGTTGAAGCCGTTCCACTCTTCGCCGACCTGGGCGAGGCCGGCCGCAGCACTCAGCACGGCGGCACCGTCCGGCCGGGTCAAGGCACCCATGCCGACGATCACCATCGGCCGCTTCGCGTCGCGCAACGCCTCGGCGAAGCCGATCTCGCCGCGCACCAGCGCCGCCAGCGTCTCCGGCCCGGCGCCGAGCTCCTCGACCGGATAGGTCAGCGGATGCACGGCACCGATCCGGCCGATCCGGAAGCCGCCGGCACGCCAGCGCTTGCGCAGGCGCGCGTTCAGCACCGGCGCCTCGAGGCGTGGGTTGGTGCCGATCAGCAGGCAGGCGTCGGCCTGGTCGATGCCGGCGATGCTCGAGTTGAACAGATAGCCGGCGCGCCGCGAGGCATCGAGCGCCGCGCCGTCCTGGCGGCAGTCGACGTGGGGCGTGCCCAGCCGCTCCGCCAGCTCGCGCACCAGCACCATGGCCTCGCAGTCGACCAGATCGCCGACGATGAACGCCACCTTGCGGGGATCCGCACCCTCCAGGCGCGCGCGGACCGCGGCGAAAGCCTCGTTCCAGCCGGTCGGCCGCAGCTTGCCTTCGGCCTTGACCATCGGCGTGTCGAGCCGGCGCCGCTTCAGCCCGTCATAGGCGAAGCGCGCCTTGTCCGAGATCCACTCCTCGTTCACGTCCTCGTTGAGGCGCGGCAGGATGCGCATCACCTCGCTGCCGCGGGCGTCGACGCGGATGTTGCAGCCCATGGCGTCGCTGACGTCGACCGATTCGGTCTTGCGCAGCTCCCAGGTCCGGGCGCGATATTCGTAGGGCTTGGAGTTCAAGGCACCCACGGGGCACAGGTCGATCACGTTGCCCGAGATCTCCGAGCCCAGCGCGTGCTCGACCCAGGTGGTGATCTCCATGTGCTCGCCGCGATAGACCGCACCCAGCTCCTCGACCCCCGCCACCTCGGTGAAGAAGCGGATGCAGCGCGTGCAGTGGATGCAGCGCGTCATGTGGGTCGAGATCAACGGCCCGAGATACTTGTCCGCGACCGGCCGCTTGTTCTCGGCGAAGCGCGAATGGTCCGGGCCGTAGAACAGCGTCAGGTCCTGCAGATCGCACTCGCCGCCCTGGTCGCAGATCGGGCAGTCGAGCGGATGGTTGATGAGCAGGAGCTCGAGCACGCCCTTGCGGGCCTTGTGCACGGCGGGCGTGTCGGTCTTGACCACCATGCCCTCGGCCACCGGCAGCGCGCAGGAGGCCTGCGGCTTGGGCATCTTCTCGACCTCGACCAGGCACATGCGGCAATTGCCGGCGATGTTCAGCCGCGGGTGGAAGCAGAACACCGGCACCTCGCGCCCGGCCGCCTCGCACGCCTGCAGCACGGTCGAGCCCGGCGGGACCTCCACCTCCTGGCCGTCGATGGTCAGCTTGGGCATGCCGTTTCCCCAGCAGCTACGTGCCGCGCCATCAGGCCGCCCGCCGCGTCTCTTGCGTGTATTCGTGGATGCGGCGCTCGATCTCGGGCCGGAAGTGGCGGATCAGGCCCTGGACCGGCCAGGCGGCGGCGTCGCCGAGCGCGCAGATGGTGTGCCCCTCGATCTCCTTGGTGACGTCCAGCAGCAGGTCGATCTCCTCGATCCTGGCGCGGCCCTCGGCCATGCGCATCATCATCCGCCACAGCCAGCCGGTGCCCTCGCGGCACGGCGTGCACTGGCCGCAGGACTCGTGCATGTAGAACTTGGACAGGCGGGCGATCGCGCGGACCACGTCGGTCGACTTGTCCATGACGATCACGCCGGCGGTGCCGAGGCCGCTCTGCACCTCGCGCAGGCTGTCGAAGTCCATCCGTACCGTGTCGCAGATCGACTTGGGCAGCAGCGGCACCGACGAACCGCCGGGAATGACCGCGAGCAGATTGTCCCAGCCGCCGCGCACGCCGCCGCAATGCGTCTCGATCAGCGAGCGCAGGGGGATCCCCATCTCGTCCTCGACCACGCAGGGCCGCTCGACGTGGCCAGAGATGCAGTAGATCTTGGTGCCGGTGTTGTTGGCCCGGCCGAGGCCGGCGAACCAGGCGGCACCGCGGCGCAGGATGGTCGGTGCCACGGCGATGGTCTCGACATTGTTGACCGTGGTCGGCCGGCCGTAGAGGCCGACCATCGCCGGGAAGGGCGGCTTCAGGCGCGGCTGGCCCTTCTTGCCCTCCAGGCTCTCGATCAGCGCCGTCTCCTCGCCGCAGATGTAGGCGCCGGCGCCGCGGTGCAGATAGAGGTCGTAATCGTAGCCCGAGCCGCAGGCGTCCTTGCCGAGCAGGCCGGCGTCGTACGCCTCCTGGATCGCCGCGGCCAGGACCTCGGCCTCGCGGATGAACTCGCCGCGGATGTAGATGTAGCCGGCCGTGCAGCCCATGGCGGCACCGGCGATCAGGCAGCCCTCGACCAGCTTGTGCGGGTCGTGGCGCATGATCTCCCGGTCCTTGCAGGTGCCGGGCTCGGATTCGTCGGCGTTGACCACGAGATATTGCGGCCCGGTCGGCTGCTTGGGCATGAACGACCATTTGAGGCCGGTCGGGAAGCCGGCGCCGCCGCGGCCGCGCAGGCCGCTGTCCTTCATCTGCTGGACCAGCGCGTCACGGCCCAGCAGGATCAGGTCCTTGGTGCCGTCCCAGTCGCCGCGCTTGCGGGCCGCGTCCAGACCCCAGGACTGCTCGCCGTAGAGATTGGTGAAGATGCGGTCGCGATCCTGCAGCATGCCCGCTCAGCCATCCGCGTCCAGGAGGGTCGTCTTGCCGCCGAGCGGCATCGAGGCGGTGCGCCCGTTCTGCGGCCCGGGCGCGGGCTTCTCGCCGCGCATCAGCGCCTCCAGCACCCGCTTGGTGCCGGCATAGTCGATGTCCTCGTAGAAGTCGTCGTCGATCCACAGCACCGGCGCGTTCGCGCAGGCCCCCAGGCACTCGAACTCGCGCAGGAAGAAGCGCCCGTCCGGCGTCGATTCGCCGATGCCGACGCCCAGCGTGTCCTTGCAGGCGCGCACCACGTCGTCCGAGCCGCACAGCCAGCAGGGGGTGGTCGTGCACACCCGGACCTGGGTGCGGCCCACCGGCACGGTGTTGTACATGTCGTAGAAGGTGGCGACCTCGTAGACGCGGATCTTCGGCACGCCGAGCAGCGCCGCGATGCAGTCGAGTGCGGCCTGCGGCAGCCAGCCGCCGTGCTGCGCCTGCGCCAGATGCAGCAGCGGCAGGACGGCACTCTGCCGTCCGCCCGCGGGGTAGCGGGCGAGGATGCGGTCGGCCTCGGCCCGGTTGGCCTCGCTGAACTCGAAGACGGTGACCTCGGGCGCCATCTCGCCCACGACCTGCGGCTTGCCGGCGGGCGCGCTCAACGGTCGATCTCCCCGAACACGATGTCGATCGAGCCGATGATCGCCGGCACGTCGGCGAGCGTGTGGCCCTTGATCATGAAGTCGAACGCCTCGAGGTGGACGAAGCCCGGCGAGCGGATCTTGCAGCGCCAGGGCTTGTTGCTGCCGTCGGCGACCAGATAGACGCCGAACTCGCCCTTCGCACTCTCGATCGCGGCGTAGACCTCGCCGGCCGGCACGTGCACGCCCTCGGTGTAGAGCTTGAAGTGGTGGATCAGCGCCTCCATCGAGCGCTTCATCTCGGCGCGCGGCGGCGGCGTCACCTTCTGGTCGACCACCCGCACCGGCCCCTCGGGCATCTGCTCCAGGCACTGGCGCATGATCTTCAGGGATTCGCGCATCTCGGCCATGCGGACGAGGTAGCGGTCCCAGCAGTCGCCGTTCTTGCCGACCGGGATGTCGAACTCGAGCCGGTCGTAGACCTCGTAGGGCTGCGCCTTGCGCAGGTCCCAGGGCAGGCCGGAGGCGCGGATGCAGGGGCCGGTGAAGCCCCAGGCCAGCGCGTCCTCGGTGCTCACCACGCCGATGTCGACCGTGCGCTGCTTGAAGATCCGGTTCTCGGTCAAGAGATCGTCGACGTCGTCCAGGCGCGGGCCGAACTGCTCGATCCAGGCGGCGATCCGCTCCTCCAGCCCGTCCGGCAGGTCGCGGTTGACGCCGCCGAAGCGGTAGTAGTTGGCGTGCATCCGCTGGCCCGAGGCGGCCTCGTAGAACTCCATCAGCTTCTCGCGCTCCTCGAACATCCAGAGCAGCGGCGTCATGGCGCCGACGTCGAGCGCGAAGGTGGTGACGTTGAGCAGGTGGTTGAGGATGCGGGTGATCTCGTCGAACAGCACCCGGATGTACTGGGCGCGCAGCGGCACCTCGGTGCCGAGCAGCTTCTCGACCGCGAGCACGTAGCTGTGCTCCTGCATCAGCATCGAGCAGTAGTCGAGCCGGTCGAAATAGGGGATCGACTGCAGGTAGGGCCGCACCTCGATGAACTTCTCGGTGCCGCGGTGCAAAAGGCCGATATGCGGGTCGGCCCGGTCGACCACCTCGCCGTCCATCTCCAGGAGCAGGCGCAGCACACCGTGGGCCGCCGGGTGCTGCGGCCCGAAATTGATGGTGTAGTTGCGCATCTCGATCTCGGGCATCGCTCTTTCCCGTCCCGGCCCGAGCCTAGTTCGACGCCTTCTCGTCGCCCGGCAGGAGCCCGCCGGCGCCCTCCCACGGCGAGAGGAAGTCCCAGCTGCGGAAGTCCTGGCGCAGCTTCACGGGCTCGTAGACGACGCGTTTTTGCGCCTCGTCGTAGCGCATCTCGACATAGCCGGTCATCGGGAAGTCCTTGCGCAGCGGATGGCCCTCGAAGCCGTAGTCGGTGAGCAGCCGGCGCAGGTCGGGATGGCCGCTGAACAGGATGCCGTACATGTCCCAGGCCTCGCGCTCGAACCAGTCGGCGGTCGGGAACACGTCGCGCACCGACGGCACCGGCGTCGCCTCGTCGGTCTCGACCTTGATCCGCAGCCGCCGGTTGTGGCGCACGGACAGCAAATGATAGGCGACGTCGAAGCGCCGCTCGCGCGCCGGGTAGTCGACCCCGCACAGGTCGACCAGCTCCTTGAACAGCAGGGACGGCTCGTCGCGCAGGAAGGTCAGCACGCGGACGATCTCGTGCCCTTGGACCACGTAGCCGAGCTCGCCGAAGGCGATGGTGCGCGACACGATCACCTCGCCGAGCACCGGCTCGACCAGCCCCGCCAGCTCCTCGAGCGCGGCCGGCGTCTCGGTCCAGATGTGGCCGCTCATCTTCCCTCCCCCGCTCGCCCGCCTAGCGGACGATGGTGCCGGTGCGCTGGATCTTCTTCTGCAGGAGCAGGATGCCGTAGACCAGCGCCTCGGCACTGGGCGGGCAGCCGGGCACGTAGACGTCGACCGGCACGATCCGGTCGCAGCCGCGGACCACCGAGTAGCTGAAATGGTAGTAGCCGCCGCCATTGGCGCAGCTGCCCATCGACAGCACGTAGCGCGGCTCGGCCATCTGGTCGTAGACCTTGCGGAAGGCCGGCGCCATCTTGTTGCACAGCGTGCCGGCGACGATCATCACGTCCGACTGGCGCGGGCTGGGGCGGAAGACCAGGCCGAACCGGTCGAGATCGTAGCGCGAGGCCGCGGCGTGCATCATCTCGACGGCACAGCAGGCCAGCCCGAAGGTCATCGGCCACATCGAGCCCGAGCGCGCCCAGCTCACCAGGTCGTTGAGCTTGGTGACGAAGAAGCCCTGGCTCTCCAGGCCGGTATTGACCTGATCGAACAGGTTGCCCGAGGCCGAGCCCGAGCCTGGGGCCGGAACCGCGGCCGGCACGGTCGCCGCGCTCACTCCCATTCCAGGGCTCCCTTGCGCCACTCGTAGACGAAGCCGACCGTCAGCACGGCCAGGAACACGATCATCGACCAGAACCCGAACAGGCCGATATTGCCGAGGCTGACCGCCCAGGGGAACAGGAAGGCCACCTCGAGGTCGAAGATGATGAACAGGATGGCGACCAGGTAGAAGCGCACGTCGAACCGGCCGCGCGCGTCCTCGAACGGCTCGAAGCCGCACTCGTAGGCCGAGAGCTTCTCGCGGTCCGGGCGCTGCGGCGCCACCAGCAGCGAGGCCACGACGATGATCAGCGCCAGCGCCACGGCGATGGCGAGGAAGATCAGGATCGGCATGTATTCGGCGAGGTAACCGTCCATCCCCATCCCATCCGTCGGAACGCGCCAAATCTCTGCCGCCTTCTCGTCCCGGGCGGCGAGCGCCAGACTAGAGCCGCTCAAGGGACAAGCCAAGCCGCGCGGCTTGCGCGCTTTCGCCGCTGTCCTGGCGGCCGGCCCGGGTCTACTCGGTCGTGGAGTGGTCGTGGTGGCGAGGACGACGGGACTTGAACCCGCGACCTCCGGCGTGACAGGCCGGCGCTCTAACCAACTGAGCTACGTCCCCATCGGGGTGCGCGGTCATGTAGAGAGGGGTGGTATGGCTGTCAAGCTGAGCGCCGGCCCGGATCTGCTGGCCCAGGCCCTGGCCGCCCTGGCCCCGCATCTCCCCGCCGGTGCTGCCCTGCCGACCGGCCCCTTCGCCCCCACCGGCCCCACCGAAGCCCACCCCTTGCCGGCCCTCGCCTGCCTGCCTCGGCTCGCGGCCCTCGCCTGCCCCGCCACCCGCGACCTGACCGCGGCCGCCGTCGCCGCCGCCCCTGCCCTGCACTGGCGCCAGACCTACGACGGCAGCGACGTCGCCGCCGGCTTCCTCGACCGCTACGGCTGGGCCGAGCTGCTCGGCCCCTACGGCCCCTGGCCCAGCGCCACCGCCCGCCTCGGCCTCCTCCTGCTCGGCCCGGACACCCACTACCCGCCCCACGCCCACGCCGCGGAGGAGCTCTACTTCGTCCTCGCCGGCACGGCGTCCTGGCAGAAGGGCGCCGAGCCCTGGCGCCCGGTGCCCCCCGCCAGCACCATCCACCACACCCCGCACCTGCCCCACGCCATGCGCACCACGGCCGAGCCCCTGCTCGCCATGTATCTGTGGTGGGGTGAGGACCTCGCCGTGCATGCCCGGATGGTGCCGCCCCACGACTGCTGACGCCGCGTCCGCCCGCCAACCCGCTGCCGTCCATCGTAGGTTCGCGGCGCGTTGGCAGGTGCCGCCGCGGAGACCAACCTGCCGCTGACCTGCTTCTCCGCCACGTGCCCCTATACGCTCGACCGAGCGATGAGCGAGGCGTTCTGGCCCGGCATCGACCAACCTGGACCCTGAGCACGTGCGTTGGTTCGCGCGCCGTCGTTCCTGTCGGCTGCTCCACCACTGGGGCCTCATTACTTTCCCGCTATTCGAATGCGGCGATCACGGTCTCGATGGGCAAAAATAGCGTGCGACTGTCTTCAGGGTATTCGATGAATTCGGCGCAGCGCAGATAGAACTTCCTCGCGGCATCGTCCTTCGCGTGCACCAGGACAGCCGCCACGCCGATGTTTTGGGAGGCGATGGCGATGCGCCGCAGCGCATCCGCGAGCAGGTCCGCGCCCAATCCCTGCCGCCCATACTCACGATCGACCGCCAGACGCCCGATCACGGCGACCGGAATCAGATCCGGGGCATTCCGACGGACCTTGCCGGGGGCGGCCGCCCGTGCGACCGCACCTGCGGAGACACAGACAAAGGCCGCAACCCGAATGCCCCGGCAGACTACGTAGGTGCGCGAGAAGCGGCTCTCGTTCTTCAAGGCCCGATGACGCAGCCAGCCGTTCAGCACGGGCTCGCCGCAGTCGAAGTCAGAGAGATCGTGCTCGGCGGTCAAAGGAACGGGCGCCGCAAGATCGAGTAGCCCCGGCGAGTCCCCTATTTCCGCCATGCCGGCGCCCGGCGCAGCAGCGACCGCAGCTTCGGCCCCGGCGCTGGCGGGTCGTCGAGGACAGCCACGAAGGCGTCGTAACGCTCGGCGTCCAGCCGGAACAGCCGCTGGTCGAGCAGCACGTCGATGGCCTGCAGCCTGGCGCTTTCGATCATGAACTCGGTGCGCGTCTTGCCGAGAATCGCGGCCGCGTCGTCGATCAGCCGGCGGGTGCCGGCCTCGATGCGCAGATTGATGCTGCCCTTCGGGTCGGCAGTCGAAACCTGCCCCGCGACCGCCACGGCCGCAGCGCCCTGACTTCCGGAAGTGGATGCGCGTGCTCTGGACATGGCTGACGATATCCAATCTTGCATCCACAATGTCAATACGAAGCCTCAGACCACGCCGGCCGATTTCCCATAGAGGTGGGAACTCAAGAGGGTGCACAGCACCGACGCGGGCGCTCTGCCACAGGCTTGGGCAGGATGGGAAGCGTCCTCACGGATTGGTTGCGCCTTCGCATGCCGGTCAATCCTCTCGCGACATCCAGGCGGGAATGTCGCGTGCGGTGTGCAGGACGCGCCAGACGTCGATCGTGCCCTCGCGCTCGACGTAGAAGACGAGATAGGGAATAGCGCCGCAGCGCCCTGGACCGGAGCCCCGGCAGACCGGGCTCGTGGGCGTCGCGCGGCGGGCCGCTGGCGGGATGGCGCGCGATGTGCCGGTAGGCGGCGTGCAGGGCGGCGATCAGGTCGAGTGCCGTGGTCGCGCCCGCGGTCGTCAGATAGCGGTCGACCGCCTCCTCGACGTCGCGGATCGCCCGCTTACGCGGCGACGACCAGCTTTCCGGTCACCGCATCGCGGGCCGGCGCACGCGGGCGCGCAGGCCTTCACAATACGCCCCGTCCGCGACGCGCCCGTGCGGCAATGCCGCGCCCTCGACCAGCAGCGCCCGCACATACCCGCTCGAGGTCCCGTAGCCGCGCGACCGGACCTGCTCGTCGACGAAGGTCTTGAGCGACTCCGGCAGCGAGATGTCTATCGTGCTCATGGAGATCACCCGGCCGTCCTTGCGGCTACCCCGCTCCCAAGTCGGCACCGGCGTAGACCTCCGTCGCGGGCAGCTCGATGCCGAGGGCGGCGAGGGGTAGCGTGACCTCCAACCCGCGATAATGCCGCGAGCGCCAGCTGCCGTCGGGCTCGCGCTCGGCCAGCTCGATCGCGGGGGAGTCGGCGGAGACGAGGAGGATCGCCTGCAAGCTCGGGATGGCCTGATACGCCCATCGCTTCAGGGTCACGTCGCCGCGCTGGGTCGAAGGCGACAATACCTCGACCACCAGCACCGGGTCGTCGACCACCTGCGCATCGCCGCGATTGGTCCCGCAGCGAACGAACACGTCGGGATACATCACCGCCCTTTCCGGCGAGCGGACCTTGAGGTTGCTGCCATGGACGAAGCAGTCTCGACCACGCAATGCCAGCCTGAGCGCGCCACCAATGTTCATCGCCACGAGATCGTGGTTCGCCGTGCCCCCGGACATAAGCCGAAGCACACCGCCGACGAGCTCGTAGCGCTCGGTCTGACGCTCCTCCCAGGCGAGGAAATCGTCGGTCGAGCGGAAGATCGGCAAGGCCGGCTCAGCCATCCAACGCTCCTTTGTGAAGCACGATGCTATCACCTTTCCGCCTTGCCGTATCCGCCCCCGCTCGGCGTCTGCACCGCGAATACGTCCCCCGCCCCGACCTCCGCCCGGCACCGCCCCACCAGCTTCTCTCTCGTGCCGTCCGCCCGCTCGATCCACTGATCGCCGCGGCTGCCCGCCTCGCCGCCGTGCAGCCCGAACGGCGGCACCTGGCGCCGGTTCGACACCAGCGCCGCCTGCATCGGCTCCAGGAACCGCACACGCCGTATCGTGCCGTCGCCGCCCTTGTGCCGGCCCTTCCCGCCGGAGCCGCGATTGATGCGGTGGCTCTCCAGCAGCACCGGGTAGCGCCACTCCAGCACCTCGGGGTCGGTCAGGCGCGAGTTGGTCATGTGGGTGTGGACACCCGAGGTGCCGTCGAAATCCGGCCCGGCGCCGCTGCCGCCGCAAATCGTCTCGTAATACTGGTACTTCGCGTTGCCGAAGGTGAAATTGTTCATCGTCCCCTGCGCGGCGGCGAGCACGCCCAAGGCACCGTAGAGCGTGTCGGTCACCCATTGCGAGGTCTCGACATTGCCGGCGCAGACCGCGGCCGGATGCCTGCAGCAGACCACCGAGCCCTCGGGCAGGACGATGTCGATCGGCTTCAGGCAGCCCTCGTTCATCGGGATGTCGTCGTCGACCAGCGTGCGGAAGACGTAGAGCACCGCCGCCCGGGTCACCGCCGCCGGGGCGTTGAAGTTCCAGGGCTGCTGCTCGCTGGTGCCGGTGAAGTCGACCACGGCTCGCCTTGCTTCCTTGTCGATCGCGATCTTGACCTTCACCACCGGCCCGGCATCGTGGGGGTAGGTGAACTCGCCGTCCTGCAGCACGTCGAGCACGCGCCGCACGCTCTCCTCGGCATTGTCCTGCACGTGGCCCATGTAGGCGCGGACGGTCTCCAGCCCGAACTGCGCCACCATCTTGCCCAGCTCGTTGGCACCGCGCTGGCAGCTCGCCACCTGGGCCTGGATGTCGGCCACGTTCTGGGTCTCGTTGCGCACCGGCCAGGGGCCGCCACGCAGCACCTCGAGCAGTGCCGCCTCGCGCAGCTGGCCGTTCTCGACCAGCAGGAAATTGTCGAACAGCACGCCCTCCTGGTCGATGGTCGTGCTGTCGGGCGGCATCGAGCCCGGCGTGATGCCGCCGACATCGGCATGGTGCGCGCGCGAGGCGGTGAAGAACACCAGCTCGCCGCCCTCGAACACCGGCATCACCACGGTGATGTCCGGCAGGTGGGTGCCGCCATTGTAGGGGTTGTTGAGCGCCCAGACGTCGCCCGGCCGCAGCCGGTCGCGGTTGAGCTCCAGGATGGTGCGCACCGACTGGCCCATCGAGCCCAGATGCACCGGCATGTGCGGCGCGTTGGCGACCAGCGCCCCGTCGGCCGCGAACACCGCGCAGGAGAAGTCCAGCCGCTCCTTGACGTTGACCGAGTAGGCCGTGCTCTGCAGCGTGACACCCATCTGCTCGGCGATGGTCATGAACAGGTTGTTGAAGATCTCGAGCAGGATCGGGTCGCAATGGGTGCCGACCGCGACCGCGCGTGCCAGGGGCTCGACCCGGTCGAGGATGAGATGGTCGCGCGGCGTGACTTCCAGCGCCCAGCCGGGCTCGACCACCACCGTCGTGGTGGCGCCGCAGACCAGCGCCGGGCCGGCGATCCGGTCACCCGGCAGCAGCGCCTCGCGGCTGTAGACGGCGGCCGCGAACCGCTCGGCGGGCTGGTGCGGCGCGCGGTTGGTGAACACCGGCGTGGTCAGCACCGGCTCCAGCGCATGGGCACGCACCCCGGCCGCGCGCTCGGGCTCCACCACCTCCTCCATGGCGCCGATGCCCTCGACCGTGACCGCCTCGACCACCAGCCCGCGCCCCTCGACGGTGAAGCCGTAGCGCGTGTGGTGCTCGGCCTCGAACGCCGCGCGCATGGCCTCGGCCGAGGCGAGCGGCACCTCGAGAAAGGTGTCGGTGCCGGCGTAGCGGACATGGGCGCGCGGCTCGAGGGCGATGCGCTCAGGCTCGACCTCCTGCGCCCGCAGCTCCTCCCGCACCGCATCCGCAAGGCCGGCCGCGACCCGCTCCAGCTCGGCCACCAGCGCCTCGTCGAGCGGCTTCTCCACCGCCTCCTGGCGCAGCACGCGCAGCTCGGCGAGGCCCATGCCGTAGGCCGACAGCACCGAGGCGTAGGGGTGGATGAACACCCGGCCGATGCCGAGCAGGTCGGCGACGTGGCAGGCATGCTGCGATCCGGCGCCGCCGAAGCAGCACAAGGCGTAGCCCTTGGTCACGTCGATGCCGCGCTGGACCGAGATCTCCTTGATCGCGTTGGCCATGTTGTCGTTGGCGATGGCGAGGCAGCCCTGCGCCAGCTCCTCGGGCGTGCGCTCGATGCCGGTGGCCTTTTCCACCTCCTGCGCCAGGGCAGCGAAGGCGGCGCGCACCACCTCGGCATCAAGCGGCTGGTCGGCCGCCGGCCCGAACAGGTGCGGAAAGAAGTCGGGCAGGAGCTTGCCGACCATCAGGTTGGCGTCGGTGACGGCCAGCGGCCCACCGCGGCGGTAGCAGGCCGGGCCGGGATTGGCGCCCGCACTCTCCGGCCCGACCCGGAAGCGCTGGCCGTCGAAGCTGATGATCGACCCGCCGCCGGCCGCGACGGTGTGGATCCTCATCATGGGTGCTCTGATGCGCACGCCCGCCACCTCGGTGTCGAACGCGCGCTCGAAGGCGCCGGCATAGTGGGTGACGTCGGTCGAGGTCCCGCCCATGTCGAAGCCGACGATTCGCTCCAGCCCCGCCAGCGCCGCCGTCCTGGCCGCCCCGACGATGCCGCCCGCCGGGCCGGACAGGATGGCGTCCTTGCCCTGAAACAGCCGCGCGTCGACCAGCCCGCCATTGCTCTGCATGAACATCAGCCGCACCCGGCCGGTCTCGCCGGCAACGCGGCCCACATAGTCGCGCAGGATCGGCGACAGATAGGCGTCGACCACGGTGGTGTCGCCGCGGCCGACCAGCTTCATCAGCGGGCTGACCTCGTGGCTCACCGAGACCTGGGTGAAGCCGACCTGCCGCGCGATCTCCGCCACGGCCAGCTCGTGCTCGTGGAAGCGGTAGCCGTGCATCAGCACGATCGCGACCGCCCGGGAGCCGGCGCGGAACGCGCGCTCCAGGTCGGCGCGGGCCCGCTCCCGGTCGAGAGCCAGCTCGACCGTGCCGTCCGCCTGCAGCCGCTCCTCGATCTCGAACACCTCGCCGAAGAGCTGCTCGGGCAGGACGATGTGGCGGGCGAAGATGTCGGGGCGGTTCTGGTAGGCGATGCGCAGGGCGTCGCCGAGGCCGCGGGTGATCGCGAGCAGCGTGGCCGTGCCCTTGCGCTCGAGCAGCGCGTTGGTCGCGACCGTGGTGCCCATCTTGACCGCCTCGATCGCGGCCTCGGGCAGCGGCTCGCCGCGCGCCAGGCCGAGCAGGTCGCGGATGCCCTGGATCGCCGCGTCGGGGTACTGCTCCGGGTTCTCCGACAGCAGCTTGTGGATGCGGATCGAGCCGTCGGGTGCCCTGCCCACCACGTCGGTGAACGTGCCGCCGCGATCGATCCAGAACTGCCACCCGGAATGCATCGCCCACCACCCGATCCGCTGCGCGAGGCGCCTCTATAGCAGCGCCCGCAGGGCGAGGGCGACGCCCAGCAGGAAATGCGCGAAAGTGACGGCAAGGCTTGGTTCCTCGGCCGAACGCGCCAGTTTCTTCATGGATCAGCCTCGGGGAGATGAGACATGCGCAAGCTCCTAGTCGGCGTGCTGGGCCTGGTCCTCGTGCTCGTCGTGCTGATCGTGGCCGCAGTGTTCATCCCCTCGCCCCTGCAGAAGTGGGCGGTCGAGCGCGGGGCCACCATGGCGACCGGCCGGCAGGTGACCATCGGCGGGCCATTCAGCCTGCGCGCCTGGCCACCCGTCGAGATCACCGCCAGCGACGTCAGGATCGCCAACGCCGACTGGGGCACCGCACCCGAGCTGGCGCGGATCGGCACGCTCGACGCCAGTCTCGACCTGCTGGCCTACTGGCGCGAGGGCCGCATCCAGCTCGACCGGCTGATCGTGAGCAAGCCCGAGGCCAACCTCGAGGTCGCCCAGGACGGCAGGAAAAACTGGGAGTTCGCCAACGGCCAGCCCGCGGGCAAGGCACCGGCGGCGCAAGGTGCCCCGGCACCCATCCCGCCCTTCGTCCTCGGCGACGTGCGGATCACCGACGGCGTGGTCGCCTACGACGACAAGGCCGCCGGCACCAGCAAGCGCGCCGAGGCGATAGCACTCAGCGTCAAGCAGGCCGCCCCCGAGCAGCCGGTCGCGATCGACGGCGGCCTGACGTTCGAGGGCCAGCCTGCGACGCTCACTGGCAGCGTCGACCGCCCGCAAGGTGCCGCGGCCGGCGAGCGCAGCCCGATCAGGCTCACCCTGGGCGTCCCCGGCGCTACGGTGGCGCTCGACGGCGAGATCGAGACCAAGGCTCCCGCCGCCGCCGGTGCCCTCGAGGTCAAGCTCACCGCCCCGCGCGAGCTCCTGGCCTGGCTGGGCGCCACGCCGCCGGACGGCCTGCCGGCCTCGGCCACGCTGCAGGGCCAGCTCGACGCCTCGGCGAGCCGCGTCGCCCTGAGCGGGCTGCAGCTCCAGGCCGACCAGCTCTCCGCCTCCGGCCAAGCCGCGGTCGATCTCGCCCAGCCGCCCAAGGTGACCGGCGACCTCGCCCTCGGCCGCCTCGACCTCTCGCCCTACATGGCCTCCGGCCAAGCTTCCGGTGCACCGGCCCCCGAGGCTTCCGCCGGCTGGCCGGAGACGCCCATCGACCTGCCGCTGCCGCTGCCGGTGGATATCGACCTCAAGCTCCACGGCGCCGGCGTGAAAGCCGGCAAGTTCGAGGTCGGCGACTATGCCACCCACATCCTGGCCGACCGGCAGCAGGCCGGCGTGACCATCGAATCGCTCGCGGCCTATGGCGGCAACGTCAAGGGCAGGCTGGCCGCCCAGGCAGCCGAACCGCCGGCCTACACGGTCGATCTCGACGCCGGCGGCATCAGCGTGGTGGCCGCGACCGATGCCATCACCGGCCTGCACCGCGTCGACGGCCGGGGTGCCGCCAAGGCCAAGCTCGCCACCCGCGGCGGCAACGTCCGCGCCCTGGTGGGTGCGCTGGGCGGCGACGCCAGCGTCACCGTCACCGACGGCGCGCTCCTCGGCATCAATGTCGCCGGCATGCTGCGCCAGATCATGACCGCGGGCCTCGACCGCTCGGCGGCCGACACCCAGCGCACCGACTTCGCCGAGGCCGGCGCCAGCTTCCACATCGAGAACGGCGTCGCGCGCACCCAGGACCTGCGCCTGGTGGCCCCCGTCCTGCGCCTGGACGGGGCAGGTGCGGTCGACCTGCCGCGGCAGACCATCGACATGCGGGTCACCCCCAAGCTCGCCAGCACGCTGCAGGGCCAGGGCGCCACGGGCGAGCCGGTGCTCCAGGCCGGCATCCCCTTCGTGCTCCAGGGCCCCTACACCTCGCCCGAGGTCCGCTTCGACCTCAACGGCACGCTCACCGGCGCCATCAGCGGCCCCGCCGACGTCGCCAAGGTGGCGGCCGACCTCGCCCAGAGCCCAGAGGCGGTGAAAGCGCTGAAGGACCAGTTCCAGCTGCTTGACAAGCTGCCGGTGCCGGCCGCCGGCGCCGCGGGCGAGGTGCTCGAGGGCGTGCTGGGCGGGGGCGGCAAGCAGCAGCAGAAGCCGCCCGCACCCGTGGATGCCGGCAAGGCCGCCAAGGGGCTGCTGAAGGGCCTGACCGGGCAGTGAGCAGGATTGTGTTCCTGCGCCACCCGTGAGGCTCCCGCCGCCACCCTTCTGGCGCAAGCCCTACTTCGCGCGGAGCCTGGCACGTCCCGATCGCGACCGCATTGCGGATGCACATATCCTGCAGGTGCTGCAGGCTCCGACAGGTCGGATCGTTCAGCCGGACGGCCACATCAGGTTCTGGGGCTTCATCGATGATTTGGGTAGATGGCTGCAAGTCGTGGTACTCGATGACAGGGTGACCGTACACAACGCCTTTCTGGACCGGAACTTCCGCCCATGAGCGACGGACCCGTCATCTACGATCCCTCGACCGATACCATGCTGGTGGAGCTGCGACCGTGGCCCGGCGGCCCCTAAGATCCCCGGTCCGGCGGCGAGGATGCGGGCGACGATCTCGTGATCCACTATGCCCCCGACGGGCAGCCCTGGGCCTGGGAGATCGAGCACGCCTCACGGCACCCCGAACTGGTCGGCGACGCGCTCCGCACCATGCGGGCCACGCACGGTGCTAGCGACGCAGCGTGAAACCGCGCTCCATGCCTTGATGTCCTGAGCAGTCATTATTTTGTCGGCGGCATTCTTAGTTAGTATCGATGCCAAGTTAGCGATTGGAGAGTACTGTAGTACTTGTTGGAAAATAATATTTAGGTAACATAGGAGCAGAAAGTATTCCACGAAGTGCTACGGTCACAACGATGCTCGACTGGCAGCCGGCGGCGGCCGATCTGGGCAAGGCCGCGAAGGGGCTGCGGAAGGCCTGACCGGGCAGTAGGCGGGGAGAGGTTGCCGGCTCGGCCATGAGCCCGATCGTCGGCTTCCGGGCTCGCCGCGTCGGCGTCCCGTCACGCGTGGCCAAGCCCTGGTCACATTGGTAGGTTGGTGCACGGAATGGAACCCGAGCCGCTCCGATCGGCCGAGAGGCGGGCTACCGCGACCGCGATGGGCGACGTCGATCCCGAATTCGCCGGCAGTGTCGCCGGCCGGAAAGCGCAAGCCAAGATCCTGGCGCATCGCGAGGAGATTGCCGCTGCCCGGGGTATGGTGTCGCGCGGCGCGCGCGTGTCGGTGCTCGACGGCTCGGAACGTTCGCCCGAGGAGCTGGTGGACATCGCCCGCCGTTTCGGCTCGGCAATCTTCGTCGTCTCCCGATCGGAGGCCGACCGATATAGCCGAACGGTAGTCGCTGCCGGTCTCGGCACCGGCTCGTTCCTGATCTATGCCTCCTCCGACGTCGCCTTCGCCCGCTGCCGCGCGCTGGTCGCGGACCAGCTGCCTCGACGTCTCGAGCTGCGTCCGTGCCGCATCGACGGGCACAGCTCGGCCGAGCTGATCGCGAAGGTGCAACGGCTTCTCGAGGCCTGCGGCCTGCCGGCACTGCCGGGCTACTTCCTGCGCGGCCGAACGCAGCCCAACCTGACCTTGGCGCTGTTGGACCGGGCCGACGCGGCCGTCGGCATGGCCATCGCCATGGACGATACGAGTGCCGGTCCGACCTACGCCGGATGGTACTTTGCGGCTTCGGTGGCCGTGGCGGCGAGCTGGCAGGGCAAGGGTCTCGGCCGTTGGCTGAACGCTGCGGTCATCGACCTGGCCCGGCGCGAGGGCGGTGCCGTGCAGGTGCGGGAGAGCGTGTCGCCGACCAACATCGCCTCCCGGCGCATGATCGAAGGCTGCGGGCTGGCCCTATGCGAGGACATCGTCGCCGTGCTGGCGTCCGCGGCAGCCACACCGGCGGCCTGGCGCGACGGCAGATCGTAGATACCGTCGCGAGGACCGACCGTGGGCATGTCATGCCCCGTCATGCCGCAGGCTCGGGCAGGGAGGCCACAGGCGGACCCGCGCCTGTCATGCGGCTGTCGCACGGCTGGCGCAGATTGCGCCGGCCTGCGCTACGAGATGTCGACGATGACCCCGAACGAGCTGCTGAGCGAGCTGCTGGCGCTGCGGGCCGCGGTGGCCCGCGAGGGTGCGGCGATCCTCGCCGGTTGGCGCCCCTGGATCGAGCGGGGGCGCTTCGCTGAGAGCGCCGCCAACCTCGCCTGCTATCTGGCGCTGCGCCACCGCGACCTGCGTGCGCTGCAGGACGAGTTGATGGCGCTGGGCCTGTCCTCGCTCGGCCGTGCCGAGGGGCGGGTGCTGGCCAATCTCGACGCCACCGCCTGCAGCCTCGCGGCGGTGGCCGGTGCCACGGTGCCGCCGAGGCCCGACATCGCCGCCTTCTTTCGCGGCGAGACGCTGCTGGATGCCGCCACCGACGAGCTGTTCGGCCCGCTGGCCGGCGCCCGCCAGGTCCGCATCCTGGTCACCTGCCCGAGCGAGGCCGCGGGCGACCCGGCCTTCTTCACCACGCTGGCCATGGCCGGCGCGGACGCGGTGCGGATCAACTGCGCGCACGACGACGCCGACGCCTGGCGTGCCATGATCGCCGGTGCGCGCCGCGCCGAGGCCGCGACCGGCCGCCGCCTGCGCGTCCTCATGGACCTGGCCGGACCCAAGATCCGCACCGGCGAGGTGCGCCACCCGGCCGAGACCAGGCGGCTGATGGTGGGCGACCGGCTCCTGCTCTGCCGCAACGGCCTGGTCGACGGGCCGCAGGCGCCGCCTTTCCAGGCCACCAGCACCCTGCCGCAGCTCATGGGCTTCGTCGCCCCCGGCCAGCGTGTGTTCCTCGACGACGGCAAGCTCGGCGGCCGGATCGAGCGGCTGGCGCCCGAAGGTGCGGTGATCGTCGTCAGCCATGCCGGCCCGCAGGGCGCGAAGCTGAAGCCGGAAAAGGGCCTGAACTTCCCCGACACCGCGCTGCGCGTGCCGGCGCTGACCGGGAAGGACCTGGCCGACCTCGAGGTCGTGGCCCGGGCCGCGGACATGGTGGGCTACAGCTTCGTCCAGACGGCCGAGGACATCGAGGCGCTGCAGGCGGCACTCGCCGAGCGGGCGGCCGGCCGCGCGGGGCCGATCGGCATCGTCGCCAAGATCGAGACCCCGCTGGCGGTGCGCAACCTGCCGCAGCTCGTGGTCCGCGCCGCCGGCCGGCAGCCCCTGGCGCTGATGATCGCGCGCGGCGACCTCGCGGTCGAGCTGGGCTTCGAGCGGCTGGCCGAGATGCAGGAGGAGATCCTGTGGCTCGCCGAGGCCGGGCACATCCCGGTGATCTGGGCGACCCAGGTCCTGGAGAGCCTGGTCAAGCAAGGCCTGCCCTCGCGCGGCGAGATGACCGATGCCGCGATGGCCGCGCGCGCCGAATGCGTGATGCTCAACAAGGGCCCGTTCGTCGCCGACGCGGTGCAGGCACTCGACCGGCTGCTGACCAGGATGGCCGAGAACCAGAACAAGAAGACGCCCCGACTGCGCGCGCTGCGCAGCTGGTAGGGCGGCGCCTCAATCGCCCAGCGCCTCGAGCACCGCCTCCAGGCGCCGGGTCGCGACGATCACGTGACCCCGCGCATCCGCCACCCGGTAGACGCCGTGGCGCTTGGTGATCCGGCCGCGCTCCCGGTGCTCGCGGTCGAGCAGCGCCAGCCACGCCCGGCCACCGTCCTCACCGCGCTGCACGCTGTAGTGCCGGTCGCGGCCCAGCCGGCGCAGGATGGCCGCCTCGTCCTGCGGCGTCAGCGTCGGCGCGGGAAAGTCGAGTACCGGCATGGCCCTGGAACCTCCAGCACCGCGCGAGCATAGCACCTTCGCGGGCCGGGTGGCGCTGCTCAGTCGGCCTCAAGGCGGTTGACCTCGTGCCCGTTGCCGACCGGCATCGGCAGGCTCGCCATGCCCGGCAGGCCCCGGACCATCGAGCGATGCTCTGACTCTTGCCAAACTCTGACGCTCAGGTTGTGATGAACGCGGGACGGTCTTGTTCCGGCGGCCATTCCGTCGGGCGTGAGCGGCAAGTCGGGGCGGGGGGCGCGTCGCGATGGGTCCGAGCGTATTCTTGAGCTATCGCCGCGATGGCAGCGCGGGCTCGGCCGGGCGGGTGTTCGATCAGCTGCAGCGCCACCTGCCGCAATCGCAGATCTTCATGGACGTCGATTCCATCGAGCCCGGCGTCGACTTCGTCCAGGCGATCGATCGGCAGATCAAGGTCTGCGACTATTTCCTGGCCGTCGTGGGCCCGGACTGGGCGGAGGCGCGCGACGCCGCCGGGCAGCGCCGGCTCGACCAGCCCAACGACTATGTGCGCCTCGAGATCGAAGCCGCACTGCGCCGGGACATCCGCGTCGTGCCGATCCTGGTCGACGGGGCCAAGATGCCCGCCCCCGACCAGCTCCCCGCAAGCCTGGGCGCGTTCACGCGGCGCAACGCCTTCGAGGTGTCGCACCACGGCTTCGGCAACGACGTCCAGGAGCTCGCCAGGATCATCCTGAAGAGTCTCGGGATGTCGCCCGCGACGAAGGAGATCGTCGCCGAGCCGCACCCGCCCCAGTCCTGGGCGGATATCCTGCTGCAGTTTCGCGGCAGGATCTCGCGCGGTCAGTTCTGGCTGTGGAATCTGATCGTTCTCGCCATTTGCCTGCCGATCGAGCTGGTCGTGCTCTATGCGATCCAGGGGGACTTCTTCGTCACAGAATTGAGCGAGACCTCCTTCAAGGCGAACGTCATCGCGCAGATCGCCATGCTGCCGTTTTATTGGATGTCGTTCGCGTTGATTGCCAAGAGATTGAAGGACATCAATGCCGGCAGAGGCATTCTCATTTCGATCGGGATACTTTGTGCATTCCTTCTGCTCAGCTCCTTCTTGTTCATCTCGCCCATGACCGCTGGAACCGACGAAGTCAGCTCGGCCGGGCACATGATCTTGGGCGGGCTGATGTTCGGCCTGTTCTTGTGCTCCCTGTTCATCTGGTGCGTCATCGGCACCATTCCCGGCACGCCGGGGGCCAATCGCTATGGCCCGGACCCGCTCGCGGCCACGAAGGCGAAGAGTTAGCTGATCCTTGCCAGGACCATGATCCGATCCATGCGATCCCTCGCACGGGCCTCCCAACCGAATCGTCCATGCCCTCCTATGCCGCCAATCCCAGTACGGGCACGCCTTCTGCGGTCGCCACCGTGGCCAGTTCGCGGTCCAGGGTGGCGAGCGGCAGGCGGCGCCTTTGGGCCAGCTCCAGATAGGCCGCATCGTAGAGCGTGAGCCGCCGACGCTCGGCCAATGCCACGGCGTGCCCCAGGCCTGCTCGGCGGTATGCACGTCGAGGCTAATCGGCAGCTCGCGCAAGAAAGCGGTCAGGGCGACGCCGAGCACGCCGCCCATGAAAGCGTTGGAACAATCGCGCCAACGCTGTTCCAACTCGCACCGGCACCAGGGTGACGCCCGAAAGGCGTAGCCAGGCCGCAGCATGGGTCCGCTCGCGGGTGCGAACCCCCGCCGCAGCGAGCCCATCATAGGCGAGGGAAGCTACTCTGAACTTGCCCCAGGATGAGCCGCAGCGCTGCGGTTCGGCCACGGCAACCCGGCTCGTCCAATCGGCAGCCTATGGTGAGCGCAGTCGGCCCTTGATCCTGAGCCCGTCGCGCATGTTGAGGCCGAGGAGCAGGATGTTCGCCAGACCTGCGATCAACTCCACCGCCTGCACGACAAAGAAGCCCGCGTCGAACTCGGCGGCGCGAGCTTTGGCCGCCAGGAACAATGCCGCGGGGATGAGCACGAGAATTCCGTTGCCGGCAACTATCGGCATGCGCTTGAGCTTGGCCCGGATCAGGTTCGGGCGCCGGCCCTTGGCCAGAGCGAACCCCGACCCGCCTGTGATCGCCAGCGCCGGAATCAACAGGAGGAATCCCCATGGAATCGTGGTCTTGACGGCGGCGACGGTTGCCTCGGAGCCGAATAGTTCGGCACCTGCGGTCGACAACCAGAAAGTGGCGATCGTGACGAGCGCCGCGGCACCCGCGACCGGATGGGCAATCTTCAGCATGGCCTGGTCTCGCGCCTGAGTTTGCGTCGCTACGCGACGCAGATGCCCGGTACCGCGACCTTCTGGAACAGGTGCGGCGTAGCGACCGCCGATGACGGATAGGCGCCCAGGCTTGCGATGAATTCGGGATGGGTGAACGCCGTTCGGAACGCGGCGGTCGATTCCCAGACGGCGTAATTGAGGTAGGTCGGGCTCTCGCCCAGCGCACGATGGAGCTGTGTCGAGACGAAGCCGGGCTGTCGCTTCATGAACGCCGCGTCTTCCTCCCAAGCTCGGAGGAAGGACGCCTCGTCGCCAGGAGCGAGCGTGAAGATATTCACGAGCACGACCGGCGAGGTCGCGATCTCGAGCTGACGCTCGATCGGGAAGCTGGGATCCAGGGAGCGCAACAACGACACGTCCGGTCTCCATCAGTTTGATTGCGTGGTAGCGATGTTGCGGCTCGACAGATGGATCTTTGACATTATAATGTCAAACAAGCATCATAGCGGCGAATGAGCGCGCGTGCGAGAACACCGGCCGGGTCGGCTCTGACCGAGCTTGTGCTCGACCTCTTCCGCCTGACCGGCAGGATGCTGGTGGCCGGCGACCAGCTTGTCGGCGACCTCGGTCTGACCAGCGCCCGCTGGCAGGTGCTGGGCGCCATCGTCGAGGCTGCCCGACCGCAGCCGGTCGCTTGGCTGGCGCGGGATCTGGGCACCGCTCGTCAGAACGTGCAGCGGATCGTCCACGATCTGGCCAACGAGGGGCTGGTCGCGTTCGCAGCCAACCCCCATCATCGGCGCGCGCATCTGGTGGTCCTGACCGATCAGGGCAAGCAAGCGTTCGACGCCGCCATGCAGCGTCAAGCGCCTTGGATCAATCGACTAGCCGAGGGCTTGCCGGTCGCGGATATCGAGACGACTAGGCGGATCGTCTCAACGCTTCGGCAGAAGCTCGAGAGCGAGCAGGAACCCCCGTAGAACGGCGATCAGGGTAGCGCGACGCTCGGAACCGAATCGACGGCGGCGCTCTGCGGCCAAAAGGCCGTTCAGTGCGCCCGGCGGCCACAGAAGCGTCGTCACCGCCTCTGTCTCGGCGCCCCTGTCGAGCAAGTCCATGACCGCCGGGGTCTGCTCATCCTTCAAACACCATGCAGTCCCACCCAATGGTCGAGCATCAGATTCACGCGCGGCCCTCATCGACCGGTGCACGGCTGCGAGTGGGAGCAGGCCGACCCGCTCACCACCTTCGATGTCCGCCGCTTCAACGCCATCCGCGGTCAGCAGGCCCAGATCGGCCGCGAGATTAGGAACTGCCTGGCCGAGCTGCGGGCGCTGCGGAAGGACGCCCTGGCGTGCACGGACGAACCCGGGGAGTGCGTGGAAAACGAACCCGAGAGCCCGCCGCCGGCCAACGACGACGCGGCTTTGTCGACCGATCAGCCGCCAGAAATCGAACCTGACGACCCCGTCCCGCCGCGCGTCGTGGCCCTGCGTGCCGCGGTCATGGCCGAGCACGCCGCCCGCCTCGCCGATCCCGAGCGCGACCCGGCCATCATGGACGGGCTGGTGCGCGAGGTCGCCGCCGCCTGGGGGCTGCCGGACGCACTGGCCGAGTGAGCGGGGGCCGGCGCGGCTGCGCATCGACGGGTCGGCCCGGTGCGGCTATGGAGATGGCAGCATGTCGCGAGCGCATCACCTCGCCCAGCTCAACATCGCCCGGCCGCGCGGGCCGCTGGACGGCCCGGTCATGGCCGAGTTCATGGCCAATCTGGCGCGGATCAACGGGCTGGGCGACGCGAGCCCCGGTTTCGTCTGGCGGCTGCAGGACGAGGGCGGCGACGCGACCGCGCTGGAGCAGCCGTTCGGCCCCGACATCATCGTCAACCTGACGGTGTGGCAGGACGTCGAAACGCTGCGCGCCTTCGCCTTCCGCAGCGAGCACGCCGCCTTCCTGCGCCGCCGTGCGGAGTGGTTCCTGAAGCTGGCGGGGCCGCCCGCCGTGCTCTGGTGGGTGCCGGCGGGCCATCGCCCCGCGCTCGCCGAGGCGAAGGCGCGGCTCGAGCTGCTCGCCGAGACCGGGCCCTCGCCCGCGGCCTTCACCTTCGCGCGCGCGTTCGGGCCGCAAGGCATGCCGCTGCGGCGTGGCCCGGTCCCGGACACCGCCTAGACGGAGCGGCGGCCTTGGACAGCGAGGCGCCCGGGCGTGGCCGGCCGCGGCCGGCCACGAGCCGCCCCCGGCCCAAGACGGCGACGCCGCGGCAGCGGGCGCTCGTCCGGCTGATCGGGGCGCGGCTGGCCCGGGCGCGTGCCGCGTTCCGGGTCAGCGAGCTCGGCATCCTGCTCCTGGCTGCGGCCGTGGGTGCCGTGGCCGGGCTCGCGGTCGCCGGCATGGGCCATGCCACCCAGCTCCTCCATCGCCTGCTGTTCGATCTGCCGCCCGGCATCGCGCTCAGCGCCAGCAGCGGGCTCGACCCGTGGCGCGTCGTCGCCGTCCCGGTCCTGGCCGGCCTGCTCCTGGCGGCCGTGATCCGGCTCAGGCGCAGGCTGAGCGCGCGCCAGGTCGTGGACCCGATCGAGGCCAACGCGCTCCATGGCGGGCGCATGTCGCTGCTCGACAGCTTCGGCGTCGGGCTCGAGACCATGATCTCCAACGGCGGCGGCGCGTCGGTCGGCCTGGAGGCCGGCTACAGCCAGGTCGGCGCGGGCATGGCTTCGGCCGCCGCCAGGATGCTGGGCCTGCGCCGCAACGACGTGCGGCTCCTGGTCGGCTGCGGTGCCGCCGGCGCCATCGGCGCGGCCTTCGGTGCCCCGCTCACCGGCGCCTTCTACGCCTTCGAGCTGGTCATCGGCGGCTACACAGTTCCGGCCCTGGCCCCGGTGATCGCCAGCGCGCTCGCGGGCTCGACCCTGGCGGACGCCCTGGGCGGCCACGAATCCCTGGTCGGGCTCGCCGGCGCCGGCATGCAGGGCTGGCGCGACCAGGCCATCCTCCTGGCCATAGCGCCCCTGGCCGCCCTCGCGGGCATCGGCCTGATGCTCGGCGTCACCACGACCGAGCGGCTGCTGAGCGGCCTCGCGGCCCCGCGCTGGCTGCGCCCGGCCCTGGGCGGCGCCTGCGTCGGCGGCCTCGGGCTCCTCTACCCGCAGGTGCTCTCCTCCGGCCACGGCGCCCTGTTCCGGCTCCTGGAGATGCCGCTGCCGCTGGCCGAGATCGCGCTGGTCCTCCTGTGCAAGTCGGTCGCCTCCGCGGTCTCGATCGGCGCCGGCTTCCGCGGCGGGCTGTTCTTCGCCTCGGTGTTCATGGGTGCCCTGTTCGGCGGCCTCTATGCCGGCACGGTCGGGCTGCTCCTGCCGGGCCTGGGCCCCGATCCGCAGACCAGCGCACTGATCGGCATGAGCAGCATGGCGGTGGCCGTGGTCGGCGGCCCGCTGACCATGGTCTTCCTCGCCCTGGAGACGACCCACGACTTCGCGCTGGCCCCCTCCCTGATCGCGGCCGTGATGATCGCCACGGTGACCGCCCGCCGCCTGTTCGGCTATTCCTTCGCCACCTGGCGCTTCCATTTGCGCGGCGAGGCCATCCGCAGCGCGCACGACATCGGCTGGATCCGCAACCTCACCGTCGGCCGGCTGATGCGCCGCGACGTGCGGACCGCGCGCGCCGACACGCTGCTGGGCGCCTTCCGCCGCCAGTTCCCGCTGGGCTCGACCGGCCGCGTCGTCGTGGTCGACGCGGCAGACCGCTATGCCGGCATCGTGCTTCTGCCGGAGGCCCATGCCCACGAGCTCGACGACAGGGCGGGCGAAACCCGCCTGGACAGCCTGCTCCGCCATCACGACGAGCTCCTGCTGCCGTCGCAGAACGTCAAGGAGGCGGCCGCGCTGTTCGAGCGCGCCGAGGCCGACGCGCTGGCGGTGGTGGACGGCCTGGAGAGCCGCCGCGTGCTGGGCCTGCTGACCGAGCAGCACGCGCTGCGGCGCTACGCCGAGGAGCTGGACCAGCGCCGGCGCGAGCTGTCCGGGGAGCATTGAGCCATGGCAGCCACTCGGCAGCCGCTTAGGGCGCGGCTAGCATGGGGCCGGTCGAGCCCGGGAGAGCGCCCATGACCAGCCCCGTCCGTATCCTGGTCGTCGGCCTCGGCACTATGGGCCGCAGCCACGCGCTGGCCTACCATCGGCTGGACGGCTTCGAGATCGTCGGCCTGATGAGCCGGACCATCCGCTCGACCGCCCACCTCCTGCCGGCGCCCCTGCGGGGCTACCCGCTGTTCCAGGACTATGCGGAGGCGCTGCGCGAGACCCGGCCCGACGCGGTCTCGATCAACACCTACACCGACAGCCACGCCGCCTACGCCATCGCCGCCATGGACGCCGGCTGCCACGTCTTCCTCGAGAAGCCGCTGGCCCCCAACCTCGCGGACGCCGAGGCGGTGGTCGCCAAGGCCGGGGCCACGGGCCGCAAGCTCGTGGTCGGCTACATCCTGCGGGTGCATCCGGCCTGGCAGAAGCTGATCGAGCTCGGCCGCGGCCTCGGCAAACCGCTGGTGATGCGGATGAACCTGAACCAGCAGTCGAGCGGCCCGGCCTGGGCGGTGCATCGGCAGCTGATGGCGAGCACGACGCCGATCGTCGACTGCGGCGTGCACTATGTCGACGTGATGTGCCAGCTCGCCGGCTGCCGCCCGGTGCGGGTCCACGGCATCGGGGCGAAGCTGTCGGAGCAGACCGCCGTCCAGAACTACGGCCAGCTGCAGGTGGTGTTCGAGGACGGCTCGGTCGGCTGGTACGAGGCCGGCTGGGGGCCGATGATGTCTGAGGTGGCATTCTTCGTGAAGGACGTCTGGGGGCCAAGGGGCAGCGTCTCGATCGTCATGCGTCAGGACGGCGCCGGCGAGGCGCAGGCCGACCGGGTCAGCACCAGTGCGGACATCGACCAGCACACCAGGACCAACGCGCTCAAGCTGCACCATGCCGAGCTCGACGCGGCCGGCAACTTCGCCAGGGCCGACGAGTGGCTCGACATGTCGGACGAGCCCGACCACCAGGCCCTGTGCGAGCGCGAGCAGGCCTGGTTCCTGCGCACCATCCGCGAGGACATCGACCTTGCCGGCAGCATGCAGGAGGCGGTCGAGAGCCTGCGCATCGTCCTGGCGGCACAGCAGAGCATCGACGAGGGGCGCGTGGTCGAGCTGTAGCGGCGCCGGACTCAGGGCGAGCGCGCAAACCGGCGCGGCTGATCGGAGGGCAGCGCGGCCGCAAGCTTCTCTGCATCGGTCACGTCGGCCACGACGTGGAAGCGCAGCCGGTCGTCGGCGAGCTCGACGGCCGTCAGCGCCCCGGTACGGAAGCAGCCGCTGTCGACGCCGACGCGGTGGCTGCGCAGGTCGGGGCCGAGAGGCGTGTGGCCGTGCACCACGGCAAAGTCGTGAATCCAGCCGGCGCCGGTCAGGAACGGCTCGCGGATCCAGATCAGCTCGGACGCCTGCTGCGTCGCCAGCTGTTGTGCTGGCTGTACCCCCGCATGTGCGAACAGGTAGCCTCCTGACGGCCATCCGAGCTTCAGCTCCTTGAGCAATCCCGTCAGCTCGGGGCCGATGCGGGCGCGGAGCTGCGCCGCGACCGCCGCGGGATCGGCATCGTCCGGGTCGACCTCGCCGATGCCGCATTCGGCCAGCACCGTGCCGCCGCCATTGGCGAGCCAGAGCGCCAGGTCGTCGGGATCGGGCTGGTGCCGCAGGCATTCCAGCAGGAGCTGGTCGTGATTGCCGAGCAGCCGATGGACAGGCACGCCCAGGCGCTGATCCATCGCCACCAGCCGCCGCAGCACGCCGAGGCTGCTCGGGCCGCGGTCGATGTAGTCCCCGAGCATCACGAGCTCGCATCGCCGGCCCTGCCCGCCAGCCTCGGCGATCGCCTGCCCCAGCACCCGCTCCATCGCCCGCAGATGTTGCTCGCAGCCGTGGACGTCGCCGACGGCCAGGAGTGTGGTCGCCGGCGGCGTCCGCTGCGGGGCAGGCTCCCAGTCGGAGTGAAATGCGAGCATCGCGGGCGGTCCTCAACCTCGCGCAGCCGGTTTGCTCAGGTGCGAGCTTGGGTGTAGAGACGCGCGTTCGAGCTGCCAACCAGAACAGTCGGGCCATGACCACCCTCCCAGCCGCGACGGCGACGCCAGCGTTCGCCGCGCCGAGCGCGCTCGTGCGCGAGCTCAGGGCGATGCTCGTCCTGGCGCTGCCGCTGGTCGTGACGCAGCTCTTGCAGATCCTGGTGAACACGACCGAGGTCGTGATGCTGGGCTGGCTCGATGCGCGCGCCCTGGCGGCGGCCAGCCTCGCCGCGGCCCTGCTCCATTCCGGCATGATGTTCGGCGTCGGCATCGCCAGCGCCACCGCGCCGCTGGTCGCGCAGGCCCGCGGCGCGCGTCAGCCGCGCAAGGTCCGACGCGTGGTGCGGCAGGGGCTCTGGGCCACGCTCGCCGTCACCCTGCCGCTCGTGGCGGTGCTGTGGTTCGTGCGCCCGATCCTGACGGCGATGGGCCAGCAGCCCGAGCTTCTGGTGATGACCGAATCCTACATGCGCGGGGCGATGTGGGGCCTGCCCTTCGCGGTGGGCTTCATCGTGCTGCGCAGCTTCGCCGCCTCGTTCGGGCGCACGCGGGCGATCCTGGCCGCGGCGATCGTCGGCTCGCTGCTCAACATCCCCCTGTCCTGGCTGCTCATCTTCGGCGGTCTCGGCGTGCCGGCGCTCGGCGCCCGCGGCGCCGGCATCGCGGTGACGGTCACCTACGCGCTCGAGTTCGCCGTCCTGCTGGCCCACTGCCTGACCACGGCACCGCTGCGGCGCTACCATGTGCTGGTCAGGTTCTGGCGGCCCGACTGGCCGGCATTCCGCGAGATCCTGCGCGTGGGGCTGCCGATCGGTGGTGCGGTGGTGATGGAGACCGGGCTGTTCGCCCTCTCCACCCTGCTCATGGGGCTGATCGGCACCGCCCAGCTCGCCGCGCATCAGATCGCCCTGCAGGTGGCGAGCATCGCCTTCATGGTGCCGCTGGGCCTGAGCCACGCCACCACCATCCGGGTCGGGCTCGCCGTCGGCGCCGCCGACTGGCGACGCGCCCAGCTCGCCGGCCGGATGGCCTGCACCCTGGGCCTGTGCTTCATGGCCGCCATGGCGGTGCTGTTCGCCGCGGCCGCCGCGCCGCTGGTCGGGCTGTTCCTCGACTCGAACACCGCCGACGGGGCGGCGGCCGCCGTCTACGCCATCGGCTTCCTGCACATCGCCGCCCTGTTCCAGCTCGTCGACGGGCTGCAGGTGATCGGCATCGCCAATCTGCGCGGGCTCAAGGACACCACCGTGCCGATGTGGCTCGCCGCCTTCGGCTACTGGGCGGTCGGCTTCCCGATCGCCTGGCTGCTGGGCTTCCACACCCCGCTGGCCGGCACGGGCATCTGGATCGGCCTCGCCTTCGCCCTGTCGACCGTCGCCGTGACCATGGTCGTGCGCTTCGAGCGGCTCACCCGGCGGATGACCGCCGCCGCCTGAGGGGACTCAGCCCGAGGCGAGGTTCTGCTTGAAGAAGTCCACCGTGCGTTCCCAGGCCAGCTTGGCGGCCGCCTCGTTGTACCGCTCCGCCGAGGTATCGTTGTTGAAGGCGTGGTTGGCCCCTTCGTAGATATAGAGGGTGTAGGTCTTGCCGCCCGCCTTGAGCGCATCCTCGAAAGCCGGGATGCCGGCGTTGATGCGCTGGTCGAGGCCGGCATAGTTGAGCAGCAGGGGTGCTTTGATGTTGGCGACCGTGTCGGCCGCCGGCTGCTGGCCGTAGAACACCACGCCGGCATCCAGCGTCTGGTCGGCCGCGGCCGTCCGGCCGACCACGCCGCCGCCCCAGCAGAAGCCGACGATGCCGACCTTGCCGTTGCCGTCCGGGCGCGCTTTCAGCCAGGCGATGGCGGCCTTGGCGTCGTCGACCACTTTGCCGGCGTCGAGTGTGCCGATCATGTCGCGTGCCTTGTCCTCGTCCGAGGGCGTCCCGCCCGCCGGTGAGAGGAAGTCCAGCGCCAGGGCCATGAACCCGTCGGTGGCGAGCCGGCGGGCGACGTCCTGGATGTGCGGGTTGAGACCCCGGTTCTCGTGCACGACCAGCACCGCCGGCAGCTTCCCCGAGGCCCCGGCCGGCCGAACCAGATAACCCTGCAGCGGCGGGCTCCCCGCGCGCACCGTGACCGTCTCCGCGGTCACCCGCGCATCGTCGGCGGCCACGATCGCCGCGGCCGCCGGGTCGGCGCGCAACATGGCGAGCGCGGTGGCGGCCGCCGCGGTGCCGCCCGCGAGCTCGGCGAGGCGGTTCATGAAATCGCGCCGGTCCAGGCCACGATGGGTGAACTCGTCGTAGAGATCGATGATTTCCTGCTTCACGGCAGCATCCTCCCCGAGTCGTCGCCACCACCAGCACGGCAGCCTATCGACATGCCGCCACTCGGCCAGTCCCGACCGCGCAGCCTCGCATAGCCGTGATGCGTCGGCCAACGGTGGAGCTTTCCGGCCTGCGATCCCATCTCTTCCGGGCGGGCGACGCCCCGCTGCTCTCCATGGCGAGGCGACGCAATGATCGACCTGCACTACTGGCCCACCCCGAACGGCCACAAGATCACGCTGTTCCTCGAGGAAGCCGGCCTGCCCTACCGGATCGTGCCGGTCGATATCGGCCGCGGCGAGCAGTTCCGCCCCGAGTTCCTGGCGATCGCGCCCAACAACCGAATGCCGGCGATCGTCGACCACGAGCCTGCCGACGGGGGCGCACCCGTCAGCGTCTTCGAATCGGGCGCCATCCTGCTCTACCTCGCCGACAGGACCGGCCGTCTCATCCCCCAGGACCTGCGCGGCCGGGTCGAGGCGCTGCAGTGGCTGTTCTGGCAGATGGGCGGCCTCGGCCCGATGGCCGGGCAGAATCATCATTTCTCCGTCTACGCGCCGGAGAAGATCCCCTACGCCATCGACCGCTACGTCAACGAGACCAACCGGCTCTACGGCGTGTTGGACAATCGCCTCGCCGACCGGCCGTTCCTGGCGGGGTCCGACTACTCGATCGCCGACATGGCATCCTATCCCTGGATCGTGCCCTATGAGCGCCAGGGCCAGAATCTCGCCGACTTCCCGAACCTGGAGCGCTGGTTCCGCTCGATCGAGGCCCGCCCGGCGACCGTTCGCGCTTACGAGATCGGCGACCGCTACCGCACGCGCAATGCCACCATGGACGAGGAGGCCAAGCGCGTCATGTTCGGCCAGACGGCCGCCACCGTCCGCCGGTAGGCGCCCGGGCCCTTTGTATCTGCGAGAGGAACGCACAGTCTCATGAAGCTTCAGGTCATCCTTTGCAGCACCCGCCCGGGGCGGGTCGGTGCGACCGTCGCCCACTGGGCGCATGCCGTGGCCGTCGAGCATGGCGGGTTCGACGTCGAGCTGGTCGATCTGGCCGAGGTCGCACTGCCGATGTACGACGAGCCCCGCCACCCGGCGCTGCGCCAGTACGAGCACGAGCACACCAAGCGCTGGAGCGCCAGCGTGGCCAGCGCCGACGCCTATGTCTTCGTGATCCCGGAATACAACAGCGGCACGACGCCGGCACTC
The DNA here is from genome assembly GCA_046349415.1 of Geminicoccaceae bacterium. Lineage (GTDB taxonomy): Bacteria > Pseudomonadota > Alphaproteobacteria > Geminicoccales > Geminicoccaceae > Benzoatithermus. The sequence continues at coordinate 170,042 of JAXMCJ010000007.1, forward strand.
GTGAACGCCCTCAACTACGTGTACCGGGAATGGAACTACAAGCCGGCGGCGTTCGTCAGCTACGGCGGCATCTCCGGCGGTGTCAGGGCCGTGCAGTTCACCAGGCAGATCCTGAACACGCTGAAGCTCGTGCCCATCGTCGAGGGCGTCATCGTCCCGATGGTCGCGCAGCAGCTCGACGAGGAGAGGCGATTCAAGCCGACCGAGATTCATCAGAGCTCGGCCAAGGCGATGCTGGACGAGCTCGCGCGCTGGGCGGAGGCGCTGAAGCCCATGCGCGGACCGGCCTGAAGCGCGGAGTCGCGTCGCCGAGCAGGTGGCTCCAATGCGTAGTGGAATCGGGCAACCTCGTTTCGCTCTCATTCGGGGTGTCCCGGCGCTTTGCCATGAGCCAGAATTCCGTGTGCCGAAGAGGGGCACACGCCATGCCGTCGATCTACGCCGCGAACGATCCCAGCGCTTATGAGCTGAGCATGGGAAGGTGGAGCCGCCGGCTGGCCGGTTCCTTCCTCGACTTTGCCGCCATCGGCGGCACCGCCAGGGTTCTGGATGTCGGCTGCGGCACGGGCAGCCTGACCTCTGCGGTCGCGGAGTTCGCGCCGGGTGCCGAGATTGTCGGCATCGACCACTCCCAAGCCTATGTGGATCACGCGCGATCGACGCTGCCTGATGCCGTGCGGCTCACGTTCGAGCAAGGCGACGCGGCGGCGTTGCCCTACGCGGACGGAGCGTTCGACGCGACCCTGTCCCTGCTGGTGCTCAACTTCGTGCCCGACGCGGAGAAGGCGGCGAGCGAGATGGCGCGCGTCACCAAGCCGGGGGGCGTGGTCGCGGCCTGCGTATGGGACTTCCGCGGCGGGCTGACCTTCCTGCGGGTGTTCGCCGACACCGCGGCGGCGCTGGACCCGGGCGGAGAGGCGTTCCGCGCCAATCAGTTCTCGGCCCCCTTCACTGGCCCTGGCGAGCTCGAGGCGGCCTGGATCAGGCACGGCTTGGGCGAGGTCGAGCACAAGGCGCTCTCGATCCGCATGGAGTTCGCGTCCTTTGCCGACTACTGGAACCCCTGGCTCGGGGGGCAGGGCACGGTCGGAGCCTATGTGACCGACCTGAGCGAGGCCAAGCGGCGGCGGCTGGAGCACCACCTGCGGCTCGCCTACCTGGCGGGCGGTGAGGACGGGCCACGATCCTTCGCCGCCGCTGCCTGGGCCGTCCGGGGCGTTAAGGCCCGCAGCATTCGTTAGCAACTAGACTAAGTCTGGAAACAGCTCCGCCGCGTCGCCACCCGCTATGACAAGCTCGCTGCCCGCCACCTCGCTTTCGTCCAGCTGGCCTCGGCGATGCTCTGGCTACGCCTCTGGCGACACGACCTAGCCTCGCGGCCGCTCGGCGAACATGCGGTCGGTCTCCTCCGCCAGGACCCCGCCCTTGATGTCCCCGTTCCAGAACGTCGCCGAGGCGGCGATCACCGGCGCGGCGACGTCGATCTGATCGAAGCCCACCGCCTTCAGCTCCTCGATCGAGGTGGCGAAGACCACGCCGCCGATGCCAGCCCAGATGATGGCGCTCATGCACATCGGGCACGGCTCGCCGGTGGTGTAGAGAACGGTCTCGCCCCAGCCCCGGTGGCCGTTGCGCCCGACATAGTCGTGGATCGCCGCGACCTCGCCGTGCAGCGTGGGGTTGTCGCTCCCACGGTTCACCGCCCTGCCCAGCACCTGCCCGTCGCCGACCCGCACGATCACGGCACCGAACGGGAAGGCCGGATTGCCGCGGGCCTGCTCGATCGCCAGCCGCATGTACCGCTCGTGCGTGCTCTGCGAGATGGCCGCCAGGTCGATCGGTCGAGCTTGCACCATCAGAGTTCCCCGCTTGGCCATGCGGCGTCCTCTAACCCCTTTGCGCGCGCCCCGCGACCTGCCAGATCTGGTGTCATGCCGAGCCAGCCCGCCCTGCCCCTCGCCGACTGGCCGTCTGGCTTCAGTCACCTGCCCGGCCACCTGTCGCCCGCCGCGCAGGTGACGCTGCTCGCCGAGGTGCTGGCCGCCGTGGAGCCCGCCGGTTGGTTTCAGCCCACCATGCCGCGCTCCGGCCGGCCGATGTCGGTCCGCATGTGCAACCTGGGCCCGCTGGGCTGGGTCACCGACCGGCGAGGCTACCGCTACCAGCCCGACCACCCCGACAGCGGCCAGCCCTGGCCCGACATGCCGGCAGCGCTCATGTCCCTGTGGGACGAGGTGACGGGCTGGCCCGACCCGCCCGAGGCCTGCCTGGTCAATCTCTATCGCGGCGAGGCGCGGATGGGCCTGCACCAGGACCGCGACGAGCTGGATCTCGTTGCCCCGGTCCTTTCGGTCTCGCTCGGCGACGACGCGCTGTTTCGGCTCGGCGGTGCCAGCCGCAGCGCGCCCACCAGGGCGCTTACCCTGGTCAGCGGCGACATCGTCGTTCTCGGTGGCGACGCGAGATTGTTCTTCCACGGGATCGACCGGGTGCTGCCGGGGACCTCGCCGCTCGTACCTGGGGGCGGTCGAATCAATCTCACCCTGCGTCGGGTCACGAAAGATGCTGCGGTCCCGCGAACCCGATCCGGCGCCGGCGGTTAGTCGGCGACGGCAGGCTATCGGGATGATGTTCATGCAGTTTAGAGTGCTGTGGCGGCGAATGGCGCCCGTGATCGCGGGGCTAGCCGGATTATACTCCTCCGTGGCGATGGCCCAGAGTCCGATCCAGCTCGCGCCGGTGATCACCGCGGGGCTAGACAAGCCACTGCAGGTCGCGGTGGCGAGAGACGGCAGCGGCCGGGTGTTCATCGTCCAGCAAGGCGGCAAGATCCTGGTCTGGAAAGGCGCGCTGCAGCCCTCGCCGTTCCTCGACATCAGCAGTCGGGTGCTGTTCAGCGGCGAGCGGGGCCTGCTGGGGCTGGCCTTCCACCCGCAATTCGCGAGCAATCGCCGGCTGTTCGTCGACTACACCCGCCAGCCCGATGGGGCGACAGTCGTTTCCGAGTTCACCGCCTCCGCGGACCGGAGCACGGTTCCGGCCGGCAGTGAGCGCGTGCTCATGGTGATCCCGCAGCCCTTCGAGAACCACAATGGCGGCATGCTCGCCTTCGGCCCGGGGGGCGGGCTGTTCGTCGGCATGGGCGACGGCGGCGGCGCCGGCGATCCCCTGGAGCTGGCACAGAACCCGCGGACCCGGCTCGGCACGATTCTTCGGGTCAATGTGGACGGCGCGCAGCCCTATACGATTCCGGCGAACAACCCGTTCGCGCTCGGCGGCGGCCGCCGCGAGATCTTCGCGCTCGGCTTCCGCAACCCGTTCCGCTTCTCGTTCGACCGCTTGACGGGCGCCCTCTATGTCGGCGACGTCGGCCAAGCCGAACGCGAGGAGATCGACATCGTCGGCCTCGGGCAGAACTACGGTTGGCCCCGCATGGAAGGCGAGCTCTGCTTCCGCCCGGCGACGGACTGCTTCACCCCCAACCTGCGCCTGCCGGTGGCGACCTACGGCCACGAGAACGAGCGCTGCGCCATCACCGGCGGTTACGTCTATCGCGGCCGCGCCATCCCCGCCCTCTACGGCACCTACCTGTTCGCGGATTTCTGCTCGGGCGAGATCATGGCCCTCGTCGGCAACCAGCCCAGCGTCCTGCTCGACACCGACCTGTCGATCGCCTCCTTCGCCGAGACGGTGGACGAAGAGCTGTTCGTCGTCGATCTCAACGGCGGCGTCTACTCCGTGGCACCGGCCGGATTCTGACCGATGATCAGCCTCGATCACTGCGTCGTCCACGTCTCGGACTGGGCGCGATCGAACGAGTTCTATCGGCGCGTCCTCGGTGCTGAGGTGATCGCGGTCGGCGCCGGCTTCGCCTACCGCTTCGGCCGGCAGCAGCTCAACCTGCACGGCCCCGGCCTGACCCCGACGCCCGTGGCCCGTCTGCCGGTGGCCCCGGGCGGCAGCGACCTCTGCTTCGCCTGGCCGGGCACCGCGGAGGAGGCACGAGCGCATCTGGAGCGCTGCGGCGTCGCGGTCGAGCTCGGGCCGGTCGAGCGCAACGGCGCCCGCGGCCGCGGGCGCAGCGTCTATTTCCGCGACCCGGACGGCTCGCTGCTCGAGCTAATCGCCTATGACGAAAGCGGACCGGCGGTCAGCCCTGATACCTGAACGACACCTTGACCTTGGTGCGATAGGCCTGGACCTTGCCGTCCTCGAGGACGAGATCCTGCTCGACCACCTCCGCCACGCGCAGATCGCGCAGCGACTGCGCCGCCCGCTCCACCGCCGCGCGCGCCGCCCGTTCCCAGGATTCGCTGCTGGTGCCGACGAGCTCGATCACCTTGTAGACGCTGTCAGTCATCTCGACCTCCCAAGAAAGGGAGCGAGGATCGGCCGGCCGGGCAGGCCCGTCAAGGCCCGGCCGGCCGAACGGTCAGCGGCAGCGTGGGCAGTGGTCGACCAGCGTGGGGTCCAGCGAGGCCGAGGCCATGGCCTCGTTGCGCGCGCTACGGACCTGGACACCGGCATCCCCCGCCGCCGGCTGGTACTTGGCCACGCGCTCGACGGGGGTCGGCGCGCTCGCCAGCTCGGTGGGGCGCAACGTCGGGCCCATCACCACCATGGCCGCCACGGCCGTGCAGGTCGCCAGCCCGACGACAAGACCAAAACGCTCGAACGCGCTACCGTTGCCGAACATTTGTCTGTTCCCCGCAAGTTGCCGCCGTCGCGATACTTACATCGTGTAAATGCCGCTCGGCGTGCGGAGATCTAGGCAGGGCAACGACCGCAGATCTGTGCGCTTCGTCACACGCGCATCTTTTTGGCGGCCGGGCACAACGAAAAAGGGGCCGGCACAGGCCGACCCCCGATATCCCGGCTCGGTGCCCCGGCTCAGCGCTTGCTGAACTGGAAGCTCCGGCGCGCCTTGGCCTTGCCGTACTTCTTGCGCTCGACCTCGCGGTCGTCGCGGGTCAGGAAGCCGGACTGCTTGAGCAGCGGGCGCAGGGCGGGATCGTAGGTGGTCAACGCCCGGCTGAGGCCGTGGCGCACGGCACCGGCCTGACCGGAAAGTCCGCCGCCGCTGACCGTGCACATGACGTCGTACTGGCCCAGCCGGTTGATGACGTCGAAGGGCTGGCCGATGATCATCTGCAGGGTCGGGCGGGCGAAATAGGTGCCCATGATCTTGCCGTTCACCGTGAACTTGCCGGTGCCGGTCTTCAGCCAGACGCGCGCCACGGCGTCCTTGCGGCGGCCCGTGGCGTAGGCGCGGCCCTGCGCGTCGAGCTTGGGCTTGGCCGGCTCGGCCTGCGCCTCGACGGGGTTGGCGGGGCGGAGCCGGGCGAGGCCGGCCAGTCCTTCGCGGAGCTCAGCCATTGGCGGCCTCCAAGGTCGAATTCTTGCGGTTCATGGCGGCGATGTCGAGCGGGGCGGGCGACTGCGCGGCATGCGGATGCTCGCCGCCCTTGTAGACGTGGAGCTTGCGCAGCACGTCGCGGCCGAGCGGGCCCTTGGGCACCATGCGCTTCACCGCGGCCTCGATCACGCGCTCCGGGAAGCGGCCGTCGAGCACCTTGTCGGCGCGCCGCTCCTTGATGCCGCCGGGATAGCCGGTGTGGTGATAGTAGACCTTCTGGGTCCGCTTGTTGCCGGTCAGCACGATCTTCTCGGCATTGACGACCACGATGTGGTCGCCGCAGTCCATGTGCGGCGTGAAGGTCGCCTTGTGCTTGCCGCGCAGGCGGTTGGCGAGGATCGTGGCCAGCCGGCCGAGCACGAGGCCGTCGGCATCGACCAGGAACCAGCCCCGCTCGATCTCGCTGGGCCGCGCGGTATACGTCTTCATCCGAATGACCGTCCGATCGGTTCGCCGGCATCGCCTTCGGGACGCCGCAGACAACAGTTGCCCCCGCGAAGGGGACGCCTTCGCCGTGGCCGGCTGATCTAGGCGGTCGCGCCGCCGCTGTCAACGCTACGCGCGGGCGGGATGGCGTAGGTGCCGACGGCGTGCGCGACGCGCTCGCCGCCCTGTGCCGCCACGATCGTCGCCTCGCCCACCGCCAGCACGCGGCCCAGCCGCAGGATCTTGCCGTGCGCCAGAAGGTCGCCGGGGCGGCCCTTGGCGAGGAAATGCACGTTGAGATCGGTGGTGACCGCGAGCTCGACCCGCCCGATCAGCGACAGGATCACGCCATAGAGCGTGATGTCGGCGAGCGCCATCATGGCGGGGCCGCAGACCGTGCCGCCGGGCCGCAGCAGGCCGTCGCGATAGGGCAGGCGTACCGTCACCTCGCCGGGCGCCCAGGTCTCCACCCGGCAGCCGAGCTGGCCGACATAGGGCACGCCCTCGGCGGCGAGCTGCTCGAACTCGGCGGCGCTCAACATCGGCTCGGTTTCCTCGGCCCGCAGGCTTGCACGATGAGCGCAGTTAGTGGACGGAGACACTGAAGTCGATCCGATCGTGTCCGGTGGGGAGTAGAGCCGAATGCCCGAGCACTTCGACGTCCTGATCGTCGGGGCCGGGATCTCCGGCATCGGCGCCGCCTACCATCTGACGCAGCAGTGCCCGGATACCGGCTTCGTCATCCTGGAGGCGCAGGAAGGGTTCGGCGGCACCTGGCGCACCCACCGCTTCCCGGGCATCCGCTCCGACACGGACCTCTACACCTTCGGCTATCGCTTCAAGCCCTGGAGCGGGCCGCCGATCGCGACCGCGGCGGAGATCCAACGATATCTGGCCGAGGTGATCGCGGAGAACGACCTCGCCCGGCACATCCGCTACCGGCACCGGATCGAGCGGGCGAGCTGGTCGGGCGCTAAGCAGCGCTGGACCATCGAGGCGAGCCGGACCGACACGGGCGAGCCCGTGGTCATCACGGCCGGCTTCCTGTGGATGTGCCAGGGCTACTACCGGCACGGCGAAGGCTACACGCCCGACTGGCCGGGCATGTCCGACTTCTCGGGCCCGATCGTCCATCCCCAGACCTGGCCGGAGGGGCTGGACTATGCGGGCAAGCGCGTCCTGGTCATCGGCTCGGGTGCCACGGCGGCGACGATCGTGCCGGCGATGGCCCAGGATGCCGCGCACGTCACCATGCTGCAGCGATCCCCCACCTGGTTCCGCACCGCGCGCAACGCCATCCCGATCGCCGACGAGCTGCGCGAGCTGGGGGTCGAGCCGAGCTGGATTCACGAGATCGTCCGCCGCAAGATCCTCTACGAGACCGCGAAGTTCACGCGCCGGACCTTCACCGAGCCGGACAAGGTGGCGGACGAGCTCCTGGGCGCGGTGCGCGCGCTGCTAGGGCCCGACTACGACGTCTCCACCCATTTCACGCCTCGCTACCGTCCCTGGCGCCAGCGTCTCGCCTTCGTTCCCGACGGCGACCTGTTCCGCGCCATCGCCGCCGGCCGGGCATCGGTCGAGACCGGCGAGATCGAGAACTTCACCCCAGCCGGCGTGATGCTCCGCTGCGGCCGCGAGCTGGCAGCCGACATCATCGTCACCGCGACCGGCTTCCACCTGAGCGCCTTGGGCGACATCGAGCTCACCGTCGACGACCGGCCGCTCGCCTTCCACGACACCATCACCTATCGCGGCATGATGTTCACCGGCCTCCCGAACATGGCCTGGGTGTTCGGCTACTTCCGCGCCGCCTGGACCCTGCGCGCCGATCTGGTCGCCGATTTCGTCTGCCGGCTGCTCAACCACATGCGGGCAATCGGCGCTTCGAGCGTGGAGGTGGCGCTGCGCCCCGAGGACCGCGACATGCCGCTCCTGCCCTGGATCCAGCCCGACGACTTCAATCCCGGCTATCTCGCCCGCGGCATGCACCTGCTGCCCCGGACCGGCGCCAAGCGGGAATGGATGCACACGCAAGACTTTTGGTCGGAAAAGGACGAATTCCCGGCGATCGATCTGTCCGCCGCGGAGTTCGTGTATCGCCCAGCCTGTTGATGCATCGGGACGCGCGTAGCATGGTCGCGCCATGCAATGTGAGGAGTGCGGCGCCGAAAACTCCGGGCGGCGCCGGTTCTGTGGCGTCTGTGGCGCCGCCTTGTCCGTGCCCTGCCCGGAATGCGGCTTCGGCAACGAGCCCGGGGCGCAGTTCTGCGGTGGCTGCGGCACGGCGTTGTCGGGCCGCAGCCGACAGCAATCGGAACGCCGCAGCGACGCCGCGCCCGAGCGACGCCGGGTGGCAGTGCTGTTTGTCGATCTGTCGGGCTACACCAGCCTGACCACGGAGCTGGGCGCCGAGGATACCAGGGCGCTGCTGGATCAGTTCTTTGCCATCGTCGACAGCTTGGCCGAGCGACACGGCGGCACCATCGTCCAGCATGTCGGCGACTGCGCCCTGGCGTTGTTCGGAGCGCCGGTGGCGCGCGGCGACGATGTCAGGCGGTCGCTGCGCGCAGCGCTGGCAATGCTGGACGCCATGCCCGAGCTGTCGGCGGCGGTCGGCCGCGAGATGCGGGTCCATATCGGCGTGACGGTCGGCGACGTCGTGGCCGGCGATGCCGGCAGCGAGGCGCACCGGGCCTATGCGGTGACCGGCGACTGCGTGAACCTCGCTGCTCGCCTGTCCGATCTCGCCGGTCCCGGCGAGCTCCTGGTCTCCGACTCCATCCGGCTCGCCATGGGCTCGGCCGGCAAGTTCGAGGATCGTGGCGAGCACCGGCTGCAGGGCATCGCCGGACCGGTCCGGGTCCACCGGCTACTAGGCCTGAGTGAGCCCGAGGAAGTCGGCTCGTTCGTCGGCCGTGGCACCGAGCTCGCCCAGCTGACCATGCTGCTGGCGCGCACGGAGAGGTCCTGGCAGGGCGCCATGGCGCTGGTGCGCGGCGAGGCGGGCATCGGCAAGACGCGCCTGCTGCGAGAGCTGCAGCGTCGTGCCGAGGCCGCCGGCGTCGCCTGCCACACGGCCATCGTGCTCGATTTCGGCTCGGGCGAGGGCAGCGACGTGGTTCGCGTGCTCACCCGCAAGCTGCTCGGCGTGGACGGCGGCGACCCCGAGGCGCGCGAGCAGGTCGCGTTCGCGGCGGCCGCGGCCGGGATCACCGACAACCGCCTCGGGCCCTTTCTCCTCGACCTCCTCGACCTACCCCTCGCCCCGAACGACCGGCGCATCGTCGACGCGATGGCGGAAGGCGACCGTCGCCTGGCCCGTCAGGACACCTTTGCCGCGGCCTTGGCCTGCGCGGCCGCCGACCAGCCCCTGATGCTGCTGGTTGAGGACGTGCATTGGGCCGAGCCCGGCACGCTCGAGGATCTCGCCGCGGCGGCGACGGTCATCGCCGACCTGCCCGTGCTGCTGCTGATGAGCACGCGGCGCGAGGGCGATCCGATCGACGCCGCCTGGCTGGCGCGCGCCGCTCCTGTCCCGGCCACGACGGTCGACCTGCACCCGCTGCGCGCATCGGACGCCATGAGCCTCGCCGGCGAGCTGCTGGCGGGCGACGACGACGACCAAGCGGTCGAGCGATGCGTCGTGCGCGCCCAGGGCAATCCGCTGTTCCTGGAACAGTTGCTGCGGCACGTGCGCGAGGGTGACGACGATGTCCTGCCGGCGACCATCCAGACCCTGATCCAGGCGCGGATCGACCGGCTGGCGGCCGGCGACCGCGAGGCTCTGAGCGCGGCGTCGGTGCTCGGCCAGAGCTTCACGCTGCCGGCATTGCGGGCGGTGCTGGGCGAGGCGCGCTTCGAGCCCAGCCAGCTCGTGCAGCGCCTGCTCGTCCGGCCGACTGCGGAGGGCTACCTGTTCGCGCACGCGCTGATCCGCGATGCCGTCTACGACCAGCTGATGCGTGCCCGGCGGCGCGAGCTGCATGCTCGGGCGGCGAAGTTCTTCGCCGGCCAGGACGCCGGGCTGCACGCGCAGCACCTGGATCGCGCCGCCGACCCGGCCGCCGCGGGTGCCTACGCCACGGCGGCGCGACAACAGGCCGATGCCTTTCACGATGAGACGGCATTGGAGCTGGCGACCAGGGGGCTGGAGATTGCCGAGAGCTCGGCCGACCGGTTGGCACTCGCCTGTCTCGTCGGCCGACTACAGCTCGGCCTGGGCCGGGTGGAAGCCGCAGAGACGGCGTTCGCGGCCGCGCTCGAGCTGGCCGGCGATCCTGCCGGGCGCTGCCGGGTTCTGCTCGGCCTCGCTGCCGCCATGCGGCTGTCCGACCGATTCGACGAGGCGCTGGGCTACCTCGATGAAGCGTTCCCCCTTGTCGATGATCTCGGGCTCGCGGACGAGCGGTCCCACATCGCTCACCTGCGCAGCGACATCCTTTCGTCTATCGCCGAGAAAGGCGCCACGGTCGCTCGTCGCCGGCGATCTCGCGGATGAGCTTGTTGAGGATCGCGAGGCGGAAGTCGGTGAAATCCTTGGCCGGCTGCACGAACGCACCCGGGCCGCCGATCACGCTCACGGCGTAGTAGCCGTCCAGGTCGACGTCCATGGGCGTGGGCAGCTGGAACGGCTGCGGCCGGTCGTTCAGGATCGGCAGGCCGTTGATGACGATGCCCGCCGCCACCGCCTCGTCGCGCGCATCCTCGACCGGGCGCCCGCGATTGTTCGTGCCGTCGCCCGAGACGTCGATCACGAGCCGCTCGCCGGCATAGCCGTTGCCGTCGAACAGAGGCCGCGCCGCATCGATGGCACCGCTGATCGAAGTCCAGCGGCCCCGGCGATAGGGTGCCGCTGCGAGCCTCGCGGCGAACTCCTCGGCGTCGGCCGCGCCCTCGATCAGCGTCCAGTCGAGCACCAGCCGCTGGAAGTCGCTGCCGGCCCATTCGAGATAGGCGACCGCGATTCGGCGGTAGAAGTTGGCGCCGATCGCGTCCACCACCGCCGGATCGGTGATCGCTGCCAGATAGCCTTCGCGCTGCTGCCGCGCCTCCTCGCTGTCGACGCTGCCGGACACGTCGACCGCCAGCACCAGCTCGAGATCGACCGGCAGATCGGCGGCCGCGGCCGGCGTCGCCAGGAGCAGGCATGCGAGGATCAGAAATCTGGACGTTGGAACGGCCGTCCCCCGATTCGACGTGCAGCAACGGCCAGACTACGCGGTCATGGGCAAAGCGCCACCCACCAGGGCGTGAGCGGCCTCAGCCGCCTTGCGAGGCCTTGCCCTTCACCAGCGCCTTGAGCAACGCCAGCGGCACGGTGCCGGCGGAAGCCGCCGTCAGCCCGTCCGGCCCGTGCAGCGTCGCATAGGGCAGGACGCCGGTCGCGTTCCAGCCGACATGCCACGCCCAGCCCGGCAGCACGGCGTGGAGCAGGTCGAGACAGCGGTCGACCGACGAGGTGTAGTCGGGCGCCGGCTCCCCGCCCGCGAATGCCAGCGCAAGCGCCGCGTCCAGCTGCCGGTCGCGGCCGGTCGCGGCTTCGAGCCGGGCGAGCAGATCGTCGAGAGAAGGTCCCATCCTAGCCTGCCTTGGCCATGGCGAGCCCGACCGCCGGCGCTTCCTCGCGTTGGAGCCGCCGTAGGAACCACGAGGCGAGCCGCCGCCACAGCTCGTCTTTCTCCGCGGCATCCTCGATGTCGTGGACCAGATTGGGGTTGTCGTTGATCTCGATCACGAACACGCCCCGTTCGGTCGCCTTGATGTCGACGCCGTACAGGCCGCGGCCGATCAGTCGGGCAGCGCGCACGCCGATGTCGACCACGTCGCGCGGTGCCGCGACGACCGGCACCGTCCGGAAGCCGCCCTCGATCGCCCGGCCGCTCTCGGTGTGGCGCACGATCTGCCAGTGCTTCCTGGCCATCTTGTACTGCGAGACGAACAGCGGCTCGCCGTCGAGCACCCCGATCCGCCAGTCGTGCTCGGTGTACATGAACTCCTGCGCCAGGATCAGGTCGCTGTCCTCGAGCATGCCGCGCACCATGCGCTCGAGCTCGCCACGGTTGCCGACCTTGGCGACGCCGCGCGAGAACGACCCGTCGGGGATCTTGAGCACCATCGGGTAGCTGAGCTGCCGCTCGAGCGAATCCAGGTCCTTCACCGAGGAGAGGATCACCGTCTTGGGCGTGGGCACCCCGTTGCCGTGCAGCAGCTCGGCCAGATAGACCTTGTTGGTGCAGCGGATGATCGAGCTCGGATCGTCGATCACCGGCAGCCCTTCCTGCTCGGCGCGCTTGGCGAAGCGGAAGGTGTGGTGGTCGATGTTGGTGTTCTCGCGGATCCAGAGGCCGTCGAACTCGGCGATCCGGTCGAAGTCCTGCTTGCCGATGACCTCGATGGCCAGCCCCATGCCCTCGGCGATCCGCTCGAAGTGACGGACGGTGGCGAGGTCCGAAGGCGGCAGCTTCTCCTTCGGGTCGAGCAGCACACCCAGGGTGAAGCGCGGCGGCGGCTTGGCCTTGGGCGATTTCCAAGGCTGGCTGACATGGGCGAGGATGGCCGTGCCCAGCTGCGCCTTGCCGGCCTCGCCGAGCTCGGTGATCGACAGCGGCGCCAGCTTGCGCACCCGCCAGGTTTCGCCGGCCTTCACGAACACCTCGAGAATGGGGCAGCGGAACCAGTCGAACAGCTGCCGGGCGAAGCGGCCGAACCGGCCGTCGTCGCACTGGCCGAGACAGACCAGCAGCCGGAACGAGGCGGTCGGCGGATCGGCCAGCCGGCGGATGGTGCGGTTGAGCGTCTCCTCCAGCTCGGCCAGCGCATAGACATAGGAGGCGCGCCGGCTGAGCTCGAGCACGGTGCCGACGGTGGGCACCACCTTGTGGCCGCGGGCCTCGGCCAGCAGCGAGCAGTAGTAGCCCAGGGTCTGGTAGCCGTAGCTGCGCGACAGGTTGAGGATCTTGGGCACCGTCCGCCGGGTCGCGCGCGGCTGCATGATGTAGTCGCGCGCGGTCATCGCGGGGTAGCCGGCAACGGCCGGCGGCAGGTCCGCCAGCCGGTCGACGACGATCGTCCAGCCGGTCATCCGGGGGATCGCTCGGGGAGCTTGCGCATCGTGCGGCGGTCTGCCGACTCCGTGGAGAGGTTGCGCGTGGCGAGCCTGCGATAGCGCTGTTGGGCGCGCGAATGCAAGCTGTGTCGACGGGGCGGCACGAGGACTGGCGGAGTGTTGCACGGCCGCAGAATGCGCGCGGGAACCGGACGTTCCCGATGACGGGGCGCGGCGCGCCGGCGGAGCATCGCGCCAACCTGCGAGCGGCCGGGCTGACCGTGCTGGCGCTGGCGCTGTTCGCGGTCAGCGACGCGATCGTCAAGCTGCTGACCGCAGCCTATCCGCCCGGCCAGATCCTGTTCTGCCGCGGCGCCCTCGCCGCGCTGCTGATGGGCCTGTACTTCGCCCGGCGCCGCTCCGGATGGCCGCGCATCCCGCTCAGCGACCGCGCCGCCTGGCTGCGCTCGCTGAGCGATTTCCTGGTTTCGTGGGCCTTCTTTCATGCCCTGGCCCGCCTGCCGCTCGCCGAGGCGACCGCGATCCTGTTCGTCTTCCCCCTGATCCTGACCGGTCTGGGCGTGGTGGTCCTGGCGGAGCGCGTGCCGCCGTCGCGCTGGGCGGCGGTGGCGCTCGGGCTCGCGGGCGTCCTGCTGATCCTGCGGCCGGGTGCGGCCGCCTTCTCGAGCGGTGCGACGTGGGCGCTGGCGGCGGCGGTCGGGCTCGCCCTGCGCGACCTCGCCACCCGATTCGTCGGGCCCGGCGCGAGCACCGAGGGCCTCGCCCTGATGGGCATCGCGATCGCGACCTTGGCGAGCCTGGGCGCGGGTGTCGGGGACTGGGTCGTTCCCGACGCCACGGGCGCGCTCGGCCTAGCGGCGACGGCCGCCCTCGTCAGCGTCGCCTTCGTGCTGATCGTCGCCGGCACGCGCCGCGGCGACATCTCCTTCACCGCCCCGTTCCGCTATGTCAGCGTCCCGCTGTCATTTCTGCTCGGCTACCTGATCTGGGGCCAGATCCCGGACGCTGCCGTCCTGCTCGGCACATCGATCATCATGACAGCGGGATGGCTGGTCGTGCGACGGAAGTCATGAACACTCCGTCACGATTGGACGCTTCAGTGATGGTTGCTGTTGATGTCGCCGGGCGCATCGCCGCCATAGGACATCGGATCCATATGGCCGGCGTCGCAGGCAGTCAAACCGCCAGCCATGACACCAAGGACCACGAACAACATCAGGATCCTGCTCACGATATCCTCCATTCTGGACAGTTGATGTTCCACCGAATGGTATTTCCGCGGGCGGGCGGCTTGACCAATGAAAGTGCGTCATCCTGGTCATGCAGCTCGCGCATCATGAGCTGCGGGCACACCGAAGCGTGAACGGAGCGCGGCTGGCACCAGCGGGCCGGCTCGTGGATTGTGCCGGCATGAGCATGGTTCCCTTCAGCGCCCTCGACCTCAACCTACTGCGGGTCCTCGACGTCCTGCTGGAGGAACGGAGCGCCACGCGCGCCGGCGAGCGGCTGGGCCTCAGCCAGTCTGCCGTCAGCCATGCCCTCGGTCGCCTGCGCCACGCCCTCGACGACGAGCTCCTGGTGCGCGGGCCGGCCGGCCTCGAGCCAACGCCGCGCGCGCTGCAGATCGGGGCGCGTGCCCGACTGGGGCTGCAGGAGCTGCGGCGGGCGGTCTCGGAGGTCGTGTTCGATCCCACGCGCACCGAGCGCCAGTTCGTCCTCGCCTGCAGCGACTATGTCAGCGCCGGCCTGATCCCGGGGCTGATGGCGCGGGTCCGCGAGCTGGCGCCCGGCGCCAGCCTGCGCCTCGTCCCCGGCCATGCCGGTGCCGCCGACGCCCTGCAGAAGGGCCGGATCGACCTTGGCATCGGCTCCTTCGGGCAGATCGGCCCGAGCTTCGGCTGCGAGGAGCTGTTCGAGGAGCGGCTGGTCTGGGTGCTGGCCGGCGACAACCCTGCCTGCCGCGAGCCGCTGACGCTGCGGCGGCTGGCCGAGCTGCCGCACCTCATCGTCTCGCTCAACGACCAGGACCGGCCGACGGTCGACGGGCTGAGCGCCGATCACGGGCTGGAATGGCGCCTGATCCGCGACGATGCCGGCGCGTTCCAGGCCGCCTTGTCGGCGCTCGGCCTCAAGCGGCGGATCGCGCTGACGGTGCCGCACGTCCTGGCCGCGCCGCGCATCGTCGCGCGCAGCGACATGGCGGCGTTGATCCCGCGCCGGCTGGCGGTGGCCTACGCCGCGCGCTACCGCCTGCGCCTGTACGACCCGCCCTACCCTTCGCCGCCGCACATGATCGCCGCCGTCTGGTCGCGCGACCATGGCGAGCAGGCGCCGCTCGCCTGGTTGCGCAACCAGCTGCGCGAGGTGGCGCAGGAGGTCGCCGACGGCCGTTTCCAGGGCCTCTACGCGGTGCAGTCTCCGCCCCCGCCGCGGAACGACGCCGCCTAGCGCTCGGGTTGCGCCTGCGCTAACCCCTGGCGCGATCGGGGCCAAGAATAAGGCGGGACCGCGCGATGTCGGGCACGGCCAATCTGCGCGGCGCACTGCTGGTCGTGGTGGCGATGGCCGCCTTTTGTGTCAACGACGCCTTCATCAAGGCGCTGAGCACGCGCGCTCCCATCGGCCAGCTGATGGCGGTGCGCGGCGTGTTCGCGGTGGCGCTGCTGCTCGTGCTGCTGCCGCGCCTCGGCCTGCGGATCGGCCGGCCGGAGCGGTTCACCTGGCTGCGCGCGGCGGGCGAGGTCGCGGTCACCTTCGCCTTCCTCATGGCCCTCGCCCGCCTGCCGATCGGCGACACCTACACGCTCTACTTCGCCGGCCCGCTGCTGCTGACCGCCGGCGCGGCACTCCTGCTCGGCGAGCGCGTCGGCCCGGGCCGCTGGGCCGCCGTGGCGGTGGGCTTTCTCGGCGTGCTGGTCGTGCTCGGCCTGCCGCAGGGGTGGCAGGCCGCCTCGCTGATCGCGCTGGCCGCCGCCCTGCTCAGCGTCGCCCGCGACCTCGTCACCCGCTGGATCCCGCCCGCGGTCGGCTCGGGCACCGTCGCCGCCCTCACCGGCGTCTGCGTCACCCTCTCCGGCTGGGCGACGGCCCTGGCCGGCGACTGGGTGGCGTTGGGCTGGCGCGACATCGGCCTGTGCGCTCTCGCCGCCATCTGCGTGGCCGGCGGCTACACCAGCTTCGTCATCGCCCTGCGCACCGGCGAGCTCTCCTTCGTCGCCACCTTCCGCTACG
Organism: Geminicoccaceae bacterium; assembly: GCA_046349415.1. Taxonomy (GTDB): domain Bacteria; phylum Pseudomonadota; class Alphaproteobacteria; order Geminicoccales; family Geminicoccaceae; genus Benzoatithermus. Next base: position 186,184 of record JAXMCJ010000007.1, read on the forward strand.
CCGGCATCCCGATGGCGATGCTGTTGGGCCTCCTGCTCTGGGGCGACGTGCCGGGCCTGCGCATGCTCGCCGGCGCCGCCCTGATCATGGGTGCGGGCCTCTACATCGTCCTCCACGAGCGCCGGCGGGCGGCCTGAGTCAGAGCAGGAAGTCGACCTCCTTCAGGTTGGCGAGGCCGGTGTGGACGACGAAGGCGAAATCTGCCGCGAGGTCCGCGTCGGTGTTGCCCTGGACCAGGAAGCCGCCGCCGGCGGTCGCCTCGTAGCGCAGCTGACCGCCGCCGGTGAACGCCTCCCGGCCGATGAGCTCGAATGCCTGGTCGCCCGGCTGGCCGGCCCGGGCATCGATCGGCCGGAGGTCGATCACGTCGCGCTCCGCGCGGACGAAGCCCAGGATCTCGTCGTAGGTCGGCCCTGCCGGCGGTGCGGCCGCCGCCTCGCGGAACACGAACCGGTCGACACCCATGCCGCCCTGCATCCGGTCGATTCCCGGCCCGCCCACCAGCACGTCGTCGCCGTAGCCGCCGATGAGCTGGTCGTCGCCGGCAAAGCCCCACAGGAGGTCGGCGCCGGGCAGGCCACGGATCAAATCTCCGACGGCCGTGCCGCGCAGGACGTCCGCGGCCACGGTGCCGTCGATCGGATTGAGCGGCGCGGGGCCGAGCTCGAACGCGCCGACGTCGGGATTTGTGCCCTCCGGCTGCGGCCGGACCTCGCCACGCTGGTCGGTGGCCGGCGCATCCGCCGGATCGGCCCCGCCCAGGGCCGGGTTGTCGACGGCATCCCGCAGCGCGATGGTCCAGGTCGGCCCGCCATGGTCGGCGAGCAGCCCGCCGCCAGTCGCTGGCTCGAGTGCCGCGAACAGCAGGCCGGGCGCGACGTTTTCGAGGTCGCCCGCAACATTTCCTGCGACGTCGCTGCCGAAGATGTTGTGACCGTTGCTGGTGCCGATAGCGCCCGAGACATCGGCGCCAGGGCTGCCCGCGGCAGCATTGCCCGCAACGATGCTGTTGCTAATCGAGAGGCGCGGAAGAGATGTAGAACTGGTAGCGATACCTCCACCTCCAGCATAATATCCTCCCGTGCTATTTCCAGTAACAGTGCTGCTAACCAGCACGACAGAATCTCCATATATTCCGCCACCACCTGCACTGCTATAGATGGTAGTGAAGATTATCTCACCATTTCCGGCGGTGCTGTTGCCACTGATCGTGCTGTTAACAGCGTTGACATATTGCCCATGGATGCCGCCGCCGGGTGCGAGATCGCCCGCGGTGCTATTGTCGCAGACCGTGCTGGCCACCAGCTTTACCGAAAATGCATCAATGCCACCGCCCGTCGCGTCTGGACCAGCTGTGCTGTTGCCCTCGACCTGGCTATTGATCAGTATGACTTCACCGCCCGATATGCCGCCGCCCGAGGCAGAAAAAAAGCCGGTCGTGCTGTTGCCGCTGACCGTGCTGTTGATCAAGGTGATGGCGTCGCCACGGATGCCGCCGCCACTACCTCCGCTGTGGTTGCCGACAACCGATACCCCATACAGCGCAAGTGTGGTGTCGTCGCGCGCGTAGATGCCAGCGCCGCCTTGCGCTGTTTCATCGCTGGTGCGCCCGCCGGTGACGGTCAGCTGGCGAAGCGTGACATCCGCGTCGAGACCCTCGACCGAGAGCACCCGGCTAGCCCCGCTCGCATTGATGGTAACACCGCCACCGTCGATGGTGACGTCCGAGTGAATCGTCAGCTCGCTACCGCCGAGGAGGATGGTCTGACCCTGGATCTGCGATGCGAACTCGATCCGGTCCGCAGTCAGATTGTCGGCATCGGCGAGTGCGAGCGCCTCGCGCAGGGTGAGCACGCCGTCGTCGGCAACCGTGTCCGCCGTGGAGGTGACCACGAAGGTGGTGCCAATCCCGGGCGGCCGCGGGTCGGACTGGTCCAGCTCGAAGGCACCGATGTCCGGGTTCGTGCCGTCCGGCAGGGGTCGCGCCACGCCGCGCTGGTCGGTTGGCGAGGCATACGGAGCGTTGGGATCGGCGTGGCCGAGCGCAGGATTGTCGACCGCATCGCGCAGGGCGATGGTCCAGGTCGAACCACCATTGTCGGCGAGCAGACCGCCGCCCGTGGCCGGATCGACTGCGGCGAACAGTACGTTGGCAGCTACGCTCTGCGCATCGCTGGGCAGGCTTCCGGCAACCTCGCTGCCGAAGATGTTGGTTCCGTTGCTGAGCACGGAGCCATCGACATCGGCAGCGCCCGATCCTGTCGCGCTGTTGCCCGCGACGATGCTGTTGTGTGCATACAGGTTGCCATAGTCGCCAGCATCGATCCCGCCGCCGGTGGCTCCAGCGCCCACAGCCCGGTTTCCCGTGACCGTGCTGCCGTACAGGCGCGCATAGCCGAAATACTGGTCGAGCCCACCGCCGGACGCACCAGCCCCTCGCGCCTGGTTGCCACTGACCGTGCTATCAAGTGCGAACAGATGAAGGCTGAAGATGCCGCCGCCGGAGGCGTCCCCGCCGATGGCGCTATTGCCGCTGACCGTGCTGTTACTCAGCCAGACATGTTCCCCGGCTGCGATCCCGCCACCGGAAGCGGAATCGCCCCGCGCTTGGTTGTCGCTGATCGTGCTGTTCGCCACGGAGACGTAGTAGCCAGCTATTCCGCCCCCGGAGCCCGCCGCTCGATTTCCTGCAACTATGCAGTCGGACAAATCAGTGTCGTAAAAGCCGCTAATTCCGCCGCCGACACCCGTCGCTCGATTACCGGTGACGTTGACATGGTCGAGGCGGAGGCTGTCATAGTCAGCTTGGCTGTAGATCCCTCCCCCGCCCCCTCTCGTCCGACCGTCGGTAATCGTTAGGTGCGAGAGGGTGACCCACGCATGGTTGTCGCCTTCGGGCTCCTCCACCAGCAGCACCCGGCTCCGCTGGTCCGCATCGATCGTCACGCCACTGCCGCCGTCGACGGTGACCTCCGAGGCGACCGTGAGTTGGCTGCCGGCGAGCACGATGGTCCCGCCCTGCACCTGGTCCGAGAACCGGATCGTGTCCGCCCCGTCGCTCCGGTCCGCCTGCGCCAGCGCCTCGCGCAGGCTGAGCACGCCGTCGTGCGCGTCCACGGTGTCGGCCGTGGTGTCGACAATGAAGTCGGCCATATTTAGCCCACCAGTTTGCTTATGTGTACGGCTGGTAGTACACTACGGCATTCGCGCACAAGTGGGATTTCGTCAGCATAAATATTGTTGATGGAAGCGAGTTGTAAACTAGGTTACATATGTTCGCTATTGCACCTTCAGGCGAGCAAAAATCAACTTCTGATATGCGGGATCATCTCTTCCGCTTGTGATCGACACTCGCTTCGAGCGTCAGGATGGGCAAGCCTCCCATCAGTGCTCCCAACCTGACGCCTGCCTCGGGGCGAGCAACGCTAGGTTGCGGCGACCATCCGTGCGATGGAGGGGCGGCAACGCGGTCGCGCTTCCGCGCCGCTCAAGCTCTGCCCGGGAGGAACGTATGCCAGGACGATCTCGGCCGGCGCATCGCAAACGTCAGGGTAGCGCCTTGACCCGCCTGCACCACATACTCGCCGCCGCGGCCTGCCTTGCATCGGCGGCCGCATCCCTCGCCGCCCGCGCCGAGGTCCCGCGCAGCACCTATCTCACCGACGTGCGCCTCGACTGGTCGAGCCTGCGCCGCCATGCCGACGAGAGCGACAACTACCCCCTGACCTGGCACGCGGACAACTATCTCTACGGCGCCTACGGCGATGGCTGGGGCTTCGAGCGTACCGCCGTCAGCAAGCGGGCGATCGGGGTCAGCCGGATCGCGGGCTGGCCGGCGAGCCTGACCGGGCGCGACGTCTGGGAGGGCGACGCGCAGGGCGGCGGCTGCTGCTGGGCGCCGTGGAACGGCAAGTCCTGGGGCATGGTCGCGGTCGGCAGCGAGCTGCAGATGTGGTTCACCCTCGGCCGGCCGCGCGCGCTGGGCTTCACCGAGGCGCGGATCGCCACCTCGGCCGACGGCGGCCGGAGCTGGCGCAAGGCTGGCTGGGCGTTCACCCCGGCGGACGGCATGCTGATGCCGAGCTTCCTGCAGCTCGGCCGCGGTTACGACGCCGCCGGCGCGCCGGCCGGCACGGCCGACTACGTCTACGCCTATCATACGCGCTACGTGCGCCACCCGGCGGCACTGCAGTCGCCGGGTGCGGTGATGCTGGTGCGCGTCCCCAAGAGCCGCGTCCGCGACCGCGGCGAATACCGGTTCTACGCCGGCAGCACGGACACGGGCGTCGCCCGATGGGCCGACACGCCGGCGGCGGCCGTGCCGGTGCTCGAGAAGCCCTATCTCATGGACGCCCCACCGACCGTGTCGTGGAACCGCCATCTCGGCCGCTTCCTGATGGTCATGGCGCACGTCCCCCCCGAGGACCCCACCCGGCGCGGCGTGGCCTTCTACGAGGCCCTGCGGCCCTGGGGGCCCTGGTTCGAGGTCAAGCGGCTCGACCAGTTCGCCGAAGGCACGATCTTCTACTTCCAGCTGCCGACCAAATGGATGTCGGCGGACGGCGCGGCGGTGCTCGCCTTCTGCGGGCCGGACGCGACCCAGGAGTGGGACGCGCTCAACACCATGCGGATCCGGTTCGTCGCCAGCGGCGGCGCGCCCTGACCGGCCGGCGCGGCCTCAAGCGAACAGGAAGTCGGCCGCGTTCAGCCCGGTGACGCCCAGGACGGTGACCTGGTTGATGCCGCGGAAATGCACCACGCTGTCGGTGCCGTTGTCGGTGATGGTGAGCTGGCCGATGCCCGTGTAGCCGATCCGCTGCACGTCGATCACGTCGTGGCCCTGCTGGAAATCGCCGATCGTGTCCTTGCCTCCGCTGCGGCCGAACACGAACCGGTCGTCGCCGAGGTCGCCGGTGCTGGCGAAGGTGACGGCATCGCCCCAGAGCGTGTCGTTGCCCTTGCCGCCCAGCAGCACGTCGTCGCCCGCCGAGCTCGCGCCGGTCATGCTGCCGGCGTCGCCGATGATGGTGTCGGCGAAGCGGCCGCCGCTCAGCTCGTCGTTACCGGCCTTAGCGTTCTCGAACATGGCCTCCGCATCGCCGTAGAGCGTGCAGCCGTCCAGCTTGTTGTGGAGAAAATCGTCGCCGCCGATAGCATTGTCCTCCAGCTCCGAAGCATCGCCACAGAGGAGCGAGTTGCGGCCGATGGCGAGCAGGTAGTCGTTGCCGCCCCGCGCGTCGTCCCACAGCGCGTTGCCGGCATCGCCGTATAGGATGGCGCCGGCGCCGCGCCCGTACAGGCGATCGTCGCCGCCCTGGGCCGATTCGACGACGTCGGCGGCGTCGCCGTAGAGGCGCAGGCCGATCATCACGTCGTCGCCGCCTCTGGCATTCTGTTCCAGCTCGCGCGATTCGCCGTACGCCACTCCGACGCGACCCAGCATCTGGATGTAATCGTCGCCGCCCTGGCTCTCACCGGACTGGAGATCGAAGCCATCGCCGGCGACCTCCCTCACGCCCGACGCGACGATGTGGTCGTCGCCGCCCTGGGAGGCATCCCACATCGCGAACAGGGCATCGCCGCCGATCCTGTCGGCATTATGGACCTCGATACGGTCGTCGCCACCGCGCCCGGTGCCCTCGATCTCATCGGCGTCACCACTGACCGCGACCAAGGCGTCCGGCGCGGCGTCGAAGATGATGGTCTGCGTCAGCGCCGTGTTCGCGATGGTCCCGTCGCTGTCGCCGTAGACGTCCTCGGTCACGGTGGTGCCGGGCTGGAACAGGGTGGCAGGGGCGACGATGATGGTCATGGATGCTCTCCCGCAGTGATCGGTATTGTCAGGCGAAGATGAAGTCGCCAGCCGAAAGCTGTGCCGTGGTCACGCCGAGCACGGTGAGCTGGTTGCCGGCCGAGAACAGGATCGTGGTGTCGCTGCCGTCGTCCGTGAAGGATGCGAAGTCGGCGGTCGAGGCGATGCCGAGCGCGCTGACGTCGATCCGGTCCTTGCCGGTCTCGAAGTCGCCGATCGTGTCCTTGCCGCTGTCGGCCGCGAACACGAAGCGGTCGGCTCCCGTGGCGCCGGTGCTGGTCCAGGTCTCGGCGTCGCCGTAGAGCAGGTCATCGCCCTTGCCGCCAGCGAGCACGTCGCTGCCGCCGCTGCTCCCGTCCCGCATCTCGCCGGCATCGCCCCTCAACACGTCGCCGCCGTCGCCGCCGATCAGGGTATCGTTGCCGCCGCGACCGAGCCCGGCGATGAGCGTGGCGTCGCCGGCCATGGCCGAGCCGCCGGCATAGGTCGAGACAAGCTGGTCATTGCCGCCCCGGGCCGTCGCGGACGGATCGTAGCCGGTGCTGAAATAGACGAGGGTGAGCGCATCGCCGACGATCGCGAACGGCGCCGACCCGGCAATCGTGATCCGATCATTGCCGCCGACGCTGTCGTCGAACAGGTAGCGCGCGTCGCCGCAAACAATGAAGGCGTCGCCCTCGAAGGTGATCCGGTCGTTGCCGCCCCGGGCGTCGTCCCGCAGGGTCCGGGCGTCGCCGAGCACTTCCGAGTCCCCGTCCCCGATCACATGGATGGTATCGTTGCCGCCACGCGTGTGCTCCGCCATGGTCGCCGCGGTATCGCCCGACACCACGACGTAGCCTTGGGCCGTGATGGTGTCGTTGCCGCCGAGCGCGCGGTCGTGCATGTAGCCGGTGTCGCCCGCCACTCCCATAGCGTGGCCGTCCGCGAACGTTCCGGCGGTGACGCGGAGTGTGTCGTTGCCGCCCCTGGACGAGCCCACCATGGTCCCCGCATCGCCGGAGACGCCGCCGTACCCGGTGACGGTAAGCGTGTCGCGCCCACCGATGGCAGAGCCGGCGAGGATAGAGCTGTCGCCGAAGACGTTGTGGCCGACCTGCTCCAGGACGAAGCGCTGATTGCGCGCGCTGCCGTACAGGGTCGAATCACTGTCACCATAAACGTCCTCGCTGACCGGTGCGGCTGGCGCGAATATTTTCGCAGGTGCGACGACGATGGTCACGAAATGCTCCCCACATGTTGTTCTGGCACCGTCGCGACGACACCAGTCGATTCATATGCAGGCCAAGCTGAAGCCGTCGGCCGCGATCCGTCAAGCTGCCAAATCACGTTCGACGATTGCGCGCAGGTTTGGCCCGCGCCTGCGCGACAGTTCTAGCCCCAACATTCGCTGTCGACTGGAAAGGACCGGCGCGCAGCCGTGCTCCGTCGTACCCCGCGGCCTCAAGCGAACAGGAAGTCGGCCGCGTTCAGCCCGGTGACGCCCAGGACGGTGACCTGGTTGCTGCCGTGGAAATGCACCACGCTGTCGGTGCCGTCGTCGGTGATGGTGAGCTGGCCGATGCCCGTGTAGCCGATCCGCTGCACGTCGATCACGTCGTGGCCCTGCTGGAAGTCGCCGATCGTGTCCTTGCCGCCGCTGCCGCCGAACACGAACCGGTCGTCGCCGACACGCGCGTCGTCGAGCCCGCCCCCCAGCGCGTCGCCCCACAGCGTGTCGTTGCCCTTGCCGCCCAGGAGCACGTCGTCGCCGCCTGAGCTGTCGTCGTTCATGCCCAGGCCGTCGCCGACGATGGTGTCGGCGAACCGGCTGCCGCTCAGCTCGTCGTTGCCGCCTTTGGCCTCGCCGTACATGTCGCCGCCGTCGCCGACCAGGAGCGAGTTCCGTCCCTGGCAGTGCAGGTAATCGTCGCCGCCATGGCCGCCCATGGTTTCCTGGGCGTCGCCGTAGACGAGGCTGCCCGGTCCCCGGGCGACCAGCCGGTCGTTGCCGCCCTGCGCGTCGACTCCCAGGTCCTTGGCGTCGCCGACCAGGGTCACGTTCTTGCCGATCCCGGTCAGCTGGTCGTCGCCGCCCCGGCTGCCGTCGAACAGGAAGCCGGCGTCACCCAGGCCCCAGCCACCGGCGCGCACGGTCAGCCGGTCGTCGCCGCCCTGCGACGAGTCGTACATGAAGAAGCCGTCGCCGATGGCGACGCCGCCCGGCCCGACATCGATCCGGTCGTTGCCGCCCTGGCTGCCGCCGTGCATTTCCTCGCCGGCGTCGCCGATGACGTAGAACTGATCCCCGCCCGCAGCGGTGATCTTGTCGTCGCCACCCTGGGCGGAATCGTTCAGCGTCGCCGCGTCGCCGAAGATGTTGTTGGCCGAGCCGACCACGCCGGTGACGGTGAACTGGTCGTTGCCGCCGCGCCCGGTACCGTCGATGGCCAACGCGTCGCCGGTCGCCGTGACGCCGTCGGCGGTAAAGATGAAGGTCTGGCCCAGCGCCGTGTTCACGATCGCCCCGTCGCTGTCGCCGTAGACGTCCTCGGTGACGGTGGTGCCGGGCTGGAACAGGGTGGCCGGTGCCACGATGATGGTCATGGGTGTTCTCCCGCAGTGTTCGTTGTTGTCAGGCGAAGATGAAGTCGCCGGCGCTCAGCTGGCTGGTCAGCACGTTCTCGAGCACAACCTGGTTGCCGGCCGAGAACAGGATCGTCGTGTCGGTGCCGTCGTCGCCGAACGCTGCGAAGTCGCCGGTGGAGTGGAAGCCCAGCGCGCTGACGTCGATCTTGTCCTGGTCCGGCGTGAAGTCGTGGATCGTGTCCTGGCCGCTTGCCGCCGCGAAGACGAAGCGGTCGGCGCCCAAAGCGCCGGTGCTGGATGGGTTGGCGCTATCACCGAAAAGCTCGTCATTGCCCTTGCCGCCCGCCAGCACGTCGTTGCCGGCCGTGCTGGCGTCGTCCATCGAGGCGGAATCTCCGGCCAGGACATCATCGCCCCTGCCGCCGATCAGCGTGTCGTTGCCCCCGTGGGCGGTACCCGCCATATCGAATGCGTCGCCCACGAGAATGCCGCCGCCGGGGTTGCGGCAGACCAGCGTGTCGTTGCCGCCGCGTGCCTGATCCGCGAGCAAGAATGCGTCGCCATAGACGCCCATCGAGGCCGAGCCCACCAGGGTGATGCGGTCGTTGCCGCAGACGGCCTCGTCCGACACGAATTGCGCATCGTTGATCGCGAGAACACCCTCGCCCTTGAAGGTGATGACGTCGTTGCCGCCGCGCGCGCCATCCGCCATCCCATGGGCGTCGCCGACCACGCCTCCGTCCGCTTCGCCGTCATAGACGATCCGGTCGTTGCCGCCGCGCGCGCTGTCCTCGGTGGAGTAGGCGTCGCGGACGGACACGACGTTGCCGTGCATCTAGATGGTATCGTTGCCGCCCAAGGCGCGGTCGTGCATCTGGTAAGCATCGCCGAAGGCGTAGAGCACGTCGACGCCCGACGGGGTATCGATCTGGTGTGCCTCGACGCTGTCCGCCCCGCCGCGCGCGCTGCCTTCGAGCGAATTGGCATCGCCGTAGATGTAGCCTTCGCCCTCGACGGTGAAGCTGTCGCGGCCGCCGATGGCGGAGCCCGCCAGCGTCGCCGCATCCCCGAAGGTGTCGTCGCCGTCGGCGGTGAAGACGAAGCTCTGGTGTCGCGCGCTGCCCCGCAGCGTGCCGTCGCTGTCGCCGTACACGTCCTCGGTGACGGGCGTGCCGGGCTGGAACAGCGTCGCCGGTGCCACGATGATGCTCATGTCTCGTCCCCGCATATTCTGGCGACATCGCGCCAGTTGATCGTTGTATCGTAAAGATTGCGGCTGACGGGTTTCATCCGTCAAGATGGTAGAAGAAGGCTCATTATTACCTACAGGTTTAGTTGGCGCTCAAGCGGCCACGGCGCCGACGCGACCCGTCACATCCCCGCCCGCCGCCGCAGCCAAGCTTGACGCTTCCCAGCCGCCCGCCGCCGCGCCAACATCAGCCCAGGACCGGTTTCGGAGGGAACTAGGATGATGGTTCGGTTTGCGCGCCGCGCCCTGCTCGCGGCATTGGCGCTCGGTGCCGCTTGGCTCACCCATCCCGCGCAGGCGCAGGACAAGCTCAAGGTCGCCGCGATCTACACCGTGCCGGTCGAGCAGCAGTGGGTGAGCCGCATCCACCAGGCGCTCAAGGCCGCCAACCTGCGCGGCGACATCAGCTACGAATGGTCGGAGAACGTCGCCAACACCGACTATGAGCGGGTGATGCGCGAATATGCCGAGGCCGGCAACCAGCTGATCCTGGGCGAGGTGTTCGGCGTCGAGCGCGCGGCGCGGCAGGTCGCCAAGGACTATCCGCAGACCGCCTTCCTGATGGGCTCGAGCTTCGGTCCCGAGGCGCCCAACTTCGCGGTGTTCGACAATTTCATCCAGGAATGCAGCTATCTCACCGGGCTGGTCGCCGGCAAGCTCACCAAGTCGAACCAGATCGGCATGGTCGGCGGCTTCCCGATCCCGGAGGTCAACCGGCTGATGCACGCCTTCATGGCGGGCGCGCAGGAGGTCAACCCGGAGGTCAAGTTCACGGTCTCGTTCATCGGCTCCTGGTACGACCCGCCCAAGGCCAAGGAGGCGGCGTTCGCCATGATCGACCAGGGGGCGGACATGCTCTACGCCGAGCGGTTCGGCGTGTCCGACGCCGCCAAGGAGCGCGGCGTCAAGGCGATCGGCAACGTCATCGACACCCAGGAAGACTATCCCGGCACCGTGGTCGCCAGCGCCCTGTGGCACATGGAGCCGTCGATCGAGAAGGCACTGGCCGCCGTCAAGGGCGGCACCTTCAAGGCCGAGGACTATGGCCCTCTCAGCAACTTGGCGGCCGGCGGCTGCACCCTGGCGCCGATCAACGCCGAGCTCGTGCCCACCGACGTGGTCGAGCTGGTCTGGGCGCGCGAAGCCGAGATCCGCTCGGGCACCCACAAGGTCGCGATCGACGACAGCGAGCCCAAGTCGAACTAGGTTGCCGAGCCGGCGATGAGCTCCCGGTCCTTGGCCAGCGCGCGCTGCAGGGCCGGGCGCTCGGCCAGCCGGCCGAGATAGGCGGCGAGCTCGGGCCGCTCGGGGACCGCGCCGACCATGCTGCCCCAGCGCAGGGCCGAGCCCATCAGCACGTCGGCGGTCGAGAACCGGTCGCCGAGCAGCCACGGCCCGGGCGTGACCGCCCGGGCCACCACGGCAAGGGTGGTGTCGAGGTCGCCATAGCCGAGCGCGCGCGCCGGTCCGGCCGGCCGCTGCAGCATCCGGTCGACGATCGCCGGCTCGAGACAGCCGGGCTCGAAGAACAGCCAGCGGAGATAGGCGGCGCGCGCGGGTGAGCCGGGCTCTACCGCGAGACCCGCCGCCGGGAACTGCTCGGCGAGCCAGGTGCAGATCGCCGCGACCTCGGTCACCACCGTCCCCCCTTGGACGATGGCCGGCACCTTGCCCATCGGATTGAGCGCCAGATAGTCGGGCCGTTTCTGGTCACCCCGGCCGAGGTCGAGCAGCTCGATCCGGTAAGGTGCGCCCACCTCTTCCAGCATCCACAGCACGATCGAGCCGCGCGACGGTGCGGCATGGTAGAAGGTGATCGTCCCGTCGGCCATGGAATCCCCCTCCCGCGACGACTCGATCTGCGGGAGATGGTGGACGGCGCCCGCGACGGCTAGGGTCGTTGGCGTCCGATCATGACCGATCACAGCGACGAGGCCATGTCCTTCGAGCCCGAAATCGACCCCGCCGTCTGGCGCCTGCGGCCGGACTTCGCCGCGCTGAGCATCGTCGCACGGCGAGCCCGCAACGGGCCGAGCGACGCCCACTCGGCGGCCATGCTGGCGGCGGCCGCCGCCGACATGGATCGCGCGGCACCCTGGGCCGAGGCGCATCTCGACGCCTGGCGCGCCGCCTACCGGGCGTTCGGCGCCAAGCCGCAGCGCACCCCCTGCTCGGCCGAGGCCCTGCGCAAACGGGCGGCCACCCTGCCCGCGGTCAACCGGCTGGTCGACGCCTACAACGCGCTCAGCATCCGCTACGCCGTGCCGATCGGCGGCGAGGATCTCGACGCCTATGCCGGCAGCCCGCTGCTCACCGTCGCCACGGGCGGCGAGCCCTTCGCCACCATGCGCGACGGTGCCCCGGCCAGCGAGCCGGTCGAGGCCG
>JAXMCJ010000008.1:0-190364 GCA_046349415.1 Geminicoccaceae bacterium
TCCTGGTGGTTTCAGGCGCCAGGAATCTCCCGCACCAGCCGCAGCTCGTCGCGCAGCGGGATGCCGAAGTCGCCATATTCCGGGATGCCAGGCTTGAAGCGCCGCGCCTCGGCGATCGCGCCGGAGCGCAGTGCCGCCAGGCGGAAGCCGCGGCGCTGGTAGAAGCGGAGGGCGGCGAGGTTGTCGTTGGTGGTGGTGAGGTGCAGCTCGCGGACGCCCAGCGGCGCCAGCAGGGCGTCGAGCGCCGAAACCAGCGCCGTGCCGATGCCGTGGAGCTCCTCCAGGGCATGCAGGAGCACCAGCTCGGCGCGATCGCCCGCGACCTCGTAGATCGCCAGGCCCTGGCGCTCGCCGGCGATCAGGGTAGGAAGCGTGAGAGTGTCGATGAGGCGCCCGTCGGCCCAGATGGTCGGGCCGCCCCACTCGTCGTCCATGAGGTCGGCGATCCAGCCGCGGTCGGCGGGCGTGGCGGGCCGGATCGCGATCATCCGGCCGCTTCCAGCCCGCGCGGCGTCCAGAAGCCGAGCAGGCGGCCGCGCTGGTCGGCGAGCTCGCTCCAGGCCGCGACCGGCAGCTCGAGGCGCGCCAGGGCACCGGTCGGGAACTTGGCGGCGAGTGCGGCCAGCTCGGCCTGGTCGCCGGCGGCGGCGAGGCGGACCGCGAGGCGGTGGATGCCGGGGTCGTGGCCGACCAGGAGCAGTCGGCGGGCGTCCCCTCCCCGCTCGCCGGCCACCGCCAGCATGCGCTCGGGTGCGGCGAGATAGAGCCGGTCGTCGGACAGTGTCCGGACCGTCGTGCCCGTCGCGGCGGCGGCCAGCTCCCAGGTGCGGGCCGCCCGTCGGGCGGTCGAGCAGATCGCCCGGTCCGGCACGATGCCCGCTTCGACCAGCAGACGGCCCATGCGCGCCGCGGCCGCGACGCCGCGCGGCGCCAGGTCCCGCTCGTGGTCGCCGGCACCCGGCTCGTCCCAGCGCGACTTGGCGTGGCGCAGCAGCAGCAGCTCGAGCATCTTGACGCCGTGCTCCATGAATGGGCTATGGGCTGCGCCGGCTCGCGCCCGCGCATCTGGGTCGCGGGTGTCGATCGCGGATCGGCGCAGCGCGCGACGCGGCCGTTGGGGACCATAGGCGATGAACGAGCAGTCCGTCGATCGCGCCGGGCAGGCGCCCCTGAGCGAGGTCGGCGTGCCGGCGCTGCGGGCCGAGAACTTCATCAATCGCGAGCTGTCCTGGCTCGCCTTCAACGAGCGCGTGCTCGACGAGGCCAGCAACGCCGCCTACCCGCCGCTCGAGCGCCTGCGCTTCCTGTCGATCTCCGACAACAATCTCGACGAGTTCTACATGGTCCGCGTGTCCGGCCTGATGGAGCTCGCCAAGCTGCCGGTGCCACCGGTCGGCCCGGACGGCCTGACCCCGGCGGAGCAGCTCGCGGCAATCCGCCAGCGGGTGGCGACGCTGACCACCGCCCAGCAGCGCTGCTGGCACGAGCTCACGGCCCTCCTGCACGCGCAGGGCGTCATGATGCTCGAGGTCGCGGACCTGACGCCTGAGGACCTGGACTATCTGCGGCGGCGATTCAACGAGGAGGCGATCGCGATCCTGACGCCGATCGCGGTGGATCCGGCGCATCCGTTCCCGTTCATCCCCAACACCGGCATCGGCGTGGCGCTCGAGCTCGACCGCGGCGGCGGCGAGCTGCTCAACGGCCTCGTCCTGCTGCCGGGCAAGTTCGAGCGCTTCATCCGCCTGCCGGGCGACCAGCCGCGCTTCATCCGGCTCGAGCAGCTGATCCTGCGCTTCTCGGACCTGCTGTTCCCCGGCTTCGAGTGCAAGGGCGGCGGCTTCTTCCGGGTGCTGCGGGACAGCGACATCGAGGTCGAGGAGGAGGCCGAGGACCTGGTCCGGCTGTTCGAGACCATGATCAAGCGCCGCCGGCTCGGCAACGTGATCCGGCTGTCGCTCGACGCCGCCATGCCGGACAGCGTGCGCAGCTTCCTGCAGCACGAGATGAAGGTGCCGTCGGAGGAGCTGGACGTCGTCGACGGCATCCTCGGGCTCGCCGACGCCTCGCAGGTGATCACCAAGGACCGGCCGGACCTGCTGTTCGCACCCTACACGCCGCGGTTTCCCGAGCGGATCAAGGATTTCGGCGGCGACTGCTTCGCCGCGATCCGCCAGAAGGACTTCGTCGTCCACCACCCCTATGAGAGCTTCGAGGTGGTGGTGCAGTTCGTGCAGCAGGCGGCGCGCGACCCCAACGTGGTCGCCATCAAGCAGACCCTCTACCGCACCAGCGACCGCAGCCCGATCGTCGCCGCCCTGATCGAGGCGGCCGAGGCCGGCAAGTCGGTGACGGCCCTGGTCGAGCTGAAGGCGCGGTTCGACGAGGAACGCAACATCCGCTGGGCGCGCGACCTGGAGCGCGCCGGCGTGCAGGTGGTCTACGGCTTCATCCACCTGAAGACGCACGCCAAGGTGGCCCTGGTCGTTCGCAAGGAGCCGGAGGGCCTGCGCACCTACTGCCACTTCGGCACCGGCAACTACCATCCGATCACGGCGCGGATCTACACCGACATCTCGTTCTTCACCTGCGACCCGGCGCTGGGCCGGGACGCCGCCAAGGCGTTCAACTTCATGACCGGCTATGCCCGGCCGTCGGGGCTGGAGAAGCTGGCGCTGTCGCCGGACGGGATCCGCGACACCCTGATCCGGCTGATCGACGAGGAGATCGAGCACGTCCGCGCCGGCCGCAAGGGTCAGATCTGGGCGAAGATGAACTCGGTCGTCGACGAGCGGATGATCGGCAAGCTCTACGAGGCGTCGATCGCCGGGGTGAAGATCGACCTCGTCGTCCGCGGCATCTGCTGCCTGCGCCCGGGCGTGCCGGGCCTGTCCGAGAACATCAGGGTCAAGAGCATCGTCGGCCGCTTTCTCGAGCATTCGCGGATCATCTGCTTCGGCGCCGGCCACGGCCTGCCGTCCAAGAAGGCCAAGGTGTTCATCTCCTCGGCCGACTGGATGCAGCGCAACCTGTCGCGGCGCGTGGAGACGCTGGTGCCGATCGAGAACGACACCTGCCACCAGCAGATCATGTCGCAGGTGATGGTGGCGAACCTCAAGGACGTGACCAACAGCTGGCTGCTGCAGGCGGACGGCACCTACGCCCGGCTGAACCCCGGCGAGGAGGAGGCGTTCTCGGCGCACACCTACTTCATGACCAACCCCAGCCTGTCGGGGCGCGGCAGCGCCCTGCGCAAGAAGGGCGTGCGCGGCCTGCATCTGGCGCGCGCGAGCGAGCCGCAGGCCGCGTGAACGCGCCGACGCTACCGCCACGCCCGGCGCGGCAACGGAAGGTCACCGCTTCGACCAAGCCGTTCGCGGTCGTCGACATCGGCTCCTACTCGGTCCGGCTCGTGGTCTATGAGCGCCTGTGCCGGGCGCCGATCGCCCTGTTCAACGAGAAGTCGGTATGCGCGCTCGGGCGCGGCCTCGCCACCAGCGGCCGCCTCGGGCGGCCCGAGATCGCGGACGTGCTGCACGCCCTGCGCCGATTCGCGCACATCGCCGACGCCCTGCGGGTCGGCGAGATCGAATATGTCGCGACCGAGGCCGTGCGCCGTGCCACGAACGGGGCGGAGTTCCTGCGCGAGGCCGAGAAGGCCACGGGCCGCGCGATCCTGGTTCTTTCCGGGCCGGAGGAAGCCCGCGCCGCGGCGCTGGGCGTAGCGGCGAGCTTCCATCGGGCGGAGGGCGTGGTCGGCGACCTCGGCGGCGGCAGCGTCGATCTTTCCGTCGTCACGCCGGAGGGCCCCAGCGAGCCCGAGGCGAGCCTGCCGATCGGCACCCTGCCGGTGACGCGCATGCTGCTTGCCCGCGACATGCCGGTGGCGGACTGGATCGACGAGCGCTTGGCCGGGGTGCCGTGGCTGGAGCGCGCGGCCGCGGGGCGCAGCTTCTATGTCGTGGGCGGCGGCTGGCGCGCCCTGGCCCGCATCCGCCTCGCCATGTCGGAGACGCCGCTCAAGGTCGTCCACGACTACCGGATCTCGGCCGCCGAGGCGCTCACGCTCGGGCGCACGATCGCGAATCTCGATCCGGAGGAGCTCCGGACGGTACCGGGCATGCCTGGTCGCCGGGTCGAGACGGTACGCGCCGCGGCGATCCTTCTGGAGCGCGTCGTTCGCCGGCTGGAGCCGGAGCGGGTCGTCTTCTCCGCCTTTGGGCTGCGCGAGGGGCGCCTCTTCTCCCGGCTCTCCGCCGCCGCCCTGCGCGAGGATCCGCTCCTCGCCGGAGCCCGCGACTTCGGGCGCGGCCGCTCGCGCCTGCCGGAGATCGGCGCGGCGATGGGCGAATGGACGGCCGCCGTGGCCCGCGAGGAAACCGTCGAGCAGCGGCGGCTGCGCCTTGCCGCCTGCGAGGTCTCGGACAGCGCCTGGCGCGAGCACCCGGCCCTGCGCGCCCGGGAGGCGTTCTATCGGCTGGCGCAGTATCCCTTCATCGGCCTCGATCACGCCGAGCGCGCCTTCATCGCCTACGCGGTTTTCATCCGCTACGAGGGCAGCCCCGAGGATCTGTTCATCCGCCCGATGCTCGCCCTCCTGCCCGAGCCGGAACGGCGGCGCGCGGAGCTGCTCGGCACGACCCTGCAGCTCGGCTATCGGATTTCGGCCGCGGTGCCGGAGCTGCTCGCTACCAGCCGCCTGCGCATCGTCGGCGAGGAGCTGCAGCTCGACCTGCCGGCGCCCGACGCGGCGCCCGATCCGGAGATCCTCAAGCCGCGGCTGCGCGCGGTTGCGAAGGCTCTGGGTCTCGGGAAAATTCGCGTCGAGCCCGGGCCGTGAGCACGCTCAGGCGCTGAGAGCCCTACTACGGTCGCCGGATACCGCGAGGCCCTCATCGATCTGATAGACGCGGCTGGCGATCTCGAGAAAGGCCGGGCGATGCGTGATCGCGAGCACCGTCGTGCGGCCCTGCAGGCCAAGGATGTTCCGGCAGATCTCGCGCTCCGATTCCGGGTCGAGGGCGCTGGTCACCTCGTCGAGAATCAACAGGCGGGGCTTGCGGATCAGGGCGCGGGCGAGCGCGATCCGCTGGCGCTGGCCGCCCGACAGGCGACCGCCCTTGGTCCCGACCTCGGTATGCACGCCCTCGGGCAGCTGGGCCACAAAGTCCTCGGCGCCTGCCCAGCGCAGCGCCTCGGCGACCGCCCCTTCGCTGTGGTCGCTGTCGCTAAGGGTCAGGTTCTCGAGCACGCTGGCGTGGAACAGAATGAGCTCCTGCGGCACGTAGCCGACCATCGTCCGCCACGCCTGCAGATCGATCTCCGCAAGATCGACCCCGTCGATCAGGATCCGGCCGCTCTGCGGCCGGTGCAGGCCGAGAACCAGGTCGATCAGCGTCGTCTTCCCCGCTCCCGACATGCCGGTCAGCACGGTGATGCTGCCCGCGGGCACGATCAGATCGGCACCTCGCAGCACCTGACGCTTGCCGTAGGCGAACCTGACCGCATCGAAGCGGATGTCGCGCTCGAAGCGCGGCTCGGTCCTGCCGCCGGGATTCTCCTGGTTGGCGGCGAGCTCGGCGATCAGCGCCTCGACCTCCTTGAACGGCGATTCGACGATCACCGCCTGCTGCAGGAAGGCCTGGAGACGGCCGAATCCCTTGACAGTCCGTTGGAGGATGACGCCGATCACGATCACCTGCTCGAGCGAAGTATTGAGCACGGCGATTGCCAAGTAGGCAGCGGCACCCATGCAGACCGCCAACAGCGCGTCCTGGCCGTTGCGGAGTGCCTCGCGGTTGATCACTTGGCGCCGGAGCGCGCGCCGCAGTCGATGCAGCCGCCGATCGAAGAAGCTGACGAACTCCTGCTGGGCGCCCATGGCCTTGAGCGGCTTGAGATTGTCGAGGGTGTCGGTGAGCAGGCTGACCAGCTCCTTGGTCAGCTGGGTCTGGGCTCGCCCGGCCTTCTTGGCGCGGGTGACGAGAAAATGCACGGCACCGCCGGTCGCGAAGCCGATCAGCAGCGAGATCACCGCCAGCCGCCAGGAGACCAGCAGGGCCACGATCAACATCACCACCGTCTGGACCGCCTCTGCGACGAACTGCGCGGCGAGCTGGTAGGCCTGCTGCGAGCGGCCCACCTCGCCGCTGAAGGCGTTGGCGATCCGCCCCGTGGGATGCTCGAGCAGATAGCTCCAGCGTGCGCCCAGCATCTGCTTGACCAGCCGGACGCGCATGTCGTTGGCGACTTCGGCGTTGGCGTAGCCGACCTTGCGCATGACCAGGAGCGAGATCAGGGAGTTGAGCAGCATCACGGCGACGAGCACGAGGATCAGCGTACCGACCGACGAATCGAGGCCGATCCCGTGCAGGGTGCCCCGGATGCTCTCGGATACCAGCGACTGGTTGCCTCCGCCGCTCGCCGCGCCGAGCAGAGGCACGAGCGTGGCGAAACCGAAGCCCTCGCACAGGCTGGCCACGACCAGGCAGATCAGCACCACCCACGGATTCGCCCCCCGGGCCGTGAAGAAGATGCGGAGGACGCTGATCACGCGCTGGATCCCCAAAAGCGGGCTCAATCGGCCGCATTGCGCGGCCGCGGCGGGTCGGATAGCGTGCTCATCAAGCACACGATGTCCGACCTAGCAATGGTGGCACCGGGTTGGAACGAGGTGTGACTTGCCCATGGTAGTGATCCGACTGCGACAAAAATGCGTCATCGGTCTTGGCGATCTGTCGACTCCAGGGCTTCGTGCGTTGACGGATCGGCCGTCCGGTCGTTCCATTTCGCGAGTGCGAAAGAAAACGTAACTGAACGTGAATGGTAGGCGGGTTCACCGACCCCTATCTCTGCCGGTGTCATGGCCCCATTGGGCGACCATGGCCCTTCCCGAGCAGGATTCAGCAGACTTGAGGCTGTCGAGCGAAATGACCGTGCCCACGCCGACCCAGCGGCCAGAGCATCCGTTCCGCGTCGACGGCTTCGACACGCTCGCCGCCGGGTTGGACTACGCCGCAGCCGGAGCCACCGGATTCAATTTCTTCTCGCCGCGCGGCGAGCTCGAAACGGCCCTGCCCTACAGCCGCCTGCGCGAGCATGCGCTGGATCTGGCACGCCGCCTGGCAGGCTGTGGCCTGGATCGCGGTGATCGCGTCGCCGTGGTCGCGGAGACCTCGCCGGATTTCGTGACGGTGTTCTTCGCCTGCCAGTATGCCGGCCTGGTACCCGTACCCTTGCCGCTGTGCGTCAACATCGGCGGGCACGACGCCTATGTCGAGCGGCTGCGCGGCATGCTGCTTTCCGCCGGCGCGCGGCTGGCCATCGCGCCGGCCGACCTGCTGGCCACCCTGCAGGAAGCCGCGGAGACGACTGAGGTCGACCGCGTTGCCACGGCTGCCGAGGTCGCGACCTGGGCGTGCTCGAGCGAGCCCGTCGTCCCCTTGGGCCCCGACGAGCCCTGCTACATCCAGTACTCGTCGGGCAGCACCAGCTTCCCGCGCGGTGTGCTGGTGACCCAGCGCGCGATCGCCGCCAATGCACGGGCGATCGCTACCCACGGCCTGTCGCTGCGGCCGGATGACCGCTGCACCTCCTGGCTGCCGCTCTATCACGACATGGGCCTGGTCGGCTGCTGCCTGACGCCCGTGATGGCGCAGATCACGGTCGACTATCTGCCCAGCACCGCGTTCGCGCGCCGGCCCCTGTTGTGGCTCAAGCTGCTGTCCGACCTGGGCGGCACGATCTCGTTCGGCCCGACCTTCGCCTACGAGCTGTGCACGCGGCGTGCCCAGTCGGCGATGCCCGAGGGGCTGGATCTGTCGCGCTGGCGCGTCGCCGGCATCGGCGGCGAGATGATTCGCGCCAACGTGCTGGCCGACTTTGCGGCGAGGTTCGCTTCCGCCGGCTTCGACGCAGGCGCGTTTCTGCCGAGCTATGGCCTCGCCGAGGCCACGCTGGCGGTCACCTTCGCCCCGCTCGGCCAGGGGGTCAGCGTCGATGTCGTGGGTCGCGGGCGGACGCTCGAGGTCGAGCGCCGTGCCGTGCCGGCCGACGGCGTGCCGGGGGCACGCCCCAACCGCAGCTTCGTGCTGTGCGGCCGGCCGATGCCCGGCTACTCGGTCCAGATCCGGGACGCGCAGAACCTGCAGCGGCCCGAACGTGCGATCGGGCGCGTCTGCATCCACGGCCCCAGCCTGATGTCCGGCTACTTCCGCAACGATTTGGCCACGCACGGCGTGCTGCTCGAAAACGGTTGGCTGGATACCGGCGATCTCGGCTACCTCGTCGACGGCCAACTCGTGATCACCGGCCGCAGTAAGGATCTGATCATCGTCGGCGGCCGCAACATCTGGCCGCAGGACCTCGAATGGGCCGTCGAGCACCTCGATGGCGTCCGCCCTGGCGATGCCGCGGCATTCGCGGTCAATTGTGACGACGACAGCGAGCGGGTCGTCGCCGTGGTCCAGTGCCGCGCCAACGGCACGGCCGCCCAGGAGCAGCTACGCACCGCAGTGGCGGCGACGGTCCGGCGCGCTGCCGGCGTGGAATGCGAGGTGGTCCTGGCCCCACCGCGCTCGCTCACCTTCACCACGTCCGGCAAGCTGAGCCGGGCCGCCGTAAAGGCGGATTATCTCAGCGGCACCATCCGCGACGTCATGACCCTGGTGCCGGTGACCCAGTCGACGCCACCGGCCCGTCTCGCCGTCGCGAGCTGAGCAGAGCGCACTCTCCGGACCGCCGACGATGGGCACGGTCGCGCTGACCGGGGCCACCGGCTTTGTCGGCCGACATGTCGCGGCGGCCCTCGCCGGGGCCGGCCATCGAGTTCGCGCGCTGACACGACGCGACGATGCAGACCTCCGGGCGCGTGGCGTCGAGCTGGTCGGCGGGACCCTCGAGTCGGTGCCTGAGACACTGTTCTACGGCGTCGATGCAGTCGTGCATGTCGCCGGGGCCGTTCGCGCCGCGCATGCCCGGGCATTCCAGGAGATCAACGGCGCGGCGACCGCGCGCCTGGCCGCCGCCGCCGCCGAGCGCGGCATCGGCCGATTCCTCCAGCTTTCCTCGCTCGCGGCCCGGATGCCGGACATCTCGCCCTACGCCGCCAGCAAGGCGGCCGGCGAGGCGGCCGTCCTGGCTTTGGCGGGACCGATGCGGGTGACCATCATCCGGCCGCCGGCCGTATATGGGCCGTACGACCGCGCGACGCTGCCTCTGCTGCGCGGCCTATCCCGCGGATTGCTCGTGCATCCCGGTCACGCCGACGGGCGATTTTCGCTGCTGCACGCAGCCGATCTCGCCCGGCTGGTGGCGCTGCACTATGCGGATGGCACGGCCACGGATAGCATTCTCGAACCTGACGACGGGACGGCAGGCGGATATACATGGCGCGATCTCGCGGCCATCGCCGAGGAACGCCTGGGCCATCGGGTACGTCTGCTGCGGCTGCCACGCCCGCCCCTGGCGTTGGCCGCTTGGTTGGCCGAGGGCTATGCCCGCCGGGCAGCCCAACCGCCGGTGCTGTCGCGTGGCAAGGTCGCGGAGCTTTACCATCGCGAGTGGGTGAGCGATACGCGCGCCGTCGAGTCTGCGACGGGCTGGCGACCGCGGATCAGGTTCGGCGACGGGTTGGTCGAGACCCTGGCGTGGTATCGACAGGCCGGATGGCTATAGTGGACGGCGACGATCGCGGCCGCCCGAGCACGATATGGAGAATGCTGCCTTGGAGGCGGACAAGCGCATCCTGGCGGGGATCACGGCGGTCCTCGAGCGTTACAACCCCGCGGGGCACGTCATCGGCCCGACCACGGATCTGGCCGCCGATCTCAACGTGGATTCGGTGGCAGCCATGGATCTCATCATGGAGATCGAGGACCGGTTCGAGATCGACATCCCGATCAATCTGGTTTCGGACATGACCACGGTGGCGGATCTGGCGGCGCTCGTGGAGCGTCAGATCAAGTCGCGGAAGGGCGGCTGATGGACATCCTCGACAAGTATGCCCAATACGCCCAGCGGCACCGTCAGCTGTTGGAGCTCGGCGCCGATCCCTTCGCCGTCCGCATCGACGAGCTGCATTCCGCGACCGAAGCCGACATCGGCGGCCGGGCGACGATTCTCGCGGGGACGAACAACTATCTCGGCCTGACCTACGATCCGGCGTGCATCGCGGCGGCCGAGGAGGCGGTTCGTCGCTACGGCACCGGCACCACCGGCTCGCGGATCGCGAACGGCACCTACGGCCTGCACGCGCAGCTGGAGGCGGCGTTCGCGCAGTTCCTGCGCAAGCGCTCCTGCATGGTGTTCAGCACCGGCTATCAGGCCAACCTCGCCATGATCGCCGGGCTCGCCAGTCCGCGCGACGTCGTGCTGATCGACGCCGACTCGCACGCCAGCATCTACGACGCCTGCAAGCTGTCCGGCGCCACCATCGTGCGCTTTCGGCACAACGATGCGGCCGACCTCGACAAGCGGCTTGGCCGGCTCGGCGACGAGGGCGAGTGCAAGCTCGTGATCGTCGAGGGCCTCTACAGCATGCTCGGCGACACGGCACCCTTGGCCGACTTCATCGAAGTGAAGAAGCGGCACGGCGCCTGGCTGCTGGTCGACGAGGCGCACTCGTTCGGCTGCTTCGGCGCGCATGGCCGCGGGCTCGCCGAGGAACAGGGCGTCGAGGACGAGGTCGACTTCGTCGTCGGCACGTTCAGCAAGAGCCTGGGTGCGATCGGCGGCTTCGGCGCCTCCAGCCATCCGGGCTTCGACCTCCTGCGCCTGTGCGCACGGCCCTACATGTTCACCGCGTCGCCGAGCCCGGCGAGCATCGCCTCGGTGCATGCGGCGCTGCAGCGGATCGAGGCGGATCCTAGCCTGCGGGAGCGGCTCTGGGCCAATGCGCGCCGGCTGCACGCCGGGTTCGTCCACCTCGGCCTGCAGCCGTGCTCGCCGCCGAGCCCGGTGATCGCGGTGCCGATGCCGGACGAGCTGTCGGCGGCGCTGGCCTGGAACCTGCTGCGCGAGCACGGCGTCTACGTGAACCTGGCCCTGCCGCCCGGCACGCCCAACAGCCTGTGCCTGCTGCGCAGCAGCGTCTCGGCCGCCCACACGCCCGAGCAGATCGACCAGATCGTGGCCAGGTTCGGCGAGGTCATGCGCCAGCTCGCCGCACGCCAGCCAGCGCTCGCGGCGACCGCCTAGCGAACGGCGCCGCGCCGCGCCAGCCGCCAGAGAACACGCGGTGCGGCGAGAAACGGGTGGCGCCGTTCCCAGGGGCTGAACTCGACCGGCACGCCCGAATGGCGGCTGATCTTCCAGGCCAGATAGTCGGCGCCGCCGGCGAAGGTCCAGGACGCCTTGGCGAGACGCAGCAGGCTGAGCGCCTTGCCCTGCCAGCGCCGCCAGCGCCACAGACGCGTCGCACGCGCCGCCGACATGTCCGCCTGCCGATCCCCCAGCGCCGCCGCGATCCGGCGATAGCGGTCGAGGTCGCCGTCGACGATCTGCGCCGCGCGGCCCGGCTTCTCGGCGCGCAGCTCCGTGCGGTAGCTCTCGCTGAGCGCGCGCTTCCACAGCGTGGCCGCGTCGGGGTGGTGCTGCAGGAGCGGCCGGACCGAGGCATCGGTGGTCAGGATGGCGTCGACCAGCGCCGCCTCGACGCGACCCGCGGTCCGGTCGTCGCGGGCCCAGAGCAGCCCCGTCGGTTGGGCGAAGCGGGCCCAGAAGTAGGGATTGCGGGTGCCGGCGCGATTCAGCCGCTCGAACTGGGCGAGGCTGACCAGCGCGTACTTGGCGCGCACCTGCCTGCCCGCATGCGTCGTCTCCACATAGTAGACGTTCGGCGGCACGAGGTGGTTGAGCCAGCGCATGATTCGCGAGCCGTGCACCGCCGCGTAGTCGTCAGCGAGCAGGTAGAGATCGACCAGGAGCCCGTCGCGATAGCCGTCGCGGCGACAGCTGCCATAGAACAGGATGGCACTCACGCCGTCGCCGTGGCACGCCCGGGCCGCCGCCGCGATCGCCAGGACGGCGGCCGGTGCGGGAGCCGCGAGCTCCTCCGCCACGATGGCGGCCAATCCGGTGCGTGTCGGATCGCTCACGACCGCAGCTTGACGTAGCGGATCTCCTCCTCGGCCGTGATCACGATCGGGGTGCCGGGGGCGGCCCGGAAGAACTCCCCGTCGATCGTGAACGGCCGGTCGAGGCGCAGCTCGATTCGGTGGCCGCCGCAGCTGTGGAACGGCGGCGCCGGCAACCGGCGCTCGCGGCCGCCGAACAGCAGCGCCCAGGCTTGGCGCAGGATGCCCACGGGCGGATGGTCGAACACGGTAAAGTGGATGGGGGCGTCGCCGGTGTTCCAGAACGGCCGCGTCCCCAGCACCAGCCGGTCGAGCGTGGTGGCGAGAAGCAGCGCGCGGGGACCCTCGGTCCAGGGGCCGCCATCGACGCTGACCGCGATCTCGTCGCCGCCGATGCCGGTCGCCTCGACGCCGCGCAGCAGGACGCGGCCGAGGATGGCGAGAATAGTCGAGGTGCTGGCCCAGCTGCCGGTGAGGCCGCGGGTGTGGATGCTGCCGGTGCAGAGATGGATGCCGTCATAGATCCCGGCAGCACCGAAGAACATGCCGCGCTCACCGGGCCGCCCCGGGTCGTAGTCCACCTTGAGGACATTGCGGCGCACCAGGTGCTGGGCGAGCTCGCCGCGGTCGAGCATCGCCAGCAGGCGGCGCAGCGTGTGGGCATCGCGGCCGCCGACGCCGACATCGGCCGCTGTCATGTTGGTCATCCCGCGCGGCAGCAGGGCCAAGGGCGGCGGTGTAGGGAATGCGCCGCCGAGAAACAGCGCGCCCAGCACACCGTGGACCAGGCCGTCGCCGCTGTTGAGGATGAGCAGATCGGTGCCGGCAGCGGCAAGCTCGGCCATCAGGGCCTGCAGATCCATGCCGGGCTCGAACTGGACGTGCCGGATGTCGGGGCGCCCGGCAACGACCTCCTCGATCGCCGCCATGCCCGCACGGTTGCGCTGACTGAGCGGGTTGCTCAGCATGGCGATGCGCAGCCCGGTCACGCCGGCGATCCCCTCCGCGCGGCCAGGATCCGCTCGACGAGGTCGAGATCGGCCGGCTTGTCGACGTCGATCGCCGCCTCGGCCATCGGCAGGTCGATGGCGACGACGCGCAGGCCGAGCCGGCTCGAGGCCAGGCGCATGGCCTGGGCGAGCGTGGCGAGGCGCAGGAGGTAGCCGAGCAGGAGCGCCGGCCCGAGCGCCTTCGCCAGCCGCCACGGGCTCTTGCGGTCGCGCTCGATGCGCTGCCAGAACTCGATCCCGCGGCTCGCCGCCGCCGTGCGCAGCAGGAACAGGTTGGCGCCCGAGTAGCCGCCGTCGCGAAAGCGCAGATAGGTACGCTTGGTCTCCGGATGGCGCGCGCGGATCGTGGCGGCGGACACCAGGGCCACGGCGACGTCACAGCCCGCTGCCTCGGCGCGGCCGAGGAATTGCCCGACCATCGCGGGCTCCAGCAAGGCATGGTCGGCCGTGGTCACCAGCAGCGGCGGCCCCGCCTCGTCGAATGCGGCCGCCACCGACCGGCTGAGGCTCGCCGCGCTGGCGAGCGACTCCACGCCGCGCAGCTCCGACACGTCGTCCAGCAGGGTCGGGTCGTCGGTGGAGACCAGGATTCGGCCGATCCCGACGCTCTGGCGCAGGGCGCGCACCACGCGCACCAGCATGGGCACGCCGCCGGCAGTGACGAGGCATTTGGCGGGCGCGTTGCGGTAGCGGGCGACCGGGTCGGCTTCGCCCCTACGGCTCCCGGCCAAGACGAGCGCGCTCATCTCGGGCGAGTCCGTCATGCGAGCGCCTTGGCGTAGATGCGATAGCGCTTGTAGGGCACGGCACCGGTCGCGGCGATCACCGCCTGCACCGCGCGATTGTCCTCGAGGATCCACGACAGCTCGCCGTGATCGTAGCCCAGCGCGCTGTAGCGGGCGTGGATCCGGTCGATCATGCCGAGCGCCAGTGCGGCACCCTTCGGCGTGCCCTGCAAGCGCTTGGCGATGCCCATCAGCGGCATCCGCCCGCTGCGGACGCCCCGCACCTTGAGCCGCCACAGCAGCCGCAGCCAGCCGAACGGCAGCAGGCGGCCATCGAGCCCGGCGATCGCCTCGTTCAGGTTCGGCAGGGTCACGGTCATGCCGACCGCCTCGCCGTCGATCTCGCCGATGGCGAAGCTCTCCGCATCCACCAGCGGCCGGATCGACTTGGCGAGATAGCCCGCCTCGTCCTCGCCGAAGGGGATGAAGCCCCAATTGTCGGCCCACGCGTCGTTGAAAATTCTGCAGATCAGGCGGATCTCGTCCTGGTAGCGCTTCATGTCGAGTGGCCTGATCCGCACGCCGCCGGCCAGCGCGCGGGCGATCAGCTTCTGGGTCGCGGGCGACCAGGGCGCCTTGGGGTCGATGTCGTAGGCGAGCAGATCCTTGGCCTTGGCATAGCCGAGCGCTTCGAGCCGAGGGGCGTAGTAGGGCCGGGCATGGCCCATCATCATCGAGGGCGGGCGATCGAAGCCATCGACCAGGAGGCCGCTCTCGTCGTTGATCGACAGGCTGAACGGGCCGGCGATGCGGTGCATGCCGTTGTCGCGCAGCCAGCCCTCGGCGGTGCCCATGAGCGCCGCGAACAGCTCGGGATCGTCGAACGCATCGAGAAAGCCGAAGTGGCCGGTGGCGTCCCGGTGGCGCTCAAGGTGGCGCCGATTGATCTGGGCGCTGACGCGGCCGACCGCGCGGTCGCCACGATAGGCGAGCCAGTAGCGGATCTCGATCGCGCGCAGAAACGGGTTATGGGCCTGGTTCAGATGGTCGAGCCGCTCGAAGGTGAGCGGCTGCACCCAGCACGGATCGTCGGCGTAGATGGCGCGGGTGACCGCGATCAGCCGCCGCAGGCCTGCCCGATCGGAGACCGGCTCGACGCGAATGGCCCCGCCAGCCATGCCTCCTCCCCGGCTGCGGCCCAGGCGCGGCCACCCACGTCACCGCGCCGACGGATCAGGCGGTGGCGGCCACCACCGCCGGCTCGATGCCCTCCGACCGCGCCGCGGCGACGGCCGGACGCGGCGTGAAGCTGAGCAGGCCGCGCAGCCGATTGAGCGTGCGCGTCAGCTCGTCGCCGACCAGCCGCATCGTCGGCGCCGGTGCCGGCTCGCCGAGCCAGGAAACCTTGCCGGCGGCCAGCAACGCGCGATGCACGACCCGCAGGTCCCGGCTGCGGTTGAGCCGGCCGGGCGGGAAGCGCATGTAACGCTCATAGACCCAGCCGCGCACGCGGTCGAGCACGCTGGAGCCCTCGCTCGCGGCGAAGCCGTCACGACGCATCGGCACGCTGCCGCTGCCGAAATCGAACATCTCGACGGGCCGGCCCGTGGCGACGGCCTCCGCGATCATGGAAATGCTGTCGCCGGTCACGATCAGGCGATCGGCCAGGCCGAGGAACCCGAGATAGGGGTTCTGCTCGGCGCCCGGAGCCCAGCGGTGCAGATAAGATGGGGCATCGACCGCCGCGAACAGGGCGTTCACCGCATTGGCGTTGGTCCGCGCGCTGGTCGACACCAGCACGCTGCCGCCGAGCCGCCGTGCCAGGGCGCTGGCCTCGCGGCCGAGCCGTGCCGCGGCGATCTCGTCGAACACGTAGGGCCCGCTGCTGCCGCCCACGAGGACCGTCACGTAGGGCCGGGGCAGATGCGCGAGGCGCGGCGCCCAGCGCTCGGCCGCCTCCGCGAGGCGCACCGGTGCGACGCCGTGCAGCGGCAGGAGATTCTGCAGGACGTTGGCCGCCTCGGGCAGCGCATATTGCGGCGTGGTGACGACGAGGTCGAACGCCTCGACCGGCGCCCAGGGGCGGCCGAGCAGCACGAGCCGCGTCCGCCCGCCGGACTGGCGCCGGATCCAGCGCGCGGCCATCTCGTTGCTCTGGTGTGCGAGCAGCACCAGATCGGGCCACGGGCCGGTCAGCGGGCTGCTGCGCTCGGTATCCACGCCCAAGAGATGCTCGCCGCCCAGCAGCTCGAGAACGGCGCCCCCCGGGCGGTGGACGACCTGCTTGATCTCGTAGGGGCAGCCCAGCGCATCGGCGAGGGCGAAAAGCTGGGTCCGCTCGCCGGCACGCGGCGAGGAAAGCACCCACACGCGCGGCGCGGCATCGTCGGCGAGCGCCAGCGGCAGCACCGGGCGGGACCCGGCTGCCGGAAGCGCGCTCGACATGCGCAAGGCGGTGGCAGAATGCGGCGACATCGTCTCACTCGAACCGGAACCGCCGACGAGCAGCGGCTTCTTGTGTGAGCGACACATGGCGAGAAGCGCGGCCAGAACCAACTCAACAATAGTTACGGAATGTTACCCGGAGGCGGCGAGGTGGCCGATGGCGGGCCGATGCCGCGCCGTTGCTGGATTCGCGCGCAGGATGCGACCCGATCGCCCGCTGCATACGTTGCAGCTCGGCCACATGCTTCTGTTGCATTGCCACACGTAATTCTGACGAGAGTGCGCCGATCCGCGAGGACCCGATCCCTTCCCAAGGAATTTGGGAACCAATGGTTCGTCCCATCCATTGCAAGTGACCGACCGCGATTGCTCAGCAGCTCGGTTAGAATGGAAGGATTTCCTATGATCCGACCCCAGGGAAGAACATCGCCGCCGTCCGACCGGGATGCCACCGGCAGGGTGATCAATGCCCATCTCGCGGATGCTCGAGCGGCCTACCTGCGATTGGCGGCCAAACAGGCCCGCAGAGCCGAGAGGGCGCAACACGACACCAGCGGCGAGCTGCTGCTGGTCCTCGCGGAGCGCTACGTGGAAAGTCTCGAGGCGAGCCGCAGCCGGTAACCGAACCTGCCACCACCCGCGATCGGTGGATGCGCCATCTCCAGCGCGTGCTTGCGTGAGACTTCCACTACCGTTAGCGCCGCGCCGACGCTCAGCCCAGGCCAAAGGCGAGCCCCCACGCCGCCGCAACCAGGGCCAAGGCCAAGCCGCCATAGGCCCATTGTGCCCGCGGCCCGCGCGGCACGAGCTGCCACCAGCGGGCCAGTGACCAACCGGCCGCAAGTCCGACGACGAAGCCGGTGATGTGCGCGCCGACATCGGTTCGCTCGCCGCCAAAGCCCAGATAGGCCAGCAGCAGCACGCCCGCTCCCAGGGGCGCCAGCCGGCGCAGGCGCAGATGGCGCTCGAGCCAGCGCCGCTGGCGGGTATAAGCCGAGACGATGCCGAGCGCGGCGAACACGGCGGTCGAGGCGCCGATCGCGGCATGGTCGGGGTCGCGCAGCAGCGCCGCCAGCAGATTGCCGGAGGCGCCGGCGAGTAGGATGGCGAGCCAGGCCAGACCCTGCCCCAGGAGCTGGGCGGCCAGCGTGCCGATCACGGCGCCGGCGAGCAGATTGCCCAGCAGGTGGCCGTGGTCGACATGCAGGGTCAGCGCCGTGACCGTGCGCCACCACTCGCCTGCCCGGATCAGGCCCGCCTGTGCCGCACCGGCGTCGAGCCAGCCCAGCGACCCCAGATCTCGGCGCTGGGCACCGAAGATCAGGAGCAGCAGCAGGGCATAGACAGCGGCACCCTGCCAGGCCTCGCGGCCGGGCCGGGCCGGCACGGAGCGTACCGGTCGCAGAGCGTTCTCGCGCTCATAGGCCGCGAGCTGCCGGCGGGCCGCCGCCGCGTCCGCCGCGGCCGTCCACAGCACCACTCCGGCGCCGCTGCGCACCAGTCGGCTGGCGATGCCCATCGCCGCGAGCACCAGTGCCAGCTGGTCCGCCTCCCGCAGACTGCCCGCCCGCCCCACCTCCTCGAGCTCCGTCATCGCGCCCGCCGCGGCCCAGCCCCAAACTTCTCCAGCATATGGGCGCGGCGGGGCGCGAGCATAGCAGGGCTATAACGTCGACCAGCAAGAAAGCGGTCGCCGCGGGACCCCGCGGCGACCGGCAGGCAGAGCGGAGCAGGCCGATGTCAGGCGGCCAGGGCGAGCGCGGGCGCGTCGAGCACGGGCTCGGCTGCGCGCGAACGGCCTTGCGGTGCCGCCCAGGCCGACAAATGTTGGCCCAGCAAGGCTTCCAGCCGTGCGATGTCGGGCGCATAGCGCTCGGCCAGGATCGCTCGAGCCGTTACGCACGACGGGTCCGCAATCGCGGCGCGGTGGCCGAGCAGCGCACCGGACAGCCGGCCGAGCCAGGTCTGGGCACTTCCGGTCGCGGGCTCGAGCGCGATGCTGACTGGGGCCGGCTTCGGTTGGGCGACGCCCACGAAGCGGCAGAGCGCGCGCATCGCCGCGTCCGGCTCGCGCACGAGGTCCTCGACCAGTAGGACGTGGACCCGCTCGCGGCCGAAGAAGCGGACATAGGGCTCGAGCTGCCGATGGTAGTAGCCGCCGCGGGCATAGAGCCAGCCGGGCGCCCAGCCCTGCAGTTGCCGGTGCGGCTCGACGGCCAGCGCCTCGGCGAGGCTCGCCAGCGGCTCGAGCCCGGCCCGGCGCATGGCGGTGAAGCGGCCATGCGCGCGGTCCACCGGCTGGCGCAGGATCGCGACGATGCGCGCCTCGGGGACGAGCCCGCGGATGCGGGAGGCGGCGGCGAGGCTGTCGAGATGCGCGCTGGACAGGTCGGCCCGCACGGGTCGCACCCCGGCATTTCGGTAGAGGCGCAGATAGGCGTCGGCTTCGGTGATGGCGTCGGCATGCAGCTCGCGCCGCAGGGCGCGCCGGGCCTGCAAACCCAACCGGCCGAGATCCGGCCGGGCGAACTCGGGCACCCCTCCGGCGAAGGTGAAGTAGCTCGGGTCCGCGGCGCGGGGCACGAAGATCTCGGAATGCCCCGCGAGATGGGCGCGTAGCAGGCCGATGGCGCCGCGATCGGCGCCGACGACGAAGAGATTGGGCAGCATGAGGCTCCTCCTGGTTATGGCGATTGGGTGGGCAGCGGACGTCAGGCGTCGCCGGGCAGCAAGGGCCGCTCGCCGCCGGCGAGCGGCCGCCGGAGGTGCGCCGGCCACCACGCCGTGACCAGGACGGCCAGCAGCAGGATCGCCACGAGCAGGAAGCGCCCACCATCGGTCGCAAGCTCCAGCAGGCTGGAGCGCCGCGGTCGCGGCTCGGGCCATGGCGGTGCCAGGGCCGCATCCGCGCTACGGGCCGGAATGGTCGCCATGGGCTGTGTTCCTCCTGGTGCCAAGGCCGCGATCGATTCGGAGTGATCTGCAGTCGCTGGACTGCTCCGGACCGTCACCGCACTGCCTGCGTGCCGTCGAGGACTGGCTCGCATCAACCAGAAGGTATGTCAAACTTCAGTAGGGAGTAGTACCCGATTGTTCGCTTACTTGGTTGTACTACTCAGGAAGTACGCCGGCGTCGCGGAAAGCGCGAGCGTCCAAATGGCCGCGCCGCGACTCCGATGACAAAGGCGAAGGAAGATGGGGCGAGCGACCGGATTTGAACCGGCGGCCTCCAGGGCCACAACCTGGCGCTCTAACCAACTGAGCTACGCCCGCCACGCGCGACCGGCGGGCCATTGCCGCCGACGGCCCGCCCTATTGGCGCAAACACCCCGATGCGTCAAGGCGAGCCCATGGGCACGGGCCACCCCGTGGCGGCCGGTGCGCGGGATCGCGGGATAGTGGCCTGGAAGCGGGAGCGAGGACAGGGTCAGGCGCCGAGCCGGTGCTCGCCCTCGCCCATGGCCTCCTCGTGGTACCAGGCGCTGCCGAGCGCCGCGGCCGCGGCCCGCGGCATGGCGAGCGCGTTGCGGATCCGCAGCGCCTCGATGCTCTCGGCCGTCTGGGTCTGCTTGCGCACCGGGAACTGATAGATCTTGGCGCTGGGGCGCTGGGCGTCGGTGGTGGTCATGCTCATCATGGTCTCTCCGCGTGCCTTGCTCCGGCACGACAGGTGGACCGGCTATATAGCAGGGTTTGCATCGAGTTTAAGCAACAACATTGGCCCTTCCGCCGTTTTTTTGTGCATCTTCTTTGACCAGCGCTCGCGATTCGACTTGGTTCTGCCAATCATTTAAGCACGCTTCCTGAAACTCCGTCCGTCATGGCCATCGCGCGGGCCAACCAGAGCATCGGCCCGAGCCAATCGCCAGGAGCGGCGCGGCTGGCACGCGAAATGCATGTGTCCGGGCAGCCGCCGGCGCGGCCGGACGCAGCGCGTCCGTCCCGCCGTGGCGCACGCGTCTGACGGTCGCGGCATCATACTGCGAGAAGGCCATCCATGACCAAGTTCAAGCTGGAGTACATCTGGCTCGACGGCTACACGCCGACCCCCAATCTGCGCGGCAAGACGCAGATCAAGGAGTTCGCGGAGTTCCCGACCCTCGAGCAGCTGCCGCTGTGGGGCTTCGACGGCAGCTCCACCCGCCAGGCCGAGGGGCGCAGCTCCGACTGCGTGCTCAAGCCGGTCCGCATCGTGCCCGACGCCGCGCGCACCAACGGCGCCCTCGTCCTGTGCGAGGTGATGATGCCGGACGGCGAGACCCCGCACGCCTCGAACAAGCGCGCCACCATCCTCGACGACGAGGGTGCCTGGTTCGGCTTCGAGCAGGAGTACTTCCTCTACCAGAACGGACGGCCGCTCGGCTTTCCCGAGCACGGCTACCCGGCGCCGCAGGGCCCCTACTACACCGGTGTGGGCTACGCCAAGGTCGGCAGCGTCGCGCGCCAGATCGTCGAGGAGCATCTCGACCTGTGCCTCGCCGCGGGCCTGAACCACGAGGGCATCAACGCCGAGGTCGCCAAGGGCCAGTGGGAGTTCCAGATCTTCGGCAAGGGCTCCAAGCGCGCTGCCGACGAGATGTGGCTCGCCCGCTATCTGCTCGAGCGCCTGACCGAGAAGTACAGCATCGACATCGAGTATCACTGCAAGCCGCTCGGCGACACCGACTGGAACGGCTCGGGCATGCACTGCAACTTCTCGACCGCCTACCTGCGCGAGGCCGGCGGCAAGGAGTATTTCGAGGCCCTGATGGCGGCGTTCGAGGCGGCGCGCGAGGATCACATCGCGGTCTACGGCCCGGACAACCACATGCGGCTGACCGGCCTGCACGAGACCCAGTCGATCCACACCTTCAGCTACGGCGTGGCCGACCGGGGTGCCTCGATCCGGGTGCCGCACAGCTTCGTGCGCAACGGCTATCGCGGCTACCTCGAGGATCGTCGCCCGAACTCGCAGGGCGACCCGTACCAGATCGCCTCGCAGGTCCTGAAGACGATCTCCTCCGTGCCTCTGGCCGGCAAGGTGGCGGCGGCGGCCTGAGCCGGCAGCCGCCCGCACCTCCCCGCCGCATTGCGCGGCCGGCGCGCGATCGACCCCCGGGCCGAGGCCCGGGGGTTCGTCGTCGCAGCAGCCGTGATCGATTATGATGCAGCGCGGCAAAAGATGGCCCGCCAACCGCCCAATTCGTAAGCAGGCTGCCCATGACGCGGGCAGGAGTTCTGCCTGCCGCGTGAGCAATGGTGGCGGGCTGCGGAAGCTGCGATGCTCCTTGGCCTTGGCATGGTCCCTGCTACGATGACGCAGCACCCTCGGCGACGTCGGCGCCGACCGCAATCGGAGAACTGAGCTTCATGAAGAAGATCGAGGCCGTCATCAAGCCGTTCAAGCTCGATGAGGTGAAGGAGGCCCTGCAGGAGGTGGGCCTCAAGGGCATGACGGTGACCGAGGTCAAGGGCTTTGGGCGCCAGAAGGGTCACACCGAGCTCTATCGCGGCGCCGAGTACGTCGTGGATTTCCTGCCCAAGGTGAAGCTCGAGCTCGTGGTCGAGGACGCCCTGGTCGACCGCGCGGTCGAGGCGATCCAGCAGGCCGCCAAGACCGACCGGATCGGCGACGGCAAGGTGTTCATCTCGTCGATCGACGACGCCATCCGCATCCGCACCGGGGAGCGGGGCGCCGACGCGCTCTGACGCCGCCGCGAGTTGACGCGGCGCATCGTTTCCCCCACGTTGCGGCGCGGAACGGACACGGCCTGCGAGGGATCACCCCGCGGGCCGTTTTCGACATTGGGGGGCCAAAACCGATGACGTTGGGTTGCAAGACGTCCAAGGACGTCATGAAGGCGATCAAGGACCACGAGGTCCAGATGGTCGACATCCGGTTCACCGACATGCCGGGCATGTGGCAGCACACCTCGTACCCGACGCAGGTGTTCTCCCAGGATGCGATCGACGAGGGCCTGGGCTTCGACGGCTCCTCGATCCGCGGCTTCAAGGTCATCAACGAGTCCGACATGCTCCTGCAGCCGGACCCGTCCACGGCGTTCATCGACCCGTTCATGGCGCACAAGACCCTGGTCATGATCGCCGACATCAAGGATCCGGTGACCAAGGAGTTCTACAGCCGCGACCCGCGCGGCGTGGCCAAGAAGGCCGAGGCGCACCTCAAGGCCAGCGGCATCGGCGACACCGCCTTCTTCGGCCCAGAGGCCGAGTTCTTCGTCTTCGACAATGTCCAGTACGGGACCGGCCAGCAATATTCGAGCTACAGCGTCGATTCGCGGGAAGGCCACTGGAACACCAACCGCGACGAAGGCCCCAATCTCGGCTACAAGATCCGGCCGAAGGAAGGCTATTTCCCCTGCCCGCCCAACGACACCCTGCAGGATCTGCGCGCCGAGATGGCGCTGACCATGATCCAGGTCGGGCTGACGGTCGAGTGCCAGCACCACGAGGTGGCGACGGCCGGCCAGTGCGAGATCGACATGAGGTTCGATTCGCTGCTGGCGATGGCCGACCACCAGATGAAGTACAAATACGTCGTCAGGAACGTGGCGGCGAAGAACGGCAAGACCGCGACCTTCATGCCGAAGCCGCTCTATGGCGACAACGGCTCGGGCATGCACTGCCACCAGTCGATCTGGAAGGCGGGCAAGCCGCTGTTCGCGGACGCCGCGGGCTATGCCGGCCTGTCGCAGATGTGCCGCTGGTACATCGGCGGCCTGCTGCGCCACGCCCCGGCGATTCTCGCCTTCGCTGCGCCGACGACCAACAGCTACCGGCGGCTGGTGCCCGGCTACGAGGCGCCGGTCAATCTCGCCTGGTCGCTGCGCAACCGCTCGGCCGCCTGCCGCATCCCGATGTACAGCGACAGCCCCAAGGCCAAGCGGGTCGAGTTCCGCTGCCCCGACCCGTCCTGCAACCCCTATCTCGCCTTCGCCGCCATGCTGATGGCCGGCCTGGACGGCATCCGCAACAAGATCGACCCGGGCGAGCCGGTCGACAAGAACATCTACGACCTGCCGCCCGAGGAGGCGGCCGAGATCAAGCAGGTGCCCGGCTCGCTCCAGGACAGCTTGGCGGCGCTCGAGGCCGATCACGAGTTCCTGCTCGAGGGCGACGTGTTCACCGCCGACCTGATCTCGACCTACATCGACTACAAGCGCTCGTCCGAGGTCGACCCGATCCGGCTGCGGCCGCATCCCTACGAGTTCTTCCTCTACTACGACCTCTGAGCACGACCGCTCCTGCGGAGCGGATCCGGCGATCCCGGAACGGCCCCGCCCTCGGCGGGGCCGTTTGCGTTTGCCGTCACCCGGCGGCAGCGCGAGCCCGACCGGTGGCGCATCCGGCTACCGTTAAGCTCGGCTTAACCAAACGGCGGTGTTCAGCATTTGTTAGCCAAGGCGGGCGAGCTCCTTCACCCGACCGAGACGACGGCATGGCCAACTCCCTGCGCACCGCCCTCATCGCCGGCCTCTTGGCCGTGCTCGGTGGCGGCCCCGCATTGGCGGGAGCCGACTGGGGCCGCCTCGACGATCTGCAGACCGGGCGCGCGGTACCGGGTCCGGCCGGGTGGCTCAACTGGTGCATGGCGGACCCCAGCCGCTGCGGCGAGGCGCACCGGACGGAGACGCTGCCCGCGACGGGGGCGCTGGTCGCATTGCTGGAAGAGGTGCAGGGCGAGGTCAACGCGGCGATCGCACCAAGGCCCGAGCGGCCCGGCGTGGATCTATGGCGTGCCGACGCCACGGCGGGCGACTGCGAGGACTATGCCCTGGCCAAGCGCGCCCGCCTGCGAGCCGCCGGCCTGCCCGCCGGG
Organism: Geminicoccaceae bacterium; assembly: GCA_046349415.1. GTDB lineage: Bacteria > Pseudomonadota > Alphaproteobacteria > Geminicoccales > Geminicoccaceae > Benzoatithermus. The sequence goes on from JAXMCJ010000008.1 coordinate 24,074, forward strand.
GCCGTGCGGCTGGCGACTGCCGCCTTGCCGAGCGGCGAGCTGCACGCGGTCCTGACCGTGGAGACGGACCGCGGCACGCTCGTCCTCGACAATCTGCGCCCGGGCGTGGTTCCGATGCGCGCGCTCGATTATGCTTGGCGACGCCTCGAGGGCACTTACGGCCGGCTCGAGTGGCGTGAGCTCGGCGGCACCGCGATGCTCGCGGCCGGCCAAGCGGCGCGGACCGCGGGCACCGCGAGCCTGGCGGCAGGCTCTGCTCAGTAGATCCCCGGATCGTCGACGTTCCGGCTGCTGCGGCCGCTGTCGTTGCTGCGCCAGCCATGGTCCACCGGACCGGCGCCGGTCGTGACCGCGGCCGTGGCCGGATCGAGGCCCGCCGCGATCGACGCGCCGACCTCGCTGCCGGGCAGCGCCGAGTTCGGGTAGAGGGCCAGGAAGCCCGCCATCGCCTCGGAGGTGCCCGCACGCAGCGCCTCCATATAGGCGCGGATCTCCTGCGGGTCGTCGGCGCGGGCCAGGGTCGGCCCGACCGTCAGAGCCATGGCGCCGGCGTGGAGCGCCGCGATCAGGAGATTGATCTTCTTCATGGGAGGCACCGTCTATGTTGGGGTCGCAGGTCGGTGCAACCTAGCGCACAACCCCGAATGTTCGGTTAACACGACAGCGCTGGCGACGACCGCGCCTCTCGCCCTATCAGCAATCATATTTGACAAATATTCTATTTTTGGTTGATTACTGGTCGACCTCGTTCGGAGATGCAGGTCGCCGCCGATGGCGAAGACGGCTCGTCGCTACGATTTCGATCTCGTGCTCGCCACGGACTTCCGCGGCGCCGACTGCCGCGTCGAGACGGCCGCCTCGCATCTGGCCTGTCTCGCGGATGGGCCATGGCGAATCGGCCTCTGGAGCATGAGCGAGCCGGGCATTCCACGCTCGGCCAGCCTGCACCCACGGATCGAGGCGCTCGCCCGCTCGCACGCCGCCGTGCCGATCCCGCCCGACGCGGAAGGGCTGCGGACACGGCTGGTGCTGATCTATGCGCCGCATCTGCTGGCGCTCGCCGGGTCGTTCCGGCCAGTCGCCCACGCCGACACGGCGCTGATCGTGCTCGTCGACTTGCCGCAACCCAAAGGCGGGCCGGTGTTCGAGCCGGGTCGCAGCGCGGCATCCATCGACGGCATCGTCGCCAACCGGCAGGTATGGTGCCCGTCGTCCCCCGCGATCCGCAATCGGCTGCGCGAGCTTGCGCCCGGCTTGCCGATCCGCGATCGCGACCTGCCGCCGATCGAGCCGATAGCGGCCTGGCGCACCGCCCGGCGCCCGCCCGAAGGACGGCGACCGATTCTGGGGCGCATGCTTCTGCCCGGGGACGAGGCGTTGCCCGGCCGGCGCGAAACGATGCTCGACGCATACCCGGCGGCGCCCGACATCACGATGCGGTTCCTCGGCGGCGGTGCCGCGCTCGCGGCGCGGGTCGAGCCGCTGCCCCGCGAATGGCAGTTGCTGGCGACGCACTCCGTGACCCCCCGGCGCTTCCTCGCCCGCCTCGATTGCTACGTCCAGCAGCAGGACGACGGCGCGAGGCAGCCACCACGCGGCGCGCTGCAGGCGATGGCCGCCGGTCGGGTGGTGTTGGCGAGCCCGACCTGCCGTGACGCGCTCGGTGCGGGGCCGGCCTATCGCGACCCCGACCAGATCGCCGAGACGGCCCGCTACCTCCACCTCGAACCGCGCTTCTACGAGCGCTATGTCGCGGAGCAGGATGCCGCCCTTGCCGATCGGTTCGGGCCCAGCCAGCTGCTCGACCTGCTGGCGGAGCACATCACGGTACCGCGGCGACGGGTCCGGCCAAGGCCGGCGGCGCCGCGGCCGATCATGTTCTATCCCACCAACGGCATCGGCCTCGGCCACGTCACCCGCCTGCTCGCGATCGCGCGACGCCTGCCGCCCGGGCGCGAGGCGATCTTCCTCACCCCCTGCCACGCGCTGGCCGTGATCGAGCATGCCGGCTTCCGCACCGAATACGTTCCCGAGCCCGCCTACGACGAGACCGACCCCGCCGATCACGCCGCCGCGATGGCGCCGCGCCTCGCGCTGCTGCTGCGCCACTACGACCCCGCCGCGCTCGTGTTCGACGGCAACGTGCCGCGCGAGTGGCTGCTCCAGGCCTGCGCGGAGCAGGATCTGCCCCTGCTCTGGCTCCGGCGCGGCATGTGGCGCGCCGACCCCACGCTGGCGCGCCATCTCGAGCATGCGAGCCGGTTCGACGCGGTCCTTGAGCCGGCCGAGGCCGCCGCCGCCGCCGACCGAGGTGCGACGGCCGCCGCGACCGACGTGCCGGTGGTCGTCCCGCCGGTGATGCTGCTCGATCGGGGAGAGCTGGAGACCCAGAGGCAGGCCCGCGCGGCGCTGGGGCTGGTGCCGGACCGCCCGGCCGTGCTCGTCCAGCCCGGTGCCGGCAACAATCACGACATCGAGCCGTTGCTCGACCGGGTCGCCGAGGCGCAGGCCCGGCTGGGCCTCCAGGTCGTCGTCGCCGAATGGCTGATCCAGCAGGCCCCGCTGCGCCGGCGCGGCCTGCGCTACCTCTCCTCGTTTCCCAATGCCCGGTATTTCGCGGCCTTCGACCTGGCGGTGAGCGCCGCCGGCTACAACTCGTTCCACGAGCTGCTGCACCACGGCGTCCCGACGATCTTCGCCCCGAACGACAACCAGAAGGTCGACGACCAGCGGGCGCGCGCCGAATGGGCGGAGGGCCGCGGCGCGGCCATCTGCCTGCCGCGCGGCGCCGAGGCCGCGCTGCCCGGGTATCTGTCGGCCATGCTCGATCCGGGTCTGCGGCGCCAGCTCTCCCGCCGCGCCAAGGCGCTCTGCCCGGTCAACGGCGCCGCGCAGGCGGCAGCCGCGGTCATGACCATAGCGGCGCGAGGTTGAGACGATGGCTACCCGCCTGCGCCAAGCCCCGTCGGCCGAGCTCGAGCGCCTGCGAACGCTGGTGGCCGAGCAGCATCGCCGGCTGCGGCTGGTCCACGGCGAGCACGACGCGGTCCCAGAGGCCGCGGTGATCGCGCCACCGCTGTCAGTCCGATGCCCGAAGCTGCGCCTGACGGCTGCCGCCCTCACCCGGCTCTTGGCACAGGCGCAGGCCCGGCTCGAGCTGATGGACACCACGCTCGGCGCAGCGCTCTGGTCGCAATGGCCCGAGCGCCGGCCGCAGGTGCCTGTGCTCCATCCCTCGCCTGGCCTGCCGGCCTATGGCCTGCGGGGCCAGGCCGGCGTCCCCAACCTGGTCCTCGCCCTGTTCTTCCGTAGCCCGGCCGAGAGCGACGCCGCCATTGCGCAGGTGCTGGCGGAGCAGCGCGCGGGCGAGCCGTTCGCGCCGGTATTTCTGACCCGGCATTCGGATTTCACGCGCCTGCGCGAGCAGCGCCTGACATTCGAGTATTTCCCGATCGACCTGGACGAGACGGCACCGGCGCCCGACCCGCGCTGGAGCGCCTATCTCATCGCCACGCTGGAGCTGACCATGCGCCGGTGGGGCGTGCGGCAGATCGTGGCGCTTTGACTGCCGCCGCATCGCGACTGCGGCTCGCCGAGCGCCTGATCGAGGAGCGGCGCGCCGACGAGGCCGCGGCGCTGCTGCGGGATCTGCCTGGGGCCGGCGATGCCGCCACGACGGTGGGACTGGCAGCGCTGGCACTCGCCCAGGGCCACCTCGCCGAGGCGGCGCGTGGCGCGCGTGCGGCGCTCGCCATGGGGCCGCTGCCGGCGCGGCTGCTCGTCTCCGCGGCGGCCGCGCTCGCACAAACCGACCCCGAGGCCGCCGACGCCGCGCTCGCCGGTGCGATCGCGGCCGATCCGGACGTCGAGCTGCGCCTCACGCGCGCGCGCCTCGCCGAAACGCGCGGCCGCACCGACCTCGCCGCCGAGAATTGGCGCCGCGCGCTCGACCTCGCCGACCGATCCCTCGAGGCCCGGTTGGGCCTGATCCGCAGCCTGCGCGTGGAGGGCCGGCTGGCGGAGGCGGAGCGGCTCGCCAAGCTGCTGCTCGCCGACCAGCCCAAGGATCCGCGGCCCGCACTCGAGCTGGCCAGGATCGCGCACGAGGCCGGCGATCCGGTCGAGGCCGAAAGCCGCTGGCATGCAGCACTGCTGCTCCATCCGGGCCAGGACCAAAGCGTTCTCGGGCTGGCGCGGGCGTTGAACGGGCAGCACCGGTTTACCGAGGCGCGTGCCCTGCTCGAAGCCCTGGCCGTACGCGACCCGGACCGTCACGAGCCGTTCGCCGCCCTGGTCCGCACCCTCCTGACGGAAGGCGATCTCGTAGGGGCGGCGGCACGTGCCGCCACGCTCGCTGCAAGGCCATCGGGCAACCACTCATCTCGCCTGCTGACGGGTGAGGTGCACGAAGCCACAGGCGATTTCACCGGCGCGCAGGAGGCTTATCGAGCGGTCCTGTCGGTCGCACCGCAGGATCTTCCTGCGCGGCTGGCACTCGCCCGATTGGCGGGACGCCAAGGTGACCTCGAAACCGCCGCCGACCTGTTCGCCGCGATCCTGGGCGAGCATCCAGGCCAGCTCGACGCCCTGATCGGCCTGTCCGGGACGCTGGCCGAGCTCGGCTCGGCCGAGGAAGCCGACGCCACCGCCGTCGAAGCCATTCGGCGCGCGCCCAATCAGCCGCGCACACACCTTGCGCGATCGCGTGCCGCCGAGACTGCCGGCCACCCGGACGCTGCGCGGCTGGCCCTGCTGGAAGGCCGCTCGGCCCTGCCCTGGCGGGCCGAGCCGCTGCTCGAGCTCGCCCGGCTCGCCCTGCGGCAGGGGCAGCAGGAGGCCATCGCCGAGCGCGGTGCCGCCCTGCTCGCCTGTCACCCCCGGCACCTGGACTCGCGGCTGGTCGCGTTCGATTGCGCCGTGGCGGGGGCGCACCTCGAGCAGGCACGGGCGATCATGGCACCATTGGCCGAGGAGCTGCCCCGGCATCGCGAGGTCGAGCGCCGCCTTGCCCGCCTCGCATGGCACGATGGTGCAATCGAGCCGGCGCGCGCCCGCTGGCGACGGATCACGCGCCACGACATCCGGATTCACGGCGGCCCCGATCCGATCGAGCGGCTCGACCGGCATCCGCTGCCGCCTGCGGACGGCGAGATCCGCGTGTTCATGCTCGTGCGCAACGAGCGCGTCCGCCTGCCCTGGCTGCTCGACTACTATCGCGCGCTCGGTGCCGACCGCTTCCTGCTCCTCGACAACGGCTCCGACGACGGGACCGGCGAATGGCTGCTCGCGCAGCGCCAGGACATCCACGTGTTTCGCACCGAGGCCTCGTTCGCCGCCGCGGGGGCCGGGATGCGCTGGATCAACCGCCTGCTCGACGAGCATGGCTGCGGCGCCTGGTGCCTGACCATCGATGCCGATGAGGCGCTGGTCTATCCTGGGGCCGAGCGGGTGCGCCTGCCTGAGCTCGCTGCCTATCTCGACGGCACCGGCGCCGAGTCGATGGCGGCACCGATGCTCGATCTCTATGCGGACGCGCCGCTCGACTCTGTCCGCTATCAGCCGGGTCAGAGCCTGATCGAAGCTTTCCCGTGGTTCGACGGCAGCGGGTACGTTCGGCGCGACAGCAACGACTTTCCCTACTTCCGTCTGCACGGCGGCGCGCGCGCCCGGCTGTTCCACGATCACGCCGGCGCCGGGCCCGTGCTGCAGAAGGTGCCGCTGATCCGCTGGCGCAAGGACATCAAGTACACCTCCAGCAAGCACACGGCGTTCCCCTGCCGACTCGCCGACGTCTCCGGGGTCCTGCTGCATTTCAAATATCTGCCGCAGTTCGCGGATCAGGTCCGTGCCGAGGTCCGGCGCGGGCAGCACTATCTGGGCGCGCGCGAATACCGGACCTACCAGCGGCGCCTGGACGAGGGCACGCCGCTTAGCCCGGCCGGCCCGGAATCGCGGCGCTACCGCGACAGCCGCCAGCTGGTCGAGCTCGGCCTGATGGCGACCTCACCGGCCTACGAGCGCCATGTCGACCGCGCCGGCTAGGGCCGCAGTGCGTGGGGACGAGGGGGTGGTCCGCCTCGCCCACAGGCTTGGCCGCGAAACCCGTGCCGACGAGGCCGAGCTGGTCCTACGTCGCAGCTCGGGCAGTGCCCCGGCGCGAGAGCTCGCGCGACTGCTTCAGGCGCAGAGGCGTTACGGCGAGGCTGAGCAGCAGTGGCGCGCCGCGGTGGCGGACCACCCCGACGATCCCGCCGTCTGGCAGGGCCATGCCCGCGTTCTGCGGCTGCTGCATCGACTCAAGGATGCGGCGGCCGCGCTCGAGGTTGGCCGGCAGCGATTCCCGGCCGTGCGCACGGTTGCGCTCGAGGCAGCGCGGCTGGCGATGCAGCGCGAGTCCCATGCCGAGGCGGCAGCCCATTACCACCGCGCCCTGGCGCTGCCCGGTGCCGCCGCGGAAGCACTGGACGAGCTGGCGAAGGTGCTGGCCGCGCAGCATCGCTTCGCCGCCGCGCGCTCGCTGCTCGACCGGCTGGCCGCAGCCGAGCCGGCCAAGCACTCGCGGCGCGAGGGGCTCGCCCGACTGGCCGAGGACGAGGGCGATCTGGAGCTGGCGCAGAAGGTTTGGGAGGAGGTGCTCGAGCTCGAGCCCACGAACCTGCGCGCCAAGCTGGCACGCGGCCGGCTGCTCGAGGCGTTCGGGCGAATGGTCGAGGCCGAGCGGCTGTATCGCGACCTCTGCGAGCGGCATCCCGCGTCGCACGAGCCGCTCTACCAGTTGGGCCGGCTGGCCCTCGTCCAGGCGTCCCCGGAAGTCGCGCTGGCCTGGCTGGAGCGGGCGCAGGCCCTCGATCCGCTCGACTGGGCGGTGCGGGCCGCGACCGTGCGCGCCACGGCCGAGCAGCATCGCTTCGCCACGGCGCGCCGACTGGCGGCCGCACAGGTCGAGCGCCTGCCGGACTTTCTCGATGCGCATCTCCTGTGCGCCTGGGTGGAGGAGCGGGCCGGTCGCGACGTGGCGGCGGACCGCCGGCTCACGGCCACGGCGGCCGCTTTCCCGCAGGCATGGCTGCCGGCGCTGCGCCATGCCGAGCTGCATCTGAGGAACGGTCGAGCTAGCAGCGCGCGACTGCACCTCGAGCGCAGCCTGCTCGATCATCCTGCCACGTTCTCGTTGAGATTGACGCTGGCTGACGCCTGTTTCGCCGACAGCGACGCGCAGTCGGCGGCTCGAAACCTGGCCGCGCTGGCTGACGACTATCCGCTGCACCGCGAGGTCGCCAAACGCCTTGCCAGGCTCGAGGTCGCGGCCGGCCGGCACGCGACCGCACGCGCCCTCTGGGCCGACGTCACGCGGCTGGATCGGCGCGTGGCTGGCCCGCCGGTGCATCTGGAGCGCCTCGACGATCGGCCGCTGCCGCCCGCCGCGGGCGAGATCCGGCTGTTCACACGCCTGCGCAACGAGGCCCTGCGCCTGCCGTGGTTCCTCGATTTCTACCGCGCCCAGGGCGTGACGCGCTTCATTGTCGTCGACAACGGCTCCGACGACGGCTCGCGCGAGCTTCTGCTCGCCCAGCCGGACGTGCATCTCTACCTGACGACCGATTCCTATGCCGTCTATGGCGGCGGGATGCGCTGGCTCAACGATCTGCTGGAACGGCACGGTTGCGATGCGTGGTGCCTGACGGTCGATGTCGACGAGCTTCTGGCCTACCCGCATGCCGAGCGTCTCGATCTGCGGGGGCTCACCGCCCACCTCGACCGGCAGGGTGTCGAGGCGCTGCAGGGCTTCATGCTCGATCTGTACGGCGAGGACAGCCTGCAGCGGCTCGCCTATGCGCCGGGCGACGACCCCCTGCGCACCTGCCGGTGCTTCGACCGCTCCGGCTATGTCGAGCGCGACGATCCCGACTTTCCCTTCCGGACCGTGACCGGGGGTCTGGTCGCGCGATATTTCTACGCCGGGCTGCAGGACGGGGTCTATCTGCACAAGGTGCCCCTCGTGCGCTGGCGGTCGGGCCTCCGCTACACCAGCAGCACGCATACCCTGTTGCCCGTGCCGCTGGCCGAGGAGAGCTGCGTGCTGCTCCATCTCAAATACATGGCCGACTTCGTCGACCGGGCGCGGATCGAGGCCGAGCGCAAGCAATACTGGCAGGGTGCCAAGCGCTACGCCGTGTTCAACCGAAGCCTCGGGGGGGGAAGCGAGGGCGATTTCCGCTGCGAGCTCACCGAGCGGCTTACTTCGACACGGCAGCTGGTGGATCTCGGGCTCCTGCGCAGCTCGCCGGCGCTCGACGCGCTCGCCGCCCACCTGACCACCGAGGCGCTTGCCGGCTGGCGGGGGCTGGCATGAGCACCGAACCATCCATCGCCGTGGTGATTCCCTGCCGCGACGAGAGGCATCAGCTGTGGCGCAGCCTCGCGAGCGTCGCCGCCCAGAGCAGGGCTCCGGCTCAGGTCGTCGTCCTCGATCGCGGCTCGACCGACGGGCTGGCCGATTGGCTGCTGGCACGCTGGCCCGGCGTCGAGCTGCGCACGGTCGCGGGCGACGCGGACGAGGAATGCCTGACCACGCAGGTTCGGTCGCTGGTGGCCGCCGACCATTTTGTGGTGCTGCAATCCGGCGACGTCTGGCCAAGGGACCATCTGGCGTCGTGTGACGGGTCCCGTGCCGGCATGTCCTTGCGCGCGCTCAGGGCGACGCCCGATCGCGACCCCACCGCGTCGCTGGACGCGGCCCTGGCCTCGCTCGACCCTTCTGCAGCGACGCTCGTCGATCTCCACGCGGCGACGCGGCCGCTCGCTCTGATCGCCATGCTCGGCCTCGCCTGCCGCCTGCGGGCAGTGGGTGGCAGCCTGCGGGCGCTGACGCTGGCCGAGCTGACATGGCCCGTGATCGAGGCGGATGGCGAGACAGGGCCGCTGCTTGTCGGCCTGTCGGGCGCGCTCGACCTCGGCCGCGCCAGCGAGCAGCTCTGTATCGAGCGCCTCGTGCTCGGCGCCCGCAAACGGCCGGTGCGCCTGCTGCTCGGCGGCCTGCGACCCACCACGCCGATCATGCTGTCTCGCCTGCTCGACGCCGTAACGGCGCACCCCGACCTCGAGCTGTGGCTCGGCGACGAGGTCAGCCATCGCTATGCCGCGTCGCTGCTGGGCCATGACCGGCTCCGCATGGTGGCGCCGGCCATCCTCGGGCTGGGCAATCTGATCGACCGGTTGGATACGCACCCGGCGCTGGGCCCGGATCTGGTGGGCCGTCCCGCAGGGGCGGAGCCATTGGAATCACGCGCCCTCGACCATGATGCGTGGTGGTCGGGCTATGACTTGGCTAGCGTACGCCGCCTGGGAGCGTTCCTCGCCCGCGCGCTTCAGCTTGGTGAAGTCGTCGCCGGGCCGGTGCTGAACCGCGCGTGGCTGGCGATGCTCGTCGGCTGGTCGGCGGCAAAAGCCGAGATGGCGCCGGTCGAGACGCCCAACCCGCTACTCGCCATGTTCGCCGCGCAATGCGGGCGGTCCGTGCGGCTGGCGCGCGGCGCAGATCCCAAGGCTGCGGATCTGAGTGCGGCATGGCCTTGCCGGCCAGGCGGGCGGGCGGCGAGCTCGCCGAAATAAAGAGACCTGTGAGGCGTTGCCGCTCTCACAGGTCCAAATGCTCAGCCCTCAGCGCCGCCTTTCTGACGCGAAGGCGTGTCGGCGAATGTGATCAATCTCACAGATCGTGCGATTTGCACCGCCGGTTCAGCTTCCGGGTGGTTTGACGAGAGGTTCGGGCCATGCAATCCCACCTGCGGAGGCACAACGGGAACCAAGCGGAAGGGAGGCGCGATGCGCCGGGCAGCGTCTGGTTTGACCTCGGTCGCGCTCCTGGCGGCGCTGGCGGCATCGCCGGTCGCGGCCGGCCCGCCCGACGAGCCTCGCGTGATCACCGGCATCGAGGTCGGCAAGCCGGGCGGCGACCTGCGCATGCTGATCGGCCGCGAGCGCGACACCCGCTTCTTCAACACCTACGGCTATTCGCATCTCGTCGGCTACACGCCCGAGCTCGAGCTGGTGCCGGACATCCTGGCCAGCTTCGAGGTGGAGGAGGGCCGGATCTTCACCTTGCATCTCCGCAAGGGCCACAAATGGTCCGACGGCGAGCCGTTCACCGCCGAGGACATCCGCTTCTTCTGGGACGACGTCGAGAACAACGAAGACCTCACCTTCAGCGGGCCGGACATCCGGCTGCTGGTCGAGGGCGAGAAGCCCGTGGTCGAGAAGCTCGACGACCTGACCATCCGCTGGACCTGGTCCAAGCCCAACCGCTTCTTCCTGCCGGCGCTGGCCGCCGCCAACCAGCTCTTCATCTACCGGCCGGCGCACTACCTGAAGCAGTTCCACAAGAAATACGCCGACCCGGACAAGCTCAAGGCGGCGATCGCGCAGAACGGCGCGCGCGACTGGATCCAGCTGTTCCTGCGCAAGGATCGGCTGAACGACTTCGACGATCCCGACATGCCGACCCTGCAGCCCTGGCATCTGGTGACCAGGCCGCCCTCGACCCGGTTCGTCGCCGAGCGCAACCCCAACTTCCATCGCGTCGACGAGTCCGGCCAGCAGCTGCCCTATATCGACCGGTTCATCTTCGACATCGTCGACAGCAAGCTGGTGCCGATCAAGAGCGGTGCCGGCGAGACCGACCTGCAGTCACGCTATCTGGTGTTCAAGGATTACACCTTCCTGAAGGAGAGCGAGGCCCGCAACGGCTTGACCACCCTGCTCTGGCCGGAAGCGCGCTCGTCGCATCTGGCACTCTACCCGAACCTGAACGCGACTGACGATGCCTGGCGCGGCCTGTTCCGCAAGCTCGAGTTCCGCAAGGCGCTGGCGATGGCGATCGACCGCGATGCGATCAGCCAGTTCCTCTATGCCGGCCTCGCGCAGCCGGCGAACAACACCATCCTGCCCGACAGCCCGCTGTGGGACGACAGCCTCGCCAACGACTGCGTCGCCTTCGACCTCGACCAGGCCAACCAGATCCTGGACGGGCTCGGCCTCGACCAGCGCAACGACGCCGGCACCCGCCTGCTGCCGGACGGCCGGCCGATGGAGATGGTGGTCGAGAACTCGGGCGAGGACAACGAGCAGACCGATGTGCTCGAGCTGGTCGCCGACCAGTGGGCGCAGATCGGCATCAAGATCTCGTCCAAGCCGTCCGACCGGCAGGTCATGCGCCAGCGCGTCTATGCCGGCAGTGCGCTGATGTCGATGTTCTTCGGCCACGACAACGGAGTGCCCGCCTCCTCCATGCCGCCGCGCGACTTCGCGCCGACCAGCCAGGGCGACCAGCTGCAGTGGCCGAAATGGGGCCAATACTACGAGACCAAGGGCGAGGCCGGCGAGGCGCCGGACCTGCCCGAGGCCAAGCGGCTGATGGAGCTCTATCAGGAGTGGATCACGGCGAGCGAGGACCGCGAGGAGGCGATCTGGCGCGAGATGCTGAGCATCTACGCCAGCCAATGCTACACGATCGGCCTGGTCTCGGGCGTGATGCAGCCGATCGCGGCCCGCGCCAACCTGAAGAACCTGCCCAAGGAGGCGATCTACAATTTCGACCCGCACGGCCAGTTCGGGATCTATCTGCCGGATACGTTCTGGTACGCGAAGTGATCGTCTAGCGGCGAGATCCGCCGCCCTGGTCCCCGATCGTCAGCACGACGCGAAACCGCGCCTCGCCGCTCATCATCCGCGCATAGCCTTCCGCGGCTCGCTCGAGCGGATAGGTCTCGATCATCGGCCGCACGCCGCTGAGGGCGCTGAAGGCGAGCGTGTCCTCGGAATCGGCGGCGACGCCGGACGGCCAGCCCTGGATCGAGCGCCGCGCCCCGATCAGCTGGAGCGGCGAGACCTCGATCGGCTCGGCGCTGGCGCCGACCACCAGCAGCTTGCCGCCCACGCCCAGCCCGTCGACCACGGCACTCATCGCCTGCGCGTTGGTGACCGTGGCCAGCACCACCGCGGCACCGCCGAGCGAGCCCAGTCGCTCGGCGACGTTCTCGGCCCGGCTGTCGATGTAGACGTGGGCGCCGAGCTTGCGCGCCAGCTCCGCCTTGTCGCCGCCGCGCGCGATCGCCACGGTGCGAAACCCCATGCGGACCGCGAACTGGACCGCGAGATGGCCGAGCCCGCCGATGCCCAGGATGCCAACCAGATCGCCGGCCCGAGCGCCGCTGTTGCGCAAGGCGTTGTAGGTGGTGATGCCGGCGCAGAGCAGCGGCCCGGCCTCGACGGCCGACAGCTCGTCCGGGATCAGCGCCAGGGCCTGGACGGGGGCGATCATGTACTCGGCATAGCCGCCGTCGTAGGCGATGCCCGGCACGCGCGCCTCGCGGCAGACGAAGTCGCCGCGACGGCAGCGGTCGCAATGGCCGCAATGCCCGCCGTACCAGCCCACGCCCACGCGCTGCCCGACCCGCCACGGCACCGTGTCCTCGCCGAGCGCATCGATCACGCCGGCGATCTCGTGGCCGGGAACGCGCGGATAGGAGATGCCGGGAAAGAGGCCTTCCACCGTGAAGACGTCGCTGTGACAGATGCCGCAGGCCTGGACTTTGATCCGCGCCTCGCCGGGGCCGGGCTCGGCGATCGGCCGCTCGACCAGCTCGAGCTCGGCCTTCGGCCCGCTGACCTGAACGGCGCGATAGGTGGGCATGCGAACTCTCCTGGGTTGCATTCTACTGATGCAGAGCCGGCCCCGAGCTCGAAAGCCCGGCCTGAGAAACCAGCACGGGGTCGTCACGATAGAGATCGGGGAACAACCGCTTCAGGTTCTCGATCTTCGGCAGGTCGTTGTAGACGATGTAGGGATAGTTCGGATTGAGCGTCAGGAAGTCCTGGTGATAGTCCTCGGCCGGGTAGAACGACCGGCCCGGCTCGATCCTGGTCACGATGGCGGCGTCGAACACCCGCGCCTGGTCGAGCTGGGCGATATAGGCCCGAGCGATCTTCGCCTGCTCGTCGTTCGCCGGGAAGATGGCCGTGCGATACTGGCTGCCGACGTCCGGCCCCTGCCGATCGAGCTGGGTCGGGTCGTGTGCCACCGAGAAGAAGACCTGCAAGAGCTTACCGTAGCTGATCTTGGCCGGGTCGTAGGTGATCTGCACCGATTCGGCGTGCCCGGTCTGCCCGGAGCCGACCGTCTCGTAGACGGCGGTGTCGGCTTCGCCACCGGCATAGCCCGAGACGGCGTTGCTGACGCCGCTCACCCGCTGGAACACGCCCTGCACGCCCCAGAAGCAGCCGCCGGCAAGCACGGCGACCTCCATGCCGCCCGCCGCTGGAGCCTCGTCGACGGCGGGGGCCGGGATCGCGATGCCCTCCTGCGCCGCGGCCGGCACGAGCACCAAGCCGATGAGGATGGCCGCGAGCAACCCGACAGTAGGAGGTGCCTGCGATCTCGCCGGGCCTGCCATGTCCGAACTCCCGCTGTCGGCCCGCGGCCGCCTCACAACCTCATGCGGCGTCGTAGCCGATGACGGCCTTGGTCTCGAGGCACTCCTCCATGGCCCACTTGCCGTATTCGCGGCCATTGCCCGACTGCTTGTAGCCGCCGAACGGGACTCCGCTGTCCCAGGCCGGGTAGTTCAGGTGCACGTTGCCGGCCTGCAGGCGCGCCGCGACCCGGCGGGCGTGCTCGAGGTCGCCGGACTGCACGTAGGCGGCGAGGCCGTAGGGCGTGTCGTTGGCCAGGCGGATCGCCTCCTCCTCGTCGGCGTAGGGCAGGATCGCCAGCACCGGGCCGAAGATCTCCTCGCGCGCGATGGTCATGTCGTTGCGCACGCCAGCGAACACCGTCGGCCGGACATAGTAGCCGCGATTGAGGTGCTCGGGGCCGGCCGGGGCCGCCGCAGACCAGCTCGGCACCCTCGGCGAGGCCGGCCTCGATCAGGCGCTGGATCTTGGCATACTGGGTGGCGTTGACCACCGGCCCATCGTGGTGCCGGGATCGCGCGGGTCGCCCACCACGATGGTGGCGGCAGCACCGCGGGCGATCTCCTTGGCATCCTCGTGCAGGTCGCGCGGCACGAACATGCGCGTCGGCGCGTTGCACGACTGGCCGCTGTTGCCCATCATGCCGAGCACGCCCTTGGTCACCGCCTGCTCGAGCGCCACGTCGGGCAGCAGGATGTTGGCGGACTTGCCGCCCAGCTCCTGGGCGACGCGCTTGACCGTCGGCGCCGCCGCCTGGGCCACCAGGATGCCGGCGCGGGTCGAGCCGGTGAACGACATCATGTCGATGCCCGGATGGGCCGACATCGCCGCACCGACCGCGGCCCCCTCGCCCTGCACCATGTTGTAGACGCCGGCCGGCACGCCGGCCTCGTGCATGATCTCCGACCAGATGACGGCGTTGAGCGGTGCCACCTCGGACGGCTTGAGGATCATGGTGCAGCCGGTGGCGATGGCCGGCGCCACCTTGCAGACGATCTGGTTGATAGGCCAGTTCCAGGGCGTGATCATGCCGATGACGCCGATCGGCTCCTTGCGGATCAGGGTCGAGCCCTGCAGCCACTCGAAGGCGAAGCCCTCCAGGTCCTTGATCATGCGGTCGAGATGGGCCGGCCCCATCGCCGTCTGGCGGGCATGGGCGAAGCTCAAGGGCGCGCCCATCTCGCGCGACAGGGTGGCGGCGATGTCGTCGTAGCGCTTGCGGTAGGCGGCGATGATGGCGCGCAGCAGGTCCAGGCGCTCCTGCCGGCTGGTCATGGCAAAGGCGGGGAAGGCGGCGCGGGCGGCGGCGACCGCCTTGTCCACGTCGGCAGCACTGCCGACCGCGATCCGGGCGAACGCCTCCTCGGTCGAGGGGTCGACCACGTCCAGCAGACGCAGGTCGACGGGATCGACCCACTGGCCGCCGATGTAGAACTGCTGCTCGTGCATGGTGAGGCTCCGCTGCCGGCCCGCCGGGGTGGATTTGGTGCCGTGATAGCCAGCATATCCGCCCGTGCATAGCGGCTCGCGACGCATGCCCGCCTTGACGCGATCGGCGGCGTGGCACCGACCGGGCGCTATGCCCGGGTCAGGCGGCGCGGCGCTTGCGGGCCGGGGCGGCGAGACGCCGGCGCTGGCGGCGGTTGAGCGCGGGCGGCTCGGGTTCAGACGTGCAGATCTCGTTCGCGTTCTCCGGCCCGGGTTCGAGCGTGCTCGCGGCGAATTCGATCGTGCAGATTTCGCCGCGCGGTGCCGGGATCGTGGGTTCGGACGTGCCGATTTGCGGCTCGTCGATCCATGCGTCCGGGCGATCGCGCAGCACCCGTAGCGCCTGGAGCGCCCTGGTCATGTCCTTGTCGATCCGGGCGCCGTAGCGGGCGAAGGTGCCGAGCTTCCTCACCGTAGCCTCGCCGGGCGGGCTCTCGGCGGCGGCGGTGAGCGTGGCCAGCTCCAGGACGCGCAGGCGATCCTGGCGCCACATCGCCGTCACCAGCTCCATCACCCAGCGCCGTTCGTAGGCGTCGCGAGGGCCCCAGTCGGAGGTCACGGCGGCGTGCAGTTCCGCGAACGCCTCGCGGTCCTCGCCGGGGAGGAGTTCGAACGGGCCGCCGCGCAGGCCGTGCCTAGTGCCGTTGCGGGCGGAGCGGGCCTTGTCGGCGTCGGTGACGGGTCCGCGCGAGCGGGCGCCGTTCCCGCGCGAGGCGGCCTGCTGGGCGGCGGTGCGGGTCGAGGACATGTCGGGCTCCGGGTCGGCAGGGAATCCACCAGCTTATCGCTCAAACGATGCGCAAGATCAAGGACCCAGGTCCTAGCTCCATTGGCATCCTTAGTATTGCAGAATGCGCTACAGACCGAATTTTCGGCATGAACCGAAGGAACCCACCATGGCCACCCTCGCCCAGCCGCGTTCGAGCGCGACGCGCTGCATGACCGTTGAGCGGCGACGGATCGGGCTCGACACCAACGCCCTGATCTACGCCATTGAGGCGGGCGGCGGCGAGAAGGCCGCCCGGGCCGAAGCGATCGTGCGACGGGCGGTGGCGATCCGGCGCTGCCTGCCGACGGTGCAGAACGTCGGCGAGCTCTACGCTGCCTGCGTGCGCAGGTGACATGCCTCGCCACAGGCTACTGCCACAAGGGCAGCCGGCTTCGGCGACCTTGACCAGCTTGCGGCCCCCAGCCCGACTGCTTGCCTGAGCCGCGGCGACGCGGATCGCTTGTCCTGCGTGAAGGTGCGGGCCATGCTCCGGGCATGGCCCGCGTTTTTCTGCGCGTCGACTTTGCCCCCGGCACCCGGATCGGGCCGGGCAAGATCGCGCTGCTCGAGCAGATCGACCGGACCGGGTCGATCTCGGCGGCCGGGCGGGCGCTCGGCATGTCCTACCGGCGCGCCTGGGTGCTGGTCGACGAGCTCAACCGCCTGTTCGGGGCACCCCTGGTCACCACCCAGCTCGGCGGCAGCCACGGCGGCGGGGCCGTCCTGACCGAGCTCGGCGCCAGCCTCGTGGCACGGTTTCGTGCTCTGGAGCAGGCGACCGGGCCGCTCGTCGAGGAGCATCTCGGGCGTTTCGCGGCCATGGCCGTGGAGACGAGCACAGGCAGTTGAGCCGGAGCCGGATGCTGCGGTCATGCCATGCATGTTCTCCGCAAATCGAGTACCCTGAACAGGTCCAGCGAGGAGGATGCCATGCGCGATGGGTGGCCCGTCGTGGCCCTGTTGCTCTCCCTGGCCGGCGCATCGGCCGCATGGGCGCAGGATCTGGTCCAATGGGTGGACCCCGACGAGCGGCGGATCACCGTGGCCGGTGCCGCCGGCGAGCAACCGCAGGTGCGCTTCCGCAACGGCTGGGAGACGGCGGACTACGTCCCCTTCACCTGGGGCGAGATCACCGGCGAGCTGGTCTACGGCACCGCCCATGACGGTGCTGCACTCGACTTTTCTCTGACGTCGGCCGAGATCCCGCGCCTGTTCCGCATCGGTGAGGGCGGCGGGGTCATGCCCGGCAAGAGCGGCCGGGGTGCTGGCCTGCTGGGCTCGGCATTCGGCCAGCGCTTCACCGTGTCCGGGGTAGAGCGGCAATGCTTCTCCTTCCAGTCCGCCGACACGGCCAGCCCCACCAACTCGCCCGGGCTCGCGCGCCGGGTGATCTACGGCTACGCCTGCTCGCCGGCCGAGGAGCCGCGGGCGCGGATCGAGGACTTCCTGCGCGCCATCCGCTTCGTCGACGCGGGATTCGTCGAGGATGGCGGCCCCATGCCGATGACGGCCGAGACGCAGGACGCGCGGGAGTTCGCGCTGGGGCCCGACGCCTCGAGCCCGCTGCCGCGCGGGCTGGCGGAGGTGCCGCTCGGTTACGCCGTGCCCGACCCGGACGGCGGCAGCTAGGACGGGTCCGGGTTCCTCCCGAGGATCACCCACTCGCCGGACTTGCCGGTCAGCAGGCCGGGGCCGGGCGGGATGCCGCTGCTGTCGGGCACCGGCATCGGCTTGAAGCCGCACCCGGCCAGAATCCCCACGGCCACCAGCAGTGCGGCCAGCTTCAGGAAAGATTTGGGCAACATCGTCCTGGTCAGAACTTCACCCTGGTGCCCATCGTCCCGACGTAGATGGTCGAGGTGCTCGGGCCGTTGCCGTCGTCGAAATCGTAGCTGCGGAAGCCGGCGAACAGATCCGTCCCATAGTCGGTGATCGACTGCAGCGCCACGAAGCCGATCGTCTTGCCGTCGTCGCCGTCGCCCGGCGCGTCCTTGTCGTAGCCGAAATCGATGCTGAACGCCGTCTTGCCGAAGCTGAAGAAGCTGTGCTGCCAGCCGGCCTTGACGTATTGTAGCTGGCCGGTCCCCTCGTCCTGCTTCTGCCAGGCGGTGCCGTAGGTCAGGCTCAGCCCGGTGGCGTCGTGCAGCACGGACGCCGAGCCGGCATAGACGACGTCGACGCCGGCCTTGCTCGGGTCCTGGATACCGATGCCGGCCGCCGCCTTGAGGCCGTGGCCAATGCCCGCCCACCGCCCGGCCACGCCCCATTTCTGGTCCGCACCGTAGGAGGCGGACGCGAACGCACCCTGGAATTTCGGGGTGTCGTAGCGGATGCGGTTGGTCCGCCCCTGGTCGAAATCGACGAAGACCGAGCCGATGTTGGTCGAGGTCAGGTCCTCACCGTCCTTGGTGCGGAACAGGAGGCCGCCCGCCGGGTCGCCGGTCGAGGCATAGGCCAGGACGTCGGTGCCGGACAGGTCCATGCGGGCGATGTCCTTGGTCGCCGGGTCGCCCTTGCCGAAGAACACGTCGCCCCACGTCCTGCTCTGCAGGAGCGCCTCGACCTTGCGGAACTCGTCCTTCTGGCTGCCGTCCTCGTTGACCTGGCTGACGTCGCCCGAATTGTTCGGCGAGATCGCGAGCTCCATGTTGGTGCCGGCCGACAGGTCCTCCGAGATCTGGCCGGTGGCGGCGAGCCGGATCCGGGACACCGAGACGTTGTTGTCGACGAAGTAGGCCTTGGTGCTCTTGCCGTCGTCGGCGAGGTTCAGCAGCCGGTCGACCTGGCCAGAGATGGCGACCCGCATGCGCGGGCTGCCCGAGGTGACCACCGGCTCGGCGGGCGCCGGCGGCGGCGGGCTTGCGGCCGCCGTCTTGGTTTCCGCCTGCTTCACCTGCGCGGCCTGCAGCTGGTCCATCTGCTGCTGCATGGCGTCGATCAGCTTCTGCTGGGCGGCGAGCTGCCGCTTCAGCGCCTCGATCTGCTGCCGCAATTGCGCCTGGTCGGCGGACTGTGCTTGTGCGATTTGCGGCGCCGAGGTCGATGCCGCAGCCCCGAGCAGGGCGGTTGCGAACAGCAGCTGGCGGGGCCCGGGCATCGACGGAATCCTCGCTGCAATGACGGCGGCTCCGCGAAGCAGCAGCCACCAGCCAGTGTGCGGAGCGGTTCGCGGACTGTCAATCGCAGGCGGCCGACGGCGCGTCACCGCACGATAGGGATTCCAATTGATTAGTTTGCGGCTAGGACTACCGTTCAATAGATAATCCGGGGGCTGAGGAGGCCGGCGCGATGCTGGAGTGGTTGCTCACGACGCTGCGCGCCTATCCCGAGATCTGCATCTTCCTCGCCCTGGCGATCGGCTTCTACATCGGCCCGATCAAGGTCGCCGGCTTCAACCTGGGCAACGTCACCGCCACCCTGCTCGCGGCCGTGGCCATCGGCCAGCTAGGCGTGGCGGTGCCGGGGCCGATCAAGTCGGCCTTCTTCCTGCTGTTCCTGTTCGCGGTCGGCTACGGCGTCGGGCCGCAGTTCTTTGCCGGGCTGGGCAAGGACGGACTGAAGCAGATCCTGTTCTCGGTGATCGTGCTCATCTTCTGCCTGCTCGTGCCCTTTGCCTGCGCCAAGATCGCCGGGCTCGACCTGGGCTACGCTGCCGGGCTCTATGCCGGCTCGCAGACCATCTCGGCCGCGATCGGCGTCGCCACCGACCAGATCAACCGGCTGGGGCTGCCGCCGGAGCAGGCGCAGGCCTACGCCAACGCGATCCCAATCGGCTACGCGGTCACCTACATCTTCGGCACCATCGGCTCGGCGATCCTGCTCGCCACCATCGGCCCGCGCCTCTTGGGCATCGACCTGCCGGCGGTCTGCGCCGAGTACGAGAAGCAGCTCGGCGGCGGCGCCTCGGGCAGCGCCCCCGGCATTGTCTCGGCCTATTCCGGCATCGTGGTGCGCGCCTACCGGATCGACGCCGGCAGCAGCATGATCGGCAAGCCGGTCGGGGACCTGCTGCCGGGCTTGCGCGTCTATGTCGAGCGCGTCCGCCGCGGCGACGCGATCATCGAGGCGGACGCCGACACGGTGCTCCAGGCCGGCGACGTGATCGCCCTCACCGGCCACCGCCCGGTGCTGGTCGACGAGATCGAGGCCAAGCTGGGCCTGCCGGAGGTCGACGACCGCAAGGTGCTCGACATGCCGACCGAGACGGTCGACGTCTACGTCACCAGCAAGGCCATCAACGCCAAAACGCTGCGTGAGCTGTCCGAGGCACCGTTCGCCCGCGGCATCTACCTGCGCAAGATCATGCGCAACATGGTCGAGATCCCGATCCTCGCCGAGACCGAGGTGCTGCGCGGCGACATCCTGACCGTCACCGGCAGCCAGCGGCATGTCGAGGTGGCGATCAAGACGCTGGGCTACGCCGACCGGCCGGTCGAGACCACCGACATCGCCTTCGTCGCCGCCGGCATCGTCGTGGGCGCGCTGCTCGGTGCCCTGTCCTACAAGGCCGGCGGCATCCCGTTCTCGCTCTCGACGTCGGGCGGCGCGCTGCTGGCCGGGCTGATCCTGGGCTATCTGCGGACGGTGCACCCCACTTTCGGCCGCATCCCCGGACCGGCGCTGTGGCTGCTCAACACGCTGGGACTCAACATCTTCATTGCCGTGGTCGGCATCAGCGCCGGCCCGGGCTTCGTCGCTGGCCTGCAGCAGGTCGGCATCAGCCTGTTCATCTGGGGGATTGTAGCGACCTCGGTGCCGCTGATCGTGGCGATCTTCCTCGGCCATTACGTGTTCAAGTTCCACCCGGCGATCCTGTTCGGGGTCTGCGCCGGGGTGCGGACCACCACCGCGGCCCTGGGCATGATCCAGGAGGCGGCGAAGAGCAAGGTGCCGGCCCTGGGCTACGGCATGCCCTACGCGGTCGGCAACACGCTGCTGACCATCTTCGGCTTGATCATCGTCCTGCTCATGGCCGGCTGAGCAGCAGGGAGAGGCAGATGGACGTCGTCACGCTGCGCAAGTACGAGACGCTGAGCCCGTTCGAGATCAAGGACGAGCTGATCAAGCTCGCCAAGAAGACCTCGCAGAAGTCGGCGATGGCCTTCCTCAATGCCGGCCGCGGCAACCCGAACTGGATCGCCACCCGGGGCCGCGAGGCCTTTTTCCTGTTCGGCCAGTTCGCGGTCGAGGAAGCCAAGCGCGTCATGGACCACCCGGCCGGGGTGGCGGGCATGCCGCAGGCGCGCGGCATCGCGCGCCGGCTCGACGCGTGGCTCGCCACGCACGCCAACATGGCCGGGGCGGACACGCTCAAGCAGATCGTGCCTTATGCGATCCAGCGGTTCGGCTTCGAGCCCGACGCGTTCGTCCACGAACTCGCCGATTCGATCATCGGCGACAACTATCCGGTCCCCGACCGGATGCTGGTCCACAACGAGCGCATCACCCACGAATACCTGAACTGGGCGATGTGCGGCAGCGACCCGAACATCGGCAAATTCGACCTGTACGCGGTCGAGGGCGGCACGGCCGCCATGTGCTACATCTTCAAGTCGCTCAAGGCCAACCGTCTGCTGAACGCCGGCGACACCATCGCCTTGGGCACCCCGATCTTCACCCCCTATCTCGAGATGCCGCATCTCGAGGACTACGCGCTTAACGTGGTGTTCGTGAACGCGGAGCGCGAGGACGGCTTCCAGTTCACTGAGGAGGACTTCAAGCAGCTCGAGGACCCGAAGGTGAAGGCCTTCTTCCTGGTCAATCCAGGCAACCCGACCGCGGTCGCGCTGAGCCAGGAGACGCGCGCGCGGCTGGTCGAGCTGGTGCGGACCAAGCGGCCGGACCTGATCATCCTCACCGACGACGTCTACGGCACCTTCGTCAACGGCTTCCGCTCGCTGATGGCCGACCTGCCGCACAATACGATCGGCGTCTACTCCTACTCCAAATATTTCGGCTGCACCGGCTGGCGGCTGGGCGTGATCGCCGTCCACCAGAAGAACATTCTGGACGAGATGATCGCCAAGCACGACGAGGAGGTGCTGAAGAAGCTCGACAAGCGCTACGGCCCGATCACGCTCAAGCCGCGCGAGCTCAAGTTCATCGACCGGATCGTGGCCGACAGCCGCGACATCGCGCTCAACCACACCGCCGGCCTGTCGCTGCCGCAGCAGGTGATGATGAGCGTGTTCTCCCTGGTCGAGCTGGTCGACACCGAGAAGGCCTACCAGAAAGCCTGCATGGAGATCGTCAAGCGGCGGGTGGACGCCCTGCTCGAGGGCGTCGGCACCCAGGTCCAGCTCGGGCCGCTGTTCGACAACTATTACGGCCTGCTCGACTTTGAATACTGGCTGCGCAAGAACGTCAGCGAGGAAGTGGTCCAGTACGTCAAGAAGAACATCCATCCGCTCGACATCGTCTTCAAGCTGGCCGAGGACCACGGCATCGTCCTCTTGAACGGCGGCGGCTTCCATGCCCCCAACTGGTCGGCACGGGTGTCGTTCGCCAATCTCGACGACGACGTCTACGACGATATCGGCCGGGCGGTGCGATCCATCGCCCGCGGCTACATCCAGGCCTATGAGGCGAGCATCGCGGCGAAGGGCGGCAAGTAGCCGGCCATGGCGCTGGCCGACTGGATCATAGCGCAGCTCCGGGGCCACCCGGAGCTCGCGTTCTTCCTGACCCTGGCCATCGGCTATCTCCTCGGCAAGATCAGGCTGGGCAGCTTCGCGCTGGGCTCGGTCACCGGGGTGCTGCTGGCCGGGGTCGTCGTCGGCCAGCTCGGCATTGAGATCGCCCCGGTCGTCAAGCAGTGCTTCTTCCTGCTGTTCCTGTTCGCGATCGGCTACCGCACCGGGCCGCAGTTCTTCCGCGGCCTAAAAAGCGACGGCGTCCCGCAGGCGCTGCTCACCATCCTGGTCTGCTGCATCGGCCTGCTGGTGGGGTGGCTGACCAGCCTGCTGCTCGGTTACGACGCGGGCACCGCTGCGGGACTTCTGGCCGGTGCCACCACCGAGTCGGCGACGCTGGGCACGGGCTGGGACGCATTGTCCAAGGCCCCCCTACCCGCGCCCGATCGCACGGCGCTGCAGAACGCCATCCCGCCCGCCTTCGCCGTGGCCTATCTGGTGGGCGTGATCGTCACCGCCTGGTTCCTGTCGCAGGTCGGGCCGAAGCTGATGGGCGTCGATCTGGCCGCCGCGTGCCGAGATTACGAGCGCCAGCTCTCGGGCGGCGACGCAGCGACTGAGCCCGGGCTGACCACGGGCTACCGGCAGTTCGAGGTCCGCGCCTATCGGGTGGAGCCGGGCAGCCCGCTGCTCGGCGGGCCGGTGCGCGAACGGCTGCCGGCGCTGCGGGTGTTCGTCGAGCGCCTGCGCCGCAACGGCGAGCTGTTCGACGCCGACGGCAGCACGGTGCTGCAGCCGGGCGACGTGGTCGGCGTCTCCGGCCAGCGCGCCGTGCTGGTCGAGAATCTCGACCCGCTGATGCCCGAGGTCGAGGACCGCGAGCTGCTGGCGATGCCGGTGGAGTCGGTCGACGTCTTCGTCACCAGCCGCGCGGTCGACGGGCGGACGCTCGCCGATCTATCCCACGACGAGGCCGCGCGCGGCGTGTTCCTGCAGCGCATCCAGCGCGCCGGGACGACGATCCCGCCCTATCCGCGCCTGCAGATCGAGCGCGGCGACATCCTACGGATCGTCGGTGCCAAGCGGCATGTCGAGGCGGCGGTGGCGCTGCTGGGCTTCGCCGACCGCCCCACCAACGCCACCGACATGGCGTTCGTCGGCTGGGGCATCGTGCTCGGCGGGCTGGTCGGCATCCCGGCCTTCGTCCTGGCCGGGGTGGAGATCGGCCTCAGCCTGAGCGTCGGCGTCCTGCTGGGCGGCCTGGTGTTCGGCTGGCTGCGCTCGGTCCGGCCGCGCTTCGGCTCGATCCCGGAGCCGGCACTCTGGCTGTTCGAGTCGGTCGGCCTCGCCGGCTTTGCTGCCGTGGTCGGCATCAGCGCCGGCCCCGACTTCGTGGCCGGCCTGGAGCGGGCCGGCGTGTGGATCGTGGTCGCGGCGGCGGCGATCGTGGTGATCTCCCAGACCTGCGCCGTGCTGGTCGGCCATCGCCTGTTTAAGATGCATCCCGGCGTCCTGCTCGGCGTCTGCGCCGGCGCCTTCACCGCCACCCCGGCCCTGGCCGCCATCCAGGAGCAGGCCAAGAGCGCCGTGCCGACTCTGGGCTACGGCGTCGCCTACGCCGTCGGCAACGTCCTCCTGGCGCTTTGGGGCACGGTCATCGTCGCCCTGCTGGTCTAGCCCTTCGACTCCGGGATGACGGGTACCGGACGGCCTGTTTTCCCGGCCAGCACGCGCTAGATAGCAGACGATCTCAGGGTGGCCGAGTTGGAGAAGCCATAGCGATGCAGCGCTCGACGCTGGCCACGGAGGGCGCAGGCGAAGCCAGCGACCCGCTGCTCGGCTTTCTCGCGGGCGGCAGCGAGATGGCGGAGCTGATCCGGCGGCACGACTGGAACGGCTCGCTCGGCTCGGTTCCCGGCTGGCCGGCCAGCCTGCGGACCGCGGTCGGCCTGATGCTCCACTCCCCGGTGCCGCTGGTGCTGCTGTGGGGGGCGGACGGGATCATGCTCTACAACGACGCCTATGGCGAGTTCGCGGGCAACCGCCATCCGGGCCTGCTCGGCAGCAAGGTTCTCGAAGGCTGGCCTGAGGCAGCGGAGCTCAACCGCCATGTCATGCGGGTCGGCATGTCGGGCGGCAGCCTGCAATACAAGGACGCCGAGCTGGTGCTGAACCGCCGGGGCGCCCCCGAGCGGTGCTGGCTGGATCTGTTCTATTCGCCGGTGATCGACGAGAGCGGCCGGCCGGGCGGCGTGATCGCCGTCGTGGTGGAGACGACCGAGCGGGTGCTGGCCCGCCAGAACGCCGTCGCGCAGCACGAGCACCTTTCCCAGCTGTTCCAGGATGCGCCCGGCTTCATGGCCCAGCTGGACGGGCCCGAGCATGTCTTCACCTTCGCCAACGCGGCCTATCAGCGGCTGATCGCCCATCGCCAGGTCATCGGCCGCACGGTCGTCGAGGCGTTGCCGGAGATCGTCGGCCAAGGTTTCGTCGAGCTGCTGGACCAGGTCTATCGCACCGGCGAGCACTTCCGCGGGCATGCCGTGCCGGTGACCGTCCAGCGTACCCCGGATGCCGCGCCCGAAGAGCGGCTGCTGGACTTCATCTATCAGCCGATGCGCGACAGCGCCGGTCGCGTCGCCGGCATCTTCGTCGAAGGCACGGACGTCACCGACAGCGAGCGCGCCGCGGCGGCGGTGCGGGACAACGAGGCGCGGCTGCGCTTCCTCGACGCCTTGGGGACGGAAACCGCGAAGAGCCAGGACGCCGACGCGATCCTCGCCATCAGCACGCGCATGGTGGGCGAGCATCTCGGCGTCGCGGTCTGCGCCTATGCCGACATGGATGCCGACCAGGACGGCTTCACGATCCGCGGCGACTGGTCGGCACCCGGCTCGGCGACCATCGTCGGGCGGTATCGCCTCGCGGATTTCGGCGCGAAGGCGGTGAAGGCGCTGGGTACCGGCCGGCCGCTGATCGTCGACGACATCGCCCGCGAGCTGGCGCCGTCCGACGCTGCCGCCTTCCACGCCCTGGGCATCGCCGCGACCATCGTCGTGCCGCTGGTCAAGGCCGATCGCCTCACCGCCCTGATGGCGATCCATCGCGCGGCACCGCATGCCTGGAGCAGGAGCGAGCTGGCACTGATCCGCGAGGTCGCCGACCGGTCCTGGGCCCATGTCGAACGAGTGCGCGACGAGGCGGCAAGGCGCGACGCCGCCGAGCGCCTGCGCCTGGCGGCGAACGCGGCCCAGATCGGCACCTTCGACTACAATCCCATCAGCGGCGAGCTGCGGTGGGACGAGC
The DNA here is from genome assembly GCA_046349415.1 of Geminicoccaceae bacterium. Classification (GTDB taxonomy): domain Bacteria; phylum Pseudomonadota; class Alphaproteobacteria; order Geminicoccales; family Geminicoccaceae; genus Benzoatithermus. The sequence goes on from JAXMCJ010000008.1 coordinate 49,739, forward strand.
GCTGCAAGGCCCTGTTCGGGCTGCCGCCGGACGCCGAGGTCAGCTACGAGACCTTCCTCGCCGGCCTGCATCCGGACGATCGCGCGTGGACCGACCAGGCCGTGCAGCGCGCGCTGGCGGCCGAAGGCTCCGGCAGCTTCGACGTCGAGTACCGCACGATCGGGCTCGAGGATGGCGTCGAGCGCTGGATCGCCGCCACCGGGAGCGCCTTCTTCGACGACCGCGCGCCGGTCCGTTTCGTCGGCACGGTGCTCGACATCTCGGCGCAGAAGCGGGCCGAGATCGCCCTCGCCGACATCAACGCCACCCTGGAGCAGCGGGTCGCCGAGCGCACGAGCCAGCTCCAGCTCGCCGAGGAGGCGTTGCGCCAGGCGCAGAAGATGGAGGCGGTCGGCCAGCTGACCGGCGGCATCGCGCACGACTTCAACAACCTGCTGCAGGGGATCACCGGCGCGATCGAGCGGGCGCAGCAGCGCATCGCCAGCGACCGCTCGGGCGAGGCGGACCGCTATCTGCGCGCCGCGATGGATGCCGCCAGCCGGGCGGCCGGGCTCACCCATCGCCTGCTCGCCTTCTCGCGCCGCCAGCCGCTCGATCCCCGCCCCGCTGACGTGAACCAGCTCATCGGCGGCATGGAGGAGCTGGTCAGCCGGACCATGGGCCCGAGCATCGCCGTCGAGGTGGAGCTGGCGGCCGGTCTGTGGCCCGTGCTGGTCGACTGCTCGCAGCTCGAGAACTCGCTGCTCAACCTCTGCATCAACGCGCGCGACGCGATGCCGGAGGGCGGCACCCTGTCCATCGCCACCGCCAATCGCCGGGTCGACGAGCACGAGGCACAGGAGCTCGCGATCCCCGCCGGCCCCTATGTCGAGCTCGCGGTCACCGACACCGGCACGGGGATGGTGCCGGCGGTAATCGCCCGGGCCTTCGACCCGTTCTTCACCACCAAGCCGTTGGGGCGGGGAACCGGGCTCGGCCTGTCGATGACCTACGGCTTCGCCCGCCAGTCCGGCGGTCAGATCCACATCCGTTCGCAGGTCGGCGAAGGCACCACCATGTGCCTCTACTTCCCGCGCTTCGTGGGGGAGCCCGAGCGCCTGGCCGATCCCGCCAGCGAACGCGTCGACCGCGGCTTCGGGGAGACGGTGCTGGTGGTGGACGACGATGCCACTGTCCGCATGCTGATCGCGGAGGTGCTGTCGGAGAATCACTACCGCATTCTGGAGGCGGAGGACGGCGTGGCGGCCCTCGAGCTCCTCGCGGGCGAGCAGGCGGTCCACCTCATGGTCACCGACGTCGGCCTGCCGGGCATCATCAACGGCCGCCAGATCGCCGATGCGGCCCGCATCGGCCGCCCGCAACTGAAGGTCCTGTTCATCACCGGCTTCGCCGAGAATGCGGTCGTGCGCTCGGGACAACTGGAGCCCGGCATGGCGCTGCTCGCCAAGCCGTTCGCCATGTCCACCCTGGCCAACAAGGTCCGCGAGATGCTGGAGAGCTAGCCTTCCGCCGCCGCGCCTGTTCTGATGCGGCAGGCTGGTCAGTCACGGATCTGATTCCACATGTTCGGGCCATGGGCGCGACCCCGCTTCGATTCCGACACCCTGTCCTCGATCTGGGTCATGGCGTGCCGCGACGACTCGCCGGTGCTGACCGCGTTCAGCGTCGCCTATCGCCTGCGCGGCGTGTCGCCGGAGCAGGTGGTCGAGCTGGTGCAGAGCCGGCAGGAGCTGTTCCGCCTCGGGCTGACCCGCGGCCAGAGCCGCAGCTGGAAGGCCCGCTACCAGCAGGCGGCGAGCGGCGAGAAGCGGCCGGCGGCCAGGCGCGGCAAGGCCGCGGCCGAGGCGCAGAAATACCTGCTGCCGGACTGGCTGCAGGTGTTCGACGACGAGGGGCCCGCCGCGGAGCAGGAGCGGGTGCGCGACTGGCTGCACGACAAGACGATCACCTCCTCGCAGCAGGCCCTGGACCATTTCCTCGACGACCGGTTCGTGATCGACGAGATCGCCTTCCGCAGCCAGTTCCGGATCGACCGCGACCTGGAAGCCGAGCCGAGCGACCTCGCCACCGTCAATTGGGGGCTCGAGCATATCGAGCGGCTGCGGCGCGGCCGGGCCGAGACCCGCCAGAGCATCGTGGCACTGACCACCGGCATCGGCGGCGTCGCCATCGGCGCCATGGTGGCGTTGACCGCCCCGATGATCACCACGCTCTATCAGGGCCGGCCGGCCGACACGGCGCGCACCACCATCGACCACCAGAAGCGCCTCGACGAATATGGCGCCCTGGCCAAGGCGGTGGCCGCGGCGGAGCTCGCCGCCCGGGCCAACGACGCGGGTGCGGTGCGCACGGCGCTGGGCGACATTTCCAGCGCCACCGCCACGCTGGGCGCGCTCCTCGACCCGGCTCGCGGTAAGGAGCTCCGCGACCAGCAGACGCTGGTGGCCGGGGCCTGCGCGGCGCCCGGGGAGGAAGGCTTCGCCGCGCTGCGCGAGACCTGCATCGACGCGCTCGAGGACCTCGAGCGGCTCGCCGGGTCCCTGTCCGAGATCATCGGCCAGTAGCGGAGCCGGACCGGCGTCGGAAGTCGTTGCCCCCTTCAAACCGCCCGCCCGCTCGGCTAGCCTCGCACGCAGCATGGCGGCGGCCGGAACCGTCGCGATAACCATGTTGCGGCCTGCCCGGGTGCCCGGCGGCCCAGCCCTCGGGAGAAACCACGTGCGCAAGCTCGCCCTTGCCGCGATCGCCGCGGTCCTGCTCGGCTCCGCTCCGGTGGAAGCCCAGAACCAGGTGGTCAAGGTCTACAACTGGTCGGACTACATTGACCCGGAGGTGCTGAAGGACTTCACCGCCCAGACCGGGATCCAGGTGGTCTACGACGTGTTCGACAGCAACGAGGTCCTGGAGACCAAGCTGCTGGCCGGCAGCACCGGCTACGATCTCGTGGTGCCGTCCAACTATTTTCTCGGCCGGCAGATCCAGGCCGGCATCTTCCAGCCGCTCGACCGGGCGAAGATCCCCAACTGGGGCAATCTCGATCCCGACCTGATGGAGAAGGTGGCGCGCTACGACGCGGGCAACGAGCATGCGGTCATCTATCTGTGGGGCACCACCGGCCTCGCCTACAATGTCGACAAGGTGAAGGAGCGGCTGCCGGACGCGCCGACCGATTCCTGGGCCCTGCTGTTCGACCCCGCCAATGCCGAGAAGCTCGCGGACTGCGGGATCATGGTGCTGGATTCGCCCACCGACGTGCTGCCGAGCGCCCTGCGCTACATCGGCGAGGATCCCGACAGCAAGGACCCGGCCGTGCTCGAGAAGGGGGCGGCGGTGATCGAGAAGATCCGCCCCTACGTCCGCAAGTTCCACAGCTCGGAAAACCTCAACGCGCTCGCCAACGGCGACATCTGCCTGTCGCTGATCTTCTCGGGCGACGCCGGCATCGCGAAGACGCGGGCGGAAGAGGCCAATAACGGTGTGAACATCGCCTATGCGATCCCCAAGGAGGGCGCGCAGATCTGGTTCGACATGATGGCGATGCCCGCCGATGCGCCGAACCCGGACAATGCCTACAAGCTGCTCGACTACCTGCTGCAGCCAGAGGTGATGGCGAAGATCTCGAACTTCGTCACCTACCCGAATGCGGTGCCCGCCTCCTACGATCTGATCGACGAGGAAGTGAAGAGCGACACCAGCCTGTTCCCGACCGCCGAGGTCAAGCAGAACCTGTTCACCGTGACCCCCTACGACCAGCGCGTGCAGCGCACGGTGACCCGGCTCTGGACCAAGCTCGTGACCGGCGGCTGACCGCCGCTGCACGGATCTTGCTTCAAGCCGATCAGCTCGACCTCAGCAGGAAGACATCCGCCGTGAAGAAGCTCGCCGTCGCAGCCGCAGCGCTGCTCGCCCTGGTTGCCGGCGCCGCGCAGGCGCAGGACCGCGTCGTCAAGGTCTACAACTGGTCGGACTATATCGATCCGGAGGTGCTCGAGGATTTCACCGCCAAGACCGGGATTCAGGTCGTGTACGACCTGTTCGACAGCAACGAGCTGCTCGAGACCAAGCTGCTGGCCGGCAGCACCGGCTACGACGTCGTCGTGCCGACCGCCTTCTTCCTCGGCCGGCAGATCGAGGCCGGGCTGTTCCAGCCTCTCGACAAGGCCAAGCTCCCGAACTGGGGCAATCTCGATCCCGACTTGATGGGCAAGGCGGCCAAGTACGATCCCGGCAATGAGCACGCCATGATCTACATGTGGGGCACCACCGGCCTCGCCTACAATGTCGACAAGGTGAAGGAGCGGTTGCCGGACGCGCCGACCGATTCCTGGGCGCTGCTGTTCGACCCGGCCAATGCGGAGAAGCTCGCCGACTGCGGGATCATGGTGCTGGACGCGCCGGTCGAGGTGGTGGCCTCGGCGCTGCGCTATCTGGGCGAGGACCCGGACAGCAAGGACCCCGCGGTGTTGGACAAGGCGGCCACACTCCTGGGGAAGGTTCGGCCCTACATCCGAAAGTTCCACAGCTCCGAATACATCAACGCGCTGGCCAACGGCGACATCTGCCTGGCGCTGGGCTGGTCGGGCGACGCCGGCATCGCCGGGACGCGCGCCGAGGAGGCCAACAACGGCGTGCACATCGCCTACAGCGTGCCCAAGGAGGGTGCCCTGCTCTGGTTCGACATGATGGCGATGCCGACCGACGCGCCCAATCCCGACAACGGCTACGCCTTCCTCAACTACCTGCTCGAGCCCGAGGTGATGGCGAAGATCTCGAACTTCGTCACCTACCCGAACGCGGTGCCCGCCTCCTACGCCATGATCGACGAGGAGGTGAAGGGCGACGCCAGCCTGTTCCCGACGCCCGAGCTGCGGGAAAAGCTGTTCACGGTCTCGCCCTTCGACCAGAAGGGGCAGCGCACCTTGACGCGGCTGTGGACCAGGCTCCTCACCGGCAGCTGAGGGCGAGCGGGGGACGAGAATGCAAAACGAGCCAGGCGCGTCCGCGGCCCCCGCATCGCATCGGCTGCGGCCCGACCAGCGCAGCCGCGTCGAGCCGTGGCAGGATCCGGCTGCCAAGCCGTTCATCCGCATCGAGAACGTCACCAAGCAGTTCGGCGACGTCTACGCCGTCGACAATGTCTCGCTCGACATCTACCAGCGCGAGTTCTTCGCCCTGCTCGGGCCGTCGGGCTGCGGCAAGACCACGCTTTTGCGCATGCTCGCCGGCTTCGAGACGCCGACCGCCGGCCGCATCCTGATCGACGGGCAGGACATGGCCGCCGTGCCGCCCTGGAAGCGGCCGGCCAACATGATGTTCCAGTCCTACGCCCTGTTCCCGCACATGAGCGTGGCCGACAACATCGCCTTCGGCCTGAAGCAGGACGGGGTGCCGAAGGACGAGGTCCGTGACCGCGTCGCCCAGGCGGTCAAGCTGGTCCAGCTCGAGGGGCGCGAGGGCCGCCGGCCCGACCAGCTCTCCGGCGGGCAGAAGCAGCGCGTGGCCCTGGCGCGCGCGATCATCAAGCGGCCCAAGGTACTGCTGCTCGACGAGCCCCTGGGTGCCCTCGACAAGAAGCTGCGCGAGCAGACGCAGTTCGAGCTGGTCGGCATCCAGGAGAGTCTCGGCCTGACCTTCATCATCGTCACCCACGACCAGGAGGAGGCGATGACCGTCTCCACCCGCATGGCGATCATGAGCGAGGGGCGGGTGGCGCAGCTCGGCACGCCGGGCGAGATGTACGAATACCCCAGCAGCCGCTTCGTCGCCGACTTCCTGGGCGACGTGAACGTGCTCGAGGCGCGGGTGGTCGAGGCCGGCGGCGATCATGTCCGCCTGCATTCCGAGCAGGCCGGCTGCGACATCCTCGCCGAGCGCGGTGGTGCCGTGGTCGTCGGCGAGACGGTGTGGGTCGCCGTCCGCCCCGAGAAGTTCACCCTGTCGAAGGAGCCGCCGCCCACCGGCACCGCCAACTGCATGGCCGGCGAGGTCTGGGACATCGGCTATCTCGGCGACGTGTCGATCTACCATGTCCGCCTGCCGGGCGGCACGGTCGTCCGCGCCACCCAGGCCAACCGGCTGCGGCTGATCCAGCGGGCGGTGACCTGGGAGGACCGGGTGTTCCTGAGCTGGGCGCCCGACGCCAGCGTGATCCTGAAATCATGAGGGCCCTGGCACCGGCGCCGCGACGCCGCTCGGGGCTGGGCCGGGTGGTGCTGATCGGCCTGCCCTATCTCTGGCTGCTGCTGTTCTTCCTGGTGCCGTTCGCCATCGTGCTGAAGCTGAGCTTCTCCGAGGTGGCGATGGCGCAGCCGCCCTATCTGCCGCTCGCCGAATGGCTGGAGGATGCCGGCTACTATTATCTGCAGATCCGTCTCAACCTCAGCAACTTCCTGACCATCGTCCAGGACAGTCTCTACATCCGCGCCTACCTGACCTCGATCAAGATCGCGGCGATCTCCACCCTGCTGACCCTGCTGGTCGGCTTCCCCATCGCCTACGGCATGGCCCGCGCCCCGGAGCGCTGGCGCCCGACCCTGCTGATGCTGGTGATCCTGCCGTTCTGGACCTCGTTCCTGATCCGCGTCTACGCCTGGATCGGCATCCTCAAGAACGAGGGCCTGCTCAACAGTCTGCTGCTGTCGATCGGCGTGATCTCGCAGCCGCTGGTGATCCTGCAGACGGTCACCGCCGTCTATATCGGCATCGTCTATTCCTATCTGCCGTTCATGATCCTGCCGATCTACGCCAACCTGGAGAAGCACGACCCGACCCTGATCGAGGCCGCGGTCGATCTGGGCTGCCCGCCCAGCGCTGCGTTCTGGAAGGTGACCGTCCCCCTCGCGGTGCCGGGCATCATCGCCGGCTGCTTCCTGGTCTTCATCCCGGCGGTCGGCGAGTTCGTCATCCCCGACCTGCTCGGCGGCTCGGACACGCTGATGATCGGCAAGGTCCTGTGGACCGAGTTCTTCAACAACCGCGACTGGCCGCTCGCCTCCGCCGTCGCCGTGCTCCTCCTGCTCGTCCTGGTGATCCCGATCGCACTGTTCCAGCGCCAGCAGGGCCAGCGCATCGAGGAGCGCACCTGATGGCGCGCGGCCTCTCCCGCTTCACCATCACCGCCCTCACCCTGGGCTTCGCCTTCCTCTATTTGCCGATCCTGCTCTTGGTGATCTACTCGTTCAACGCCAGCAAGCTGGTGACCGTCTGGGGCGGCTTCTCGCTCGAATGGTACCGCGTGGCGTTCGCCAACACGGCACTTTTGGAATCCGCCTGGGTCACGCTCAGGGTGGCAGCCCTGTCCTCCACCCTGGCCCTGATCCTCGGCACCATGGCCGGCATCGTGCTCACCCGGATCGCACGCTTCCCCGGCCGCACCCTGTTCGCCGGCATGATCTCGGCCCCGCTGGTGATGCCCGAGGTGATCCTCGGCCTGTCGCTGCTGCTGCTGTTCGTCAGCATGAACGCGCCGCGCGGCTTTTGGACCATCACCATCGCGCATACGACCTTCTGCATGTGCTACGTCACGGTGGTCGTGCAGTCGCGGCTGGTGACCTTCGACCGCAGCCTCGAGGAGGCGGCGATGGATCTCGGCGCCACGCCGGTGAAGACCTTCTTCGTCATCACCCTGCCGATCATCGCCCCGGCCCTGATCGGCGGCTGGCTGCTCGCGTTCACCCTCTCGCTCGACGATCTCGTCGTCGCCAGCTTCACCACCGGCCCCGGTGCCACCACCCTGCCGATGCGCATCTACAGCTCGGTGCGCTTGGGCGTGACGCCGGAGATCAACGCCGTCTGCACCGTGCTGATCGGCTTGGTCACCATCGGCGTGATCGTCGCCTCGATCATCCAGAAGCGCAGTCTGGCGAAGGCCGCGAGCTAACCGGCCCGCGCTTCCGCCAGCGCCTCGGCGATGCCGCGGATGCGCCCGACCATGGCGTAGAGCCCGTTCGACCGGCCGGGCGTGAGCAGCTTGGACAGCCCGATCCGCTCCAGCACGTCCGGCGGATTGTCGAGGATTTCCTGCGGCGTCCGCCGGTCGTACAGCCGCAGCAGCAGCGAGATCAGGCCCTTGACCAGGACGGCGTCGCTGTCGGCGCGCAGGTGCAGCCGCCCGCCCGTCTCGGGCTCGGCCACCAGCCAGACCTGGCTCTGGCAGCCGCGCACCTTGCTGGCCTCGGTCTTGAGCGCGTCCGGCAAGGGCGGCAGCTCCTTGCCGAGATCGATCAGCAGCTCGACCTTGTCGCGCCAGTCCTCGAGGAAGCCGAACTCCTCCTCGAGCTCGGCGGCGGCTTCGGCGACGGTGGCGTGCTCAGGCATCGGGCTGATATGCCCCGCGCCCACTACGGGATCAACCGGCCGCCGTAGCGGCTTGCGCCGTGGCGCAGCGGCCCGGCCTCGCCTAGACCGGAGGCGGCGCGGGTAACTGGATAGAAGCGCGAACCGAGGAGGACGCCATGGCTGCGCAGGACGAGATTGCCCGGATGAGCGCGGTCGACATGGCGCGCCGGGTCCGCTGCCGGGATGTCTCGCCGGTGGAGCTGGTGGAGGCCGCGATCGCGCGGATCGAGGCCAGGAACCCCAGCCTGAACGCCCTGATCTTCAAGGGCTACGAGGATGCCCGGCAGCGGGCGCGGGCGGCCGAGCAGGCGGTGATGGCGGGCCAAGTCCTCGGGCCGCTGCACGGCGTGCCCACCGCCATGAAGGACTGCGGCGACTTCAAGCCGGGCTGGCCGACCACGTGGGGTGGGGTGCGCGCGCTGAAGGACCACATCGCGACCGGCTGGTGCACCTACGCCAAGCGGATCGAGGACGCCGGCGCCATCCTCCTCGGCAAGACCAACAGCCCCGCACTCGGCTTTCGCGGCACCTGCGACAACTATCTGTTCGGGCCCACCCGCAACCCGTTCGACACCGCCAAGAACTCTGGCGGGTCGTCCGGCGGTGGTGCGGCGATCGTCGCCGACGGCATGGTGCCGCTGGCGGAAGGCACCGACGGCGGCGGCTCGATCCGCATCCCGTCCGCTTGGTGCGGGGTGTTCGGCTACAAGGCCGCCTTCGGCCGGGTGCCTATGCCAGGGCGGCCGAACGCCTTCTGGGCGACGACGCCGTTCATCTTCGAGGGCCCGATCGCGCGGACCGTCGAGGATGCGGCCGTCGCCATGGGTGCCCTCACCGCCCACGATCCAACTGACCCCTACTCCCTCGCGGAGGAAGTCGACTATGTGGGCGCCCTGCGCCAGCCGCTGCGGGGCTGGAAGATCGGCTACAGCCACGATTTCGGCATCTATCCCGTCGACCCCGAGGTGGTGGGGGTGATCGATCGGGCGGTCGGCGCGTTCGCGGAGGCCGGTGCGCACGTCGAGAAGGTGACCCCCCGGATGCGCCACTCCCAGCAGGAGCTGAGCGATCTCTGGTGCCGGCAGATCGGCCTGCTCAACATGACCTCGCTCGAGGAGTACAAGCAGCGCGGCTACGACATCGTCCGGGATCACCCGGAGGACCTGCCGCCGCAGGTCTACCATTGGGGCGAGATAGCGCTCGCGATGAGCCCGATGGACATGTACCGCGACCAGGTGATGCGCACGACCATCGTCGATGCGGTCGAGGAGGTGCTGTCGGAATACCGGCTGCTGCTCACGCCGACGCTGGCCTGCCTGCCGGTCGACAACCGGGACGATGGCGGCACGGTCGGCCCGTCCGAGATCAACGGCGAGACGGTCGATCCGCTGATCGGCTGGTGCATGACCTATCCGATCAACTTCACGGGCCATCCGGCCGCGTCGGTTCCCGCCGGCCTGAGCCGGGGCGGCCTGCCGGTCGGCCTGCAGATCGTCGGCCGCCGCTATGCCGACGCCGACGTGTTCGCGGCGAGCGCCGCCTTCGAGCGCATCCGGCCCTGGAAGGACACCTATGCGATCTGCGAATCGCGGCCGCTCGGCGCGGCCTAGCCGCAATCGCCGGCGCGGAAGGTCGCACGGCCTCCCGCCAATCCGCCCCTGCCCGGGAGAGTGGTGATTCCACCCGCGACCGCTGCTATTCTGCCGGGCGCATAGACGCCCGCTCGCCGCGGAGGTCACAATGGATCAGCCGCACCTCGGTCCTGCCGAGCCCATGATGGGGTGTTCCCCAACGGCAGCCGAACGCTCCGACATCGAGCTGCTGCATGCCATCAGCGTCGAGCTCATCGGCGAGCAGGACAGCCGTGCGCTCTACGGCAAGATCGTGGACGCCGCGGTCGCCATCATGCGCTCGCAGTTCGGCACCATGCAGGAGCTGTGCCCCGCGGGCGACCCCTCCGGCCATGGCGGGCAGCTCCACCTCCTCGCGTCGCGCGGCCTGTCGCCGGAGGCGGTCGGGTATTGGCAGTGGGTCAGCCCGGCCGCCCACAGCAGCTGTACCCGGGCGCTGCGGTCCGGTCGGCGGGCGATCATCCCCGACTTCGAGCAATGGGACGAGATCGCGGGCACCGCCGACCTGATGGCCTTCCGCGAGGCCGGCATCCGCGCCGCGCAGACCACGCCGCTCCTGTCGCGGCAGGGCAACCTGCTGGGCATGATCTCGACGCACTGGAGCCAGCCGCACGCGCCCTCGGATCGCGACCTGCGGTTGATGGACATCATCGCGCGGCAGGCCGCCGATCTCCTGGAGCGCACGATCGCCGAGGAGGCGCTGCGCGCCAGGGAACGGCAGCTCGACCGCATCTGCGCCGCCCTGGGCGAGAGCGAAGACCGCTTCCGCACGGTCGCCGACAACATCGCGCAGCTCGCCTGGACCTGCGACGAGCTGGGGCAGCCCAGCTGGGTCAACCGGCGCTGGGTCGACTATACCGGCCTCGATGCCGACGCGATGCAGGGCGTGGGCTGGGCGGCCGCCCTGCATCCGGACCATGCCGGTCGCGTCGCCGACGGCATCGCCCGCTCCCGCGCCAGCGGCGACGCGTGGGAGGACACGTTTCCGCTGCGCGGCAAGGACGGCGAGTATCGCTGGTTCCTGTCGCGAGCGGTGCCGATCCGCAGCCCGGGCGGCGAGATCGTGCAGTGGTTCGGCACCAACACCGACATCACCGAGCGCATCCACGCCGACGAGCTGCAGAAGGCGCTGACCGGCGAGCTCACCCATCGGGTGAAGAACATGCTGGCCACGGTCCAGGCGATCGCGACGCAGACGCTGCGCCACAGCGGCAGCCCCGGCGAGTTCGTGGCGAGCTTCGGCGGCCGGATCCAGTCCATGTCGCGCGTGCACTCGCAGCTGAGCACCAACCAGTGGCAGCGCACGCGGCTGCGCGAGATCATCGACGACCAGGTGAACCCGGGTGCCATCGACGAATGCAGGCTCAGGGCCTCGGGACCGGAGGTCTGGCTGGATGCGGAGGCGGTGCCGCAGATGGCCATGATGGTGCACGAGCTCGGGACGAACTCCATCAAGTACGGTGCTCTGTCGACGCCCGACGGCAGGGTGACGGTCAGGTGGACCGTCAGCGACGACGCCTTGCACATGCACTGGGCGGAGTACGGCGGCCCAGCCGTCGAGGCGCCGGTTCGGCGCGGCTTCGGCACCGCCTTGATCGAGGGGAGCGCCCAAGGTGCCGGCGGCAGGGCGCAGATGTCGCTCGAGGCCGAAGGGGTGCGGTGGGAGATCACGCTGCCGCTGCCGAAAAGCCGGCCGGCGCACGTCGGCGCGACAGGCCCGGCCGCGGGCGATGGGGGCGAGGCGCGATTTGGGCAGATCGCCAAGCCTGCCGCAGTTCCGGCGAAGGTCCTCGCCGGCAAGCGCTTTCTGGTCGTCGAGGACGAGCCGCTGGTCGCCATGGACATCACGGCGCATCTCGAGGATGCGGGCGCCGAGATCGTCGGGCCGGCGGGTCACGCCTCCGCCGCGCTGAGCCTCATCGAGCAGGAGCAGTTCCACGCCGCCCTGCTGGACGCGAACCTCGCCGGCGCCCCGATCGACGAGGTTGCCGCAGCCCTGATCCGCAAGAACGTGCCCTTCGCGTTCGTGAGCGGCTACGCCCGCGATTCGCTGCCGAAACGGTTCTCCGCCACGCAGATCCTGGCAAAGCCGTTCAGCGCTCGACAGCTGGTCGAGCTCGCAGCCGGGCTCGCGCCTCCGTCTCCATGGACCGACCGGCACGGCCTTCGCTTGATGCGCTCATGACGCCGCGGCGAAAATGGGGTCAAGACTGGCCATGCCGCCACGCATCCTGGTCTTCCAGCATCACCCCGCCTCCCCCGCCGGCCTGATCGGCGAGCGGATGGCGGCACGCGCCGCCGAGGTAACCACGCTGGACGCGCAGCACGGCGTCGACATCCCGGACGACGCCGCGGAGCATGACGGACTGCTGCTCCTGGGCGGGGCGATGAACGCCTACGCCGATGCCCAGTGCCGCCACTTCCCGGCCCTGCTCGAGCTCGCCCGCGACTATGCCGGGGCGGGCAAGCCGGTGCTCGGGGTCTGCCTCGGCGGCCAGCTGCTGGCGCGGGCGTGGGGTGCGCGGGTCCATCTCGACGCGGCACCCGAGTTCGGCGTGGTGCCGCTGATGCCGACCGAGGCCGCCGCGGACGACCCGCTGCTCGGCGGCGCCGATGGCAGCGCCTACGCCATGCAGTGGCACGAGGACACGTTCGACATTCCGGCAGGGGCCGTCGCCTTGCTGGAGGGCGAGACCTGCCGCAACCAGGCCTTCCGCGTGGCGGACGTGGTGTGGGGCTTCCAGTGCCACTTCGAGGCCGACCGCCGCGACATGGTGGCCTGGGCCGAATTTCGCCGCGACGTCTACGGCTACGAGGACTTCGCGGCGCGACTCACGGCGCAGGCGTCGAGCCATGGCGCCGCAGCCGAGACGCTCGGCCGGCGGATCGCCGACCGCTGGCTGGATCTGGTGGAAGCGCGCCGCGCCGCTGTCGCCTGAGACGGCGGGTCAGGGCTCGTCCCTGGTCGCCAGCGGCGCACCCTGGCGCAGCAGGGCCGAGGTGACGATCAGCAGCGGCTCGCTCCCCTCGTTCGCACCCCAGTGATGGTCGTCCGGCTCCTCGACGACCCATTGCCCAGCGACGATCCGGGCATCCTCGCCGGCGCGCACCGTCCGCACCAGGACGCTCGTGCCGTCGGCGGCGGCGACATAGACCGGCACCGCACCGGCGGCGACGTGGTAGGTCAGCTCCCCGGCCTCGACGAGCCCGATCTGCACGCCCTCGTGATGATGCAGCGGTAGCTGTGTGCCCGGCGCTATCCGGTAGCGCAGCAGGTAGAGCGACTGGCCGGGTGCGGCGCCCGGCTGGACGGGGCCGAGCCGGGTGACCACGACCGGCGGCGGCTCATCGGCTGCCGCGCCGGCCGGCGCGCCCGCACCACCGAGCAGCAGGCCCACCAGCAAGGCCGCCGCCAGCGAGCTCCGCGGCTCAGCCGGCAAAGAACTGCGCCAGCTCGCGTGCGGTCGCCTCGGGCTGCTCCTCGGGCAGGAAATGACCGCACGGCAGCGGGCGACCCCTGACTTCCCCGGTCGCCTTGGCACGCCAGGTGGCGAGGACGTCGAAGGTGCGGTGCATCAGCCCCAGCTCGCCCCACAGGACGAGCAGCGGGCAGGTGATGCGCGCCGCCTCGTCGGCCGCGTCGTCGGCGAGGTCGAGCGTGGCGGCCGCCCGGTAGTCGTTACTGGAGGCGTGGATCGCCTCGGGCGTGAAGCAGCGCTCGTACTCGGCCAGGGCTGCGGGATCGAGCCAGCTCAGGTCCTGGGTGCCCGCCCAACGCGCCAGCTTGGCGTGGAGGTAGAATAGGCGCTCGTGGCCGATCAGCCGCTCCGGCAGCGGCGCCGGCTGGCTGAGGAAGAACCAGTGATAGTAGCCGGTCGCCAGCGCCTGATCGGTGGCCGCGAACACGGTCCGGGTCGGCACGATGTCGAGCACCGCGGCGCGGGCGACGCGCTCGGGATGATCGAGGCAGAGACGATGCGCGACCCGCCCGCCCCGGTCGTGCCCGGCGAGCATGAAGCGCTCATGGCCCAGCTCCGCCATCACCTCGACCATGTCCAGCGCCATGGCGCGCTTGGCATAGGCCGGCGGCCCGCCGGCGGGCTTGCCGCTGTCGCCGTAGCCGCGCAGGTCGGCGCAGACGACGGTGAACGATTCGGCCAGCGCCGGTGCCACCCGATGCCAGATGACGTGCGTCTGCGGATAGCCGTGCAGCAGGAGCAGAGGAGGGCCGCTGCCACCCGTGCGCAGGAAGATCTCGGCCCCGGTCGTGCGAATCCGACGCTCGGCGAAACGCTCGATCATGGCAGGATCCTGTACCGCGCGGGCGTCAGGGTAAAGCCGCGACGCATCCGGTGCCCCAACGGCAACAAACTGTTGCAATCCGGTTGGGCGGCGGCAAGAGGGGATCGGCAAGTGCAAGGAAAATCCCTGATTAGCCGGCATTGCTGCATTGCAAAAGTGCTGCTTCTCCTATCGCATATGGGCAACATATAAGCTCCAGTGAACGAACGACCCCACCAGCGAATGGCACGGGGCTCGGGCCTAACAGGTGTACAATGACGACGATGACGAACTCCATGCGGGGGCTCGGCGCTCCCGCTCTGCGCGCCGATGCGGCGGACGCCAATCTCGGCCTCCTCGGCGGCGTGGTGATGCGGCTGTCCGGCTGGTTCGGCGAGCAGCGCCGCTACCGTCAGACCATGAACGAGCTTTCGGTGCTGACCGACCGCGAGCTGGCCGACATCGGCATCAGCCGGCACGAGATCGAGGACGTCGCCCAGCGCTGCGCGCGCAGCCGGTGACGCTCCGGCGATGACGCCGACACCCCCGCTACCGGCCGCCTCAGGGCGGCCGGTCTGCGTTTGGGGTCATGATTCCGCAAGCCTCCCGCCTCACGCGGCCGCAGCGTGGGGCTGCCTGTCGCCCACCACGCTGTCGTAGATCTCGTCCTCCTGCGCGAAGTGCAGCCGCAGGATGGCCTCCAGGACATAGAGCAGGCGCCGGAGCTCGATCATCTCCTCCGGACCGGGCCCTTCCGGCCCGATCTCCGAGACCAGTCGGGAAAAGCGGCGACCCAGATGAGCGATCTCGCGGTGGGTGCGCGAGATCGCGGCCATCGGATCGCGTCCGCCGACCAGCCCGGCGATCGCCGGGTGCAGCTCGGCCTCGTCCGCCCTCTCGTGGTCGAGAATCTGCCGCAGCTCCCGCTCCAGCGCCGCCAGTTCCGCGTGCAACGCGCCGCCGTCTGTCGAGCCGCCCATCCGATCGGCGAGGGTGCGCATGCGATCGAGCACGGCGACCAGCGCGCCGTGCTCGGCGATCAGGGAGCGCACCCGCGCCTCCGGCAGGCCGGGCAGCGTGTGGTGCCCGTCGCCGAGCGCACGGAGCGCATTGAGGATCACCGCCACGTCGATCAGCTCCTGCGTCAGCGCCCCGGCCACCGGCGGCAGCCAGCCGAGCGCCGCGGCGACCATGCCGAGCGCCGACAGCGCGATCCCGGCGAGGACGCTCTCGAGTGCGATCCTGCGCGTGCGCCGGCCGATCGAGATCGCCGTGGCGAGCACGTCCAGCCGATCGACCAGCAGCACGATGTCGGCGGCCTCGCTCGCGGCGCCTGCGCCACGCGCGCCCATGGCCACTCCGACGTCCGCGGCGGCCAGAGCCGGCGCATCGTTCAGACCGTCGCCGACCATCACGGTGACGCCGTCCGCCCGCTCGGCCCGAACCGCCTCGACCTTGTCCTGGGGCGAGCGGTCGGCCAGCACGGAATCGACGCCGAGCGCAGCCGCCACGGCGAGCGCCACGTCGAGGCGATCACCCGACAGCATGACGATGCGCGAGATCCCGACCCTGTGCAGCGCCCGGAGCGCCCGTGGCGTCTCGCGGCGGATCTCGTCCGCGAACAGCAGCGCCCCCGCCAGCCTGCCGTCGACCGCGACGAACACGGTCGAGCTGCCGTCGCGCCGCGCCCGCCTGAGGAGCGCCGCGGCCCAATCCGGCGGTTCGCCCGGCTGCACCCAGTCGAGGCCGCCCACGCGAAGCTGGTGGCCCTCGACCTCGCCGGCGATCCCCGCTCCCGGGCTTTCCTCCGCCGAGCTCGGCAGGGTCTGCTCGAGGCCTCGCTGGCGCGCGGCCGCAACCAGCGATCCGGCGAGCACATGCTGGGAGACCTGCTCGAGCGACGCCGCGAGCGCCAGCAGCCGGTCGGCGGCGAAACCCTCTTGCGCCTCGATGGCGGTAAGGCGGGCCACGCCGGTGGTGAGCGTCCCGGTCTTGTCGAACATGACGGTGCGGGCGCGTGCCACGGTTTCCAGCGCTCCACCGCCCTTGACCAGCACGCCGTGCCGGGCGGCCGCGGAGATGCCGGCGACGATGGCCACCGGTGCCGCCAGGATCAACGGGCAGGGAGTGGCGACCACCAGGACGGCGAGCGCCCGCACCGCCTCCCCCGACACCAGCCAGGCCGTGCCGGTGATGACCAGGGTCAGCGCCAGGAAGCCGAGCGACCAGCGATCGGCCAGTCGCACGAAGGGTGCCTTGTCCCGCTGCGCCGCCTCGACCAGCCGCACGATGTCGGCGTAGGTGCTGCTGCTCGCCGTTGCATCCGCCCGGTAGCGGAACGGCGGCCCCGCATTGACCGTGCCGCTGCGCAGCATGCCGCCGGCACGGTGTTGGACGGGCAAGGACTCCCCGGTCAGCGCGGATTCGTCGAGCGTGGCACCGGCATCGAGCAGCGTGCCGTCGACCGGCAGCACCTCGCCGCTCTTGGCCAGCAACCGGTCGCCGATGACGACCTCGTCCACCGGCACGTCCTGCAGGTCGGAGCCGGATTCGCGATGTGCCACCTGGGGTCGGCGCGCCAGCAGGGCGGTGAGCTCGCGATTCGCCCGCCGGCGGGCGAACTCCTCGAGCACGTTGCCGCCCGTGAACATCAGGGCGATGACGACGCCCGCCAGGTTCTCGCCCAGCAGAACCGCCCCGCCCATGGCCAGGCCGGCAATCAGGTCGACGCCGGGCTCGCGCCGCACGGCCTGGCGGGCGACCTCGGCCAGCAGCAGAAGGAGCGCCGGGGCCGTTCCCAGCGCCCAGGTGAGGCTCGCGAGGTGCGGGGCGCCGGATAGCCAGGCACCGGCGCCGATCAGCAGGGCCGCCGCCGATGCGGCCATGGCCAGCCCGTGCGGCGTCGCCCAGGACCAGCGCATCACAGCAGCGATCCGGTGAGGTCGGCGCGGAGCCGGCCGCGGAAATCGTTGATCGCGCGCAAGTCCGCCCGCAGCAGCTCGTGCTGTCGGCCTGTCAGCCGGCCGGGATCGACGAGGTTGCCCATGGCCCGCCCGGCGGCATGATCAATCAGCTGCTGCCTCAGCTGCAGGCTCGCGAGATTGCCGAATGCCGCTGCCAGCCGGTCTGCGTCGTTGGCGTCGAGTGCACCGGTCACCTGCAGCGCAGCGATGCGGTCCAGTGTTCCGGTGACCGAAACGCCGCGCGCCAGCGCCAGGAGGCGCACCGCCTCGACCAGCGGCAAGGTCCCCCGCTGCTTCAGGTCGATCCAGCCGCGATGGTCGCTCGCCTCGTGCTCGGTCTGCAGCCGGCCGAACAGTCCGATCGCGGCGCGATGGTCGCGTTGCAGGCCGAACATCAGCATCTGGAAGCGGCGGTCTGCGGCGGCCGCCTCGACCAGATCCCGCGCCAGCTGGTCGAACAAGGGGAAGTCGCCCCAGACGTGGCGGAAGTCGAACAGGATGTCGCAGTTGAGCAGGACCTCGGGCACCCTGCCCTCCATCCAGATCGCCACCTGCGCGCGCCACTGCGCCTGCGTCTTGCGCCAGACCGGGTTGGTGGCCATCACGCCGCCGTCGCAGCGCGCGAGCCCTGCCCTTCCGAGGCCGGACACGAGCCGCTCGGCCAGGTCGACGAACCAGGAATCGATCTCCAGGTGGTGCTCGTCAGGATAGTCGGCGAGCACGAAACCATGGTCCTGATCGGCGTTGAGCAGGCTCTCGCCACGCCCGCCCGAACCCATGACGAAACAGGCGAACGGCACGGGTGGGGACCCCATTTCCGCCAGCGCGAGCTCCAATACCCGCTCGTGAAGCTCGCGATTGAGATCGGCAACGAGCGCCAGGATCTCCGGCGCCGCCACGCCGTCCGCATCGAGATGTCGCGCCAGGGCGATCTCGATCGATCTGGTTGCTGCCGATTCTTCCAGGCGATCGATGCGTGCGGACCCGCCGATGCCATCGCGCGAGCACGCCGCAGCCGCGAGGGCCTCGTGCAGCTCCAGCAGGCCGGCCACCTTGCCGGCATCGTCGACGATCGCCAGGTGCCGCAGGCGGTTGGCGCGCATGACGGCAATGGCGCGATAGAGACGATCGTCCACTCTACCCGTCATCACCGGGGCCGACATGATCTCGGCCACCGCCCGGGATCGGTCCCGGCCGCGCGATACCACGTCGCGCTCCGTGACGATGCCGGCAGGACGCCCATCGTCGGCGACGACCAGCACAGCCGAGGTCTCGGCGGCCGTCATGCGTCGGACGGCGATCTCGATCGAGATATCCGGGGCTACCGCGACCAGTGCCGGAGCCAGGCATTCGCGCACGCGACGGCGGAACGGGGCGGTCCGTGACGTGAATGCGGGCGGGCGCGGCCCCGCCGCCGGATCACGCCCTCCATCTTCCTGGATCATCAGACGACGCTAGCAGGACCCGGCGCATGGGGCGACGCTACTTGTCCAGTACGGTCGGCCAATTGGTCTCACCCTTGGCGATATTGCCGGGTATGTCCTGCGCCCATGCCTTCTGCACGTCGAGATTGTAGTTCAGGTACAGGCGGCCATCGACGATCTTCCACGCCTGCGGGTCGGCCGGCGCGGTATAGCCCTGGCTGACCGCCCAGGCACAGTAGCCGCCGAACTGGGGTGCATATCTTGCCGGGTCGGCTTTGAACTGCTCGAGGTGGGCGGGCGTGGCGAACATCCAGGTGACGCCCTGCCACTGGTAGGTCAGGTCGCGCCGACCTTCGATCGGCCGGCCGTCGGTGAAGTAGGCGACCGGATCGAAGCCGCCGACCGCCGTGCTTCCGGGAGTCGCAGTGTAGACGGGCGGCTGGGCTGCGGCCGCGAGGGTCGGCACCAGCATTGCGGCCAGCAGTGGGGCGAGACGGGCCATGAAGCGCTCCCGGTGAATCCGGAGCGATCATGCCTTGCCGTGTGAAGCGCGTCTGCGGCCGAGAACTCAGCTCGCCACAGAGTGATCCGGCACGAGCCGGCGGGACAGGGCCGCGATGTGCTCCGGACCCAGGCCGCAGCAGCCGCCCAGGATGCGCGCGCCGCGCCCAGCCCAGCCCATCGCGGCCTCGGCGAACGCCTCGGGCTCGACCTCGACGAAGTTCCAGTCGGGCGAGCGGAAATAGCCGGCCTCGGGATATGCCATCACCGGCAGGGTGGTCCGGGCGAGGAGGAGGTCGAGCGCCTCGTCGATCTCCGGCACGGCGGTATGCATGATCCCCACGGCCTCGACCGGCTGGCGCGCCCAGTGATCGGCGAGCTCCTGAAAGCTGGGGCCATCGTCGCGGTAGCTGACCAGCCGGCCGTCCTGCCGTTTGGCGCTCAGACCGACCCATATCGGCAAGCCCGTGCCACGCGCTGCCTCCAGCGCCAGCATGCCGTAGTCGACATCCGAGATCATCTCGAGCAGGAGCAGATCGGCTCCGGCCTCCGCCAGGGTCTCGGCCACCTCCTTGAGATTGTCGGCCCACGGGATCGCGGCGAGGTCGATGTCGAGCGCGCGCTGGTCGGTGCCCTTGCCGACCGGCCGCATGGTGGAGATCGAGCCGGCGACCGCCACCGGCCGCCCGGCGGTGGCATCGACCGCCTCTCGCGCCAGCCGGACCGCCCGCCGCAGCAACTCGACGGTAAGCTCGCCGTGCCCGGCCCGCTCCATCAGATGGCGCGCGGACGCGAAGGTGTTGGCGGTGATCACGTCCGCACCGGCGCGAATATAGTCCTCGTGGATCGCGCGGAGCAGATCGGGGCGGCTGGCGGTCGCCAGCGCGCACCAGGCACCGTCGCTCATCGCCGCACCGCGCCGCTGCAGCTCCGTGCCCGTGGCGCCGTCGAGCAGGACCACTCCGCCTGCGGACAGCCTGCCCTCGATCGCCCGCATCGCCTCGCTCATCGTCGCTCTCCAGCTAAGGGTGCGCCACCCTGCCGCGACGACGCATCCTCAAGCGCGGATAGGCGCCGGCGACCAGAACTCCCCCCAGGGCGATCAGCGCCATCCCCGCGACGGCCAGCGGCGTGGGCCGCTCGCCGAAGATCAGGTAGCTCCAGAGCACCGCGAAGGCGACGTAGGCATAGTCGAAGGCGCCGATCACCGAGGCGGGTGCGGTCTGATAGGCCATGGCCACGCCCGTGCCGAAGCAGACCATCAAGAGGGCGAGGACAGCCATCACCAGCCACTCGTGGCCGCCCATCGCCGCCCATGGCCCGAACAGGAACGGATGCGCAGCGGCCTGCTCGGCCGGCGCCGGCACCCCGGCCAGCACGGCGGAGGCCAGCAGGCCCGCCGCCAAAAGGCCGAGATTGAGGCCGAGCGCCAGGCTCAGCGGCCGCTCGTCCAGACAGCGCGCGCGGGTGACGATGGCGGCCAGCGCATAGAGCGTCGCGGCCAGCACCGGTAGCAGGGCGGCGGCGGAGAAGGTGTCAGCACCCGGCCGCAGGACGATCAGCACGCCCGCGAAGCCGAGCACGATGCCGAGCCAGCGCAGCGGGCCGACCGGCTCGCCGAGGACCAGCCGCGCCAGGAGCGCGATGAACAAAGGTGCCGTGTAGAACGCAACTGCAGCGGCGGCGAGGCTGATCAGCGGCAGGGCCGCATAGTAGGCGATCCACATCAGGGTGAGCAGCGCGCTGCGCAGCGCCACCCATCCCGGCGACCGCGGCAGGACGGGCTGGCCCGGCGCCCGCAGGCGCATGATCGCGAGCAGAAGCGGCACGACGAGCAGGGAGCGCAGCACGAAGATCTGCCAGGCGGTGAAGGTGGCGCTCTCATATTTGATCAGCGCGTCGCCGAGCGACATCAGGAAGACGGAGCCAACGATCAGCGCGATGCCTGGGCCGTATCGCCTTGCCACCATCCCTACCCCCGATTCCGCCGGGTCATAGGCGCAATGCGAACGGCCGGACAAGGTCCACGAAATAACAAGTGGCGCTTGTTATTTCGTACTTATCTTGACTTTTTTGTGTGAAACACGGATATCCCCCCATGTGACAGTGCAAGTCGAGTTAGCACGCTGAACTTTGTGTAGATAGGCGGCGAATGCGCTTCTTCCCTGTGTTCATGGATCTGGACGACCAGCTCGTGCTGGTGGTCGGTGGTGGCGAGCAGGCCGCGCAGAAGCTGCGCCTGCTCGGCCGCACGGGAGCGCGCATCCGCGTCGTCGCCGAGCGGGTCTGCGACGAGATCCGTGCCCTGGCGACCGCCCGGCGGATCGCCCTGGAGCTTCGGCCGCTCGGCGCGCGGGATCTGGCCGGCGTGCGGCTCGCCTACGTGGCGCTCGACGATCAGGCCGACGCAGCCCGCGCGGTCGCCCTGGCCCGCGCCGCCGGCGTGCCGATCAACGCCGTGGACCGGCAGGAGCTCTGCGACTTCATCACCCCTGCCATCGTCGACCGCGACCCCCTGGTGGTGGCGATCGGCAGCGAGGGGTCGGCACCGGTCCTGGCGCGTCAGGTCAAGGCGCGGATCGAGGCGATGCTGCCGGCCGGCCTCGGCGGCCTCGCGCGCTGGGCCGCGAGCCTGCGCCGCCGTGCCGCCGCGGCGATCGCCACCGGTACCGTGCGCCGCCGCTTCTGGGACGGCTTCTTCGACGGCCCGATCGCGCAGGCCTACCTCGCCGGCGATCTCGCCGCGGCGGCGGGGCTGGTCGAGCAGGAGTTCGCCGGCAACCGGCAGGCGAGCGGCCGCGTCGCGCTGGTCGGCGCCGGGCCGGGCGATCCCGATCTCTTGACGGTCAAGGCGGTGCGCGCGCTGCAGGAGGCCGACGTCATCGTCGCCGACCGGCTGGTCGGCCCGCGCATTCTCGACCGGGCGCGCCGCGACGCGCGGCGGATCATGGTCGGCAAGACCCCCGGCCGCCCCTCGCCCAGCCAGGCCGAGATCAACGCCATCCTCGTCCGCGAGGCCGCGGCCGGCCACCAGGTCGTGCGGCTGAAGGGCGGCGATCCCATGGTGTTCGGGCGCGGCGGCGAGGAGATGGCGGCGTTGCGCGCGGCGGGGATCGCGGTCGAGGTGGTTCCCGGCATCACGGCAGCGCTGGGCTGTGCGGCCGCCGCCGGTCTCGCCGTGACCGAGCGCGACGAGCGTCGCAGCCTGACCCTGCTCACCGGCCATGCCAGCGACGGGCCTGCCGAGCACGACTGGGCAGCGCTGGCGCGACCCGGCCAGACCCTGGCGATCTACATGGGGGTAGGCGCGGCGCGCCATGTGCAGGATCGCCTGCTCGCGGCGGGCATCGAGCGGGCGACCCCGGTCACCGTCGTCGAGAACGGCACATTGCCGACCCAGAAGGTTGCCACCGGCGTGGCCGCCAGCCTCGTCGAGGTCCTGATCGATGCCGGCATCAAGGGGCCGGCGATCATCTTCGTCGGTGCCAGCCCGGCGCCGCAGATCACCGAGGCGACCGCCACGACGCGGCGCGAGCCCGCCCGTTTCCACCATCGGCCCCAGGAGATCGCGGCATGAGCCAGCAGGTGGTCACCGCCAACCGTCTCGCCGATGGCGTGGTCGTGTTTCTCGGACTGCGCGGCTGGGTCGAGGAGCTGGACAAGGCGAGCGTCGCCAGCACCGCGGAGGCGGTCAACGCCCTGGATGCGCTCGGCCGCCAGGGTGTGGCGGTCAACGAGGTGGTCGACGCCTACCTGATCGAGGTCGCCACCGAGCATGGCCGCCTGCAGCCGACGGCGCTGCGCGAGCGGCTGCGCACGCTGGGGCCTTCGGTCCGGCCCGATCTTGGCAAGCAGGCCGCTGCGGCCGGGGGTTCGCATGTATCGCTATGACGAGTTCGACCGGCAGTTCGTGCTGCAGCGGACCGCCCAGTTCGCGGACCAGGTCCGGCGTCGCCTCAGCGGCGAGCTGAGCGAGGACGAGTTCAAGCTGCTGCGGCTCAAGAACGGCCTCTATCTGCAGCTGCACGCCTACATGCTGCGGATCGCCATCCCTTACGGCACGCTGAGCTCGCGCCAGCTGCGCAAGCTAGCCGACATCGCCGAGCGCTACGACCGCGGCTACGGCCACTTCACGACCCGCCAGAACCTGCAGCTCAACTGGCCGGAGCTGCAGGACGTGCCCGCCATCCTGGGCGAGCTGGCCGAGGTCGAGATGCACGCCATCCAGACCTCGGGCAATTGCATCCGCAACGTCACGAGCGACCACTATGCAGGCGTGGCCGCCGACGAGATCGCCGACCCTCGCCCCTGGGCCGAGCTGCTTCGCCAGTGGTCGTCGCTGCACCCCGAGTTCAGCTACCTGCCGCGCAAGTTCAAGATCGCGGTGACCGCCTCGCCGGCCGACCGCGCCGCGGTGCGCGCGCACGACATCGGGCTGATCCTCAAGCGCGACGCCGCCGGTGCCCTGGGCTTCGAGATCCTGGTCGGCGGCGGCCTCGGCCGGACGCCGATGATCGGGAAGACGGTGCGCGACTTCCTGCCGGCGGACGAGCTGCTCGCCTACTGCACGGCGATCATGCGCGTCTACAACCGGTTCGGCCGCCGGGACAACAAGTACAAGGCGCGGGTGAAGATCCTGGTGCACGAGCTCGGCCTCGCCGAGTTCAAGCGCGAGGTCGAGGCCGAGTACGCCGCCGGCGACCATGCCGAGGGCATCGCGATTGCCGCCGACGAGCTCGAGCGGATCCGCGCCTATTTCGCCCCGCCCGCCTATGAGAGCCTGCCCGACCGCGACCCCTTGCACGACCAGCGGGTATTCAACGTCGCGGACTTCGCGCGCTGGGTCCGGCACAACACCGCCCGCCACAAGGTGCCGGGCTATGCGATCGTCAACGTCTCGCTCAAGCCGATCGGCGGCATCCCCGGCGACATCACCGCCGAGCAGATGCGGATCGTGGCGACCATCGCCGACGAGTTCAGCCACGGCGAGATCCGCGCCACTCACGAGCAGAACCTGGTCCTACCCTATGTCAGGAAGAGCGATCTGTTCGCGGTCTGGAACCTGCTCGAGGAATCGGGCCTCGCCACGCCGAACAGCGACCTGATCTCCGACATCATCGCCTGCCCCGGCATGGACTATTGCGCCCTCGCGACGGCGCGCTCGATCCCGATCGCCCAGGCGATCAGCTCGCGCTTCGCCGAGCTCGACCGGCAGGAGCGGATCGGCGAGCTGAAGATCAAGATCTCCGGCTGCATCAACGCCTGCGGCCACCACCATGTCGGCCACATCGGCATCCTCGGCGTCGACAAGCAGGGCAAGGAGTTCTACCAGATCACCCTCGGCGGCAGCGCCGACAGCAAGGCCGCGATCGGCAAGATCATCGGTCCGGGCTTCTCCGCCGAGCAGGTGCCCGGTGCCATCGAGCGGATCGTCGCCACCTATCTGGAGCTGCGCAGCGACGCGGATGAGCCCTTCATCGATGTCTACCGCCGAACCGGCGACCGGCCCTTCAAGGAAAAGCTCTATGCCACTGCTTAGGGGCGGCCGGTTCGTGCCGGACGATTGGCGGCCGCTGGCGGACGACGAGCCGCTGCCCGAGGGCGGGGCGATCATCGTCCCGCTGAAGCGCCTGCTCGCCGAGGCCGAAACCCTCCTGGCCCATCCGGGCAGGCTGGGCGTCCGGCTGGAGCCGGGCGAGCGGGTCGAGCAGATCGAGCCATGGCTGCCGCGGCTCGGTCTGGTGGCACTGGCGTTCCCGTCCTTCGCCGACGGCCGCGCCTTCAGCACGGCACGCATCCTGCGCCAGCGCTACGGTTTCGCGGGCGAGGTGCGGGCGATCGGCGACGTGCAGATCGACCGCTACCAGTTCATGCGCCAGTGCGGGTTCGACGCGTTCGAGGTCCGCCCCGAGCGGCTGCGCGACCGGTGGGCGCGTGCCGAGGTCGAGATGGGCCTCACCTATCAGCACGACTACGCGGAAGCGCGCGGGGCCGAGGCGGTCTGGCGCGCCCGTCAGGCACGTCCGGCCCTGGCCGCCGAGTAGCCGCCGTCGCCCGGCAGCCATCGGCCCTCTGGGCCGGGCTGACCTGCCGCTGCCCGGCCTGCGGCCGCGGGCGCCTGTTCCGCGGCTACCTGACGCTGCGCTCGCCCTGCGAGGCGTGCGGCGTGGACCTGTCCGCGTTCGAGCAGGACGACGGCCCGGCGGCGTTCCTCATCCTCATCGTCGGCTTTCTCAACGTGTTCGGCGCGCTGCTGCTCGAGATCCGCTACGCGCCGCCCGCCTGGGTCCATTTCGCGATCTGGATGCCGCTCAGCCTGGTGCTGGTCTTCACCCTCCTGCGCTCCTTCAAGGGCGTGCGGGTGGCGCTGCAATATCGCAACCGGCCCTCAGCCGGCGTCGCGGATCACGCGCGCCAGCCGTGAGATCCCGCGCTCGATCTCGTCCGGAGGGTTGAGCGAGAAGCTGAGCCGCAGCGCGTTGCGCACCGACCGGTCGGGGAAGAAGGCGGCACCGGGGACGAACGCCACCTCCGCGGTCTCGATCGCGCGCTCGAGCAGCACTGCGGCGTCGATCCGCTCGGGCAGAGTCAGCCAGAGGAACATGCCGCCCGCCGGGCGCGTCCAGCGCACGCCGGGCGGCATATGCGCCTCGAGCGCCGCCAGCATGGTGTCGCGCCGGATGCGGTAGGCTTCGCGGATCCGGCCGGCATGGGCGGGCACGATCGCCTGCGCCACCTCCAGCATCACCATCTGGTTCAGGCCGCTGGTGTGCAGGTCGCCCGCCTGCTTGATCAGCACCAGCTTCTCGACCACCGGGCGCGGCGCCACGATCCAGCCGATCCGCAGGCCTGGCACCACCGTCTTCGAGAAGGTGCCGCAGTAGATCACCCGCCCGGCGTCGATCCCGGCCGCCGCCGAATCGAGGGCGAGGAGCGAAGGCAGCGGCTCGTGGTCGTAGTAGAGCTGCTCGTAGGCTCCATCCTCGATCACCGGCAGGTCGAGTACCGCGGCGGTGGCCAGAACGGCGCCGCGCTCCGCGACGGTCATGGTGCGGCCGCTGGGATTGGCGAAGTCCGGCATGAGGTAGGCGAGCTTCGCCAGCGGGGTCCCCTGCCCCGGCCCTTCGGGAAACACCCCGTAGTCGGCCTCGTAGGCGGTGAACGCCTGGAGCGCGCCGAGATAGGTCGGCCGGGCCGCCAGCACCCGGTCGCCCGGGTCGAGGAACAGCTTGGCCAGGAAGTCGAGCGCCTGCTGCGAGCCGTTGGTGATCAGGACGTGCTCGGCGCCGCAGCGCACGCCCAGGCCACCCATGTAGCCGGCCACCCACTCGCGCAGCGGCGGATAGCCCTCACTGATGCCGTACTGCAGCGCCATCGCCGCGCTCTTCGGCTCGGCCAGAAGCCTGGCGAAGGCATCCGCGATGATCTCGCGCGGGAACAGAGCGGGATCGGGAATGCCGCCCGCGAACGAGATGATCCCCGGACGGGCGAGCAGCTTGAGCAGCTCGCGGATCTCGGAGGCGGTGATCCGGTCTGCCCGCCGCGCGAAATCCCGGCTCCAGTCCCGCATCACCGCCTCGCCTGCATCATATTTCTCGACGGATGCCATAACGCAAAGGGGGCGCCGAAGCGCCCCCTGTCCATGCATGGCCCGGCCGCGTCAGGCCGCGGCCTGGGCCTCGACCTCGTCGTGCACCTCGACCGGCCCGCTGTCCTTGCCCTTGGCGTCGACGTCGCGGTCGACGAGCTCGATCACCGCCATCGGCGCGTTGTCGCCGTGGCGGTAGCCAGCCTTCAGCACCCGGATGTAGCCGCCGGCGCGCTCCTGGTAGCGCTTGCCCAGGACGTCGATCAGCTTCGCCGCGGTGATCTCCGAGCGCGTGCGGGCGATCAGCAGGCGCCGCGCGTGCAGGTCGCCGCGCTTGCCGAGCGTGATCAGCTTCTCGACCACCGGCCGCAGGTCCTTGGCCTTCGGCAGGGTGGTGATGATCTGCTCGTGCTTGACCAGCGCCTGGGCGAGGTTCGCGAACATCGCCTTGCGGTGCGAAACGGTACGATTGAAGCGACGGCCGCTCTTGCCGTGACGCATGATTCCACTCCCTCGGCCGTGGCCCGCGGCCCGGCCCGCCTCGTGCCTAGTAGGGCTCCTCGACCTTGCGGGCGAGCTCCTCGATGTTCTCCGGCGGCCAGCCGCCGACCTCCATGCCGAGATGCAGGCCCATCTGGGTCAGCACCTCCTTGATCTCGTTCAAGGACTTGCGGCCGAAGTTCGGCGTACGCAGCATCTCGGCCTCGGTTTTCTGGACCAGGTCGCCGATATAGACGATGTTGTCGTTCTTCAGGCAGTTGGCCGAGCGCACCGACAGCTCGAGCTCGTCCACCTTGCGCAGCAGGTTCGGGTTGAACGGCAGCTCCGGCCGCCGCTCCTGCGGCAGGGCGTGGTGCGGCTCCTCGAAGTTGACGAACAGCTGCAGCTGGTCCTGCAGGATGCGCGCCGCGAGGCCGACCGCGTCGTCCGGCATCACCGAGCCGTCGGTCTCGACCTGGATGGTCAGCCGGTCGTAGTCGGTCTGCTGGCCGACGCGGGCATTGTCGACCTTGTAGGCGACCTTGCGCACCGGGCTGTAGATCGCGTCGATGGCGATCAGGCCGATCGGCGCGTCCTCGTTCTTGTTCAAGGAGGCCGGCACGTAGCCCTTGCCCGGCTGCACGGTCATCTCGATCGACAGCTTGCCGCCCTTGTCGACGTGGCAGATGACGTGGTCGGGATCCATGATCTCGATGTCGTGGCCGACCTCGATCATCCCGGCGGTGACGATCGCCGGGCCCTCGACCTTGAGGTGCATCCGCTTCGGCGAGTCGCTGTGCATGCGCAGGCCGAGCGCCTTGAGATTGAGGACGATGTCGGTCACGTCCTCGCGCACGCCGGCGATCGAGGAGAACTCGTGCAGCACGCCGTCGATCTGGACCTGGGTGATGGCGGCACCCTGGAGCGAGGACAGGAGCACCCGGCGCAGCGCGTTGCCGAGGGTGATGCCGAACCCGCGCTCCAAGGGCTCCACGACGATGGTGGCCTCACGATCCGGCCGCCGCCCGGGCTGCACGTCCAGGCGCTGCGGCTTGATGAGGTCCTGCCAATTCTTCTGGATCACGGAACGTCCTCGCAATCGCCAGCGATTACCAAACCAAAAACCCGGCTCCGAAACGGCACGAGGCCCACAGGTGCTGGCGCACCCGAGGCCTCTCTCACCGCTCGGTCAGGGGCGCCAAAGCGCCCCGAGGGTCAGACGCGGCGCCGCTTGCGCGGGCGGCAGCCATTGTGCGGGATCGGCGTGACGTCACGGATCGAGGTGATCGTGAAGCCCACCGACTGCAGCGCCCGCAGCGCCGATTCGCGACCCGAGCCGGGGCCGCGAACCTGAACCTCCAGCGTCTTCATGCCGTGCTCGGCCGCGCGCCGCCCCGCCTGCTCGCCCGCGATCTGGGCGGCGAAGGGCGTGCTCTTGCGCGAGCCCTTGAATCCCTGGGAGCCGGAGCTGGCCCAGGCGATCACGTTGCCCTGCGCGTCGGCGATCGTGATCATGGTGTTGTTGAACGTCGCGTTCACGTGCGCGACGCCCGAGGTGATGTTCTTGCGCTCGCGCCGCTTGACGCGCTGCGCATTGTCGGGGGTAGCCATTACTTCTTGGTCGCCTTCTTCTTGCCGGCGATGGCCCGAGCCGGGCCCTTGCGCGTGCGCGCGTTGGTATGGGTCCGCTGGCCGCGCACGGGCAGGCCCTTGCGATGCCGCAGACCACGGTAGCAGCCGAGATCCATCAGCCGCTTGATGTTCATCGCGACCTCGCGCCGGAGGTCGCCCTCGACCTTGTACTCGCGGTCGATCTTGTCGCGGATGCGCGCGATCTCGGCGTCGGTCAGCTCGCTGACCCGCCGCTCCAGCGGCACGCTGATATCGCTCAACAGCTTCCGCGAGCTGTGCGCCCCGATACCGTAGATGTAGGTGAGCGCCACCCACACCTGCTTCTGGCTCGGGATGTTGACACCCGCTATACGCGCCACGTCTCTCTCCTGGAAATGCGCCCAACACGCGGCGCGCCCGGCAGGCGCAGGCAGCCCGCCAAGCATCGAAGCGCCGGGATCATAAGCGGCGAATCCGCATTGTCAATCAGGCCGCCGCTCCCAGGGCGCGCCCGATCGCCGCCGTCACCTCGTCGATGGCCGCCATGCCGTCCACCGTCCGCACCAGCCCCTTGGCGCCGTAGTACGGCAGCAGGGGTGCCGTCTGCGCGTCGTAGGCCACCAAGCGCTCGCGCACGGTCTCGGCATTGTCGTCCTTGCGGCGGACGAACTCCGTGGCTCCGCAGACATCGCACACGCCGGCGACCTTGGTGGGCTTGAACGTGTCGTGGTAGCCGGCGCCGCACTTGGCGCAGCTGAACCGCCCCGAGATCCGCTCGACCAGCGCGTTCTGATCGACCTTGATCTCGATCACCGCGTCCAGCTCGAGGCCGCGCTCGGCGAGCATCCGGTCCAGGGCTTCCGCCTGCGGGATGGTGCGGGGAAAGCCGTCGAGGATGAAGCCGTCGGCGCAGTCGGGCTGATCGATGCGCTCGGCGACGATCCGGTTGATGATGTCGTCGGAGACGAGCCTGCCCGCCTCCATCACCGACTTCGCCTCGCGCCCGACCTCGGTGCCCTTGGCCACCGCCTCGCGCAGCATGTCGCCTGTGGACAGCTGGGGGATGCCGTAGGTCGTCTTGATCCAGGCCGCCTGCGTGCCCTTGCCCGCGCCCGGCGGCCCCAGAAGAATCAGTCTCATCCGCGCCTTCCTCTCAGTCGGGCCTTCTTGATCAGCCCTTCGTATTGATGCGCGATCAGATGCGACTGTATCTGCGCCACGGTGTCCATCGTCACCGAGACGACGATCAGGAGGCTCGTGCCACCGAAGTAGAACGGCACCGCGTAGCGCGAGATCAGGACCTCCGGCAGGACGCACACCGCCGCCAGATAGAGGGCACCCACGGCGGTCAGGCGCGTCAGCACATAGTCCAGATACTCGCCGGTCCGCTGCCCGGGCCGGTAGCCCGGCACGAACCCGCCCGCCTTGCGCAGGTTCTCGGCGGTCTCCTGCGGATTGAAGACGATCGAGGTGTAGAAGAAGCTGAAGAAGATGATCATCGCGACGTAGAAGGCGATGTGCAGCGGCCGGCCGTAGCCCAGCGCAGCACTGATCGCCACGAACCAGTCCGGCCCCGAGCTGCCGGCGAACCCACCCACCGTCGCCGGCAGGAGCAGCAGCGAGCTGGCGAAGATCGCCGGGATGACGCCGGAGGTGTTCAGCTTCAGCGGCAGGTGCGAGCTTTCGCCGCCGAACATGCGGTTGCCCTGCTGCCGCTTCGGGTACTGGACGAGAATCCGCCGCTGCGCGCGCTCCATGAAGACGATGAACGCGATCACCGCGATGGCCATCACCAGGAACAGGATGATGAACACCGGCGACATCGCACCCGTGCGGCCGAGCTCGAGCAGGCTGGCGATCGCGTGCGGCAGCTGGGCGATGATGCCGACGAAGATGATCAGCGAGATGCCGTTGCCGATGCCGCGCGCGGTGATCTGCTCGCCCAGCCACATCAGGAACAGGGTGCCGCCGACGATGGTGATCACCGCGGTGACGCGGAAGAACATGCCCGGGTCGATCACCGCCGAGCCGGAAGGCCCGGTCATCGCCTCCAGGCCGATGGCGAGGCCCCAGGCCTGGAAGGCGGCCAGCGCCACCGTCAGGTAGCGCGTGTACTGGTTGATCTTCTTCCGGCCGCTCTCACCCTCCTTCTTCAGCTGCTCGAGCGTCGGCGAGATCGCCGTCATCAGCTGCAGGATGATCGAGGCCGAGATGTAGGGCAGGATGCCCAGCGCGAAGATCGACATCCGGGCGAGCGCGCCGCCCGAGAACATGTTGAACATGCCCAGGATGCCGCCGCTCTGCTGATGGAAGATCTGCTCCATCACGGCCGGGTCGATGCCCGGCAGCGGGATATAGGTGCCGATGCGGTAGACGACGAGGCAGCCGAGCGTGAACCACAGCCGCTTCTTGAGCTCGGTCGCCTTGTTGAAGACGCCGAAATTGATGTTGGCGGCGAGTTGCTCCGCTACCGAAGCCATGCGTCCCTCCCGCGCCCGACGAGCGCGCTCAAGCCTCGGCCGGCGCGCCCAGGACCACGACCTTGCCGCCGGCCTGCTCGACCCGCGTCACGGCACCCTTGGTGGCCCCGGCCACCTCGATGGTGACGGCGGAGGTGAGCTCGCCGTGGCCCAGCAGCCGGACGCCCGCGAGCGAGCGCCGGACCAGGCCCGCCGCGATCAGCGCCTCGGCGTCGATGGTCTTGGCGACGTCGAGGCGGCCGGCCTCGATCGCCGCCTGCAGGCGGCCGACATTGACCTCGGCATACTCGACCCGGGTCGGGTTCTTGAAGCCGCGCTTGGGCACGCGCCGGTAGATCGGCATCTGCCCGCCTTCGAAGTAGCGTGGCTTCGGATTGCTCCGCCGCGCCTTCGCACCCTTGTGGCCCTTGCCCGACGTCTTGCCGAGACCGGAGCCGACGCCACGCCCGAGGCGCTTGCGCGAGGTGCGCGCGCCCGGGTTGTCGCTGAGTTCGTTGAGCTTCATCGCCGGCCTACTCGCTGCCCGTCACCGGCTCGACGCGGAGCAGGTGCTTCACCTTCTCGATCCTGCCCCGCATCGCCGGCGTGTCCGCCACGACGCGGCTGCGGTGCAGCTTGTTCAGCCCCAGCGCCACCAGCGTCCGCTCCTGGATGTCGGGGCGGGCGATCGGGCTCTTGACCTGGGTGATCCTGACCTTGTCCGTCATGGCCCTACTCCGCCTTCGCAGCCGCCGGATCGGCGGTGTCGCGACGGCCGAGGATCTCGGCCACCTTGCGCCCGCGCTTGGCGGCGATCGAGCGAGGGCTGACCACGTGGACCAGCGCGTCGAAGGTCGCCTTGACCATGTTGTGCGGGTTGGTCGAGCCCAGCGACTTGCCGACGACGTCGTGAATGCCCAGCGCCTCGCACACCGCGCGCATCGGGCCGCCGGCGATGATGCCGGTGCCCGGCGGGGCCGAGCGCAGCAGGACGCGGCCGGCGCCGAAATGGCCGACGATGTCGTGATGCAGCGTGCGGCCCTGCCGCAGCGGCACGCGGACCATGCCTCGCTTGGCCTGCTCGGTCGCCTTGCGCACCGCCTCCGGCACCTCGCGCGCCTTGCCGCTGCCGTAGCCGACGCGGCCCTTGCCGTCGCCGACCACCACCAGTGCGGAGAAGCCGAAGCGCCGGCCGCCCTTCACCACCTTGGCGACGCGATTGACGCTCACCAGCCGATCGACGAGATCGCCGTCCTGGCGGTCCTCCGGAGCCCTGTCGCGCCCGCCTTGGCGCCCACCACCCTGCCGTGCCATGGGATATCCTCGTCCTAGAACTGCAGGCCGCCCTCACGGGCGCCGTCGGCAAGGGCCTTGACCCGGCCATGATACTTGTAGCCGCCACGGTCGAACATGACCGCCTCGACGCCGGCCTCCTTGGCGCGCTCGGCGAGCAGGGCGCCGACGCGCCGCGCCGCCTCCTTGTCCGCACCGGTCTTGAGCTCGCCGCGCAGGCCCTTGTCCAGGCTCGACGCCGCCGCCACCGTGCGGCCCTGCTCGTCGTCGATCACCTGGCCGTAAATGTGACGGCCGGAGCGATGCACCGAGAGGCGCAGCCGGCCCTTGCCGGTCGCCCTGAGTGAGAAGCGGGTCCGCTTGGCCCGCCGCTCGAACCGATCAGCTGCCTTGACCATGGCCTACTTCTTCTTGCCTTCCTTGCGCAGGATCCGCTCCTCCGCATACTTGACGCCCTTGCCCTTGTAGGGCTCGGGGGGACGGAAGCCGCGGATCTCGGCCGCGATCTGGCCGACACGCTGCTTGTCCGCGCCGCTGATGACGACCGCGGTCGGCGTCTCGCAGACGATCTTGATGTCGTCCGGCACCGCGAACTTGATGTCGTGGCTGTAGCCGAGCTGCAGGTTCAGCACCTTGCCGTCGATCGCGGCACGATAGCCGACGCCCGCGATCTCGAGCCGGCGCGAATAGCCCTCCGACACGCCCTGGACCAGGTTCTGGACCAGCGAGCGGGACATGCCCCACATCGCCCGGGCCCGCTTCTCCTGGTCGCGCGGCGTGACGGTCACCTTGCCGTCCGCGAAGTCGATCTCGACCTCGGGCGGCAGGGTGACGGCGAGCGCGCCGAGCTTGCCCTTGGCCGAGACCGTCTGGCCCTCGACCGCCAGCGTGACGCCACCCGGCACCACGACGGGATGCTTTCCGATCCGCGACATGCTCAGAACACCGTGCAGAGGACTTCGCCGCCGACCCGCGCCTCGCGCGCCTCGGAATCCGAGAGCACGCCGCGCGGCGTCGAGACGATGGCGATGCCCAGTCCGTTATAGACGCTGGGCAGGTCGTTGACGCCCTTGTAGATCCGCCGGCCGGGCTTGGAGACCCGGCGCAGCTCGCGGATCACCGGCTCGCCATTGTGGTACTTGAGCTCGATCTTGAGCTCGCTCTTGCCGTGACCCAGGTCCACGGTCTCGAAGCCACGGATGTAGCCTTCGCGGCGCAGCACCTCGAGCACGTTGGCGCGCAGCTTGGAGGCCGGCGCCTGGATCGCGTTCTTGCTCGCCATCTGCCCGTTGCGGATCCGGGTCAGCATGTCCCCGAGCGGGTCGCTCATTGCCATCTTGGCTCTTCCCGCCTTACCAGCTCGACTTGACCACGCCGGGGATCTGGCCCTCGGAGGCGAGATCCCGCAGCGCGATGCGCGACAGACCGAACTTGCGATAGTAGGCGCGCGGCCGGCCGGTCAGCGCGCAGCGATTGCGGATGCGCACCTTCGACGAGTTGCGCGGCAGCTCGGCCAGCTTGATCGTGGCCTCGAACCGCTCCTCCGGGTCGCGGGCGCGATCCATGACCACCGCCTTGAGCTCCTTGCGCTTGGCGGCGAACCGGTCGACCATCTTGCGACGGCGGTTGTTCTTCTCGACGGCGCTCTTCTTCGCCATGTCCTAACCTCGTCCCGTCACTTGCGGAACGGCATGTCGAAGCCGGCGAGGAGGGCCTTGGCCTCCGCGTCGGTCCGCGCCGTCGTGCAGATGATGATGTCCATGCCCCGGGTCTCCTCGACGTCGTCGAAGCTGATCTCCGGGAAGATGATCTGCTCGCGCACGCCCATGGCATAGTTGCCGTTGCCATCGAAGCTCTTGGGCGACACGCCGCGGAAGTCGCGCACGCGCGGCAGGGCGATGTTGATCAGCCGATCGAGGAACTCGTACATGCGCTCGCGCCGCAAGGTCACCTTGCAGGCGATCGGCATGCCCTCGCGCAGCTTGAAGTTCGCCACCGACTTGCGGGCCCGGCACACGGCCGGCTTCTGCCCGCTCAGCTTGGTGAGCTCGTTCTGCGCGTTGGTCAGCTTCTTCGAATCGGCCGTCGCCTTGCCGACCGCCATGTTGATGACGATCTTGTCGAGCTTCGGCACCTGCATCGGGTTCTTGTAGCTGAACTCCGCCTGCAGCTTCGGCACGACGACGTCGCGATAGTGCTCCTGCAACCTGGCCATCTTACTTCACTCAGCGATCGATGATTTCGCCGGAGCGCTTGGCGAAGCGCACCTTGCGGCCGTCATCGAGGAACTTGAACCCGATCCGGGTCGGCTTGCCGTCCTTGGGATCGAGATGGGCGACGTTGGAGACCGCGATCGGCGCCTCCCTGGCGACGATCCCGCCCTCGGGATTGCGCGGGCCGGCCTTCTGGTGGCGACGGGCGATCATCACGCCCTGCACCACCACGCGGTTCTCCTTGGGCAGCACCTTCAGGATCTCGCCCTGCTTGCCCTTGTCGCGGCCCGTGGTGACCATGACCCGGTCGCCCTTCTTGACCTTGGCGGCCATCACAGCACCTCCGGCGCCAGCGAGATGATCTTCATGAACCGCTTGGCGCGCAGCTCGCGGGTCACCGGCCCGAAGATGCGGGTGCCGATCGGCTCGCCCTGCTTGTTGATCAGCACCGCCGCGTTCTTGTCGAAGCGGATGGCGCTGCCGTCCGGGCGATGGATCTCCTTGGCGGTGCGGACGATGACGGCCATGTGGACGTCACCCTTCTTCACCTTGCCGCGCGGGATCGCCTCCTTCACCGAGACGACGATCACGTCGCCCACGCCGCCATAGCGGCGGAAGGAGCCGCCGAGCACGCGGATGCACTGCACCCGGCGCGCGCCGGAATTGTCGGCGACCTCGAGATTGGATTCCGGTTGGATCACGGCTCGGCTCCCGCCGGCTGCGCCGTCTCGACCAGGACCTCGAACCGCTTGGTGCGCGACATCGGCCGGCACTCGGCGATGCGCACGACGTCGCCGACCTTGTGGCTGTTGTCGGCATCATGCGCCGCGTAGCGCTTCGAGCGACGGATGAACTTCTTGTAGATCGGGTGCATGACGCGGCGCTCGACCGAGACGATCACGGTCTTGTCGCCCTTGTCGCTCACCACCGTACCCTGCAGGATTCGCCTCGGCATCGCCGCCCTCTCCTCAACCCTGCGCCGCGGCCTGTTGGCCGAGCACGGTCTTGATGCGCGCAATCTCGCGCCGCACCTGGCGCACACGCGCCGTGCTCTCCAGCTGGCCGGTGGCCCGCTGGAAGCGCAGGTTGAACTGTTCCTTCTTCAGCTGCAGGAGCTGGTCCTGCAGCTGGTCGCCGGTCTTCGCCCGCAGGTCGGACGCCTTCATCACGCAGCCTCCTCGACCTGCTGGACACGCCGGACGAACCGGGTGTCGACGGGCAGCTTGGCGGCACCGAGGCGGATCGCCTCGGCGGCCAGCTCCTCGGCCACGCCGTCGATCTCGAACATGATCCGGCCCGGCTTGACCCGGGCGACCCAGAGCTCGACCGAGCCCTTGCCCTTGCCCATGCGGACCTCGGCCGGCTTCTTCGACACCGGCACGTCGGGGAAGACGCGGATCCAGACCCGGCCGACGCGCTTGAGGTGCCGGGTGATGGCACGCCGCGCCGCCTCGATCTGCCGCGCGGTGATCCGCCCCGGCTCGACGATCTTCATGCCGTAGGCACCGAAATTCAGGTCGGTGCCGCCCTTCGCGAGCCCGTGGATGCGACCCTTGAAGGCCTTGCGGAACTTGGTCCGCTTCGGCTGCATCATGACCGGTCACCCCGGCCATGCTCGCGCTCGCGGCCGTGCGACGGGCCGATCTCGGCCTGCCGGCGGTCGTACGCCATCGGGTCGTGCTCCATGATCTCGCCGCGGAACACCCACACCTTCACGCCGCAGGTGCCGTAGGGCGTGTGCGCCGTGGCGCGCGCGAAATCGACATTGGCGCGCAGGGTGTGCAGAGGCACACGGCCCTCGCGGTACCACTCGCTGCGGGCAATCTCGGCCCCGCCGAGCCGGCCGCCGCAGGCGACCTTGATCCCCTGGGCGCCTAGCCGCATCGCCGACTGCACGGCGCGCTTCATGGCGCGGCGGAAGGTGACGCGGCGGGTGAGCTGCTGGGCGATGTTCTCGGCGATCAGCTTGGCGTCGAGCTCGGGCTTCCTGACCTCGTTGATGTTGAGGTGCACGTCGCCCGAGGTCAGGGCCGCGAGCTCCTTGCGGAGCACCTCGATCTCCTGGCCCTTCTTGCCGATCACCACGCCCGGGCGGGCGGTGTGGATCGTGATCCGCGCCCGCTTCGCCGGCCGCTCGATCACCACCCGGCTGATACCGGCCTGCGACAGCCGCTTCTCGATGAACGAGCGCAGCTTCAGGTCCTCGGCGAGCAGCTTGGCGTAGCCGCGGTCGTCGTACCAGCGCGAGTCCCAGGTGCGGTTGACGCCGATGCGCAGGCCGACGGGATTGACCTTCTGGCCCATTACGCGGCCTCCTTCTCGGCCGGAACCTCGTCCGTGCGCTCGCGCACGATGATCCGCAGCCGGCTGACATGCTTCTCGATCCGGCCCGAGCGGCCGCGGGCGCGCGCATGCATCCGCTTCATCACCAGATGCTTGCCGACGCTGGCCTCGGCCACGAACAGCCGATCGACGTCGAGATTGTGGTTGTTCTCCGCGTTCGCGATCGCCGATTCGAGCGTCTTCCTGACGTCGTGGGCGATCCGCTTGCGCGAGAACTGCAGCGTGGTCACCGCCCGCCCGGCGTCGAGGCCGCGGATCAGGCCCGCCACCAGATCCAGCTTGCGCGGGCTGGTGCGCAGCATGGTGGCCACGGCCAGAGCCTCGTTGTCGGCGAGAGCGCGCTCGTGCTTGGGCTTGCCCATCGCCTTACTTCCTCTTCGCCTTCTTGTCGGCGCCGTGACCGTGATAGGTCCGGGTCGGCGCGAACTCGCCGAGCTTGTGGCCCACCATGTTCTCGGTGACGTAGACCGGCACGAACTTCTTGCCGTTGTAGACGGCGAAGGTCAGGCCGATGAAATCGGGCATGATCGTCGAGCGCCGCGACCAGGTCTTGATGATCTCGCTGCGCGCCGAGCTGCGCGCCGCCTCGACCTTGTCGAACAGATAGCCGTCGACGAACGGACCCTTCCAGACCGAACGGGGCATCTTACGCTCCCCTCGTCTTGGCGAGATGGCGGCTGCGGATGATCATGCCGGTGGTCTTCTTGTTGCGTCGCGTCTTGTGGCCCTTGGTCGGCTGGCCCCACGGGCTCACCGGGTGCCGGCCGCCCGAGGTGCGGCCCTCGCCGCCGCCGTGCGGATGGTCGACGGGGTTCATGGTCACGCCGCGATTGTGCGGCCGCCGCCCCTTCCAGCGCATCCGCCCGGCTTTGCCGTAGTTGATGTTCTGGTGGTCGGGGTTGGAGACGGCACCGATCGAGGCCATGCAGTCGGAGCGCACCTTGCGGATCTCGCCCGAGCCGAGCCGGATCTGGCTCCAGTCGCCGTCGCGGCCGATCAGCTGGGCAAAGGCACCCGCCGAGCGCGCCAGCTGCCCGCCGGCGCCGGGCTTCAGCTCGACATTATGGACGATGGTGCCCACCGGGATGCTGCGCAGCGGCGCGGCGTTGCCCGGCTTCACGTCGACCCGGTCGCCGGCCACCACCTTGTCGCCGGCCTGCAGCCGCTGCGGTGCCAGGATGTAGGCGAGCTCGCCATCCTCGTACTTGACCAGGGCGATGAACGCGGTCCGGTTCGGGTCGTACTCGAGCCGCTCGACGGTAGCGACCTGGCCCCATTTGCCGCGCCGCTTGAAGTCGACGAGGCGATAGGCGCGCTTGTGGCCGCCGCCACGGAAGCGGGTGGTGATCCGGCCGTTGTTGTTGCGGCCGCCCGAGCTGCTCAGGCCCTCGGTCAGCTGCTTGACCGGCTTGCCCTTGTGCAGCTCGCTCCGGTCGACGGTCACGAGCTGACGCATCGACGGGCTGGTCGGGTTGTAGGTCTTGAGCGCCATCGCTTCAGATCCCCGTCGTCACGTCGATGCTCTGGCCCGCGGCCAGGGTGACGATCGCCTTCTTGACGTCCGAGCGGAAGCCGACGCGGCCCTTGAACCGCTTCTGCTTACCCTTCTGCACCAGCGTGTTCACCGCGGTGACCTTGACGTTGAACAGGCCCTCGACCGCGGCCTTGATCTCCGGCTTGGTCGCCTCCATGCGGACCTTGAACACGATCTGGTTGTGCTCCGAGACCCGGGTCGACTTCTCGGTCACCACCGGGGCCAGGACCACGTCGTACATGGCGAGCTTGTTCACGCCAGGCGCTCCTCGATCTGGCGCACGGCGTCCTGGGTCAGCACGAGCGTGTCGCGCCGCAGGATGTCGTACACGTTGAGGCCCTGCGCCGGCAGCACGTCGACCATCGGCAGGTTGCGCGCGGCGAGGCCGAAATTCCGCTCGACCTCCGCACCGGTGATCACCAGCGCGTTGGCCCAGCCGAGCTTGCCGAGGGCACCGACCAAAGCCTTCGTCTTAGGCTCGGCCAGGCTCGCCTGGTCCAGCACCACGAGCTTGCCGTCGGCCGCCTTGCTCGACAGCGCGCACTTCAGCCCGAGCGCGCGCACCTTCTTCGGCAGGTCGGTCGCGTGATCGCGCACGACCGGGCCGTGGGTCACGCCGCCGCCGCGGAACAGGTTGACGCGCCGCGAGCCGTGCCGGGCCCGGCCGGTGCCCTTCTGCTTGTAGAGCTTGGCACCGGTGCGGTTGATCTCGGCCCGCGTCTTCACCTTGTGCGTGCCGGCACGCCGCTTGGCGAGCTGCCACAGCACGACCCGGTGGAGAATGTCCGGGCGGACCTCGACGCCGAAGATGGCGTCGGCGAGCTCGAGCGAGCCCACCTCCTCCGCGGCCAGATTCGTGATCTGAACCTGCATCGCCTACGCCTCGCCCTCTTCGACGACGATCGCCTCGAGCGCCTCGCCCTTGTGAACGATCGCGGCCGGGAACGGCGCCTGCTGCGGCAGGGCGCTCTTCACCGCGTCGGTGACCTCGACCCAGCCGCCCTTCGGGCCGGGCACGCCGCCCTTGAGCAGGATCAGCCCGCGATCGGGGTCGACGCCGAACACCTCGAGGTTCTGCACCGTGACCCGATGATGGCCCATGTGGCCGGCCATCTTCTTGCCCTTGAACACCCGGCCGGGGTCCTGGCGGTTGCCGGTCGAGCCGTGGCTGCGGTGCGAGATCGACACGCCGTGGCTGGCGCGCAGGCCGCCGAAATTGTGGCGCTTCATGGCACCGGCGAAGCCCTTGCCGATCGAGATCCCGGCGACGTCGACGAACTGCCCGGCGACGAAGTGGCCGACATGGACCTCCGCACCGACCTCGAGCAGGGCCGTCTCGTCGACGCGGAACTCGCCCACCTTGGCCTTGGGCTCGACCTTCGCCTTGGCGAAATGGCCGCGCATCGGCTGCGAGACGTTCTTCGCCTTGCGCGTGCCGACGCCGAGCTGGACGGCGGTGTAGCCGTCCTTCTCCTGCGTGCGCACGGCGACGACCTCGCACTTCTCGACCTTCAGCACCGTGACGGGCACATGGCTGCCGTCGACGCCGAACAGGCGGGTCATGCCCATCTTCTGGGCGATCAGCCCGGTACGTTGCATGACGCGCCCCTTAGAGCTTGATCTCGACGTCGACGCCGGCGGCGAGGTCGAGCTTCATCAGCGCGTCCACGGTCTGCGGCGTCGGGTCGACGATGTCGAGGAGCCGCTTGTGGGTGCGGATCTCGAACTGCTCGCGGCTCTTCTTGTCGATGTGCGGCGAGCGGTTGACGGTGAAGCGCTCGATCCGGTTCGGCAGCGGGATCGGGCCGCGCACGCGGGCGCCGGTACGCTTGGCCGTGCCGACGATCTCGCGCACCGACTGATCGAGCACGCGGTGGTCGAAGGCCTTGAGGCGGATGCGGATGTTCTGCGTGTCCATGGGATCAGCCGGCCCGCGAGCGGTCCGTTCCTCCTCTTCAGGCGATGATGTCGGCGACGACGCCGGCACCGACGGTGCGGCCGCCCTCGCGGATGGCGAAGCGCAGGCCCTTCTCCATGGCGATGGGCGCGATCAGGTCGACCTCCATCGCGATGTTGTCGCCCGGCATCACCATCTCCGTCCCCTCGGGCAGCTTGATCGAGCCCGTCACGTCCGTGGTGCGGAAATAGAACTGCGGCCGGTAGTTGGAGAAGAACGGCGTGTGCCGCCCGCCCTCCTCCTTGGTCAGGATGTAGACCTCGCCCTTGAACTTGGTGTGCGGCGTGATCGAGCCCGGCTTGCACAGGACCTGGCCGCGCTCGACGTCGTCGCGCTTGGTGCCGCGCAACAGGATGCCGACATTGTCGCCCGCCTGGCCCTGGTCGAGCAGCTTACGGAACATCTCCACGCCCGTGCAGGTGGTCTTGACCGTGGCCTTGATGCCGACGATCTCGACCTCCTCGCCCACCTTGACCATGCCGCGCTCGACCCGGCCCGTCACCACCGTGCCGCGGCCCGAGATCGAGAACACGTCCTCGATCGGCATCAGGAACGGCAGGTCCACCGCCCGCTCCGGCTGCGGGATGTAGCTGTCCACCGCCGCCATCAGGCTCATGATCTGCTCGCGCCCGACCGCCTCGTCGCGGCCCTCCAGCGCCGCCAGGGCACTGCCCTTGACGATCGGGATGTCGTCGCCCGGGAAGCCGTACTTGGTCAGCAGCTCGCGCACCTCGAGCTCGACCAGCTCCAAGAGCTCCTCGTCGTCGACCATGTCCACCTTGTTCAGGTAGACCACGATCGCCGGCACGCCCACCTGCCGGGCCAGGAGGATGTGCTCGCGCGTCTGCGGCATCGGCCCGTCCGCCGCCGAGACCACCAGGATCGCCCCGTCCATCTGCGCCGCACCGGTGATCATGTTCTTGACGTAGTCGGCGTGGCCCGGGCAGTCGACATGCGCATAGTGCCGCTTGTCGG
Organism: Geminicoccaceae bacterium; assembly: GCA_046349415.1. Taxonomy (GTDB): domain Bacteria; phylum Pseudomonadota; class Alphaproteobacteria; order Geminicoccales; family Geminicoccaceae; genus Benzoatithermus. The sequence goes on from JAXMCJ010000008.1 coordinate 91,329, forward strand.
TCTCGTACTCGACATGCGCCGTGTTGATCGTGATCCCGCGCGCCTTCTCCTCCGGCGCCTTGTCGATCTGATCGTACGCCGTGAAGCTGGCCTTCCCCGACTCCGCCAGAACCTTGGTGATCGCCGCCGTCAGCGTCGTCTTGCCGTGATCGACGTGACCGATCGTCCCGATGTTGCAGTGCGGCTTCGTCCGCGAAAACTTCTCTTTGGCCATCTCTCTAGCTCCGATCGTCCCTTCAGGGCATGCGGACTCAGGCGTACTTCGCCCGGATTTCCTCGGCGACCATCTGCGGCACGGGCTCGTAGTGGTCGAAGTGCATGGTGAACTGCGCGCGGCCCTGACTGAGCGAGCGCAGCGTGTTGACGTAGCCGAACATCGTGGCCAGCGGCACGATGGCGTTGATCACCTGGCCGTTGCCGCGCGGCTCCATGCCGGTGATCTGGCCGCGGCGGCTGTTCAGGTCGCCGATGATGTCGCCCATATAGTCCTCGGGCGTCACCACCTCGACCCGCATCACCGGCTCGAGCAGCTGCGGACCAGCCTTGGCGACGCCCTCCTTGAAGGCGGCGCGCGAGGCGATCTCGAAGGCGAGCGCCGAGCTGTCGACCTCGTGGTAGGCGCCGTCGACCAGCTGCGCCCGAAGGTCGACCATCGGGAAGCCGGCGATCACGCCGTTCTGCACCGCCGAGTTCAGGCCCTTCTCGACGCCGGGGATGTATTCCTTGGGCACCGAGCCGCCGATGATCTTGCTGTCGAACTCGAAACCCGAGCCCTTCTCGCCGGGGGCGAACACCAGCTTCACCCGCGCGAACTGGCCGGAGCCGCCGCTCTGCTTCTTGTGCGTGTAGTCGACCGTCGCCTCACGCGTGATCGTCTCGCGATAGGCCACCTGCGGCGCGCCGACATTGGCCTCGACCTTGAACTCGCGCTTCATGCGGTCGACGATGATCTCGAGGTGGAGCTCGCCCATCCCCTTGATCACGGTCTGGCCGGACTCCGGATCGCTGCCGACCCGGAACGAGGGGTCTTCCGCGGCGAGGCGCGACAGGGCGATGCCCATCTTCTCCTGGTCGGCCTTCGAGCGCGGCTCGACCGCGACCTCGATCACCGGCTCGGGGAACTCCATCCGCTCCAGGATCACGGGCTTGGCGGCATCGCACAGCGTGTCGCCGGTAGTCGTGCCCTTCAGCCCGACCAGGGCCACGATGTCGCCGGCGAAGGCCTCCTTGATCTCCTCGCGATTGTTCGCGTGCATGAGCAGGATGCGGCCGATGCGCTCGCGCTGATCCTTGACCGTGTTCTGCAGGTAGGAGCCGCTCTCGATCTTGCCAGAATAGATGCGCACGAAGGTCAGCGAGCCGACGAACGGGTCGTTCATGATCTTGAACGCGAGGCCCGCCATCGGCTCCTTGTCGTCGGGCTTGCGCTCGACGCTCTTGTCGGTGCCGGGCACCACGCCTTCGGTCGGCGGCACCTCGAGCGGCGACGGCAGGAAGTCGACCACGGCGTCGAGCAGCGGCTGGACGCCCTTGTTCTTGAAGGCCGAGCCGCAGACCACCGGCACCAGCTTGCCTGAGACCGTGCCGGCGCGCAGGCAGCGGATGATGGTGGCCTCGTCAGGCTCGTTGCCCTCGAGGTAGGCCTCCATCGCCGCGTCGTCCATCTCGACCGCGGCCTCGATCAGCGCCGAGCGCAGCTCGGCCGCCTGGTCGGCCAGCTCGGCCGGCACCGGCTCGTAGGAGAACTTCGCGCCGAGAGTTTCCTCGTGCCAGATGATCGCCTGATTGCGGATCAGGTCGACGACGCCCTTGAACTCCGCCTCGAGCCCGATCGGGAAGTTGACGATCACCGCGTTGGCGCCGAGGCGGTCGCGGATCATCGACACGCAGCGGTCGAAGCTGGCGCCGGTACGGTCCATCTTGTTGCAGAAGCAGATCCGCGGCACGCGGTACTTGTCCGCCTGCCGCCAGACGGTCTCCGACTGCGGCTCGACGCCGGCCACGCCGTCGAACACCGCCACGGCACCGTCGAGCACGCGCAAGGAGCGCTCGACCTCGATGGTGAAGTCGACGTGGCCCGGCGTGTCGATGATGTTGATGCGGTGGTCGTTCCAGAAGGTCGTGGTCGCGGCCGACGTGATGGTGATGCCGCGCTCCTGCTCCTGCTCCATCCAGTCCATCGTCGCGGTGCCCTCGTGCACCTCGCCGATCTTGTACGACTTTCCGGTGTAGTACAGGATGCGCTCGGTCGTCGTCGTCTTACCGGCATCGATGTGGGCCATGATGCCGATATTACGGTAGCGCTCGATCGGAATTTCACGCGGCATGACGAGACTTACCAGCGATAATGCGAGAAGGCGCGGTTGGCCTCGGCCATCCGCAGCGTGTCCTCGCGCTTCTTGAACGCCGCGCCGCGGCCGTTGGCAGCGTCGAGCAGCTCACCCGCGAGCCGCTCGGTCATGGTCTTCTCCGACCGCTTCTGCGCGATCTGGATGATCCAGCGGATCGCCAGCGCCTGGCGCCGCTCGGGGCGCACCTCGACCGGCACCTGGTAGGTGGCGCCGCCGACGCGGCGCGAGCGGACCTCGAGCGCCGGCTTCACATTGTCCAGCGCCTCGTGGAACATGCCCACCGGGTCCTTGCCGGTGCGCGCCTTCATCCGGTCGAAGGCGGCATAGAGCGTGTGCTCGGCGACCGACTTCTTCCCGTCATACATCAAGGAATTGACGAACTTCGTCACCACCAGATCACCGAACTTCGGATCCGGCAGCACCTCACGCTTTTCCGCCGCGCGACGACGCATCGCTGGACTTCCCTATCTCTTACTTCGGGCGCTTCGCGCCGTACTTCGACCGGCCCTGGCGCCGCTTGGCGATGCCCTGGGTGTCGAGCTTGCCGCGGATGATGTGGTAGCGGACGCCCGGCAGATCCTTCACGCGGCCGCCGCGGATCAGGACCACCGAGTGCTCCTGCAGATTGTGGCCCTCGCCGGGGATGTAGCTGGTCACCTCGAAGCCGTTGGTCAGCCGGACGCGCGCCACCTTGCGCAGCGCCGAGTTCGGCTTCTTCGGCGTCGTGGTGTAGACCCGGGTGCAGACGCCCCGCTTCTGCGGGCACTCCTCCAGAGCCGGCACCTTGTTCCGTGTCGGCTTCGGCGAGCGGCCCTGGGCCACCAGCTGGTTGATCGTCGGCATCCGCACTCACATCCCGTCACTGACCGCCCCGGCGGCGGCATCCGCCGGAGCTATGTCGACGCAAAGGAGCGCGACCCGCCATGATGCGGTTGCTCGCGCTCCATCTCAAGTCGCCGTAAAGCCGGTGCCGTGTCTGATCCGCGAGGGTCACCACCGGCACCGAAGATAAAGCGAAGGGGCTTCTAGCCCCGGCACCCCGCAGCGTCAAGCACCTGCGGCGCGTTTGCCGCGGGCCGGAGATGGCTCCGGCCCGCGGCGCGATCAAGTCTCTGCTATTCGGACGGCACGCCGCTCAGCTCCGGCAACCGCAGTGCCATCTCGCCGCCGGTCAGGTCCGGCGGCGGGGCGGCGAAGCTGTCGTCGGTGGCGGCGACCTTCTTGAAGCGCTGCAGCACGCCGCCGGTGCCGGCCGGGATCAGCCGGCCGACGATGACGTTCTCCTTGAGGCCCTGCAGCTTGTCGACCTTGCCGGCGAAGGCGGCGTCGGTCAGCACGCGCGTGGTCTCCTGGAACGAGGCCGCCGAGATGAACGACTGCGTCTGCAGGCTCGCCTTGGTGATGCCCTGCAGCACCGGGTGGCAGGTCGCCGGCCGCCGGTCCTCCAGCAGCATCCGGTCGTTGATCTGGTCGAATTCCAGGCGATCGACCTGCTCGCCCACCAGGAAGGTCGTATCGCCGGGATCGACGATCTCGATCTTCTGCAGCATCTGGCGGACGATCACCTCGATGTGCTTGTCGTTGATCTTCACGCCCTGGAGTTTGTAGACCTCCTGGATCTCGTTCACCAGGAACTGCGCCAGCGCCTCGATGCCGAGGACCCGCAGGAGGTCGTGCGGCACCGGATTGCCGTCGACGATCAGATCGCCCGGCTTCACCTGATCGCTTTCCTGCACGACGACGTGCCGGCCCTTGGGGATCAGGTACTCGACCGGATCGAGATCCTCGTCGGCCGGCTGGATCTTGAGCCGGCGCTTGTTCTTATAGTCCTTGCCGAACTCGATCCGGCCCTCGATCTCGGCGATGATCGCCGGGTCCTTGGGCCGGCGCGCCTCGAACAGTTCCGCCACCCGCGGCAGGCCGCCGGTGATGTCGCGGGTCTTGCTCGCCTCGCGGGGCAGCCTCGCCAGCACGTCGCCGGCATGGACCTTGGTGCTGTTGTCGACCGACATGATGGCACCGACCGGCAGGTAGTACCGGGCCTCGCTGCCCGAGGGCAGCGTGATCGGGTTGCCGTGCTCGTCCTGCAGGACGATCGAGGGCCGCAGCGTGCTCGAGCGCGCGCTCTGCCGGTAGTCGATCAGCTCCTTGCTGGTCTTGCCGGTCGCCTCGTCAACCACCTCGCGGAACGAGGTGCCGTCGATCAGGTCCTGGAAGACGATGATGCCCGACGCCTCGGTCACCACCGGCAGGGTGTGCGGGTCCCATTCGGCCAGCACCTGGCCCCGCTCGACCTGCGAGTCCGGCTCGGCCCGCAGGCGGGTGCCGTTGACCAGCTTCTGCCGCAGCTTCTCGCGGCCGACCTCGTCATAGACCACGAGTTCGGTGTTGCGGCCGAGGACCACCGCGCGATCCTGGCTGTCGCGCACGAGGCGCGGATTGACCAGCCGGACCACGCCGAGGCACGGGCTTTCGATCGCCGCCTGCTCAGCCGAGGCCTGGGCGGCGCCGCCGATGTGGAAGGTGCGCATGGTGAGCTGCGTGCCCGGCTCGCCGATCGACTGCGCCGCGATCACGCCCACGGCCTCGCCGATGTTCACCGGCGTGCCGCGCGCGAGGTCGCGCCCGTAGCAGCGGCCGCAGACCCCGGTCTTGCCGTCGCAGGTCAGCACCGAGCGCACGCGGACGCTGTCCACGCCCGACTGGTCGATGCGCCGGCACAGCTCCTCGTCGAGCAGCGTGTTGCGCGGCGCGAGGACCTCGCCCGTGCGCGGATGGACGATGTCCTCCGCCACGGTGCGGCCCAGGATGCGCTCGCCCAGATCCTCGTTGCCGCCCGAGGTGCTGATGGTGATCGACCGCTCGCTGCCGCAATCCTCGTCGTTGATGATGCAGTCCTGCGCGACGTCGACCAGACGCCGGGTCAGGTAGCCCGAGTTCGCGGTCTTCAAGGCGGTGTCGGCGAGGCCCTTGCGGGCGCCGTGCGTCGAGTTGAAGTACTCGAGCACGGTGAGGCCTTCCTTGAAGTTCGAGATGATCGGGTTCTCGATGATCTCGCCCGAGGGCTTGGCCATCAGCCCGCGCATGCCGGCGAGCTGCTTGATCTGCGCCGCCGAGCCGCGGGCACCCGAGTGCGCCATCATCCAGATCGCGTTGGGCTGGCGGTAGCGGCCGTCGTCGCGCTTGGTCTGCTGCACGGCCTGGATGGCCTGCATCATCTCCTCGGCGACCTTGTCCGAGCACTGCTGCCAGGCGTCGACGACCTTGTTGTACTTCTCGCCCTTGGTGATCAGGCCGTCCGAGTATTGCTGCTCGTACTGCTTGACCAGCTCCTGGGTGCCGTGGACGTGGCCCCACTTGCCCTCGGGGATGATCATGTCGTCCTTGCCGAACGAGATCCCGGCCTTGCAGGCGTGGCTGAAGCCGAGCGTCATCAGGCGATCGGCGAAGATCACCGTCTCCTTCTGGCCGCAGTGGCGGTAGACCTCGTCGATGACCTGGCTGATCTCCTTCTTGGTCAGGGTCCGGTTGATCAGGCCCTGGAAGGTGACGTTGGGGTGGTGCGGCATGATCTCGTAGAGCAGCAGCCGGCCCGGCGTGGTCTCGACCACCTGCGGGCGCAGCTCGCCGTCCTCGTGCATCTTGACGATGCGGCACTTCACCTTGGCGTGCAGCGAGACGGCACCTGCGGTGAGCGCCTGCTGCACCTCGGCGACGTCGCCGAAGACCATGCCCTGGCCGGGCTCGTCGTCGGCGATCAGGCTCAGATAGTAGAGCCCGAGGACGATGTCCTGCGTCGGCACGATGATCGGCTTGCCGTTGGCCGGGCTGAGGATGTTGTTGGTCGACATCATCAGCACGCGCGCCTCGAGCTGCGCTTCCAGCGACAGCGGGACGTGCACGGCCATCTGGTCGCCGTCGAAGTCGGCGTTGAAGGCGGTGCAGACCAGCGGGTGCAGCTGGATCGCCTTGCCCTCGATCAGCACCGGCTCGAACGCCTGGATGCCCAGGCGGTGCAGGGTGGGCGCGCGGTTGAGCAGGACCGGATGCTCGCGGATCACCTGCTCCAGGATGTCCCAGACCTCGGGCCGCTCCTTCTCGACCATCCGCTTGGCGGCCTTGATGGTCTGCGCCTTGCCGTAGAGCTCGAGCTTGGCATAGACGAACGGCTTGAACAGCTCGAGCGCCATCTTCTTCGGCAGGCCGCACTGGTGCAGCTTGAGCTCGGGGCCGACGACGATCACCGAGCGGCCGGAATAGTCGACCCGCTTGCCGAGCAGGTTCTGGCGGAACCGGCCCTGCTTGCCCTTGAGCATGTCGGACAGCGACTTCAGCGGGCGCTTGTTCGCACCCGTGATGACGCGGCCGCGGCGGCCGTTGTCGAACAGCGCGTCGACCGCCTCCTGCAGCATCCGCTTCTCGTTGCGGACGATGATGTCGGGCGCCTTGAGCTCGATCAGCCGCTTGAGGCGGTTGTTGCGGTTGATGACCCGGCGATAGAGGTCGTTGAGGTCCGAGGTCGCGAACCGGCCGCCGTCGAGCGGCACCAGCGGGCGCAGCTCCGGCGGGATCACCGGCACCACCTCGAGCACCATCCACTCGGGCTTGTTGCCCGATTCGAGGAACACCTCGACCATCTTCAGGCGCTTGACGAGCTTCTTGCGCTTGGCCTCGGAGCTGGTCTCGACCAGCTCGCCGCGCATCTTCTCGCGCTCGACCGGCAGATCGAGCCGCTTGAGCATGTCGCGCACCGCCTCGGCACCGATGCCGCAGGTGAAGGAGTCGTCGCCGAACTCCTCGCGATAGCGCAGCACCTGCTCCTCGGTCAGTAGCTCGTTTGGCTTGAGCGTGGTCAGGCCCGGCTCGACCACCACCCAGTTGTCGAAATAGAGCACGCGCTCGAGGTCGCGCAGCGTCATGTCGAGCAGGACGCCGATGCGCGACGGCACCGACTTCAGGAACCAGATGTGGGCCACCGGCGAGGCCAGCTCGATATGGCCCATGCGCTCGCGCCGGACCTTCGACTGGATGACCTCGACGCCGCACTTCTCGCAGACGATGCCCTTGTACTTCATGCGCTTGTACTTGCCGCACAAGCACTCGTAGTCCTTGATCGGGCCGAAGATCTTGGCGCAGAACAAGCCGTCGCGCTCGGGCTTGAACGTGCGGTAGTTGATGGTCTCGGGCTTCCTGACCTCGCCGTAGGACCACTCGCGAATCTCGTCGGGGCTCGCGATGGAGATCCGGATCTGGTCGAACTTCTGGCCCGCCGCGGGCTGGCCGAACAGGTACATCAAGTCGTTCATCGGACCCTGCTCTCGATCACCGCCGTGAGGGGTGTGCAAACCCGGCCGCGCCGGCACGCGCGACCGGGTCCGGGGTGCCGGGCACCCGGAAGATACGAAGAGTGAAGACTGGCCGGATCACTCGCCGGCCATCTCCTGCTGCAGCTCGACGTCGAGCGCCAACGCCTGCAGCTCCTTGACGAGCACGTTGAAGCTCTCGGGAATGCCCGCCTCGAACGTGTCCTCGCCGCGCACGATCGCCTCGTAGATCTTGGTGCGGCCCGACACGTCGTCGGACTTCACCGTCAGCATCTCCTGCAGCGAGTAGGAGGCGCCGTAGGCCTGGAGCGCCCAGCACTCCATCTCGCCGAAGCGCTGGCCGCCGAACTGCGCCTTGCCGCCCAGCGGCTGCTGGGTGACCAGGCTGTAGGGGCCGACGGACCGGGCGTGGATCTTGTCGTCCACGAGGTGGCCGAGCTTCAGCATGTAGATGTAGCCGACGGTCACCGGCCGGTCGAACGCCTCGCCGGTGCGGCCGTCGACCAGGGTCACCTGGCCGGAGGCCGCGCAGCCGGCATCCTCGAGCATGCGCACGATGTCGGCCTCGTGCGCCCCGTCGAACACCGGCGTGCCGATCGGCACGCCCGGGCGCAGATTGTCGCCGAGCTCGCGCAGCTCGTCGTCGGTGTAGCCGCGCACCTCGGTGCCGACCTCGGCGCCGTAGACGTGCTGCAGCCGCTCCTCGAGCGCCTTGCGGCCGACGCCGTCCTGCCACTGGTCGACCAGCTCGCCGATCTGCCGGCCGAGATTGGCGCAGGCCCAGCCGAGATGCGTCTCCAGGATCTGGCCGACGTTCATGCGCGACGGCACGCCCAGGGGATTGAGCACGAGATCGACGTGGGTGCCGTCCTCGAGGTGCGGCATGTCCTCGATCGGGGCGATGCGCGAGATGACGCCCTTGTTGCCGTGCCGGCCGGCCATCTTGTCGCCCGGCTGCAGCTTGCGCTTCACCGCGACGAACACCTTGACCATCTTCAAGACGCCGGGCGGCAGCTCGTCGCCGCGCTGCAGCTTCTCGACCTTGTTCTCGAACCGGTCGGTCAGCAGCTTGTAGCCGTCGTCGAGCTGGCGCTTCAGCCCCTGGATCTCGGTCATCCGGTCGGCGTCGTCGACGCCGATCTCCCACCACAGCCGCCGCTGCAGCGCCTCGAACGTGTCGCCTGCCACCGGCACGCCGACCTTGAGGCCGCGCGGCCCGGAGGTCGCGACCTGCCCCTCGAGGACCTCGCGCAGGCGGTTGTAGATGTTGCGCTCGAGGATCGCCTTCTCGTCGTCGCGATCCTTGGCGAGCCGCTCGATCTCGGCCCGCTCGATGGCGATGGCGCGCTCGTCCTTGTCGACGCCGCGCCGGTTGAAGACGCGCACCTCGACGACGGTGCCCTGCACGCCGGGCGGCACCTTGAGCGAGGTGTCGCGCACGTCAGCCGCCTTCTCGCCGAAGATGGCGCGCAACAGCTTCTCCTCCGGCGTCATCGGCGTCTCGCCCTTGGGCGTGACCTTGCCGACCAGGATGTCGCCGGCCTTCACCTCCGCACCGATATAGACGATGCCCGCCTCGTCCAGATTGCGCAGCGATTCCTCGCTGACGTTCGGGATGTCGCGGGTGATCGCCTCCGGCCCGAGCTTGGTGTCGCGCGCCATCACCTCGAACTCGTCGATGTGGATGGAGGTGAACACGTCGTCGCGGACGATCCGCTCGGAGATGAGGATGGAGTCCTCGAAATTGTAGCCGTTCCACGGCATGAACGCGACCAGCGCGTTGCGGCCCAGCGCCAAGTCGCCCAGCTGCGTCGACGGGCCGTCGGCGATGATGTCGCCGGCCAGCACCTTGTCGCCGACCTTCACCAGCGGCCGCTGGTTGATGCAGGTGTTCTGGTTCGAGCGCTGGAACTTCTTCAGCCGGTAGATGTCGACCACGCGGTCGGCACGCGCCGTGTCGTCGGTCACGCGCACGACGATGCGCGAGCCGTCGACTTGGTCGACGATGCCGGCCCGCCGGGCGGCGATCGCGGCACCGCTGTCGCGGGCGACCACGCCCTCCATGCCGGTGCCGACGAAGGGTGCCGCCGCCTGCAGCAGCGGCACCGCCTGGCGCTGCATGTTCGAGCCCATCAGCGCCCGGTTGGCGTCGTCGTTCTCGAGGAACGGGATCAACGCCGCCGCCACCGAGACCAGCTGCTTGGGCGAGACGTCGATCATGGTGATCTGGTCGGGCCGGGCGAGCACGAACTCGCCGTTCTCGCGGCAGCTCACCAGCTCGCCCGCGAAGCTGCGGTCGGGGTTCAGCTCGGAGTTGGCCTGGGCGATCGTGTAGCGCCCCTCCTCCATGGCCGAGAGATAGACCACCTCGTCGGAGACCTTGCCGTCCACGACCCGCCGGTACGGGCTCTCGATGAAGCCGTACTTGTTGATCCGGGCATAGGTGGCGAGGCTGTTGATCAGGCCGATGTTCGGGCCTTCCGGCGTCTCGATCGGGCAGATCCGGCCATAGTGCGTCGGGTGCACGTCGCGCACCTCGAAGCCCGCCCGCTCGCGGGTGAGGCCGCCCGGCCCTAGTGCCGACAGGCGCCGCTTGTGGGTGATCTCCGAGAGGGGGTTGGTCTGGTCCATGAACTGCGACAGCTGCGAGCTGCCGAAGAACTCGCGCACCGCGGCCGCCACCGGCTTGGCGTTGATCAGGTCGTGCGGCATCGCCGCGTCGATCTCGACCGAGCTCATGCGCTCGCGGACCGCGCGCTCCATGCGCAAGAGGCCGACGCGGAACTGGTTCTCCATCAGCTCGCCGACCGAGCGCACGCGCCGGTTGCCGAGATGGTCGATGTCGTCGATCTCGCCGCGCCCGTCCTTGATCTCGACCAGCATCCGGATGACCGCGACGATGTCCTCGTTGCGCAGGACGCGCAGCGTGTCCTCGGTCTCCAGGCCGAGCCGCATGTTCATCTTGACGCGGCCGACCGGCGACAGGTCGTAGCGCTCGGAATCGAAGATCAGGCTGGAGAACAGGGCCTCGGCGGTATCCAGCGTCGGCGGCTCGCCCGGGCGCAGCACGCGGTAGATGTCGAGCAGCGCCTCCTCGCGGTTCTGGCAGCGGTCGAGCGCCAGGGTGTTGCGGATGTAGGGGCCAACCGTCAGATGATCGATATCCAGCACCGGGATCGTGGCGATGCCGGCCTCGGCCAGCTTGCGCATGGTCTCGCCGGTGAGCTCGTCGCCCGCCTCGGCGAGTACCAGCCCAGTCTCCTCGTTGATCAGGTCGCGGCTGAGATAGCGGCCCACCAGCTCCTCGGCGGAGTGGTAGACCTCGCTCATCCCCTGCTCCTCGATCTTCTTGAGCAGGCGCGGGGTCATCTTGGTGCCGGCCTCGGCCAGCGTCTGGCCGGTGGCGGCGTCGACCAGGTCGGCGGTCAGCTTCTGGCCGCGCAGGCGCTCCGCACGGAACGCCGTGCGCCAGCCCTGGCCGGCACGCGCGAAGAAGATCTCGCTGTAGAAGGTGTTGAGGATCGTCTCCTGGTCGAGGCCCAGGGCGAGCAGCAGCGTCGTCACCGGCAGCTTGCGGCGCCGGTCGATGCGCACGTAGCAGTGGTCCTTGGCGTCGAACTCGAAGTCGAGCCAGGAGCCGCGATAGGGAATGATGCGGGCGGAGTAGAGGAACTTGCCCGAGCTGTGGGTCTTGCCGCGGTCGTGGTCGAAGAACACGCCGGGGCTGCGGTGCATCTGCGAGACGATGACGCGCTCGGTGCCGTTGACGACGAAGGTGCCGTTGTCCGTCATGAGCGGCATGTCGCCCATGTAGACGTCCTGCTCCTTGATGTCGCGGACGCTCTTGGAGCCCGTCTCCTCGTCGACGTCCCAGACGATCAGGCGCAGGGTGACGCGCAGCGGTGCGGCGTAGGTCATGCCGCGCTGGTGGCACTCCTCGACGTCGTACTTCGGCTCCTCGAGCTCGTACTTGACGAAGTCGAGTGCGGCGCGATCGGCGAAGTCGCGCACCGGGAAGACCGAGCGGAACACCTCCTCCAGCCCGAGCAGCTCGCGCTCGGGTGCAGCGGTGTGCATCTGCAGGAAGGTCTCGTAGGACTGCCGCTGCACCTCGATGAGGTTCGGCATCTCCGTGACCTCGGGGATCCGGCCGAAGCTCTTGCGAATCCGCTTCTTTGCCGTGGTAAGATCGGACATGGCTGACCCGCTCGGTTGAAACTCCCGGCAGCGCGCGACGCAGAAGGCGCGCGGGGCCGGGTCAGGACGGGATCACGACGAAAGGCCGGGCTGCGCGATGCGCATCCGGCCTGGTCGGATCACCAGCACGACGACAAGGCGGCTACCGCCCCAGCCCCGCTCCGGCCCGACGAGGGGGCGGAGCGACGGGCCGCGACGGCGCCGTGGGCGCGAGCGAGATCTATTTGATCTCCACCGTGGCGCCCGCACCCTCGAGCTGCGCCTTGATCTTGGCGGCATCGTCCTTGGAGACGGCCTCCTTGACCGCCTTCGGCGCCGCCTCGACGAGGTCCTTGGCCTCCTTCAGGCCCAGCCCGGTGATGGCCCGGACCTCCTTGATGACGTTGATCTTCTGGGCGCCCGCGGCGGCCAGGATCACGTCGAACTCGGTCTGCTCCTCGACCGCCTCGGCCGGGGCTGCGGCACCGCCGCCGCCCGCCGCCGCCACGGCGACCGGGGCCGCCGCCGAGACGCCCCACTTCTCCTCGAGCATCTTCGACAGCTGCGCCGCCTCGAGGACGGTCAGGCTCGAAAGGTCCTCGACCAGCTGATCCAGATTCGCCATCACAACCACTCCCGCAACGATCTCTCGGTCCAGGCGCCGGCCGTGCCGCGCGCCCTCACATCACTTCCGCCGCCTACTCGGCCGACTGCTCCGCGCGCGCCGCCAGCACCCGCGCCACCTGGCCACCCGGCGCCTGCAACAGGCCGACCAGCCGGCTTGCCGGGGCGTTGAGCAGGCCGATCAGCTTGCCGCGCAGCTCGTCGAGCGACGGCAGCTCGGCCAGCGCCCGCACGGACGCCGCATCGAGCAGCGTGCCGGACAGGCCGCCGCCGACGATCTGCAGCTTCTCGTTCTTCTTCGCGAACTCGGCGACGATCTTCGGCGCCGAGGTCGGATCCTTCGAGAAGGCGATCGCCGTCGGGCCCTTGAACAGCTCCGACAGCGGGGCGAACGGCGTACCGTCGAGCGCCCGCTGGGCCAGCTTGTTCTTGGTGACCCGGAACGAGGCACCGGCCGCACGGGTCCGCGCCCGCAGATCGGAGATCTCGGCGACGGTCAGGCCTTTGTAATGAGTGACGACGACCACACCCGCCTCGCCAAAGACGGTGCCCAGCTCGTCGATCACGTGAGCTTTTTCGGCTCGCAGCACGCTAGTCTCCGAACACTATCCGAATGGGCTCTCGCCGCGGCCGATCCCGCCAATCCTGCCGTGAGACGCCGCCAGGCGGAGCGCTGGCTTCACGACAAGCGCCACCCAGGACCAGTTCCGGACCGGGGCGGCATGCCTTGAACTCCTCGGAGGGCGCGACAATAGCCACGATGCCGGGGAGCGCAAGAGGCAATTTGGGGTCTGCCGCGACCGATCTCAAGCCAGCAGGCTGGGCACTTCGACCTTGACCCCGGGCCCCATGGTCGAGCTCAGGCTCGCCCGCTTGAGGTAGGTGCCCTTGGCCCCGGTCGGCTTGGCCTTGTTGATGGCATCCACGAACGCCTTGACGTTGGCCACCAGATGCTCGGGCGCGAAGCTCGCCTTGCCGACGCCGGCATGCACGATGCCGGCCTTCTCGACGCGGAACTGGACCTGCCCGCCCTTGGCCGCCTCGACCGCCTCGCGGACGTTCGGTGTCACGGTGCCGAGCTTCGGGTTGGGCATCAGGCCGCGCGGGCCGAGCACGCGGCCCAGCCGGCCGACCAGCGGCATCATGTCGGGGGTGGCGATGCAGCGGTCGAAATCGATCTGGCCGGCCTGGACCTTCTCGGCCAGGTCCTCCGCACCCACCACGTCGGCGCCGGCCGCGGTGGCCTCCTCGGCCTTGTCGCCCCGCGCGAACACGGCGACTCGGACCGTCTTGCCGGTGCCGTGCGGCAGATTGACCGTGCCGCGCACCATCTGGTCGGCGTGCCGGGGATCGACGCCCAAGGAAAGCGCCAGCTCGACCGTCTCGTCGAACTTCGCCTTGGCGTTGGCCTTCACCGCCTCGACCGCCGCCGGCAGCGGCTGCGCCTTGCTGCGGTCGATCGTCTTCTCGGCGTCCTGGAGACGCTTGCCCTTGCCTGCCATCGTTTCTACTCCGCCACCTCGAGGCCCATCGAGCGGGCCGAGCCGACGATCATCTGCACCGCCCCGTCGAGATCGTTCGCGTTGAGGTCCTTCATCTTGGCCTCGGCGATCTCGCGGCACTGCGCCAGGGTCACCTTGCCGGCGAAGCCGCGGCCGGTGGTCGAGCTGCCCTTGGCCACACCCGCCGCCTTCTTCAGGAAGTAGGAAACCGGCGGCGTCTTGGTGACGAAGGCGAAGGTGCGGTCGGCGAAGGCGGTGATCACCACCGGCACCGGCATCCCGGGCTCCATGCCCTGGGTCGCCGCGTTGAACTCCTTGACGAACTGCATGATGTTCAGGCCGCGCTGGCCCAGCGCCGGCCCGATCGGCGGCGAGGGGTTGGCCTTGCCGGCCGGCACCTGCAGCTTGATGTAACCCGTGATCTTCTTCGCCATCGGCTTTCTGCCTACCTCTGCTGGCTTAGCGGTCCATGCGCGCCGCGGCGCGGCGCTCCCGCGGTGAAAGGCTGCGCTAGAGCTTCTCGACCTGCGAGTACTCCAGCTCGACCGGGGTCGCCCGGCCGAAGATCGAGACCGACACCTTGAGCCGGCCCTTGGCCTCGTCGACCTCCTCGACCACCCCGTTGAACGAGGCGAACGGGCCGTCGCTGACGCGGACATTGTCGCCCGAGATGAAGGCGATGGTCGGCTTGGGATGCTCGACGCCTTCCTGGATCTGGCTGCGGATCCGGTCGGCCTCGTGGTCGGGGATCGGCGACGGCTTGCCGCCCGGGCCCAGGAAGCCCGTGACCTTCGCGGTGTTGCGCACCAGCGACCAAGTCTCGTCGTTGAGCATCATCCGCACGAGCACGTAGCCCGGGAAGAACTTGCGCTCGGCCGCCACCTTCTTGCCGCGGCGGACCTCGACCACCTCCTCCATCGGCACCAGGATGTCCTCGAACAGCGTGCCCAGGCCCTTCTGGTCGGCCTGCTCGCGGATCGATTCCTTCACCTTCTTCTCGAAGCCGGAATAGACGTGGATGATGTACCAGCGCAGCTGCGCCATGCTCACGCCCCCAGGCCGAGGATCATCTGCACCCCGAAGGCGATGACCTGATCGACGACGAAGAAGAACAGGGCCGCGAGCGCCGACATGGCGAGCACGCTGAGCGTGGTCGCCACCGTCTCCTTCCGCGTCGGCCAAGTGACCTTGGCCAGCTCCTGCCGCACCTCGCGGATGAACTGGGCAGGCGAGAGTTTCGCTATCATCGATCCGTCTGCGTTCCGGTGATCGGGTCCGCCCGCCGGCGGCTGGCAGGAGTGGAGGGGCTCGAACCCCCAACCCCCGGTTTTGGAGACCGGTGCTCTACCAGTTGAGCTACACTCCTAGCCCGCCACGTCCGCAGGACCGGATGCACGACAGCGACCGTGCGCCGATCCCCGCCGCCGGGACGGCCGTGCATAGAGCAGAGCCGGCGCAGGCGCAAGCCCGCGCCATGCCCATCCGTACGCTAGGCGATGATGTCGGCGACGACGCCGGCACCGACGGTGCGGCCGCCCTCGCGGATGGCGAAGCGCAGGCCCTTCTCCATGGCGATGGGCGCGATCAGGTCGACCTCCATCGCGATGTTGTCGCCCGGCATCACCATCTCCGTCCCCTCGGGCAGCTTGATCGAGCCCGTCACGTCCGTGGTGCGGAAATAGAACTGCGGCCGGTAGTTGGAGAAGAACGGCGTGTGCCGCCCGCCCTCCTCCTTGGTCAGGATGTAGACCTCGCCCTTGAACTTGGTGTGCGGCGTGATCGAGCCCGGCTTGCACAGGACCTGGCCGCGCTCGACGTCGTCGCGCTTGGTGCCGCGCAAGAGGATGCCGACATTGTCGCCCGCCTGGCCCTGGTCGAGCAGCTTACGGAACATCTCCACGCCGGTGCAGGTGGTCTTGACCGTGGCCTTGATGCCGACGATCTCGACCTCCTCGCCCACCTTGACCATGCCGCGCTCGACCCGGCCCGTCACCACCGTGCCGCGGCCCGAGATCGAGAACACGTCCTCGATCGGCATCAGGAACGGCAGGTCCACCGCCCGCTCCGGCTGCGGGATGTAGCTGTCCACCGCCGCCATCAGGCTCATGATCTGCTCGCGCCCGACCGCCTCGTCGCGACCCTCCAGCGCGGCCAGCGCGGAGCCCTTGACGATCGGGATGTCGTCGCCCGGGAAGCCGTACTTGGTCAAAAGCTCGCGCACCTCGAGCTCGACCAGCTCGAGCAGCTCCTCGTCGTCGACCATGTCCACCTTGTTCAGGTAGACCACGATCGCCGGCACGCCCACCTGCCGGGCCAGGAGGATGTGCTCGCGCGTCTGCGGCATCGGCCCGTCGGCCGCCGAGACCACCAGGATCGCCCCGTCCATCTGGGCCGCACCGGTGATCATGTTCTTGACGTAGTCGGCGTGGCCCGGGCAGTCGACATGCGCATAGTGCCGCTTGTCGGTCTCGTACTCGACATGCGCCGTGTTGATCGTGATCCCGCGCGCCTTCTCCTCCGGCGCCTTGTCGATCTGATCGTACGCCGTGAAGCTGGCCTTCCCCGACTCCGCCAGAACCTTGGTGATCGCCGCCGTCAGCGTCGTCTTGCCGTGATCGACGTGACCGATCGTCCCGATGTTGCAGTGCGGCTTCGTCCGCGAAAACTTCTCTTTGGCCATCTACGGGCTCCTGGGATCCCCTGCGATGCGAACCTGGGTCGGGTTGGGTGGCCGTGGAGCGGGTGAAGGGAATCGAACCCTCACCACCAGCTTGGAAGGCTGGAGCTCTACCATTGAGCTACACCCGCCCGCGGCCGCGTCCGTCTCGTCCGGCTTGCTACTGATGGTGGAGGGGGTAGGATTCGAACCTACGTAGACGTACGTCGGCAGATTTACAGTCTGCTGCCATTGACCGCTCGGCCACCCCTCCGCGCCCAGGCGCCGGAGCAAAACGCGGGCGGAATATGGTCGTTTCCAACCCCTTGTCAACAATCGAGCCGGACGCCCCACAGCTTGTCACGCCGCCCGAAATCCCCCCCGCCGCCCGGCCGGATCTGGCTCTACGGCCAGCATGCCGTGGCCGCGGCGCTCGCCAATCCGGACCGCCCCTGCTACCGGGTGCTGGCCAGCGAGGCCATGCTCGCCGACATCGCGAGCGCGGCCAGGGCGCGCGCGATCACGCCCGAGCTGGTGCCGCCCGATCGCCTCGCGCGCCTCCTGCCGCCCGACGCGGCCCATCAGGGGCTGGCTGCGGCCGTGGGTCCCCTGCCGGAGCGGGAGCCGTCCGAGCTGGGCGAGGACGCGGCCGCCCGCTCGCTGGTGCTGGCCCTCGACCAGGTCAACGACCCGCGCAATCTCGGCGCCATCCTGCGCACGGCGGCCGCCCTGGGCGTGGAGGCGGTGATTCTGCCGCAGCGGCGCAGCGCCGAGCTGGCGGGCGCCTGCGCCAAGGCGGCCTCCGGTGCCCTGGACCTCGTGCCGATCGTCGAGGTCGTCAATCTCGCCCGCACGCTCGCGGAGCTGAAGAAGCGCGGCTACTGGGTGGTCGGCCTGGATGCCGCCGGCGCCAGCGCTCTGGAGACCCTTGATCTGCCGGCCCGGGTCGTCCTGGTCCTGGGCAGTGAGGGCGAGGGCCTGCGTCGCCTCGTGACCGAGGAGTGCGACCACCTCGCCCGCCTCGAGATCGACCCCAGGATGGAGAGCCTCAACGTCTCCGTGGCCGCCGGGATCGCGCTCTACCTGCTCGCCCGGCGCTGAGCCCGCCCGAGCGCCAGCACGCCGTCGACCAGGGCCGTGAGCTCGGTCTCCTCGGTGCGGTGGTTGCACAGGCAGGCGCGCACCGCGAGGCGGCCGCCGATCTGCGTGGTCGAGGGTGCCGCAATGCCGCGCTCCTGCAGCTCCACCACGATCTCGGCGTTGAGCCGGTCCAGCTCGCCCTCCGGTGCGTCGCGGTAGCGGAAGCAGACGATGTTGAGCGGCACCGGCGCCAGCAGCTCGAGCTCGGGCTCGGCCTCGATTCGGGCGGCGAGCGATCGCGCCTGCCGGCAATTGACCGCGATCGCCTCGCCCAGCCGGTCGAGCCCGAAGGTGCGCAGCGTGAACCAAACCTTCAGCGCCCGGAAGCCGCGGCTCAGATCGACGCCGTATTCGGTGAACCAGGGATTGCCGCCGGCGAGCCCGCGCTCCGCCGCGGCCAGATAGTCCGGGCGCAAGGCGAAGGCCGCGCGGTGCAGGCGCTCGTCCCGGATCAGCACGCAACCCGCGTCGTAGGGCACGTGCAGCCATTTGTGGAAATCGAAGCCGAGGCTGTCGGCGCGCTCGATCCCGGCCAGGCGCGGCGCGATCTCGGGCACCAGCAGCGCCAGCCCGCCAAAGGCCGCGTCGGCATGGAACCACAGGCCCTGCGCCGCGCAGAAATCGGCGATGCCGCCCAGCGGATCGATGGCGCCGGTATTGACCGTACCGGCGCTGCCGACGACCAGAAACGGCTGCAGGCCGATAGCGCGATCGGCCGCCACGGTCGCCGCCAGCGCCGCCGTGTCGAGCGCATGGGCCGGGTCGGTCGGCAACAACCGCAGATTGTCCCGCCCGAGCCCGAGCAGCTCGAACGCCTTGGCGACGCAGCCATGCGCCTCGCGTGAGGCGTAGCCCACCAACGGCGCCTCGCGCCCCTGCAGGCCTTCGCGGCGGACATCGCCACCGGCATGCGCCTGCCGGGCGGCCGCCACGGCCAACACCGTGGCCATCGAGGTCCCGCCGACCAGGATGCCGCTGGCGCCCTCCGGCAGGCCGAAGAGCTGCCGCGCCCAAGCGATGATCTGCCGCTCGACATAGATGGCCGCGTGATCGCGCCCGCCGAGATTGGCGTTTAGCGCCCCGGCGAGGAACTCGGCGAGCGCACCGACCGGCGTGCCCGAGCCGTGGACCCAGCCCATGAAGCCGGGATGCGTGTTGCCGTTGGGGTAGGCCAGGATCAGCTCGCGAAAGTCGGCGATCACCCGATCCAGCGCCAGCCCCTCCCGCGGTAGCGGTTCCGCGAGCGCCGCCTTGGCCGCATCCGGCATTGGCTGCCAGACCGGCCGCTCGCGCACGCCGGCCCACCAGTCGACCATCTCGTCGACGGCTCGATGACAGCTGGCGCGGAACTGCGCCCAGTCCTCCGGGTCGAGCCGGCCCGGGCCGCCCAACGGTTCCCCCGCCATGTCAGCCTGAATTCCCTAGCTAGCCGCGGCACGCCGCAGGTCGGGCAGATGCCGCACCAGCAGCTCGAGCTTGTCCAGCGCCGTCACCGCGTCGCCGATCTCGGCGGCGAGCGCCGCCTCGCAGCCGGCATCGTCCGGAAAGCCGACGATCGTGAAGAAGCGCGCGCCGACAACCAGCCGCAGCACAATCGGCGCATCGGGGCAGTCGGGGCGCAGCGCCACGGGCTGGCCGATATGCGCCGGGCGGGCGGCGAGCCGGCGCTCGGCCGGCGTCGAGCCCTGGAGCCACCCCGACACGTCCTTGTTGAGGCACTCGAACAGGAGCTGGCACTCCTCCAGCGAAACCGGTCGGCGCACGCCCGACCCGTCGTCCCGGGCGAGGGCGAAGCAGATGATCGAGCGGGCCGACAGGCCGGGCGGCCCCGCGCCGAGATCGGCGAGATGGCCGTCCGGCGGTGCCAATGGAACGAGGACGGTGCTGGTGGACAGTCTGGCCAGCAGCGCCTCGCTGAAGCCCTCGAACGCGGCATGGCAGAAGTCCGCCGGCAGGGTGCCGAGCAGCTCGGCCTCGCACAGCGCCGCCACCCAGCGGAACAGGGCACCCATGCTGGCGTCGCCCACGGGCACGAGCTCGAGCTGCTCGCGCCAGGCGGGCGGCCAGTCGGCCGGCACGCTGATGCCAGGCGCCTGCCGCAGCAACGACGCCAACGCGTCGACCCGATCACGCATCGCGGGCGGCAGCAGGAGGGCGCCGGAGAAGGCGGGGCCGGTCAGGAACTTGGAGCCGCTGATTTGCAGCATCCAGCCGCGGCGGACCAGATCGCCGAGCAAGGTCGGCGAGACCCTGAGCTGGCAGGCGTCGACCACGACGTCGACCCGCCCCGGATCCAGCGCACGGAGCTCCTCGACCAGCTCGAGCGGCGGCGCGCTGATGCCGGTCTTGGACCCCAGCACGAGATGCAGGAGGACCCGTTCCCCGGCGGCCAGCGCCGCCTCGACATGCCCGCGCGTCTCGGCGGAGATGCGACTCACCGGCCGGATCCCGCCGGCCTCGTCGCGGATCGGCACCGTGCGGATGGCGAACCGGCGCTGCGGCCACAGCGCCTCGCCCTTGTGCACCGGCAGCCCGAGCGAGGTCTGCTCGCCGAAATACCGGCCCTGCCCCGCCAGCACCACGCCGCGTCCGGTCTCCTCCGGCGCGATCAGGATATTGGCGAGCGGGCGATCGTCGGCGGCCAGCGCCAGCGCCACCGCGAGCAGCTCGGTATCGGTCCCCGATGCCGTCAGGACGATATCGCCCGAGCCGGCGTCGAGACCCAGCAGACGCGCGATCTCGCGGCGCACCGCATCCGCGAGCCGAAGGTGCGGCTCGGCCGCCTCGGCGCCATGCGCCTCCGCGCGCCGCAGCAGCCGGCCCTGCAGGTCGGCGCAAAGGCGGAAGGCATAGTCGCTGATGCTCGAGGCCGTGGAGGACGAGAACTGGATCGCCTCGGGGCGCGGCCGCGGTACCGTCCCGTAGCGGTTCATCCCGGTCGCCGCGTCGAGCTTCAGCCGCTCGTCGCCGCCGGCCACCAGCAGCAGCTCGAGCGGCCGGCACAGCTCGGAGACAAGGCACAGCTCCGCGTCGGCCGCACGCCAGTCGTCGGGCGAGCTCGCGGCGACCAGATCCCGCAGCCAGGCGACCGTCACGAGGCGCGGCAAGCCGGCCACCGCCGGGACGTCGCCATCGACCGACAGCAACGCGTCGGCCAGTGCCGCGGGCAACCCTCCGGCGATCGCCTGCCGATCGCTTTCGGCGAGACCCCGCGCCAGCCATCGGCCGTGCGCGAGCGCCGCGACGACGGCGACACGCTGGCGCGGTAGGGGCAGCACGCCGGCGTCGAGCAGCCCCAGCAGCTGGAGCGACCAGCGCACAGCCCACACCGCGGCCGCCGGGCGGTCCAGCAGCTCCCCGGCCAAGCGGATCGTTCGATCGGCCTCGATCCGACAGAGTTGCGACAGCCCGTTGTCGCACCGGATCGATCCGTTGACGCCCGGTAGCAGCGCCGCGAGCGCCGGATCGGCCGTCAGCAAATCTCGCAGCATCGGATCGGCGATCAGCACGCCCAGGGGCTCGCCGGCGGGCGGCAGCTGCGGTGCTGCCCTGCCGGTCGGACTCAGGCGATCGAGCAGCGGCACCAGAACCTCGGCGCGCGTCGCCTGCGCTACCCGTAACGCGGACAGCGATGAACCGGCCGGAGCGGAGATCCGCCGTTGCGCCGAGCGCACGGACATCACGCAGGCTCCAGGATATGGGCGACCTTGCGCCTCGAGGCCCTTATCCCCTCATCTTACGGCCGATTGCGCCAGCTTCAAAGCGGGCTGGTCATCCCGCGGCCCAACACCCCGCTCAGGTGGCCGAGCGGCCCCGCCCACTCTCGTAGCGGGCCCTGGTCGCGGCGTCCGGCGGATAAAGGCCCGGCAGCGCGGCACCGCCCGCGACCTCGTCCACCACCCACGCCTCGAACCGCTCCTGCTCGGGTCCGGCCTGCGCCACCTCGCCGACCAGGGTGGCGGGGATGACCACGGCACCGTCCTCGTCGGCGACGATCACGTCGTCGGGGAACACCGCCACCCCGCCGCAGCCGACCGGCTCCTGCCAGCCGACGAAGGTCAGGCCGGCGACCGAGGGCGGGGCCGCGATCCCGTCGCACCAGACCGGCAGTCCCACGCCACGAATGCCGGCGAGGTCGCGCAACGCACCGTCGGTCACCAGGGCCGCTATGCCGCGCTTGAGCATCCGGCCGCACAGGATGTCGCCGAAGATCCCGGCATCCTTCACGCCCATGGCGTCGACCACGGCGACGCAGCCTTCGGGCATCGCCTCGATCGCGGCCCGGGTCGAGCGCGGCGAGGCCCAGGATTCCGGGGTCGCCAGATCCTCGCGCGCCGGCACGAAGCGCAAGGTGAAGGCGGGGCCGACCACCCTGCCCTGCCCGGGGGCCAGGGGCTTCGGGCCGCGCAGCCAGACGTTGCGCAGGCCCTTCTTGAGCAGGATCGTGGTGATCGACGCCGTCGAGACGCCGGCCAGCGTCGCACGGGTCCGGGGATCGAGGGTCACTTGGCGCCTCCGCGGCATGAGCCTACATCGGCTTGCGTACCTCGCGATCCGACGCGCCGGAAGCCCATGCCCGACCAGCCGCTCCACTATGACGACACGAAGCTCCGCCGCATCCTCGAGCGGGTGAAGACCATCGCCATGGTTGGCGCCTCCACCACCGAGATGCGGCCGTCCTATTTCGCCATGATGTACCTGCAGGGCAAGGGCTACCGCGTCCTGCCGGTGAACCCGCGCTCGGCCGGGCAGACCATGCTCGGCGAGCTGGTCCATCCCGACCTCGCCAGCCTGCCGCTGGTGCCCGACATGGTGTCGATCTTCCGCCGCTCCTCCGAGGCCGGAGCCGTGGCCGACGAGGCCGTGCGGCTGGGCATCCCGGTGGTCTGGATGCAGCTCGGCGTGCGCGACGAGGCCGCCGCCGCCCGGGCCGAGGCCGCCGGTGCCGAGGTCATCATGGATCGCTGCCCGAAGATCGAATATGGCCGCCTGTTCGGCGAGATCGGCTGGCTCGGCGTCAATCGCGGCATCGTCTCGGCCAAGCGCGGCCAGGCGGTCCAGCTCAAGAAGAAGAAGGGCGGCCTGGTGTGATCGCCGTCATCTTCGAGGTCTGGCCGCATCCCGAGCATCGCGGCGCCTATCTCGACCTCGCCGCCGAGCTGCGCCCGCATTTGGCCGGCATCGACGGCTTCGTCTCGGTCGAGCGCTTCGAGAGCCTGACCGAGCCCGGCAAGCTGCTCTCGCTGTCGATCTGGCGCGACGAGGCGGCGCTGGCGGATTGGCGCCGGCTGCGCGAGCATCGCCTCGCCCAGGCCATGGGCCGCAACCGCATGTTCCAGGACTATCGCCTGCGCGTCGCCGAGGTCGTCCGCGACTACGGCAAGGAGGCGCGTGCCGAAGCGCCTGGGGACTCGCGCGCGGCGCTTGGAGGCTAGACGAGCGAGCTTTGGCCACTCCCCATGCCGTCACCGCCGCGGGGCGCGGCAGGTTCGGCCAGGTCTAGCGGCTTGCGGGGGTCGCCAGGCGAGCGTGCAGCTGGCACGCGGCGTCGGCGCTGAAGACCACGACGAGGTTCAGCGAGGCGTCGGCGCCGGCATGAATCATGGCCTCGCCAAGACGGCGGACCTCGGTGCGGTCGAGCCCACGAAGCTGTACCGCGTCGGGCGACCACCGATTGAACAGCAGATATCGCCCGCCCAGGGCATCGAGCAGCGTCAGCATGGAAGCGCAAGACGAACCAACGCTCGGCAGCGCCAGCGGGCAAAGCTCCAGCAGCAGGGTGAGCGAGTGCCGATGTTGCTCGATCAGCCGCCTCATCCCGACAAGGACCAGCTCCTCGGCCCCTTGCGCGTCAATCTTGACGAGGTCGATCTTGGCGGACTGCGTCCCGAGCAAGAGATCGGCCGTCGTCACCGGCACCGCGATTCGATCGCGCTCGGGAGCATGGCCCAGCCGGTGGTCGCCCCGGTTCGACCGGCACAGATAGAGCTCGCGGCGCCCAGGGATGTCCGCCAGTGCGACTGGATGCACCCGCACGTTCGCGCAGCCGTTCATCCGAAGGTTGGCGCGCAACAGCGTGAGGTTGCTCGGCTCCGGCTCGAATGCGTCGACTTGGCCCGACTCGCCGGCCAGTCGCGAAAGCAGCAGGCTGTAGTACCCGATGTTCGCCCCGACATCGACCGCGTGGTCGCCAGGCCGGACGTGGCGCAGGCAAAACCAGCTCGATGCGGCCTCCCAAAGGCGATGCCGTCTGAGCACGCGCGATATCAGCTCGTCGGCCTCGTGCAGCCGCATCTGGATGGGCGGGACCACCGGCAGATCGAGCTCGATCGTCTCCACGTGGCGATCCTAGTGCGGGCCGTTAACGAGCCCGCGGAACAGCTCGTCCCAGCGGCCAGCCACCTGCTCCCAGCGATAATCCGGGCGCGTGGCGTTCGCGTGGCATGCGGCCGCCACCTCGCTCAACCTGGCAGGCTCGCGATAGAGCCGCCATAAGGCGGCGCCGACATCCTCGGCGTCGACGGCCTGCCACGCGCAGGGCGCGCCGGGAGGTGCGAAGCGCTCGACAGGCTCGAGGAATTCGGCGGAGCCATGCCAGATCTCCGCCAGCGAGCTGTGACGAGGCAAGATCTGGGCGACACCCGCGGCGGCGTGCTCCAATGGAACGAAGCCCCACCCCTCACCCATGGAGGTGCTCAGGCCGACATCGGTCGCATTGTAGATCAGGTTCAGCACCTCGGTGCTGGCCGCAGTCAACGTTTCGCCGCCCGTGATCGTGAGCAGGCGGTCGGAGATGCCGAGCCTCTCGGCTTCCCGCTGCACGTCGCAGGCCCAGTCGTGCCATTTGGAGTGGATCAGGAGCCGCACCTTGGGGCTCAAGTCCCGGGCAAAGCGGGCGAAGCCATCGAGCGTAAGGTCGAGGCGCTTTCGGCCGAGATTCATGTTCGCGTTGAGGACGATGAAGCTGTCCCACATCTCGGGCGCTCCGGATATAGCCGCTGTCTGGCCAACAGTCGGCTGTGCGCGCGGCTTCTCCCGTCCAGTGGCCGGAACACGCTGGTATCGACGCCATGCGCCATGACCCGGATCCGCGGCAGCAGGCGCGCCGCGCCAGGGCCGAAATGCGCCTTCGCCGCGTTCGCCACCGTCGCGCTGGCCACATCGGTATAAACGGCAAGGCACGCCACGTCCTGGAGCAGGCCGACGAGACTGGGCTGGATGATCTCGCCGTCGACCGGCGAGCTCACCACCAGCCGTGCGTCGCCGGCCCATCGTCGCGCAGCCTCGACGGCCGGGCCGACCTTCCACAGATCGTTGGTGACCAGCACCACGGCCGGACACAGCACGGGCGCCAATGCCGCGATGGCCGCGCAGCCGTCGACGTCGGACGCTCCAGCTGTCGGATGAAGCGTCCATCGGCCGTCGATGCGGGCACCCAGATGATCGATGCCGAGGTGATGCACCTCGTAGCGATCTGCCAGGTACTCGAACATCGAGCCCAGCTGCCGCGCAAAGCCCGAGGCTGCCCGGCTAATCCCCACCGACAGCACGACAGGACGAGAGACGGCGATCCGTGCCGGAGACACCTGGACCGAGCTACATTGGTTCCGGCTTGAAGCGGATCTTGCCGCCACCCATGCCGACCGCACGCAGGAAGACGGCGGCCTCAACCCGTGGCGGCGCATAAGCACCCTCGTTGTGGCCGAGGGTGCCGATGCCGGAATTCGTTTGCGCCCCACAGCAGCCGACGAAGGCCAGTGTCACATGATCCGTGTAGTCCGCGGAGCTGTGGTGGTATTTGTCGTGCCAAGCCGCCACCGCGTCACCACCTCCGCAACCAAGCAGGAACGCGTAGAAGTCTCCGGTGGGAAACTGCACACCGCTGTACCCGTTGTTCAGGCTGTTAGGGCGTGATCCGGGCTCGGAAGCGAGAGCAATCGCAACGATATAGCGATCGTCGCGCTCGTACGAGCGCATGTCATGCATGACGGCGGTGAAATCACGATTGGCGATGCGATAGGCTCGCCTGAGCACTGGCTGCAGCGTGTCGCCGTCGATGACCGCGATCTTGACGACGGACGACGGATACTCACCTGCCGGCCCCACGGTCTCCAGTTCCACCCGCATCCCGTTGAGCAGAACCGCACTGTCCGTCCGCTCCGACACCACATGCAACTGGCTGTCGGCATAGGCGGCCGCAGCGCGACGCACCTGCTCGGCCTGATCGCCGGTGAACAGTTCCTCGATCGGGCTCAGCCGGAAGTTGATGGTGCCGGGCCGGGTCGCCAAGGTGTCGATCCAGGTGTCGAACAAGGCTTTGTAATTCTGCTCGAAGCCCGGGCGCACCGCAGCCAGCTTCGCGTTCTCGCCGCCGACCACGTCGATATGGATCTGCCGGTTCTCGGTCCACTCCTTGCCGGCCCTGCTCCATTTGGCCGAGGCCTCCGCACTGCCCGACATGAAGACCGCGTCGATCTCGGCGTCGAGTTTGCTCTGGATGGCCGTCTTCTCGGAGAGAAAAGTCTTCTTGGCCGTGACGCAATAATTCAGCCGGGCGCCTACGTCGACGGAGCGAACGAAGTGCGTTCCATACTTGAGGAAGAAGCGGTAGAAGAGGTACGCGTTCTCACCAGGGATATAGGTCTGCGGCACGTCACGAAACACCGGATCATCCAGCACGTGGGCGGCGAGATTGGCGGTGCTGGCATCGACGATCTGAATCGACCAGAGTTGTTTCTCATATTCATAGATCGCGTAGCTGAAATTTGCCTCTTCTTTCTTGTCGACATTGAAGGAGAAGGTGAACGCGCCGGTAAAGGCCCGATAGTTGGCTCGGACGTCGGCCTTGGTCTCCAGATGTTCGACATACTCGGCGCGCGACGAGAATACCAGAGCGGCACCCCGGGCTGGATTGGCCGCGAAGTTCGGTTGGGTATTGAAGGGCCTCAGGAAGGTCCCGCCAGGCGCTTCGACGGTAAATCCCGACTCCTCGTCGACGTCAAAGTCAAATAACGGTGCCTTCAACGAGGTGTCGTCATATCGGCCGAAAATGTCGAACCCTTGTCCCAGCGAGCCCACGCCCGGTAGCAGCTTAACGGTTGGCATTGCCCTCTCTCCTTCTCTCAGCGAGCCCAGGTAGGTGAGCCGGAATCGATGAGGACCAGCTCAAGACCGTTCGACAGCAGTGGCGCTAAGGGATCAGTCGTCGTCGCGTGGCGGCCGCGGCTTCAGGACCGTGAAATTGAAATTTACCTTCACTTTTTTGTTGTAAATTGCTTTGGTTGTTTCATCTTCAAGTTGAGATTGATCACCATCACCATCAGTTGTCACGTTCACAGTCAATTTATTTTTGCTAGGCGAAGTAATCTCCAGAAGTCCTGTGCGTGTGAAAAATCTACCACCGGCCGCGACTTGGTGTTGGTCATGGAATGTGTGTCCGGGACCGATCAGCACCATGCCGCCGCGCGAAGTAAAAGCTATCGAAGTCGGGATATTGCTCAGCGCCGCGTGCATGTTTGTTCTATTGATGTCGCGCCAAGTCATGACTACAGCCTTTCCCCGCGCTGCCAGATTGCCCTGGTCATTCACGTCTTGGAGAAGTGAAGCTCAACTCCTGATAGGTGTTTGAGCATTCGCTAGTAGGCCTGTCAAGCGAACAGGCGGAGCGTGGTCGGCGGGCGAATGCCTGCTCTTCGACCAGGCAGGCCTTTTGTCGATCGAGGCGGTTCGGACCCACGGATCTTGCCGAGCCACAATATGGCCTCGGCTGTCGCATGGGGAGGAGAGTGGATCTCAGGGACGCTGTCAGATAGGAGCGACGCCGCAGCGTCACAACGAAGGGCAAGACATGAGCGAGCGCAGCTACGGCTTCGAGACCCTGGCGGTTCACGCCGGTGCCGAGCCGGACCCGACCACCGGCGCGCGCGCGGTGCCGATCTACCAGACCACCTCCTACGTGTTCGACGACGTCGACCATGCCGCCGCACTGTTCAACCTGCAGAAGTTCGGCAACATCTACACCCGCCTGACCAACCCGACGGTCTCGGTGCTGGAAGGCCGCATCGCCGCACTCGAGGGCGGCACCGCCGCCTGCTGCACCGCCTCGGGCCACGCCGCCCAGTTCCTCACCTTCCTCAACCTCCTGCGCCCCGGCGACAATGTCGTGTCGAGCTCCAAGCTCTATGGCGGCTCGGTCGCGCAGATGACCCACACCTTCCCGCAGTTCGGCTGGGAGGCGCGCTTCGTCGACCCGCGCGAGCCCGGCAACTTCGCCGAGCGCATCGACGAGCGCACCCGGGCGCTGTTCGTCGAGAGCGCGTCCAACCCCGACGGCATCGTCGCCGACCTCGAGGCCATCGCCGCCGTCGCCCACGCCAACGGCGTGCCGCTGGTCGTCGACAACACCCTGCCCACCCCCTACCTCTGCCAGCCGCTCAAGTGGGGGGCCGACATCGTCGTCCACTCCATGACCAAATATCTCGGCGGCCAGGGCAACTCGGTCGGCGGGGCGATCGTCGAGGGCGGCCGCTTCGACTGGGCCAACGGCAAGTTCCCGCTGCTCGCCGAGCCAACCGAATCCTATCACGGCCTGCGCTTTTTCGAGACCTTCGGCAATTTCGCGCTCACCGTGCGCAACAAGGCGATCGGGCTGCGCGACATGGGCCCCGCCCTCTCGCCCTTCAACGCCTTCCTGATCCTGCAGGGGATCGAGACCCTGCCCCTGCGCATGGACCGCCACGTCGCCAACGCCGACGAGGTCGCCGCCTGGCTGGCGCGCCACCCGCAGGTGAGCTGGGTCTCCTACCCCCGCCTGCCGCAGAACCGCACGCCCCTGCTCGACAAGTATTGCCCGCGTGGCCTGGGCTCGGTGTTCACCATCGGCGTCAAGGGCGGCTACGAGACCGGCGCGCGGCTGGTCGACAGCTGCCAGCTGCTCAGCCACGTCGCCAACATCGGCGACACCCGTTCCCTGATCATCCACCCGGCCTCCACCACCCACCGCCAGCTCGACGACGACCAGCTCACGGCCGCCGGCGCCGGCCCCGAGGTCGTCCGCCTGTCGATCGGCATCGAGACCGCCGCGGACATCATCGCCGACCTCGACCAGGCCCTCGCCCAGGCCGCCTGACGGCCCGCTGCCGGCCGCGGCGACGTTGGCAGCCTCGCGGCGGCTTGGTATCCCGCCCCCTGACGATAGCGGCGGCGCGTAACCTGCGCGGGGAGGGCAAGATGCAGTTGGGGATGGTCGGCCTCGGCCGGATGGGTGCCAACATCGTCCGCCGGCTCCAGCGCCGCGGCCACGCCTGCGTGGTGTTCGACGAGCGGCCGGAGGCGGTCGACGAGCTCGCCCGCGAAGGTGCGAGCGGTGCGGCGAGCCTCGAGGAGCTGGTGGCCAAGCTCGATGCGCCGCGCGCCGTCTGGGTCATGCTGCCGGCCGGGCCGGTGACCGAGGCGGTGATCGGCAGGCTCGCGGACATGCTCCAGCCGGGCGACACCGTGATCGACGGCGGCAACACGCACTACAAGGACGATGTCCGCCGCGCGGCCGAGCTGGCGGCCAAGGGGCTGGACTATGTCGACGTCGGCACCTCGGGCGGCGTCTGGGGTGTGGACCGCGGCTACTGCATGATGATCGGCGGGCCGAAGGCGGCGGTCGACCGGCTCGACCCGATCTTCGATGCGCTGGCGCCCGGGATCGGCGACATCCCCCGCACCCCTGGGCGCGAGGGCCGCGATCCGCGCGCGGAGCGCGGCTACATCCACGCCGGCCCCTGCGGTGCGGGGCACTTCGTCAAAATGATCCACAACGGCATCGAGTACGGCCTGATGCAGGCCTATGCCGAGGGCTTCGACATCCTGAAGAACCGCGCCAAGCCGGACCTGCCCGAGGGCGAGCGCTACGACCTCGACCTCGCCGACATCGCCGAGGTCTGGCGGCGCGGCAGCGTGGTCTCCTCCTGGCTGCTCGACCTCACCGCGCGCGCCCTGGCCGAGAACCAGAGCCTGTCGAACTTCGACGGCCGGGTCGCCGATTCCGGCGAGGGCCGCTGGACCATCCAGGCGGCGATGGACGAGGCCGTCCCCTGCGACGTGCTGTCGGCGGCCCTCTATGTCCGCTTCCGCTCGCGCCAGGACCACACCTATGGCGAGCGGCTGCTCTCGGCGATGCGCTTCCAGTTCGGCGGCCATGTCGAGCAGCCCGCGGCCGGCGGCAAACCGGGCTGAGCGCGTGACCGCGCCCGGCGCAGACGAGCAGGTGCCGCGGCCCATGCCCGCCGTCCTGGTCGTGATGGGCGTGTCGGGGTCGGGCAAGACGACCATCGGCGCCCTGCTGGCGCGGCGCCTGGGCTGGGAGTTCGCCGACGGCGACGACTTCCATCCCCCCGCCAACGTCGCGAAGATGCATGGCGGCGCGCCGTTGACCGACGACGACCGTTGGCCGTGGCTGCGCGCGATCGCCGCCTGGATCGCCGCGACCCGGCGTGCCGGCGGCCACGGCGTCGTCGCCTGCTCGGCGCTGAAGCGGCGCTACCGCGAGGTCCTGCTCGCCGGGCGACCCGCTGTTCAGTTGGTCTATCTCCAGGGCGGGCCGGAGCTGATAGGTGGCCGATTGGGTGCCCGACACGACCATTTCATGCCGGCCAGCCTCCTGCTCAGCCAGTTCGAGGCGCTCGAGGAGCCCGGCCCGGACGAGGATCCGATCACCGTCGCGGTGGCCGGCACGCCCGGCGAGATCGTCGAGCGGATCGTCGCGCGGCTGCCGTAGATTGCTCCTCGGGTGACGCCGGCCACGGACGATCCGAGACGGCTCGCGGCCGCGGCAGCCGTCGCCGAGGTCGAGCCGGGCATGGTGCTGGGCCTGGGCAGCGGCAGGACCGCCGCGCTGGCGGTGCAGCTCCTGGCCGCACGGATCGCGCGCGAGGGGCTGCGGGTCGTCGGCATCCCCACCTCCGAGCGAACCGCGGTGCTGGCGCGCCGGCTCGGCGTGCCGCTGACGGACTTCGCCGCGCACCGCCGGATCGACCTCGCGATCGACGGTGCCGACCAGGTCGAGGGGCCTTCGCTGCACCTGGTCAAGGGCCTGGGCGGTGCCCTGCTGCGCGAGAAGATCGTCGCCGCCGCCAGCTCGCGGATGCTGGTGGTGGTCGACGCAAGCAAGCTCGTGCCCCGCCTCGGCGACCGCACGCCCCTGCCGGTCGAGATCGCGGCCTTCGGCTGGCAGGCCACTTGCGACCGCCTGGCCGGGCTAGGCGCCGCCCCCACCCTGCGCACCCTGCCCGACGGCGCGCCCTTCCGCACCGACGGCGGCAACCTGATCGCCGACTGCCGCCCGCCCGCAAACCTGCTCGCCGCCCCGGCACGGCTGGAGCGAAGCCTCACCGCCACCGTCGGCGTCGTCGAGACCGGCCTGTTCCTGGGCCTGGCGAGCCGCGTGCTGGTCGGCACGCCGGGCGGGGTGCGGGTGCTCGACTTGACCTCATCTCCTTGCCTGAGCACCTGACCTCAGAGAGCCGTCCTCGGAGACCGCCATGTGCCGCAACATCAAGCCGTTGTTCAACTTCGCCCCGCCGGCCACCGAAGCGGAGGTCCGCGCCGCCGCCTTGCAGTTCGTGCGCAAGATCAGCGGCTTCAACAAACCCTCGGCAGCCAACGAAGAGGCGTTCTGCCGGGCCGTGGACGAGGTCGCCGCCGCGGCGGAAAGGCTGATGGGCGCGCTGGTCACGACGGCGCAGGCCAAGGATCGGGAGGTGGAGGCGCACAAGGCGCGCCAGCGGGGGCGTGTGCGGTTCGCGGCGGCGGGGTGAGTGGCGGAAGACCGAAACCTGTCCCGCCCCCGTCACCTCTCCGGCTGCTGTCGACCCTTGTCGGAACTCGAGCCAAGCCGGCCGGCATGTCGTTCGTTGGACGCCAAGCTGCGAGAGCTCGGGCGTCAAGCCTCGGCGATCAACGCGATCGAGACCTTCATGCCTTGGATCCGCACCGGCATCTTTGCTCCCTGACGCGCCGGGGGATCGCTGGCGAACCAACGCGACCACTCCTCGCTGGCCGGAGCGAAGTTGTCCTCGTCGGCGACGATCAGCGTCGCGCTGACCGCCTTGTGCAGATCGCTCCCCCCGGCCTCCAGGATCGCGGAAATGTTCCGCAGGCACTGGGCGACCTGCGCCTGCACCGGCCCCTCGACGATCCTGCCGGTCGCCGGATCGATCGGAGAGGTGCCGGAAACGAAGATCAACCCGCCAGCCCTGACCGCCTGGCTGTAGGCAGGGGACCGCGGCGCCGCGGCGGTGGTGATGATGGTCCGCGACATGGCCGGTTCCGCCTTGCCTGATCAAACGACTGGACGTCGCCCGGACAGGGAGGTCAAGTTCAGGCACCCGCGAGTTTCTGATGCGGCGCAGGCTGAACGGGGAATTCGAGAGATTAACTGAGTCCGGCCCCGTTCAGCTCCGGATGGTGATGCCGGCCATCCTTGTTGAGGCGGCGTTCAGCCCGCGCGGTGGACGACGTCGCCGCAGCGGCGGAGAAGTTGATGGTTTCCCTGGTCACCAGCGCGCGAGTTCGCCCATTGCGGTAAGCGGTGGGTGGCAGATTTGCCATAATGACATTCTCCCAACCAAATTCTTTGTAAGTTAATACTTAACTATGATGCTAAGGCTCTACTTCATATCGAAGTTTAACGATTTCGTACAACGCATGACTGAATGATTCAAAATCGTCCGCTGCGCACACCAAATCAATGAGCCGTATGGAAATTGCGTGATAATCCTTCAAATTGCTAATCTCAGAACAAGGGTATCTTGAGTTGGTAGATTTCGCATCAATTTTCTCAATCAATAAAATGGACTTTCTGATTTTTGCTACAAACGCATCATCATTACGAATAAGGTTCGCGCCTACGGCTGCACTCAATATGACGCGCCACATCTCGGCAATGGAATGCTTCTTGCACGGCATCATGGCTAGCAGTCCGCGGCCAGCCAGATTAATCCATATGGCCTTCAACTCCAACTCTATATAGTGGCGGTACAAGAAAAATATCGCTGGAAATAAATCAGGTCGATGACGCCCGCTGTTTATCTGATCGGCAGCCGCTATATCAGCTACGGCTTTATAGCCATAGGAGACACTTCCCCAATTGCTATAAACATCATCGTAAATCGGAGGCCTTAGTGACGCAAAGGGTCGCCATGGGTCTTCAGTATTCTGAGCATTATGTTTCAATATATTCTCAAATTTGGACAGCATAGTTCATTTCCGCTTAGATGTTCCAAGAATGTCGTACGCGACGGGTATGGATCAGACGTCGTTTTCGCCCCCAAGGGTATACAGGGCCGCTACGGTAGTCGCGTATCCGGATACCAATCGTCGCGCAACACGTCCGCGAGGACCCATGGCGATGCCTCGGGCAGAAGCCGTGCCGCCT
Organism: Geminicoccaceae bacterium; assembly: GCA_046349415.1. Lineage (GTDB taxonomy): Bacteria > Pseudomonadota > Alphaproteobacteria > Geminicoccales > Geminicoccaceae > Benzoatithermus. The sequence continues at coordinate 124,526 of JAXMCJ010000008.1, forward strand.
CGGCCTCCTCATATTCTTCAAGCGCCAGGATCGCCGCCCGGCGGGCATTGCGGTAGAGGCGCGGCAATCGCTGCGTCAGGTCGCGGCGGATCGAGGCCGAGCGCTTGTTGTCCAGCACCGAGCGCGCCTCGACGACCGAGCGCTGCCAGCCCCGCCGCGGCTGGGGCGACGGCTACCACGCCAGCTTCAGGAAATGCTCGAGGATCCGCTCGACCTGGCTGCGGCAGGTGTCGCGCACCGAGCTGCCCGAGGCCTCGATCTCCTCGGCGACAAGGTCGAGATCGAGCTCGACATGCAGCCGCAGCGCCTTGAGCCGACGCAGCTCCCGCGCCTGGCGGCGGGTCCAGGCGTAGAAGTCGGTCTCGTAGAGCACGTCGGGATTAGTGGCCATCGTTTGGGTAGACTACTCCAGCCGCCTGGGTCTCGCCACCTCCGCCGGCCGATGCTCCGACGTCTCGCGCGGCTGCTCGGTGCTCACGATCCGGGCGTTGCGCCAGAACTCCTCGCACAGCTCGATCTCGGGTGCGTCGGACGGGGTCGCCCGCGTCAGGCCCTCGGCCTGCAGCCGCCTGATCCCGTCGAGCGAGGATCGCCTACTTGCTTTGTCCGCCATGCGCCCGCCCTCTGTTCCGAACGCCCTCACACCGTCTTCAGCATCCCCCCGTCGACGAAATAGGTCGACCCCACCGAGTAGCTCGCCCGCTCCGAGCACAGGAAGACGAAGAAGCTCGCCAGCTCCTCGGGCGAGGCGAAGCGCTTGATGGGCGCGTGCTCGCGGGCCACGGCGTCGAGATAGCCCTGCCAGTCGCCGCCCGTGTCGGCGGTCAGCTGCTTGGCGGTCTTGATCCAGTCGGGGGTGAGGATCAGGCCGGGGTTGACGCAGTTCACCCGGATGTTGTCGCCGACCACCTCGGTCGCCAGCGTGCGCGAGAACATCATCAGCGCCGCCTTGGTGACGTTGTAGATCGGCTCGTACCAGAGCGGCTGGACGGCACAGATCGAGGCGTTGTGCAGGATCACGCCGCCGCCGCGCCGCCGCATGCCGGGCACCAGGCCGCGCGCCAGGCGCACCGCCGCCATGACGTGCAGGTCCCAGTAGGCCTGCCACTTCTCGTCCGGTGCCTCCATGATGGTCTCGTTGCTGCCGGTGCCGGCATTGTTGATCAGGATGTCGGCGCCGCCGAGTTCCGTCTCGACCGCCGCCACCAGTGTCGCCACGCCCTCGGCGGTGGCGACGTCGCAGGCGACCGCCAGCGCCCGCACGCCGAACGTGCCGGCGATCCGCGCCGCCTCGGCCCGGGCGCGCTCGCCGCCCCGCGCCGCGAGGACGACGTGCACGCCCTCCGCCGCCAGCCCCTCGGCCACCGCCAGCCCGATGCCGACGCTGCCGCCGGTGATCACCGCGACCTTGCCGCCCAACCCCAGATCCATGCCAGCCTCCCGTTTTCCGCCGCTTTCCTGCGCTGTCCGTGCCGACCTTGCAGCACGGCCCGAGCGCCCCGCCAAGCCATTCGCAAGCGCGCCCCGCACCGGCTACCATGGCGGCGACCGGCAGGAGTGCCCGCCATGGCGCTGAGCGCGTTCGACCTGTTCAAGATCGGCATCGGCCCGTCCAGCTCGCACACCGTCGGGCCGATGCGGGCGGCGGAGCGGTTCGTGCGCGAGCTGGAGACGCTGGGCCTGCTCGAGCGCACCGCGCGGCTGGAGACCCTGCTCTACGGCTCGCTGGCGCTGACCGGCAAGGGCCACGCCACCGACAAGGCGGTGATCCTGGGCCTGTGCGGCGAGCTGCCGGATCGGGTCGACCCCGACGCCGCCGACGGGATCGTGGCGGGAGTGCGGGCGAGCGGCCGGCTGCCGCTGCTCGGCCGCCACGAGGTGCCATTCGACGAGGTGCGGGACCTGCAGCTCCTGCAACGCGAGACGCTGACCCGCCACCCGAACGGCATGCGCTTTCGGGCGGTCGACAGCGAAGGCGAGGATCTGCATCTCGATTACTTCTTCTCGGTCGGCGGCGGCTTCGTGCTCAGCGAGCGCGAGGCCGAGGGCGGCGGTGCCGGTGCCTCGAACGTCTCACTGCCGTTCCCCTTCCGCTCCGCGGCGGAGCTGCTGGCGCACTGCCGGGCCGCGGGCCGGCCGATCGCCGCGCTGATCCTCGAGAACGAGCAGGCCTGGCGCGACGAGGCGGAGGTGCGCGCGGGCCTGCTCGAGATCTGGCGCGCCATGGAGGGCTCGATCGAGCGCGGCTGCCGCACCACGGGCACCCTGCCGGGCGGGCTCGCCGTACGCCGGCGCGCGCCCCTGATGTATCAGGAGCTCACCGGCCGGCCGGAAGCCGCCTTGCGCGACCAGCTCACCGTCCTGGATTGGGTCAATCTCTACGCGCTCGCGGTCAACGAGGAGAACGCCGCCGGCGGCCGGGTGGTCACCGCCCCCACCAACGGGGCCGCCGGCGTGATCCCGGCCGTGCTCGCCTACTATGCCCGCTTCGTGCACGGCGCCAGCGAGGACGGCATCGTCCGCTTCCTGCTCACCGCGGCCGCGATCGGCATGCTCTACAAGGAGAACGCCTCGATCTCGGCGGCCGAGGTCGGCTGCCAGGGCGAGGTCGGCGTCGCCTGCTCGATGGCGGCCGGGGCCTTGTGCGCCGTGCTGGGCGGCAGCGACGAGCAGGTCGAGAACGCGGCCGAGATCGGCATGGAGCACAATCTGGGGCTGACCTGCGATCCGATCGCCGGGCTGGTCCAGATCCCCTGCATCGAGCGCAACACCATGGGGGCGGTGAAGGCGATCAACGCCGCCCGCCTGGCGCTGCGCGGCGACGGCACGCATTTCGTCCATCTCGACCGGGTGATCGAGACCATGCGCCAGACCGGCAAGGACATGATGGCGAAGTACAAGGAGACCTCACTGGGCGGCCTCGCGGTCAACGTGGTCGAGTGCTGAGGGCGAAATGGCAGCGGGCGAGATGGCCCGCCTCGACCGCGACCGGCTCGGGCGGGTCGCTCCGGCAGATCGCCTCGGCCCTGGGGCAGCGCGGGTGGAAGGCGCAGCCGGGCGGCGGGTGCTCGGGGCTCGGCGGCTCGCCGCGGACCTCGGCGTGCGCGCGGCGACGGGTCGGGTCGGGCACCGGCACGGCCGCGATCAGTGCTCGCGTGTAGGGATGGGCCGGAGCGGCGAACAGGCGGTCGACCGGGGCGTCCTCGACGATCCGGCCGAGATACATCACCGCCACCCGGTCGGCGATGGCACCGACCACGGCCAGATCGTGGGTGATGAACAGATAGGTCAGGCCGAGCCGGGCCTTGAGGTCCATGAGCAGGTTGAGAACCTGCGACTGGATCGAGACGTCCAGGGCCGAGACCGGCTCGTCGAGCACGACCAGCCGGGGCTCCAGCGCGATGGCGCGGGCGATGGCGATCCGCTGCCGCTGGCCGCCGGAGAACTCGTGCGGGTAGCGGTCCGCCGCGGCTGCATCCAGGCCGACCAGCTCGAGCAGGGTCGCGACCCGCGCCCGGCGCTCCGCGGCAGTGCCGACGCCGTGCACCAGCAGCGGCTCGGCCAGCGTGCGGCCGATGGTGAAGCGCGGGTCGAGCGAGGCCATGGGATCCTGGAAGACGAGCTGCATCTCGCGGCGCTGCCGGCGCAGGGCGGCGGGGCCCAGCGCCAGCAGATCCTCGCCGAGAAAGCGGACGCTGCCGGCGGCGGGCTCGACCAGCCGCAGCAGCGAGCGCGCCAGGGTGGACTTGCCGCAGCCCGATTCGCCGACCACGGCCAGGGTCTCGCCGGGCAGCAGGTCGAGATCGACCCCGGCCACGGCGTTCACCATCCCGCCGCCCGGAAGTGGATAGCGCGTGACCAGCCCGCGCGCCGACAAGAGCGGCGCCACCTCGCTCACGGCTGCGGGTTCCAGCAGGCGGCGGCGTGGCCGGCGGCCAGCGGCGCCAGGGGCGGCTGCTCGGCGGCACAGCGCGGCAGGCGGCGATCGCAGCGCTCGCGGAAGGCGCAGCCCGCCGGGCGGCGGCCGGGCGGCGGCACGGCGCCGGGGATGGTGGACAGCGGGCCGCGCGGCCGGCCGAGGCGCGGCATCGCGGCGAGCAGGCCGGCGGTGTAGGGGTGCCGCGGCCGGGCGAACAGCGCCTCGACACCGGCCTCCTCGACGATCCGGCCGGCATACATCACGGCTACCCGGTCGCACAGCTCGGCCACCACGCCGAGATCGTGGGTGATCAGCAGAATGGCCATGCCGAGCTCGGCGCGCAGGCCGGCCAGGAGGTCGAGGATCTGCGCCTGGACCGTGACGTCCAGCGCCGTGGTCGGCTCGTCGGCGATCAGGAGGCGCGGGCTGCAGGCGAGCGCCATGGCGATCATCGCCCGCTGGCGCAGGCCGCCCGACAGCTCGAACGGGTATTGCGCGAGCCGCCGCTCGGCCGCACCGACGCCGACCCGACGCAGCAGATCGATCGCGCGCTCGCGCCGCGCCGGCCCGGCCAGCTCCGTGTGCAGCCGGAGGCTCTCCTCGATCTGGAAGCCGACGGTCCAGACCGGATTGAGTGAGGTCATCGGCTCCTGGAAGATCATGGCGGCGGTGCTGCCGCGCACCTCGCGCATCGCCCGCTCGGACAGGCCCAGCAGCTCGCGCCCGGCGAGCCTGAGCCCGCGGGCGCGGACCACGGCCGGCGGCTCGGGCAACAGGCGCATCACGGCGCGCGCGGTCAGGCTCTTGCCGCAGCCGGATTCGCCGACCAGACCCAGCGTGGCGCCGGCCGGCACGGCGAGGTCGATGCCCTCGACCACGGGCGCGATGCCGCCCGCGCCGCGAAAGCCGATCTCCAGCCCGTCGATCTCGAGGAGGGGAGCGGGAGCCGTGCCCGCCCCGCTCACTGCAGGACGAGGCGCGGGAAGTAGAGCGAGACCACCCAGTTCGGCATGTCGACGATCTCGCTGATCCGCAAATCGGCGCAGACGCTGCACAGCATGTAGGCCTCGACCGGCGCCAGGCCGAAGCGCGTGGCGAGCAGGTCGATCATGCCGCTTACGGCGTCGCGCGCCGCCTGCATCAGATCGGGGCCGATGCCGGTGGTGACCTCGTAGCCGGCCGCGTCGAGATGGCGCGTCACCGGCCCGGGCGTGGCAAAGCGCGGCATCCTGAGATTGGCACCCTTGACCAAGTCGAAGCGCAACGCGACCGACATCGGGCTCTCGATCGCGGTGCCGCAGACCTCGCCGTCGCCCTGGGCGGCGTGGGTGTCGCCGACCGAGAACAGCGCACCCGGCACCTGCACCGGCAGGTAGAGCTCGCTGCCGGCGGCGAGGTCGCGGATGTCCATGTTGCCGCCGCAGCAGCGCGGCGGGACGATCGAGTGCGGGCCCGGCTCGGCCGGCGCCACGCCGATCGTGCCGGCGAACGGCTTGAGCGGCACGCGCCCGCCCGGCCCGTAGGCGGCCGGCCCCAGGCTGGTCGGGTCGTACTTCCAGATGTGCAGGGCAGGCTCGGCGAACTGGTCGGCGAGCAGGCCGAAGCCCGGGATGTTGGCGGTCCAGCCCCAGCCCGAGGGCTGGAAGGACAGGATCGTCACCTTGAGCGCGTCGCCCGGCTCGGCCCCGGCGACGCACACCGGGCCGGTGACCGGGTTGACCTTGGCGAAGTCGAGTGCGGCCAGATCGGCCAGCGTGGAATCCGCCGAGAGCTGGGCGCCCGAGGAATCGACGGTCTCGAACTCCACCGTGTCGCCCGGCGCCACCTCGAGCGCCGGCGGATTGGCGTTGTCCCAGCCGTGATGATGCCGGTGGCGGTGGATCGTGTGGCTACTGGCCATCCTTGATGTAGACCTCGTCATAGTGGACCGGGATATGCACCGGATCGACGAAGATCGCGTCAGGCCCGCCCAGCCGGTCGGACTTCATGGTGAAGCGCTGCTCGTTGAACACCGGCGCCCAGGGGGCGTCGCCCATGATCGCGACGAAGATGTCGTGCCAGAGCTTCAGCCGCTCCTCGCCCTTGGCCGGGTCGGCCATCGAGTCGGCCGCCACCGCCTCCTTGTCGAGATCCTGGTTGCAGTACCAGGACCAGTTCCAGCCGCCGGGCACCGCCCCGCCGCAGCCGAGGATCGGGCCGTAGAAGTTGGACGGGTCGGGGAAGTCGGCGATCCAGCCCATGCCGCCGGACCAGATCATCGGCGCGCCTTCCTTCTCGCCGCCGGCGGCGATCACGTTGGCCTGGGCCAGGGTGCGCAGCTCGGCCTTGATGCCGACCGCGGCCAGGTCCTGCTGGATCGCCTGGGCGATGCGCGGGTTGGGGTCGGTGTTGTTGGCGTAGAGCACGGTCTCGAAGCCGTCGGGCAGGCCCGCCGCCTGGAGCAGCTCCTTGGCCTTGGCCGGGTCGTAGGCGTAGCCCTGATAGTCCTTGGCGTAGCCCGGCATCGAGGGCGGCAAAGGCTGGTTGGCCGGCACCGCGCGGTTGTTGATCAGCTTGACGATGCGCTCCTTGTTGAGCGCGTGGTTGACCGCCTGGCGCACCTCCTGCTTGTCGAAGGGCGGCACGTTGACGTTCATCGTCACGTAGCCGGTGTGCAGCTGGCCGCCCTCGACGACGTGGCCCTTCCAGTCGGGGCTCTGCATCACCTCGAGGAACTTGGCCGGCGGGATGCCGTCGCCCAGGATGTCGACCTCGCCGCGCTGCAGCCGCAGCAGCGCCACCAGCGGCTCCTGGCCGACCTCGAAGGTGATCTTGTCGAGATGCGGCAGGCCCGGCTTGAAATAGTCGGGGTTGCGCTCGAGCACGAGCTGCTGGCCGAGCGTCCAGTCGGCGAGCTTGAACGCCCCCGTGCCCACCGGATGCTTGCCGAAGTCGGCCCCGTACTTCTCGACCTCCTCCTTGGGCACGGCATGGGCGAAGTTGATCGCCATGACGTGCAGGAAGGTCGCGTCCGGCCGCGACAGCTTGAACACGACGGTCTGCGGGTCGGGCGCCTCGATGCTCGCGATCGAGCCGAAGAAGCCGGCACCCGGGCTCTGCGTCGCCGGGTCGAGCACGCGCTCGATCGAATATTTGATGTCCTCGGCCACCAGCGCGCGGCCATTGTGGAATTTGACGCCCGGCCGCAGCTTGAAGGTGTAGGTCAGCCCGTCGGGCGCGATCTCGTAGCTCTCGGCGAGGTCCGGCACCAGCTCCATGGTGCCGGGCTTGTAGTCCATCAGCCCGTCGAACAGGCTCTTGATGATCGACCAGTTCTGCCAGTCGTAGCCGATCGCCGGATCCAGCGTGCTGACATCGTCCTTGTAGGTGACGACCATCTCGCCGCCCTGCTTCGGCGCATCCTGCGCCACGGCCGCCCCGGACAGGGCGAGCACCAGCGCCAGCGCGCTGCCGACCAGCAACTTCCTCATCGCCCCACTCCCTCGCTCTTGCGGTGGAGATAGCGCAGCAAGGGGCGCGGGTCGACGGGCGCGTGGACGGCTCCGACTCGTCCGACATGCTCGGGGCGCGTGCCCATGGTACGTGCTCCGATCAGCTTCCATCCACCTCATGGCCATGTCGCCCTCTGCAGCCGCGATCACTGGAGGCGCGCGGAGGACTCGCGACACGGCCGCAACAATTGGCACCTTTCCGACGCAACTGCGTCCACCGTCCTGGCCGGCTTGCCAAGCCATCCCATTTCACATTGACCCGAAATCAGAAAGTGCCATTATCGTCGGCAAGTATACTTCTACATTTAGGTCGCTTAGAGATTGAACTCAATCGTGTGGAGAGCACGCATGGCGTTCGCAATTTCTTGGTTAGCGCCCGCTTTCATGATTGGCTTGGCGACAATGGCGGGGGCGGCGCAAGCGGCAGACGTCCCAGGAAACAGATCGACTACGGCAACCATCGCGGTGTCGCGGCCGCTGGGCGAAGGCGCCATCGACTTTGCTGGTGACAGCGACTGGTATAAAATCAGCCTGGTCAAAGGGAAGGACTATGCCGTTCAAATCTATGCATCAGAGGACATTACAGTAAGCATTAGAGATAAGAACGGGAATGTCCTTAAGTCGAAGATTAATGACCCCGACGAAATAGCAGGATTCGAATTCAGGGCCAATTATAGTGGAAACTATTTTATAGAATACAAAGATCGTCTGACTGATGTCAAAGCCTATCCATTCCGATATCACAAGCTGGTCTCATATGATTGCAAGGCGGATGCCAGTACGGGCTGTTCGCTCGCCTTGAATGACAATCGCAAATGGCTTTTCACTTTCGCGCAGGATTTGGACTGGATGGCGATTTCGCTCACCAAGGGAAAACGCTATCGCATCGACCTGGGAGCAATCGGCTATTTCGGTGTCAGTCTTAGTCTTGTCAACGCCGCAGGCACGACACTCAAGAGATGGGACCGGAACTATGACGATAGCCAAGGATCGCACTATGTGATATCGAATTTCTCGCCTGCAAATAGCGGAAAATACTATATTGTCGCGGTAGGCAATGAGGACAACGACTTTGAGTATCGAGTGCTGGCGACCTCCAACTAGGCCGCGATCGTTGGATTTGGATTGGCCCTGAATGCAGCTGACAGGCGGCGCATGGGTAGCCAATAGGCCATAATGCATCCGACGGCGAGTTGGGGCCTGTGCTGAGCCCTTGCTTTCGAACATGCTTAAGCCGAACCGCTGGTTGCCCGCGACACTATCAGCGGCGCACGCAGCCACTCTCCAGCCAGCGGGCGAACTCGTCCTCCTCGACCTCGCCGGCGGCGACCCGCTCGACCATCGCCGCCGCGTCCTGCTCGGCGACGTCTAGGCGCCAGCCGTTGAGCCACAGGGTGGCGAAGGTGGCGTAGAAGGCGGCGCGCTTGTTGCCGTCGACGAAGGGGTGGTGGATGCGCGCGAAGCCGAAGCTGATCGCGGCCGCCAGGGCGAAGATCGAGGGTGCGGCCTCGGCGTAGGCCTCGACCTGCCGCGCCCTGGCCAGCGCCGCCTCGACACCGCCGGGGTGGCGGACGCCCGCCGCACCGCCGTAGCGCTCGATCAGGCGCTGGTGCGCCTCGAGGATCGCCTCCAGCGGCGGATATTCGACGCCGCTCACTTGGCGAGGCGGCGCAGGGTCTCGTCGTAGCGCGCCATGCAGGCGTCGAGCGCATCCATGGCGCGGGCGTAGGGGCTCTCGGCCTTGCTGACGACGATCCGGCCAGGATGCGCCTCGACCACGACCTCGTCGCCGCGGGCGATGCCGGCGGCGCGCAACTGGTCGGCGCGCAGGGTCAGCCCGTCGCTGTTGCCGATCTGGCGGATCTTGGTGACTGCGCCCATGGCTCTCTCCATCGTCGGGGCATTATGTATCTACGAATGTGATTACGTCAAGGGTCAGCGCAGCCTGATCCGCGGGTCGACGAAGGGGGCCACCAGATCCGGCGAGCAGGTTGCCCAGGACGATGAAGCCCGCCGCCACCGTGGTGACGCCGACGATGATCGGGATGTCGACGGTCTGGATCGCCTGCCAGGTGAGCTGGCCGATGCCGGGCCAGCCGAACACCGATTCGACCACCACCGCCCCGCTCATGAACATGCCGACGTCGAGCCCGATCATGGCGACGATCGGCAAGGCGGCGTTGCGCAGGGCGTGGACCAGGAGCACGCGGGTCGAGCCCGCACCCTTGGCACGGGCGGTGACGATGTAGTCCTGGCGCAGCACGTCGACCAGGGCCGAGCGGGTCATCCGGGCGTACCAGCCGCCGCCGAGCAGGCCCAGCGTCAAAGCGGGCAGGACCAGATGGGCGAAGCTGCCGTAGCCGCCGAGCGGCAGCCAGGCGAGCCGCACCGCGAACAGATAGAGCAGGAGGATGCCGACCACGAACTGCGGGGCGGAGACGGCGGCGAACGAGGCCACCATCAGCCCGCGGTCGAGCGGGCGGCCGCGCCGGGAGGCGGCCAGGATGCCGGCGGTCAGGCCGATCGCGAGCTCGACCACGATCGCCCCGGCCATGAGCAGCAAGGTCGCCGGCAGGCGCGACAGGATCAGGGTCGTGACCTCGGTCTTCTGGATGTAGGAGCGGCCGAGATCGCCCCGCAGCAGGTTGCCGAGATAGCGCAGATATTGCTGCCAGAGCGGCAGGTCGAGGCCGAGCTGGCTGCGGATGCTTTCGACCACCGCCGGCGTGGCGCTGCGGCCGGCGATCTGGCGCACCGGGTCGGCCGGCAGCAGGAACAGCAGCAGGTAGGTGACCAGGGTGATGCCGAGCAGGATGAACAAAGACTGGCCGAGGCGGCGGGCGAGATAGCGGCCCATCAGTCGCGGCCGCGCTGGGTCGGGTCGAGCGCGTCGCGCAGCATGTCGCCGAGCAGGTTGAAGGCCAGCGCCAGGAGCAGGATGGCGGCACCGGGGAAGAACACCAGCCAGGGGGCGGTGGCGAACCAGGTCTGGTTCTCGAAGATGATGTTGCCCCAGGAGGGCGTCGGCGGGCGCACGCCGACGCCGAGATAGGACAGGGTCGCCTCGAGCAGCACGGTGGTGGCGATGCCGAGCGTGCCCCAGACCAGCATGGTCGGCACCAGATGCGGCAGGATGTGGGTGAGCAGGATGCGCGCCGGCTCGGCGCCGACCGCGCGCGCCGCCTCGATGAACTCGCGCTCGGCCAGGCCGTGGTCTCGGTGAAGGTGATGCGCGCGATCTGCACCCAGTTCACCAGGGCGATCACCAAGGCCACGATCCACAAGGACGGCGGAAGATCGCGGCCAGCGCGATCGCCAGCAGCAGCGCGGGAAAGGCCATCATCAGGTCGGTGAAGCGCATGATCGCGGCCCCCAGCCAGCCGCGCAGGAAGCCCGCGGTCACCCCCAGCGCGGTGCCGAGCAGCACGGCCGCCCCGTTGGCGACCACGCCGATCAGCAGCGAGGTGCGCGCCCCCCAGATCAGCCGCGAGAGCAGGTCGCGGCCGAGCAGGTCGGTGCCGAGCCAGAACCGGCCATCCGGCGGCAGGGGCGCGCCTTCCAGCGTCAGCCCGTCGAAGAACTGCTCGTCGGGCGCGTAGGGCGCGAGGTGCGGCGCCAGGAGTGCTGCCAGCACGGTGGCGAGGACGACGAGAAGGCCGAACAAAGTCGAGGGTCGGCGGAGAAGGCTGATGCCCATGATCGCGGCGCGACTCGACTGGCTGGAACACTGGCGGAGGCCGGTGAATTCGTGCTCACCGATTCGTCGTTCGAGCACGCCCCGCGACCCCGCCGAACCCTACCCGGGCGCAAGGCGATGTCCAATGTCCCCGGTGCAGCGCGGGGAAGGAGCTCGGCAGTGGCCCCTGCCCACGCCTCCCTCCCCTCGCCCCGCATCCAGCCGTTGGCCCGCGGCTGGCTATCGGCGCGCGCCGTCACTCCTCGCCCGGCTCGCCGCCCTTGGCCGCGATCGCGCGCAGCTTGGCGACGTCGGTCACGTGCACGGTGGACCCGTCGCTCTCGACGCCGACCCGCCGCAGCTTGGCCAGGCCGCGCGACAGGGTCTCGGGCTGCATGCCGAGGCGGGCGGCGATGAGGTTCTTGTCCAGGGGCAGCTCGATCCGGCAGGGGCCGGGACCGTGGCAGAGACGGAGCAGGAACAGGGCCAGGCGCTGCAGGGTCGGCCGGCTCGAGACCGATTCCAGCTGCACCACCAGGCCCTGCAGCCGGCGCGCCATCGCCGCCATCACCTTGAAGCACAGCTCGGTGCTGCCGCGCAGGTGGCGCAGGAAGCCGTCGGCCGGGATCACTAGCAGCCGGCTGTCGACGACGACCTGCGCGCTGACCGGGAAATCCATGGTCTGAAGGACGATGGCCTCGGCGAAGCTGTCGCCGCGGCTGAACACCGCGATGGTGACCTCGTGCCCCTGCGGCGCCTGCCGGTAGAGCCTGACCCAGCCTTCCAGCACCACAAAGAACCGGGTCGCCGGCTCGCCCTGCAGGAACAGGACGCTATGGCGCGCGAACGGCTTCGCGATCGCCCCTTCCAGCAGCGGCGCCATGGCCTCGGGGCTCAGGCCGCTGAAGACCGGCGTCGCCCGCACCAGCCCGAGCTCGGCGGCCGTGAGACCGCTGCGGCGCGCGATCGGCGCCCATGGCGTCATGTCTGCCACGGCCTTCCTCCCTGGCAGGCCCTTACCATGTCCAGGGGCCGTTCGAGAACCGGCAAGAGACCGATCAGCCAGCCGCCGGGCGGGCCGCGGCGGCGCGTCGCTCCGCGCGCTTGCGGCGCTCGATGAGCGGCGGGCAGACGCGGTCGTCGTTATAGTTCACCTGACAGTTCAGGCAGTGGATACACTCGCCGGCATGGATCGAGCCCTCGGGCTGGATGGCGCCGACCGGGCACTGGATGGCGCAGATGCGGCATTCGACACCGCACTGGCGGCGCCGGCGGAGCCATTCGAACTGGCGCAGGCGGGCGACCAGACCAAGGGCGCCCCCCAGCGGGCACAGATAGCGGCACCAGGCCCGCTCGACGAACAGCCCCGCGCCAAGGACCAGCAGCGCCCAGGCGACGAACCACGGCGCCCGCCAGAAATGCAGGACGATCGCGGTCTTGAACGGCTCGAACTCGGCGAGCCGGTGGGCGAGGCCGGTATCACCCAGTGACACCGCGAGCAGGCCGAGGAAGATCAGGAACTTGAGGCTGCGCAGGCGCTCGTGCAGCCACCAGGGCACCGCGAGCTGCGGCACCTTAAGGCGGCGGGCGCCCTGGTTGAGCAGCTCCTGCAGCGCCCCGAACGGGCACAGCCAGCCGCAGAACGGGCCGCGGCCCCAGAGGACCAGCGCCGCCGCGACGCCGCACCAGAGGATGAAGATCAGCGGCTCGAGCAGGAAGCCGTCCCAGCGGAAGCCGGTGCGCAGCACGTCGGTGAAGGTCAGCACGTTGACCACGGATAGCTGCGCCGTCGCGTACCAGCCGAGCCAGAGCAGCGTGAACAGGAGAAAGCCCAGCCGCACCCGCCGCAAAAGGACCGGCCGGACGGTGAGCCAGTCCTGGCCGAAGAAGATCACGGTGAGCCCGCCCAGTGCCGCCAGCAGGATGGCGATGTCGAGGCGGCGCGCCTCCCAGATCTGCCGCCACAGCGGCTGCTCGACCGGCGGGGCCACCAGATAGCTCGCGGGGATCCGGTAGGGCAGTTCGAGCACCGCCGTTGCGTCCGCCCCGGCGGCGGTTCGCCCCGGCACGGCGAGCTGCAGCCGCCACGGCCGGTCGGGGCGAAAGCCGCTGTCGGCGGGCAGCGTGAACAGCGACATCTCGCGCAGCTCAGGTGCCCCCGCCGCGGCCAGCTCGTCGACGCGCGTGTGCCCGTCCGCTGACAGGCGCCAGGTGCGGTCGTCCTGCGCGATCGCGACGCGGTCGAACCAGCCGTCGCGCCGCCAGCCCGTCCCGCGGAACGAGTAGAGCCCGCGGCCGCCGACGAAGAGCAGGAGATCGCCGGGCCGCAGCCGGGCGGTCGCCGCCGCGAAGGCGCGGTCGCCCAGGAGGTTGCGGCCGATCCGGGCGGCGGAGGCGAGGCCGACATAGAGCTCGGCGACGGTGGCGTCCGGCTCGACCGCCGTCACGGGCGCGGCGCCCAGCTCCGCGAGTGCCGCCGCGGCCGCGGCACCGTCGATTCGGCGGGTGGCCAGCGAGCCGTCGGCGACGAGCTCGGCCCAGCTCGCCGGCGCGAAGCGATCGAGTGCCACGCCGGAAGACGGCAGCGTCCCGCTGGCGCGGGCGACGGCGCGGGCTGCCGTCATGACCGCGTCGACGATTACCGAGGAGGAGACGGTGGCACCGGCGACCGCATCGATCTGCCCGGGCCCGGCACCGGCGCGGACCACATGCACCGGCTCGAGCAGCGATCGCCCCGCGAGGCCGGCGACCAGCCGGTCGAACTCCGCGGCCGTGGCGCCGGTCGCCATGATCGGCTCGTGCTGCTCGAGGACCAGCGCCCCGGTGATCGTCCCGGCACCGTCGAGGCCGACCAGGATATCCAGCGGCTTGCCGGAATAGCCGACCGAGCCGATGGCGGCGGCGGTCGACAGCACCGCACCCACAGTGGCGTCGCCGTGGCGCGCCCCCCAGTAGGCAGGGGGGCCGGCCACCGCCTCGAAACGGTCGGCGCCCGGCAGCACGCGGCGCAGCACCTCCGGCCCCGGCTCGGCCGCCATGGCGGGAAACCATGCCAGCAGCAACGTCGCGATGAGCCAGACGGGCATCGTCCCCTCGGCGGTGGCGATGCCGCGACCGTGCGGCGCTCCCGCGCAGGCGACCTTGACCACGGTCAAGGCGACAGGCGGGCGGCTTTCTACCTTGCCTCGCCATCCAAGGTTCCGGTTCGGGGAGAGACAAGTGAGCTCCAGTCGCGCCTTCCGCATCCCGATCCTGGCGACGGCCACGGCGATCGGCCTCGCCGCCAGCGCCGGCGCCTGGGCGCAGCAGGCGACCCCGGCACCCGCCGACCTGAAGAAGCACGACACCACCGCACCCGGGCAGTACGAGCCGAGCCTCGACGTGCTGAAGCAGCAGCAGCTGCCGGCGCCGGGCGCGGAGGAGGGCATCCCCTCGCTGACCCAGGCCGAGGCCGACCAGGCGAACACGATCTACTTCCAGCGCTGCGCCGGTTGCCACGGCGTGCTGCGCAAGGGAGCCACCGGCAAGCCGCTCACCACCGACCTCACCCGCGAGCTCGGCCTCGACTACCTCAAGAACTTCATCACCTACGGCTCGCCGGGCGGCATGCCGAACTGGGGCACCTCGGGCGAGCTGACCGAGGCGCAGATCGACATCATGGCGCGCTACCTGCTCAACGAGCCGGTGGCGCCCCCCGAGTGGGGCATGAAGGAGATGCAGGCGAGCTGGCAGGTGCTGGTCCCGGTGGACCAGCGCCCGACCAAGCAGATGAACAAGCTCGATCTCGACAACCTGTTCTCGGTGACACTGCGCGACTCGGGCGAGGTGGCCCTGATCGACGGCAAGACCTACGAGATCGTCAAGATCTTCCCGACCGGCTATGCCGTCCACATCTCGCGCATGTCGGCCTCGGGCCGCTATCTCTACGTCATCGGTCGCGACGGCCTGCTCAAGCTGATCGATCTCTACATGGACCCGCCCGACATCGTGGCGAGCATCAAGATCGGCGTCGAGGCGCGCTCGGTCGAGACCTCGAAGATGGAAGGCTGGGAGGACAAGTACGCGATCGCCGGCGCCTACTGGCCGCCGCAATACGTGATCATGGACGGCCCGACGCTGGAGCCGCTCAAGATCGTCAGCACCCGCGGCATGATCTACGACGAGCAGAACTACCACCCCGAGCCGCGGGTGGCCTCGATCGTCGCCTCGCACTACCGGCCGGAGTTCGTGGTCAACGTCAAGGAGACGGGGTTCATCGACCTCGTCGACTACACCGACCTCAAGAACCTCAAGGTCACCTCGATTGAGGCCGAGCGCTTCCTGCACGACGGCGGCTTCGACAGCAGCGGCCGCTACTTCCTGGTCGCCGCCAACGCCCGCAACAAGGTGGCGGTGATCGACACCAAGGAAGGCAGGCTCGTGGCGGTGGTCGAGACCGGCGGCGACCGGCCGCATCCGGGCCGCGGCGCCAACTTCGTCCACCCCAAGTTCGGGCCGGTTTGGGCCACCTCGCATCTGGGCAGCGAGCAGATCACGCTGATCGGCACCGATCCGGAAAAGCACCCGGAGAGCGCCTGGAAGGCGGTGCAGACGCTGACCGGCCAGGGCGGCGGCTCGCTGTTTATCAAGACCCACCCGGGCAGCCGCCACCTCTACGTCGACACGACCCTCAATCCCGAGGCCGAGATCGCCGCCTCGGTGGCCGTGTTCAACATCGACGAGATGGGCGACAAGCCCGACGACCAGATCACCTACACGGTGCTGCCGATCGGCGAGTGGTCCGGCATCACCGAGGGCACGCGGCGGGTCGTCCAGGGCGAGTTCAACAAGGACGGCGACGAGATCTGGTTCTCGGTCTGGAACGGCAAGGACCAGGAGAGCGCCATCGTCGTGGTCGACGACAAGACGCTCAAGCTCAAGCACGTGATCAAGGACAAGCGGCTGGTCACGCCGACCGGCAAGTTCAACGTGCTCAACACCCGCAAGGACATCTACTGACGCCGCGGGGGGCCACACGATGCATCCTCCCCTGGTGCATCTGGTCGGCGCAGGGCCTGGCGATGCCGACCTCCTGACCCTGCGCGCGGCGCGGCTGCTGCAGATCGCCGACGTCGTCGTGTACGACCGGCTGGTCGGGCAAAGCGTGCTGGAGCTGTGCAATCCCAAGGCGCGGCGGATCGACGTCGGCAAGGAAGCCGGCCGGCACGCCCTGTCGCAGGACGGGATCAACGCGCTGCTGGCCGAGCTCGCCGCACCCGACCGGGTCGTGGTCCGGCTCAAGGGCGGCGACCCGTTCGTGTTCGGCCGCGGCGGCGAGGAGGCGATCTTCCTCCTCCAGCGCGGCATCCAGGTCGAGGTGGTGCCCGGGGTCACGGCGGCGCTCGGGTGCGCTGCCGCAGCACTCATCCCGCTGACCCATCGCGGCCTGGCGCGCTCGGCCCGATTCGTGACCGGGCATTGCCGTGCCGACGAGCCGCTCGACCTGGACTGGGCGGGCCTCGCCGACCCGGAGACCACGCTCGTGGTCTATATGGGCCTGTCCCAGATCGGCGAGATCGCCCGGCGATTGATCGACCACGGGCTGGCGCCGACCACCCCGGTGGCGACCATCACCGACGGCTGCGAGCGGCGCCAGAGCGTGGTCCGCACCACCCTGGCACGGGTGGCGGAGGCATCATCCTCGGCCCGCGTCGGCGGCCCGACCCTGTTCGTCATCGGTCGGGTCGTGGACGCCGTAGCCCTTGAGCCCGACCTCGCGGCGGCGCTCCCGCCCGATCCCCGGCTGTACGCCCCGGCCGCCGGCCATGGCTGAGCGCGTGGCCCTGCTGTTGGCGCTGGTGCCCGCGGCGGCGTGGGGTTCTGAGCCGCCGCCGGCGCGGCAGGCAGAGCTGGTCCATCTCCTGCGGCAGGACTGCGGCTCGTGCCACGGGATGACGCTCAAGGGCGGCCTGGGGCCGGCGCTGCTGCCGGCGAGCCTCGCCGCGCAGGAGCCCGAGGGGCTGGCGGAGGTCATCCTGAAGGGCGTTCCGGGGACGCCGATGCCGCCCTGGGCCTTCGAGATCTCGCCCGACGAGGCCCTGTGGCTGGCCGGGCGGCTGAAGCGTGGAGACCTGCCGTGACTTTCCGCTGGCTCGCCCTGCTCCTGCTCGCGGCCCTGCCGGCCCACGCCGCCGAGCTGCGCGGCACCGGCGATCTTGGCATCGTCGTCGAGCGCGAGGCCGGTGCGGTCGTCGTGGTCGAGAACACAAGCGCCACCATCCTCGGCCGGGTGGAAGGCCTGGGGGACCTCAGCCACGCCTCGGCCGTGTTTGGCCGCGACGGCCGCCACGCCTACGTCTTCGGCCGCGACGGCGGGCTCTCGAAGGTCGACCTGCTGACCCGGTCCCTGGCGGGGCGGGTCGTCCAGGCCGGCAACTCGATCGGTGGGGCGATCAGCGACGACGGGCGGCTGATCGCCGTCTCCAACTACGAGCCGGGCGGCGTGCGCGTGTTCGATGCCGGCACCCTGGCGCCGGTCGCCGACATCCCCGCCTACTGGGGCGACGACGGCCGGCTGTCCAAGACGGTGGGCCTGGTCGACGCGCCCGGCCATCGCTTCGTCTGGTCGCTCTACGATGCGGGCGAGATCTGGACGGCCGACCTCGGCGACCCGGCCCATCCGCGGATCGAACGGTTCGCGGGCATCGGCAAGCTGCCCTACGATGGCAACATCACCACCGACGGCCGCTTCTATCTCGCCGGCCTGTTCGGCGAGGACGGCGTGGCCCTGCTCGACCTGTGGAACTCCACCGCGGGGCCGCGAAGGATTCTCGACGGCTACGGCAAGGGTGCCGACCCGCTGCCGGTCTACAAGATGCCGCACTACGAAGGCTGGGGCAGCGCCGGGGACGAGCTGTTCCTGCCGGCCGTCGGCCATCACGAGCTGCTGGTGGTCGACCGGAAGACCTGGCGCGAGACCGCCCGCGTGCCGGTCGCCGGGCAGCCGGTGTTCGCGGTGGCGCGGCCCGACGGCCGTCAGGTCTGGGTCAACTTCGCCCATCCCGACAACGGCCAGGTCCAGGTCGTCGACGTGCCGAGCCGCCAGGTCGTCGCCACCCTGCAGCCCGGCCGCGCCGTGCTGCACATGGAGTTCACGCCGCGCGGCGACCAGGCCTGGGTCTCCGCGCGCGATGACGATGCCGTGTTGGTCTACGACAGCGCGAGCCTGGCGCTGCGGACCACGCTGCCGGTCCGCAAGCCCTCCGGCATCTTCTTCACCGCCCGCGCCAACAGGATCGGCCAATGAACGTGAACGAGATCAGCCTCGGCGCGGCCGAGCTCGGCCTGCTCGATGCCTTCCAGCGCGGTCTGCCGCTGGAGCCGCGCCCCTATGCGGTGATGGCTGAGCATCTCGGCATCAGCGAGGCAAGCCTGCTCGCCATGCTGCAGGACCTCGTGGCCCGTGGCGTGGTCTCGCGTGTCGGCGCCGTGGTGGCGCCGCATCGCGCGGGCTGGAGCACTTTGGCCGCGATGCGCGTGCCGCCCGAGATGCTGGAGGCTGTCGCGCACTTCGTCAGCTCCTTCCCGGAGGTCAACCACAACTACGAGCGCGAGCACCGGCTCAATCTCTGGTTCGTGGTGGCCGCCGCGGAGCGCTGGCGGGTCGAGCAGGTGCTCCGTGAGATCGAGTACCGCACCGGCCTCGCCGTGCTCGACCTGCCGCTGGAGCAGGCGTTCCGGCTCGATCTCGGGTTCAAGCTCTCGTGACGCTCGCAGCCCCCGACCGTGCTCTGCTGGATGCGGTGGCCGAGGGCCTGCCCCTGGTATCGCGCCCCTACGCCGCCATCGGCGCGCGCCTGGGCCTGAGCGAGGAAGCCGTTCTGGACGGCCTGGGCCGGCTCGCGACCGACGGCGTCATCAGCCGCTTCGGGATCGTCGTGCGCCATCACGAGCTGGGCTGGCGCGCCAACGCGATGACGGTTTGGGACGTGCCGGACGAGCGGGTCGCGGCTGCGGGCACTTGCCTGCGCGAGCTGCCCTTCGTCACCTTGTGCTACCGCCGCCCGCGGCACCGGCCGGGCTGGCCCTACAACCTGTTCTGCATGATCCACGGCCGCGACCGCGCGACGGTGCTGGCCCAGGTGGAGACGGCGACATGCGAAGCGGGCCTCGACGGGCTGGCGCGCGAGGTGCTGTTCAGCCTGCGCCGGTTCAAGCAGCGCGGCGCGCGCTACGGCGCGCCGGCGGGCCGATGCTGACCGCGAGCGACCGGCGGATCATCGACGCGCTGCAGGGCGGCTTTCCCCTCGTGGCGCGCCCCTTCGCCGAGGTCGCGGCCGGGCTCGGCATGAGCGAGGACGAGGTGATCGACGCCGTCACGCGGTTGCGCGAGGACGGCGTGCTGAGCCGGTTCGGGCCGATGTACGACGCTGCGGCGTTGGGCGGCGCCTTCACCCTGTGCGCCATGGCGGTGCCGGAGGAGCGCTTCGCGGCGGTGACCCGGCTGGTCAACGCCTACCCCGAGGTTGCCCACAACTACCGCCGCGACCACCGGCTCAACATGTGGTTCGTGCTCGGGACCGAGCGACCCGAGCGGATCGCGGAGGTGATCGCCGAGATCGCGGCCGCGACGGGGCTCGAGGTCGTCGACCTGCCGAAGCTCGAGGAATACTTCCTCGAGCTCAAGCTGCGGGCGTGATGCGTCATGGCGCTCCAGCCCATCGACCGCTCGATCGTGCGGGCGACGCAGGCGGGGCTGCCGCTGTGCCGCGAGCCCTACCGGGCGGTGGCGGAGCAGCTCGGGCTCACCGTCGAGCAGGTGCTGGCACGCCTGGAACACCTGCTGGCGACCGGGGTCATCCGCCGCATCGGCGCCGTGCCGAACCACTACGCGCTGGGCTACCGCGCCAACGGGATGAGCGTCTGGGACGTCGTCGACGCGGCAGTCGGCACCCTCGGCCCGCAGGTCGGCGCTTTGCCGGCGGTCAGCCACTGCTACCGCCGCCCGCGCCACCCCCCGGTGTGGCCCTACAACCTGTTCGCCATGGTGCATGCCCGCAGCCGGGCCGAGGTCGAGGCCGAGGTCGCGGCCATCGCCGCGCTGCTGGGCTCGGCCTGCCGCGCCCACGAGGTGCTCTACAGCACGGCGATCCTCAAGAAGACCGGCCTGCGGCTCGGGGAGTGAGGCCAGCATGTTCCGACTGAGCCAGTTCATGCGCGAGCTGATCGAGCCGACCCCGGTCCGACGCGCCAAACCGCCGGGGCCGGTGGTGATCTGGAACCTGATCCGCCGCTGCAACCTGAACTGCATCCACTGCTACTCGCTCTCGACCGACGTCGACTTCCCGGGCGAGCTGTCCACGGCCGAGGTGTTCAGGGTCATGGACGACCTCAAGGCCGCGCGCGTGCCGGTTCTGATCCTCTCGGGCGGCGAGCCGCTGCTGCGCCGGGACATCTTCGAGGTCTCCGCCCGCGCCAAGGCCATGGGGTTCTATGTCGGGCTGTCCTCGAACGGAGCCTTGATCGACGAGGCCATGGCCGGGCGCATCGCTGCCGTCGGCTACGACTATGTCGGCGTCAGCCTCGACGGCATCGGCGCGGTGCACGACCGCTTCCGCCGCGCGCCCGGCGCCTATGCCGCCTCGCTCGCCGGCATCCGCCGCTGCCGCGACCTCGGCATCAAGGTCGGCCTGCGCTTCACCGTCACCGAGCGCAACGTCGAGAGCCTGCCCGAGATGCTGGCGCTCATGGAGACGGAGCGGCTCGACAAGTTCTACCTCTCGCACCTGGTCTATTCCGGCCGCGGCGACCGCTATCGCGACGCCGATGCCCACCACCGCACCACGCGCGCTGTCATGGACCTGCTGTTCGAGCGTTGCTGGGCGCATGTCCTGGAAGGCAGGCACACCGAGTTCGTCACCGGCAACAACGACGCCGACGGCGTCTACCTGCTGCGCTGGGTCGAGCGGCACCATCCCGGCAGCGCCGCCCACATCCGGGCCAAGCTGGAGGCCTGGGGCGGTAATGCCAGCGGCGTGAACGTCGCCAACATCGACAACCTGGGGCAGGTCCACCCCGACACCTTCTGGTGGGGCTACGATCTCGGCAACGTCAAGCAGCGCCCGTTCGGCGAGATCTGGGCCGACCTGTCGGACCCCGTGATGGCCGGGCTCAAGCGCCGGCCGCGACCCCTGGAGGGCCGCTGCGGCGCCTGCCCCGAGCAGGCGATCTGCGGCGGCAACACCCGCATCCGCGCCTTGCGCATCCACGGCAATCCCTGGGCCGAGGACCCGGCCTGCTACCTGTCCGACGCCGAACTCGGCCTGGAGACGCGCGATGTCGCCGCCGTGGCCTAGCCGCCCCCACCCCGGAGACGCGGGCCCTCCTTCCTGCCCCCTCTCCCGCCTTTGGCGGGGGAGGGTCGGGGTGGGGGTACTGCTTGCGCCCCTCCTCTCGTCTCCCGCATCCGCCGGTGCCCCTGCCCTCTACGTCACCCACTGCGCAGCCTGCCACGGCGCCGACCGGCTGGGCGCCATCGGCCCGGCGCTGCTGCCCGAGAGCCTGGGCCGGCTGAAGCCCGAGGCCACGGCGGCGGTGATCCGCGACGGCCGGCCGGCGACGCAGATGCCGGGCTTCGCCGCCACGCTGAGCGAGAGCGACATCACGGCGCTGGCGACGCTGATCGCCACGCCGCTCGCCGAGGCGCCGCATTGGGGTGCCGCCGAGATCACGGCCAGCCGCACCGTCCTGGTGCCGCCCGAGACCCTGCCCGACCGCCCGCAATGGCAGGCCGACCCGCTCAACCTGTTCGTCGTGGTCGAGGCCGGCGACCATCACGTCACCGTCCTGGACGGCGACCGCTTCGAGCCGCTGACCCGCTTCCCGAGCCGGTTCGCGCTGCATGGCGGCCCCAAGTTCAGCCCGGACGGCCGCTTCGTCACCTTCATGTCGCGCGACGGCTGGGTCACCCGCTACGATCTGTGGAGCCTGCAGCCGGTAGCCGAGGTGCGCGCCGGCATCAACAGCCGCAACATAGCACTCTCCGACGACGGCCGGGTGGTCGCCGTCGCCAACTACTTGCCGCCCACCTTGGTCCTGCTGGACGCCGCTACCCTGGCGCCGCTCGAGGTCAAGCAGGTCGACGACCCGCAGGACCGCGCGGCCTCGCGGGTCAGCGCGGTCTATCAGGCCGCACCCCGCGGCAGCTTCGTCCTGGCGCTCAAGGACCTGCCCGAGCTCTGGGAGGTCGGCTACGCCGCCGACGGCTTCCCGGTCCGGCGCATCGCGCTCGAGGAGCCGCTCGACGACTTCTTCTTCGACCCCACTTACGCCCACCTGATCGGCTCCTCGCGCGACGGCGGGCGGGGTGTCGTGGTCGATCTCGACGCCGGGCGCGAGGTGGCCGAGCTGCCGCTGCCCGGCCTGCCGCATCTGGGCTCAGGCATCGCCTTCGAAGTCGGCGGCCGCCCGGTCGTCGCCACGCCGCACCTCAAGGAGGCGGCGCTCAGCGTCATCGACCTGCAGGACTGGACGCTGGTCAAGCGCGTGCCGACCCTCGGCCCCGGTTTCTTCGTGCGCGGCCACGAGGCCAGCCCCTATGCCTGGATCGACGTCTCGCTCGGACCCGAGAAGGACAAGCTGCAGATCCTGGACGAGCGCTCCCTGGAGATCGTGCGCACACTGCAGCCCTCGCCCGGCAAGGCCACCGGCCATGTCGAGTTCACGCGCGACGGCCGCTACGCCCTGGTCTCGGTCTCCGAGCTCGACGGCGAGCTGGTGGTCTACGACGCCGCCAGCTTCGAGGTCGTCAAACGGCTGCCGATGAGCAAGCCGGTCGGCAAGTACAATGTCGGCAACAAGATCGGCCGCTCCGACGGCACGAGCCACTGACATGCCGGGCACGCTGATCCTGGCGACCCACGGGATCGCCGGCGGGCCGGGGAGTGCTGCGGCGCACGCCCGCACCATCCGCCGGCGGGGCGGCTGGGCGGAGGTCCGCGTCGGTTGCCTCAAGGCCGAGCCGAGCCTGGCCGCGGCGCTGGCCGGCATCCTGGCGCCCGTGACGGTCGTGCCGCTGCTGATGAGCGCCGGCGTCATCCACGCCGCCATGGCGCGCCGGCTGGGCGAGCTGGCGCCGGACGGCGGCTGGCGCCTGACCGCACCCGTGGGCGACCATCCGGGCCTGCCGGCTCTGGCCCTGGCCCGCGCCGACGCCTTGCGCCGCCGCCTGGGCTGGCGACGTGCCAGCACCTCGCTGCTGCTGATCGGCCACGGCACGCCGCGCCATGGCGCCAGCGCCGCGCACGCCCAGGCCATGGCCGCCGCGGTGGCGGGCTCGTTCGCCGCGGTCGGCTATGCGCTGCTGGAGGAGCAGCCCCAGCCGCGCACCGCCGCCGACGCCTTCCCCGAGGGCGGCGTGATCGCGGTCGGCCTGTTCCTCGACCATGGCCCGCATGGCGACCAAGACGTCCGCGCGGCCCTGGCCACGCTCGACCGCCCCGTCGCCTATGCGGGCGCCATCGGGGCCGATCCCGCGCTTGCCGCGCTGATCCTGGCGCAGGCCGCGGCCGTTCAATAAAGCATGCCGTGCGCGCCCAGCACGGCCGCCACCACCGTCACTACCGCCAGCGTCAGCGCGACACGGTGCGCGCGCAGCATGAGCCGCATGGTGCCGCCCGGGTCTTGCCGCGCCCGCTGCCGCAACCGGTCGTGCAGGACCAGGGGCTCGGCCACGAACAGCACCGCCGCGAACAGGAGCCATAAGGCGAGCATGGCATGCATCCACCAGTAGCCGGGCGAGGCGAAGCGCCACCAGGCGTCCAGCCGCCAGGTCATCCAGAAGCCGGTGAGCCCGGCCAGCAGCACGGACCAGCGCGCCTGCGCGGCAAAGCGCCGCTCGACGGCCTCGAACAAAGCGAGCTGGTCCTTGGGCTCAGCCAATCGCCTCACCGCCGGCAGGACGACGAGCGTCACCATGGCGACGCCGCCGATCCAGTGGACCACCGCCAGGACGTGCAGCGCCCGGGCGAGCGTGACGTCGTCCATCACAGCCCGGCCAGCGGGTCGACGCCGATGAGCGGCGGATGGGCCAGGAGCAGGCCGGCAAACAGCAGCAGCGCCGCCGCCACGCGCAAGAGGTCGCGCCGCCGCCAGCCGGGAGCTCTGGGCTGGGCGAGCTCGCGCCAGGCCGGCCCGAGCCGCAGGCGGGCGCGGCGGTCGAGTGCCGCCATCCCGGCCAGGGCCATCAGCAGGAAGCCGCCGAACAGGAGGGCGTGGGCGAGATCGCCGTTGGCCAGGAGATGGGCGCCGGCCCACAGCGCGAGCGCCCAGAGCAGCGGGTGGCGGGTCAGCGCGACGATGCCTGGATGCGCCGGGTCGAACGCGCCGCTGCCGCCGCCGAACGAGAACGGGTTGGGCGTGCCGACGGCCAGGGCCACGAGCAGGCAGGCGGCCGACATGGCGGCCAGCGCCAGCCAGCGCTGCCAGGGGGCCGGCTGCCAGAGGGCGAGGTAGGGCGCACGTCCGGCGGCGGCGAGCAGCCAGCCCAGCAGGGCCAGCGAGAGCAGACCGTAGAGCAGCAGGTAGCGGCGCTCGCCCAGCATCCCGGTCAGGCGGCGCCGCACCGGCGGCCGCGCCGGCAGCAGATGGGCGAGGACGAACAGGGCGTAGGCCGTGGCGAGCTCGCCCCAGCCCGTCATGCCGCGTTCGCTGCCATGCGGTCGCGCCGCTGCCACAGCTCCTCCGCGAGCTGGTCGGCGCCCGCGGGGCTCGACGTGCGGCCGGTGAGCCAGAGCGCCATGGCCGCGGTGCCGGTGACCGCCGCGACCGGGGCCGGCTCGGACCATTCGCCCCGCCACAGGCTCGCGAGCCGGCCCGCGTCCGGCAGGTCGTCGCGCCAGGCCCAGCCGGGAGCGGCGAGCTGCGGCCACACCAGCTCGCCCGCGGCGCCGCGGCCCAGGGCCATGCTGCGGCATTGCTTGTCGGGGTTGCGCTGCGCCTCGCCCCCGCCGCCCTTGAAGGTGAGCGCCCGCTCCTGACCGAGCGCCTGCTGCACGGCGAGATGCAACGGGATGTAGGGCGGGTGGAACACACCCTGGAGCTGGGCTGCGGCGTTGGCCGGGTTCAGCTCGCGCGCGACGCTGTTGACGGCGGTGCGCACGCCGAGGACGGGCTTCAGCACGAACAGCTCCGCCAGCGGCGGGCAGAGGGCCTCCAGCGGCAGATAGGCGAGGCGGCCGCGATCCAGCTCTTGCGCCGCCTCCATCGCGGAGCGCGCCACCGGGATGCCCAGTGCGGCGAGCCCGTGGCGCGTGCTCATGTCGCCGGCACCGGGCGCGCCGTGCAGCAGGACCCGCACGCCGGCGGCCGCGACCAGGCGCGCCGCCAGGAGGAAGTAGGGCAGCTGCCGGTGCGCATCGGCGTAGCTCGGCCAGTCGAGATCGGCTGGCGGGAGGTCGGCCAGGGCCAGACGCGCGCGGGCCGCGCGCACCATGCCCGTCAGCTCCGCCGCCGTCTCGCCGCGCTGGCGCAGGACCAGGAGGAAGGCACCCGTCTGCATGGGCAGCGCCACACCGTCCAGGATCATCCCGAACGCCGCCTCCGCCTCGTCCTCCGCCAGCGGGCGGGAGAGCGACGGCCCGCGCGCCACGATGCGCAGGAACTCCCGAAACTGCCCGGCTTGGCTGGTCATGGCACCTCCACGCATCGGTGAGCCTCGAGTTCAGCAGGATGGGGCCTGCCGGGGTGCCGGCACTTGACCGCGATCAAGGATCGACGCGCCGGGTCCCGCCAATCTCGACCGGCATTGGTGCCCGAAGGGGAGGAAGGCGGCATGGGCGAAGGCCTGACCAAGGCTATGGCGCGCAACATCTTCTACGGCGGCTCGGTGTTCTTCTTCCTGCTGTTCACGGTGCTGGTCATCCAGTCCCACTGGTACGCGACCACGACCGCGATCTCGGGCGATCCACTGGACGATGCCGTGATCCGCGGCAAGCGGGTGTGGGAGAAGCACGCCTGCATCGACTGCCACACGATCTTCGGCGAAGGGGCGTATTTCGCGCCCGAGCTCGGCAACGTCTTCGTCCGCTACGGCGGCAAGGACGATCCCGAGGGGGCCCGTGAATCGCTCAAGGCGTGGATCCTGTCCCAGCCGACCGGCATCGAGGGCCGGCGCCAGATGCCCAAGTTCGCACCTCAGCGACCAGGAGCTGGACGATCTGGTCCGGTTTCTCGAATGGGCGAGCAAGGTCGACACGCAGGGCTGGCCGCCGAACGAGGCGGGCTGGGGAACAGCGGACGGAAGGAAGAACCGATGCGGTATCCGACACAGAAGATCGCATTTCTCTATTTCGGCGGCGCGCTTGCCCTGTTCATAGCACAGGTATTGTTCGGCATACTTGCCGGGCTGATCTATGTCTGGCCGAATTTCCTTTCCGATCTGCTGCCGTTCAACATCATCCGCATGATCCACATCAATGCGCTGATCGTCTGGCTGCTGCTCGGCTTCTTCGGCGCCGCCTACTATCTGCTGCCCGAGGAGACGGAGCGCGACATCGAGAGCCCGCTGATCGCCAAGATCCAGTTCTGGATCTTCTTCGGCGCGGCCGCGGTCGCCGTCGTGGGCTATCTGTTCCGGATCCACGAGGGTCGCGAGTTCCTCGAGCAGCCGATCTACGTCAAGGTGGCACTCACCGTGGCCGTGCTGATGTTCCTCTACAACATCAGCATGACGGTCCTCAAAGGCCGCAAGACGGCGGTGACCTCCGTCCTCTTGCTCGGCCTCTGGGGCGCCGGCCTGTTCTTCCTGTTCGCCTTCTACAACCCCGGCAATCTGGTCGTCGACAAGATCTACTGGTGGTGGGTCGTCCACATCTGGGTCGAGGGGGTGTGGGAGCTGATCATGGCGGCGATCCTGGCCTACCTGCTGATCAAGGTGACCGGCGTCGACCGCGAGGTGGTCGAGAAGTGGCTCTACATCATCGTCGGCCTGAGCCTGTTCACTGGGCTGCTCGGCACCGGCCACCACTACTATTGGATCGGCACCCCGCATTACTGGCAATGGCTCGGCTCGATCTTCAGCACGCTGGAGATCGTCCCGTTCTTCGCCATGGTGGTCTGGGCCTTCTATCTGACCTACCGCGGCGGCCGCGACCATCCGAACAAGGCGGCGCTGCTGTGGAGCCTCGGCTGCCCGGTGGTCGCCTTCTTCGGCGGCGGCGTCTGGGGCTTCATGCACACGCTCTCGGCCGTGAACTACTATTCCCACGGCACCCAGGTGACCGCCGCCCACGGGCACCTCGCCTTCTACGGCGCCTATGTGATGCTCAACCTGGCGATCATCACCTACGCCATGCCCCACCTGCGCGGGCTGCAGCCGTACAACCAGCAGCTCAACATGTGGAGCTTCTGGATCATGACCTCGGCCATGGTGTTCATGACCGTCACCCTGACCTTCGCCGGAGTGATCCAGACCCACATGCAGCGCGTGGTCGGCGGCTACAGCTTCATGGACGTGCAGGACCAGCTCGCCCTGTTCTACTGGATGCGGCTCGGGGCGGGGCTGGTCTTCGCCCTGGGTGCCTTGCTGTTCGTCTATGCCGTGCTCGGGCCGGTGCGCGAGCAGCTCACCGCCCGCGACCTCCGGTCCGGCCCGGGCCTGGCGCCGGCCGAGTGAGCGGCATGGGGGCGGTGACCAATCTGCGGGCGGGCGGGCCGGTCGCCCCCCTCTACGTGCCGCAGGGCCGCGAGTGCGAGCTGTTCGAGCTCGCGTGGCGGCAGCGCCTGCCGCTGCTGCTGAAGGGGCCGACCGGCTGCGGCAAGACCCGCTTCGTCGCGCACATGGCCGCCCGCCTCGGCCGCCGCCTGCACACGGTCTCCTGCCACGACGACCTCACCGCGTCCGACCTGACCGGCCGCTACCTGCTCAAGGGCGGCGAGACCGTGTGGCTGGACGGCCCGCTCACCCGGGCGGTGCGCGAGGGCGGGATCTGCTACCTCGACGAGGTGGTCGAGGCGCGCAAGGACGTCACGGTCGTCCTGCACCCGCTGGCCGACGACCGGCGGGTCCTGCCCTTGGAGCGCACCGGCGAGCTGGTGACCGCACCCGACTCCTTCATGCTCGTCGTCTCCTACAATCCCGGCTACCAGAACCTCCTCAAGAGCCTGAAGCCCAGCACGCGCCAGCGCTTCGTCGCGATCGAGCTCGACTTCCCGCGCCCGGAGGTCGAGCTGCGGGTGGTGGCCGCGGAGAGCGGGCTGGCACCCGAGCTGGTCCGGCCGCTGATCAATCTGGCCCAGCGGATCCGGGGCCTGAAGGGCATGGATCTGGAGGAGGCCGCCTCCACCCGGCTGTTGGTCTATGCCGCGACGCTGATGCGGGCGGGCCTCGACGGCCCGGCCGCCGTCGAGCATGCCCTGATCGAGCCCCTGTCGGACGACGCGGATGTGAAGGCCGGCCTGCGCGAGCTCGTCCGGGCGAGCATGGGGTGAGCCTCGCCGTCCTCGAATATGAGGAGCAGTTCGGGCGGCTCTGGCACCGCCTGGTCGGCGAGCGCGCCAGCCTGCCGCACTTTCCCGAGGCGGCGGTGCGACTCGAGGACGAGCGGCGGCGTCTCGGCGTGCTGTTTCGCGGCATCGGCGGCGATCCGGGCCTCGAGCTGGTGGCCGGCGCCCCCGCCGGCTCGTCCCACCGGCTGCGCCTGCTCCAGCGCTTGGGCATGGCCGAGGAGCGGCGGTGGCCGCCAGGCGGACGGCCCGAGCTGGTGATTCTGCCGCCGCTGCTCGACTGCCTGCCCACCCCGGCGCTGAACCGCGACCTCTATGTCTGGCTGGTGGCGTTCCTCGCCGATGCTGGCCCGGCGCCGACCGACGGCGACCGCCTGCGACGCGACATCCTCCGCCTGCGCGCAGCCGCCGCGCCTCGCACCGCGACCGTGCTCGCCGCGTTTCCCGGCCTGCACGACCGCCGCGCGGCACTCGCCGCTGCTCTGCTGGCGCTGCGGCCAGCGCAGCGCCTGCCGCCTGGGAGGAGCCCGGGTCGAGGCGGCCATGCGCCGGCTCCACGGCGACATGGCGGCGACAGGCCAGATCGTCGAGCTCGTGCTGTCGCCCGAGGCCGAGCTTTCCGGGCTATCTGCCGCCAAGGCTACCGCCCATATCTGCGAGCCCGCTCTGGGGAAGTGCGCAGCAGCGGCGCGCGGCTGCCGGCCGTCGGCCAGCCGGACGATGCCGAGCCCGGTGCAGCGGCGCCGAGGAGGACGACCGGCATCGCCGCGCGCGGCGCCGGACGCGCCCGAAGAGGAAGGCGGTGCGCGATCCGCTGACCCTGATCAACAAGGGCGGTATCTGCTGCACTCGCCACCGAGGCCGTCGGCGTGTCCGTGCGGAGGACGACGAGGAGCCGGAGGCGGCGCGACGCGCTTGCCGACGACCTGGACGAGATCACGCTCGGCGGCTCGGATCGCGCCGCGGCAGGCCGCATCCACCTCGATCTGGACCTGCCTGCCCCGCACCCGCCGGCGACGCCCCCGGGCAGCGGCGGCGGTACCATCGGAGTGGGACTGGCGCCGCGGCCGCTATCGCCCGCGCCATTGCTGCACGGTGCAGGCGGTGGCGGCGCCGGAGACCGGCGAGACTGGGCGCCGGACGCGACGCTGCGCCGCCGCATCGTCTATGTCGGGCGCCGCTTCGAGGTGCTCCGGCCGCGGCGCGAGATCCCGCCAGGCGCGGCCAGCGGCGGCCGATCTCGACATGGAAGCGCTGGTCGCGCGCGCGCCGACCCTCGCCGCCGGCGTGGCGTCGCCCGACCGGATCCATCTCGACGTGCGGAACATGGCGCGGGATCTCGCCACCGCGATCCTGGTCGACACCTCCTTCTCGACCGACGGCTGGGTCGACGGCCAGCGCGCGTGCTCGACGTCGAGGAAGCGGCGCTCACGGCACTGGCCTTCGGCCTGGAGGCGTGCGGCGGCCTTCGCCATCCTGACCTTCTCGAGCCGGCGCCCGCGACGCCGTCGCGGTGAGCACCGTCAAGGGCTTCACCGAGCCGCTGGGCGAGCCGGTGCGGCGGCGGATCGCCGCCCTGCGGCCGGCGCCTGCACGCGCATCGGCGCCGCGCTGCGGCATGTCGGGGCGCTGCTCGCCGGCCGCCCAGGCCTGCACCGGCTGCTGCCCTTGCTGTCGGACGGCAAGCCGGCGACCTCGATCACTGCAGGAGGCCGCTACGCGGTCGAGGACTGCCGCAAGGCGGTGCAGGAGCTGCTGGGCGCGGCCTGTCCGTCTTCGCCGTCACCGTGGATCAGCGCGCCGAGGGCTACGTGCGCGGATCTTCGAGCGCGGTGGCTACGCCATCGTCGGGCATCTCGGCCGGCTGCCCGATGCCCTGCCGGCGATCTATCGCCAGCTCGTCGCCTGAGCCGGGCCGCAACGGGAGACTGAACCATGCGCACCCGCGCGACAGCGGCCGCTGCGGCGGCGCTCACCCTGGTCCTCGCGCCCTCCGCGCGCGCGGGCGACGCGGCGACGGGCGAGGAAGGTGTTCGCCAGGTACAGAGACCTGCCACGAGATCGCGACCGGGAAGAACAAGGTCGGCCCGACGCTACATGGCGTGATCGGGCGCAAGTCCGGCACCGTGGCCGGGGTTTCAAGTATTCGGAGGCGATGACGGCCGCGGGGGTCACCTGGGACGCCACCACCATCGCCGAATATGTCGCCAAGCCAAGGAGTTCGTCCCCGGCAACAGGAATGGCGTTCGTCGGCCTGAAGGAAGCAGGACGGGATCCGACAATCTCGTGGCCTATATCGCGGCGAACTGCTGCTCGTGAACGGCAGGGGGCCGGCTCAGCCCGGCCCCGGCCTGCGTGTGCCTCGACCAACAGCGGCCCGTAACGCGCGACGAACAGGACGAAGGCACCGCCCACCAGCAGCGCCGCGAGGCCAGTGTCGCCTCGTACCCGGGCTCGGCAGCGCCAGGGCCACGACCCGCAACAGCGCGCCAGCCTGCACCAGCGCATAGACGGCGACGGTGGTGCGGTCCGCGGCCAGCGCTCGGCCGGTATGGCCGAGGGTGGCGCAGGTCATGATCGCCAGGGTCATGGTGCCGATGGCCCCGGCCGAGCACAGGGTGGCGAGCCGGCCGACGGAGTGCGGCAGCAGGATCCCCAGGCCGAGCAGCAGCAGTCCCGCCCCGAGCCACGCATAGCCGAGGTGCAGGACGGTCACGACGCTCAGCCGTCGTGGCGAAGACCGCGCCAGCGGCGAGCCGCAGCAACGTCACCATGCCCGCCGGCGCCAGGGCGCGCCTGCCACGGCGCCGCGTCCGGCAACGCCGCCCCAGACCGCGAGGGCTGCCGGCAGCACCACCAGCGCCAGCCAGTCGGGCCGGCCGGAAGTGCGCGGGCAGGGCGGCGGCACCGCGCTTGGCCAGCCAGTTGCGCGTGAAGCTCAGCACCACGCGGCCGCGATCAGCCCGATCAGCAACCAGAGCGCGGCGGCCAGGCCGCCGGCCCAAGGGCGAGGCGTAGCCCAGCGCCTCGAGCTGCGACAGCAGCAGGCAGGCGAGGCCGAGCACGCCAGCCAGGGCGATCACCGGCGGGTTGCGCCAGTTCCGCCCGGCCATGATCTCGCGCGCCATGGCGGCGACCAGCAGCAGCCAGAGCCGGGGTCGAGCAGGACGGCGGGCCAGGGTGACGGCGCGCCGCCGATCAGGCCGACCCGGCCGCGCCACCAGCACAGGGCACGAGAGCAGCGGCCGCCGGCCCCCGACCGGCAGCCGGCCGGTCCAGTTCGGCACCGCCGTGAGCAGGAAGCCGGCCACCACCGCACCGGCGCCCAGCCGAACAGCAGCTCGTGCGGATGCAGGGCTGCGATAGACAGCACCGTGGGCAACGCCGAGCTCCGCCGGCGAGCGCGGCGATCGGATCGCCAGCGCCATGGGCGCAGATCCCGGCCGCGAGAAGAACAGGCGGAATCCCCTGCGCGAACAGCGACAGGCGCGGCGGCGTCGGCATCATCACCCACCTAGCTCACGCCGCCAGACCGGAAGCCGGCCACGATCAAGGTCACCGGCCGCACGCGGCCGCACGGTCGACGAATGCATGCGGTCAGGTAGGATGCGCACCCCCACTCGACGACGCCTGCTGCAGGTCGGCGCCGGACTGGCGAGCCTGGGTGTCCAGGCCGGCAGTGCGAGGCCGCCTGCCCGCTATCGCTGGACCGGCTCGGCGCTCGGCGCCACCAGCCTCGCTCGACCTCTACCACGACGATCGTGCCGGGGGCAGCGCGACTGGTCCACAGCGCGGATGGTGGCGGAAGTCGACCGGCTCAAGGCGATCTTCAGCCTGCGGCGCACGACCAGCGCCCTCGCGCGGCTGAACCGGGACGCCGCCTCGTTCGGCCGCCCGTCGAGGAGCTGGTCGCGGTGCCGAGACGGCGGCGAGCTTCTCGGCCGTGAGCGACGGCGCCTTCGACGTGACCGTCCAGCCCTTGGCGGCTGCTCGCCGCTGCCGGGCCCCGCAGGGCTCGGTACCGGACGGGCGGGCGGTCGCGGGCGCTTCGCCCGGGTCGGCTGGCGCCGGCTCGATGTCGGCCGCCGCTCGGTCGGCTTCGCGCGCCCCGGCATGGCGGCGACGCTCAACGGCATCGCCCAGGGCTACATCACCGACCGGATCGCCGGCCTCCTGCGCGACGCGGGCCTGGAGGACGCGCTGAGTCGAGCTCGGCGGACACGGGCCATGGGCAGGCCGCCGGATCCGCGTGGCGCGTCATCCGCCGTCGGCCCAGTCGCGCTCGCCGAGCGCGCCCTGGCGGTATCGGGCGCCCGAGCCCGCCGACTGCGGCCTCGCCGGCAGCTCGCCCAACCTGATCTCGGCGCGCACCGGCGCGTGCTCGACGGCCGCACCGTCGTCGTCGGCGCCATCGGCCATGCTGGCCGACGCCGCCTCGACGGCGCTCGCGACGTCGGGCAGAGCAGCCATGGGGCATCTCGCAGCGCGACTGGCGCCATTGGGGATCACGGTATTCGGCGCCCCTCACCTCGGCGACGCCTGACGGTCAGCCCCCGCCAACGCGGCTTGCGAGGTAGGCTATGCGCTACTGGCTCGCGGCGACCGGGCGTCACGAGCCCGCCCGGTCGGGCAGCGGCGGGGCCGTCGCTCATTGGATCGAGGATGCCAGCGGAGTGCCACTGCGGCGGCAGGCAAGGAGCGCAGGAGGTCGCCGTTCGACCGGATGGATCTGCATCGGCGTGGCCGTCAGAGCCGCACGCGTCCCGCCATCGAGCCTGGGCATGTCAGGAGCCGTCCGCGCGACGCTGCTATCCATGTGCCTGCCAGTTTGCAAATCCGGGAAGCCAGCCGTCTCGGTTGCCGTGATCGTCGCCGTCGGCGTCAACGGCGACGGCCGCCGCGGCGTGCTGGGCCCTGTCGGCTGCGCTGACATCCCTCCGGGGATCGGGCGAGAGCCCGATGGATATCGGCCCCTCGGAAGCGGAAGCCTTCTGGACCGCCTTCCTGCGCAAGCTCCGGCAACGCGGCCTGCGCGGCGTCAAGCTGGTGATCTCCGATGCCCAGCATCGGCAGCGCCGATGCTCCGTATGCAGCAGCGGGCGCCATGGCGCCGGGGACGGCCTCAAGACAGCCGTTGCCAAGCTGCTCCATGCCTCCTGGCAGCGCTGCCGCGTACGCCGCGCCGCAACGCCCTGGCCTATGCCGGCAAGAACAGCCGGCAGGTGGTCGCCGCCTTCATCGCCACCGGGGTCCCCAGCCCGCCAAGGCGGAGTCTGGGGTGGGCCACGGCCTTCGCCGAACTTCGAGCGCCGACGCCGCCGAAGCGGCAGTGGCGCCCTCGCGGGCCTGACGCCCGGCGCGTGCCTGCCGGCACCGGATCGTGTAGCCCCAGCCGCATGTCGATGGTCGCCGATCGGCCGCGGCCGACCATCCCCAAGCTCGCGGCCTTGATGGACGAGGCCGAGACCGACGTCCTGGCCTACATGGCCTTCCCGGCAGCCGGAACACCGTAGGCCCCGCGAGTAGAGGCGACCCATTCGTCGATCAGCACCAGCGCCGGCGCCGTGCAGGTCGAGCAGATCGCCAGGCAGCGCCGGGCCAGGCTCACCCTGCACTGGTCGAGCTGGCGACGAGGTCGTAGGCACGTCGCGGCCGCCGAGTTGCCAGGCAGGCTGCGCCCCACAGCGTGCGCACCACCGTGCCGTCGGGCTTGCGCACTGTCTCGGCCGCGGACAGGGCCGTGCCCACCAACGCCGCGCGATGGATCCCGGCTGTAGCAGGGCAGTGATGCCGCTGCTGCCATCAGGGGCTCGACACCGGGAGGCGCTGCGCGACTCCTGCGGGCCGGCAGTGCCGCAGCGCCAGCAGTGGGTCTTCCCGCCGCCGGGGTGGTGCAGCTCGACCACCCGGGTTGCCGCTCTCGCGGCTCAGCCGACGCATCGCGTCCGTCAGCAGGCGCGGGGCCGTCGGTCAGGAAGGTGCGCCGGTAGAACTCGACCGGGTCGCGATATTCATCCGCTGCCCTCGTTTCGGGCCACACGGGACAGGTCGGCGGCGAACTCGGCCTGGGCAAGACCGGTCGGCCGCCACGTCGCGGTGCGGCGTCACGATCTGCGCCATGGCTTGAGGCCGGTGCGGCTGGCGCCCTCCAGCGTCAGCGTCGCCGACCGGGTCTTGGCGAGGTCGGGCCTGCTCGTCGCGGATCGTCTTGGCAACTCCTGGCGAAAAGAGCTGCTCGCGAGATCCGCCTCGGCCTGGGGAGCGGGCGGCGTGTTCATCGGCAGGCGCTGCGATGTGTCCAATGCGCGCAGCGTGTCCTCATAGGTGAACGGCCGCTCGTGGGCATGCGGTTGCGGACTTCGATCAGCTCCCCGACGAACGCCCGATCGACATTGCCCAGCAGGTAGCGAAAGACGCTCTGCAGTTGTCGATCATGACCTTGAGCAGGGCACGGCTGCTCCCGGGCGGCCTTGCCGTCCGGCTGGCGCGGGAAGGGCCGCTCGCGGCAGGCTTCCAGCTCCTGCAGCCAGCCCTCACCACGCCGGGCCTTCCGTCGCGCTCGACGAACACGGTCAGCCCCTCGCGCAGCTCGCCCAGCATCCGCTCGATGCAGTCGCGGTTGGTGATCGCCAATGTCGCCCTGCCTTCGGTGTGCCAGATTTAGTTCTGGCGTATCCAAAGCTCCGCTCAGCCGCCGCCGGCGCCGACCCTGGTCGTCAGCACCGTGATCGCGCCCGGCAACATCGTCAGCTCCTCCGGCAAGGACAGCCAGCCGTACCGGCGGCGCCGGCCGAGCCGCGAGTCGCGGCACTCGTCGATCAGGAACACGTACCTCGGCGAGCACCGCCGCGCCTCGTCGGCGACGATGTCAGCCGCGAAGGCCTGCGCCGCCCGGATATCCTCGACGCTGAGGAACGGATGCGCCGCGATGCTGCTCGACGCTCAACCCGTCGCCCAGCTCGCTGCCGGATCAGGTCCACCGGCATGCGCGTGCCGCGATGCACAGCTTCCACCATCACCGCGGGATCGATGCTGATCCGCGGATGCCGATGCGCCTGTCGGATCATGCTCCGCTCCTCGCCACGTCAGCCCAGCGCCCGCAGCGCCTACGCTCATGCGACCATGCCAGGAAGCTCAGGCTTGCCGAACCCCGCCGGCGCCCCCGGCAGGCGCCACTGCCCGCCTTCTGGATCTCGGGCTTGATCGGCGACGAAGCGCGTTATGGGGCAGCGCCTCCTGCTGCGCCTGCCGCCCCTCGCAGACCGAGAACAGGCGATGAGCGAGTTCGTGGGCATTGTCGGCGACCGGGCACGGCAGGCGCGCCAATCGTGGGCAAAATCCAGCTTTTAGCGCTGCGCTTCGCCCCGGACAGATCGAAGTAACATGTCTCTCGAAGAAATGAGCAGGAAACCCAAATTTGGTAGTTGATCACATATTCTATATTTTGTATATCAAGCGCGCTAATGCAAAATACCATGGGATTAGTAACCGCGGAATCGATCATTGTACCATTGTAGAAATGCGGCAGCTGGAGAAATCTTGTATCCGATCTGAGACATGGACAAGATTTCCATGCAATCGATAATAGTTTTTTCCATTTTTCAATTCGTCTCTGATTGAAATCGACTGACCATAAGTGATGGTCTGTCGTAATCGTCACGTAACCTGCATCGAACAAACGTGCAAGTCGCTTTCTACTGAAGGACGCCATTTCGTGAAGCGTGCTCACCCCCTTCTCCGTAGGGGCGAATATGCGCGGCCTCAAGCGCCGGAAGGGTTCGCTCTCCGGAGACCGCACATCGTCGCCCGTAGAGATCGGTAATCAGAAATCTGAAGGCTCCTTGGCCAAGCCGCGGCGCAATCAGCGCAGGCTCGCCATAGCGAGCCGCGTCCTCTAGCAGACCGGAGTCGTTGGCGTGCCGTTGTGTCTTCTCAACCAATCGCTTCCAGAGCGTCAGCGCCTCTTGATCCTCTAAGCTGTAACCCTTGAACTGGACAATATTTGGTGCAAAACTTGAAGGCACCGGTAACCACTGTGCTTCCGGCAGAAAAAAGGGTTGGGTTAGGATCCGACATCCAATTCGGAAATCCTCCTGTGATCCGAGACTTATGCGACGGTAATTGGCGATACGCGCGCGCATTTGAGCCAATGTCGCTGCGCCGTTTGCCTCTCCAAAGGCCTCCCATGCCAAGCTACAGGGCATGTTATTGGCATGCGCGAACACGCCGCCACCGACGATGAAATTCCGCGGTGAGTGAAGTTTGAAGAGAAAAAGCTCGCCGGGCTGAAGGGCTCGAAACTCGTTCCGACCGGACGGGGCCCAAAAATTGACACTCTTGGAGGGGCCCATTCTCGAAGGTGCTCGAACCAATCGCCATCCAGTAACAGCGATAATTAGTCTGACTATCATCGCTTCCATCAAACTCCCATCAGACTAATAGCGACTTTACCGAGGCTGTACATAACCACAAACTTATAATTCTCGGCCACCAATATCGCGACGTTAAAATTCGGAACCCTCTGATCAGCGCTACGATCGCACTATAGTCGAAAGGCAGATCTCGGCCCCCAGAACCATCGCGCATGCAGGCAGAGGGTAGATGTAGTCGGGTGCAGCGTCGACGGATGCCCGCGCCGGATCGACTTCTCGCGCGCCGACGCCGCGTTGATCCGCATCATGAGGCAATGCACCACCTCGATCAGCTTCTTGCGGTAGGTCATGGAGGCACCCCGGGCGGAATACATTCTTGGTTGAGGAGCACGTCCCAGGCGCGGGAGTCCAGGCAACGAGAGCGAGATCGGTCCGCGGAAGTCGTCGCCCTTGCATAACGGCTCGCCGGTCGCCTTGGCGAGCGCATGGGCGAGAGCAGTCGCCAATGTTCGAGCCGCGGGATACGGCGGCCCTTGCCGAGCGGCGGAACGCCTCGCGTACGAGCTCGGCACGGTCGGGCGTTACCGGCTCGATCTCGGCCGCCGTCGGGCAGAACCGTTCAAGCGCTCTGCACCGGCGCCCGGCCTCGCGCTTGCGCCCTCGACGACGAAGGTCGCCTCGACCCAGGTCACCGCCGAGACCAGCCGGGTCAGGTCGTCCCGGATCAGCCGGTCGAACCGCGCGCGATCGGCCTCGTCGAACAGGACGCTCGACGATGGCCGAGGTGTCGATCACCGTGGCCACATG
Organism: Geminicoccaceae bacterium; assembly: GCA_046349415.1. Classification (GTDB taxonomy): domain Bacteria; phylum Pseudomonadota; class Alphaproteobacteria; order Geminicoccales; family Geminicoccaceae; genus Benzoatithermus. The sequence goes on from JAXMCJ010000008.1 coordinate 162,272, forward strand.
CCGTTTTCGTCATGACCGACTATCTCATCGGGCATGCGGGTATCGTAGTCGAGCAGGCCGCGCACTCCAGGGGCGAGCGCGTCCAGGCGAGCGGCGAGGTCGGGCTCCTGCCACCGCCTGCGGCGCTTCCAGCGCGCCAACCGCTCCGCCAGTACGGCCTTCACCGCTTCAGTCAGGCTCTCGCCGATGGGGCTGGCGACCTCGCGGGCGAGCCGGTCCGCCTCCGGGTCCTTGATGCTCAGCGCCACGGTACGGCTCCGTCTGAAATGGCATCCTCGGTATAGACTGGGTCGGCCGCGCGTGTCCATCGCCTCGGTGCGGGCCGGTAACCCGGCGAGCTGGATGGTGACCGAAGCTTCGCCGGGACCAGCTCGCGCCGGGGAAGGCAAGGATGTAGCGGGGCACGCGCGCGGGCCTTCCTTTCACCATGACGAAACCAATACCCAACGCTCGGGCTCGTTCCACGGCGCCGCCATCACCTCGTTGCAGGTAATCATCACCGTGTCGGCATCGATCGCGCGGCCCTTGACCTCGATGAACCGTCGCTCATCGATTTGCGGGGTCGACGCTCTCGATATCCCAGCCAGCACATGGCGCACGGCGTCGATCCGGACGCGACCGACAGACCTGCTCAATGCGCAGCCCCGTCTATCGCCGCCAGCTCGATGCGGCGGCAGTCCTCGGCCAGGGCCGGCTCCGGCGCAACCTCGCCGCGAACCCTGGTCGGCCAGCCGGCCAGGATGACCAGGGCGGCCGAGACGACCTGGGGTGGGGAGCCCGATCTGCCGCTCGCGCGCCAGCTCGGCGGACGCTGCTCAGCCGTGCGGACGCAGCTCCTCGGCCCGGGCGGCGGCGTTGCGCGAGCTGAGGCCGGGTCTGGCGCCCGGCGAGCTCGAGCTGGCGGAGCTGGTTGGCACGGTGGTCCCGGTGTACGTCTCGTTGCGCAGCCTCGATCTGACCTCGCGCTCGACCTTGGCGATCTCGGCGAGCCGCTGGGCGCGCACCTCGTCGAGGGTGGCGTGGGACGGTGAAGGCGCTGGATCGCGAACGCCTTGGCGCGCTGCTCGACGCCGTCGGCCGGCCAGGGCTCGGCCAGGAGCGGTTATGCCGGCTCCAGCTCATCGGCGCTCGCCGGCCGCAGATCCAGGCTGCGGCGCATGGCCTGGGCGCAGCACTCCCATCCGCCCCAAAGGTGACGAACTGCAGGCGCTCCGGGATGACGAGCAGCTCGCCGGTCGCACCTGTACGCCCGTCGCGAACCGCATGGCGCAGGCCAGGCAGGGCCGCGGCTGGACGCCGGTGTCGGCGGGATCGACCAGCACCGCACCCTGGCGAAGCTGGAGGCACCGTTCCAGCGTGACGTCGAGGACCGCGTCGAGCAGCGGGTGGCCCGGGCAGATCAGGACCGCGCGCGGTATGCCCACGCTCGCCCCCTTGTCGAGCAGATCCGCTCGTAGCGCGGCAGGACGACCTCGCGGGTGCCGAGCTGCCAGTCGCTCGCGCTCACGCACGATCCCCGGCACGCGGTGGCCTCGAAGCGACCCTGCTCGGCGCCGGTGCGATCCGCCGCCAGGCTGTCGCGAACGCATCGAGGAAGAAGCGCTGCACGAACCGCGGCTGCAATCGGCGGGCGCTGGCACGCTCCATCTCGGCTCGTACCTCGCCACGGTGGCGGCATCGGGGTGCTGCGCCACCAGGGCCTTCTCGGCGAGCAGCTCCTCCAGGCGCCCACGATCGACCGCTCCGTCGATCACGCGGTCGAGCTCGGCCTTGCCCGGGCCGGATCGTCGCCATGGCGGACCGCTTCCAGGGCCAGTTCGCGCGGCCTGCCGCTCCTCGAACAGGCGGCCGAGCACGTCGAAGGAACGCGGCCGCCCAGCGCCTCGCGGGCCTGGGCCAGCTTCTCCAGCGGCCGGGTGTAGACCTCGCTCGCAGGTCTCGTGGGCCACGGGGTTCCACAGGTGGCAGACCTCGGTCTGGCCGATGCGGTGGATGCGGCCGAAGCGCTGCTCGACGAGGCGAGCCGTCGCTGGAGTGTCTGCAAAGCGAAGCCGACATTCTGACGGCGCTTGCCGTCTCCGTCCTCCAGCCGGTCGGCCCGGTTCATCTCGTCGCGGACGTAGGAGGTGACGGCCGCATAAAGCGCGCCCTCGTCGTCCGAAAGCCGATACTTCACCGTGTAGGCGCGCCGCTCCGGGAACAGCTTGCGGCCGGCGAATGTGACCAGCTCTTCCTTGGTCAGCCGCCGCATCATGTCGGACGGATCGGAGTGGTGCATGCCGTCGCGGTAGCGGCCCTCGAAGCGGTCGCCATCAGGCGGTGCCATGAACGGCTCGAAGTCGGCCTGCTTGCCGTTGTGCGGCGTGGCCGACATCAAAGGCAGATGGCGCGCACGCCGGCCAGGGGCGCTGCCGGGCTTCGTGGCCTTGCCCAGGTGTACTTGACCTCGCCGCCGACCAGGGTCGCGGACATCGTGCGCCTCGTCGCACACCTGCAAGGTCGAACTCGGCGCGGCCTCGAGCGAATCTGCAGCTCCTCGCTGCGGCTTTCAGGCTAGTCAAGCGCACGATCCAACAGTCCTGCTCCGAAACGGATTGCCGGTGCGCGACGCCTCGATCCGGTCGCGGGACAGGATGTCGAAATCGAGACCGAACCTGTCGCCGAGCTCGTCCTGCCGCACTCGGCCAGGGCTGCCGCCGGGCGCGACGATCAGACGGCAGCGGAAGTCGCCCCGGACGATCAGCTCCTTGATCAGCAGCCCGGCCATGATCGTCTTGCCGGCACCGGGATCGTCGGCGAGCAGGAAGCGCAACGGCTGTCGACGAAGCATCTCGCCATAGACCGCGGTGATCTGGTGCGGCAGCGCTCGACGCTCGAAGTGGTCACGGCGAGGAGCAAGGGATCGAACAGGTAGGCGAGCCGGATGCCTGCGCCTCCATGGCGAGCTGGTAGCGGGCGCCGTCGGCGCTGAACGCGAACGGCCGGCACCACTGGGCCAGCCGCAGGCCGGAAGATCTGAGGCAAACAGCTGGTGTACCGAGGCGGCCGTCGCTGGGCACGCCATGCGTCTCAGCCGCATCGTCGCCGATCCGCTCGACGTGGAGAACGCTGATCGGCCTGCGTGCGCCGCCTCGATCAGGGCACCGACGCGAATATCGGACGCCGTCGGCATCGGGTTCGTCCCTTTTAAATTTGAACCACGTCGCGGCCGCTACCGGCACCATGATCGCATAGAGCGTTAAATGCTGGGGTTGCCACCCCGGCGTGCGCGCGTCGGCGAGGGTCACCGCAACTACCGCTCGAGGCCGAGCTGCGGACCCGCACGGCCCGAACGCGATCGAGAACGCTAACACCCAAGGAGGCCTGCGGTCGGACATTCGCCCGCCTCGGCCAGGCGCGGCGACGGAAGGTATGATGCTCAGCAGGCCCGCGAGAAGCGCTCTGCTAACGGCGCCAGTCGCGAGGGCGGCCACCAGCTTGGCGCCGGCGTAGCCGCCATCGGCGAGCATGGCGCAGCCGGGGAAAGAGTTCGCGTACCGAGGCCAGCAGTGGCACCACCCGTCGTAGTCCTGAACATCGGATTCATGCACGGTGGCGGCGACCGGCGGCTCGTTGGTGTCAGTCAGGATGCCGCGCTTACGTCCTGGATCCTCTTGCCGGCGAGGAGTGGCCGCGCTGACCCCGCCCTTCCGTGATTTCCATCACCGACGGGCTGGCGTCGCGACCCATCTTTCGCGCGCCGCGGTCCCGTCGTCACATCGGCCGCAAAACCTACCGCCGCACCGTGGTGTGGGGCGGGAAATCCGTGGGCGGGAGGCGACACTGGCGGCGGATAGTCAGAGCGTACGGCATGGCGTCGACCGCCTCGCGAAGATCGGTCTCCCGCGGCCGCCGAGGCGGCAGCCTGCAGACCAACTCTCAGCTCTATCGGCTGCCACTCCTCCTCCGTGCAGTCGCGTGCGTACCACCGGCCATCGCGCCGATACTGACGGGGGATGATTTCAGTCCACGACATCTTGCGGCTCCGTCGTTGCTCGCAGCTCCGACAAATCACAAGTGATTAGAATCACTCAATTCACTTCGGGTCGGGCTTTAACATCGTCCGCCTGAGTTTTGGACCGCAATCAAAATTTCCGCGCCGCACTAGATCGATGAAACGCTGTGCGCGATTGCCCCCCACCCCGGGGGTGGGGTGGGGTTGCACCCCTCGCAGCTTGCTTCACCAACCTGACTGGCCCGCGCCGATACTCTGCGCGCCGATACCGCTGGTCTAGGCTTATCCATTCATCAACCTGCCCCCATCGCGCCTTCACTCGCGCCGATCGTCCGGCCAGCGTCTGCACATGGGAGAACATAACGGCAACCTACCCCAAAGCGGCGCCCTTGGCCTGATGTCTGACGTTCGGGTCGGTGATGTTTGGGCGTGGCATGAGGTTCGCGCCTTATACGGCCAGTGCCGCCGTCAGCCTGGACGCAATCGTCCTTAAGTCCGAGGCACAGGAGCGGCTTTTCGGTGCGGCGCGTTGGCTCCGGTGCGGCGAGGCGGCAATCGGGTCGGCAACACGATCTATCTAATGCGGCTGCCGCGGAATTGAGGGGCTGCCTGCGCCTCGCAACGCAGGACCATCCGACCAAGACGGACACTGGACGGACACAACCCCAGCTGTTTCCGACTAGCCGGCGAGAGCCAATACCTAACTTGTTGAAATGGTGGGGGAAATAGTGGTCGGAGCGGCGGGATTTGAACCCACGACCCCCAGTCCCCCAGACTGATGCGCTACCAGGCTGCGCTACGCTCCGACGCGGGGCTGAACGGTCGGGCCTCTATAGCGGTGCCGTGGGGGCGTGGCAACGCCGCGTCACGGCGCATCGCACGGCGTAGCGCGGTAGGCGTAGACCACCGCCTCGCCCTGCGCGTCGTCGGCCACCCCCGGCGCCCGCATGCGATGGTCCCTGGGCAGCGGCCAGGGTACCGCCGCCACCTGCTCGAGGGCGAGCTCGCTGCCCTGCAGCGATGCCCGCTCGGACGGCTGGAGCCCGAGGGCCGCGGAAAAGCGGCTGCCCGGCTGCAGCACGAGCAGGCCCGCGCAGTAGCGGCGCAGGAAGCGGTCGAGCTCGATCGGGTCGGAATCGCGCAGGGGCTGGGCGCGGTCGCGCAAGGGCCGCCGCTCGGGCGGCGGCGGGGCCACCGGGTCGACGTTGGGGGCACCCGAGGCGAGGAAGATGCGGTCCGGGTGGAAGCGGCTCTGCCAGCCCAGATAGTAGCTGGCCGGCGTGCCCAGCGCGTCGACCACGAGGCCCGCGTCGCGGTTGCCCGCATGCGCGCGCAGCAACGGCACCAGCCGGTCCATGGCCGGCCGGCCGGCGAAGGTCGGCACGGCCCCCGGCACCGGCAGCAGCGCCAGGCCGGGCACAGAGGAGCGGAGCCCGGGCACATCGCGGGCGGTGCCGACGACGATCTGCGCCAGCATGGCGGCGAGCACGAGCCCGGCAGCCCAGGCCGGGGCGCGCGGCCGCAGGCCGGCCAGGCGGGGGTCGGTGAGGAAGGCGGCGAAGAACGGAATCCACAGCAGGCCCAGCGTGTCGGTGTAGATCGCCTTGGGGGCGGTCGAGCCGCGGGCCACCGAGGCGAGCAGGATCAGGGTGAGGCCGACCGCCGGGACCAGCCAGACCGCGGCGCGCGACCGCCGCAACAGGCAGGCGAGGCCGCCCAGCCCGCAGGCCAGGGCCAGGAGCGGCGTCATCGCCCCCAGCGCCAGCACCACATAGCGCACCACCTGGACCGCGTGCTGCATCAGGCCGAAATGCCCGCGCCCGGCGAGATCGAGCTCGAACTCGACCACGGTGGTGAGCGGGAACAGCGGGTCGCCGTAGTGGACGAGGTTCGCCGCCATCAGCACCAGCGGCCCGACCGCGCCCACGACGCCGAACAGGACCGCCCGGGGCAGCCGCGGCAGCAGGGTCGCCGCGAACAGCGGCAGGAGGAACCAGCCCTCGACGCGCAGGAGCGAGGACAGGGTCGAGGCGATGCCGGCCAGCACCACCGGCAGCCAGCCCGAACGCTCGTCGCGGGCGTGCGACAAGGCGAGCAGGGTTGCCGCCACGCACAGGCTGAACGGCGCCTGGGCCAGGACCTCGAGGGTGGTGCGGATCGAGATCGGGTAGAGGGCGTAGGCGATGCCGACGGCGAGTGCGGCGCAGCGGCTGCCGAACTCCCGCAGCGCGAAGGCGTAGAGCAGCCCGGCGACGACCGCGCTGCAGGCGATGTGCAGCAGGATCGGGGCGACGAACAGGTCGCCGGTCAGGCCGACCACCGGCCCGAGCATGAAGAAATGCAGCGGCGGCCAGTGGCCGTGCAGCAGCAGGAACGGGTCCTCGCTCCAGCGCTGGGCGATCCACAAGCGCAGGCTGTGGTCGTTGGTGTCCTGGGTCGCCAGGGGCAGCAAGGCGAGGCGCAGCGCCGCCGCGAGCGCCACCAGACCTAGAAGGTCCGGCCATGGCGAGCGCAAGCCGACGGCACCGGGAGCGGCGTGATTCGACACGATGCGGTTCCCCTTGGATCGCCCGAAGCCAGTGACGTTTCTCGCCGGCCGGTGATCCTGTACTTATTGTCGCACCGCACACTGGCCGGGCCATCGTTGCGCGGCACGGTGCCAACTTGGCCCGTTCCGTTGACGCCGCGGGCGGATCCCTCCATGAGGGCGCGGAACGCGTCGGGTGTCCGCGTCCCCGCCCACGGGGCTTGCCAGGAGGCAACAATGGGTACGTCGCTGCGCGCGGAGCGCCAGGAGCGGCCGTCGCCGGCGGCCGAGCCGCAGGTCACGCTGCTGATGCCGTGCCTCAACGAGGCCGAGACCATCGCCGGCTGCGTCGCGGAGGCCCAGTCGGCGCTGGCGCGGGCCGGCGTCGCCGGCGAGGTGCTGGTCGCCGACAACGGCAGCACGGACGGCTCGCAGGAGCTGGCCACGGCCGGCGGGGCGCGCGTCGTCGACGTAGCCGCGCGCGGCTACGGCAACGCCCTGGCGGCCGGCATCCGTGCCGCCCGCGGTCGCTACGTGCTGATGGGCGACGCCGACGGCTCCTACGATTTCGGCGAGCTGCCGCGCTTCCTCGAGCGCCTGAACGGCGGTGCCGACCTGGTCATGGGCTGCCGGCTGCCGGTCGGCGGCGGCCGGATCATGCCCGGCGCCATGCCCTGGAAGCACCGCTGGATCGGCAATCCGGTGCTGTCGGCACTCGGCCGGCTGTTCTTCGCCGCCCCCGTGCACGATTTCCACTGCGGCCTGCGCGCGTTCCGCCGCGAGGCGATCCAGGGTCTCGGCCTGCAATGCCCGGGCATGGAGTTCGCCTCCGAGATGGTGGTGCGCGCCTCGATGTCGGGCCTCAAGCTGGCCGAGGTGCCGATCACGCTGCGGCCCGACGGCCGCTCGCGGCCGCCGCATCTGCGCAGCTGGCGCGACGGCTGGCGGCATCTGCGCTTCATGCTGCTGTTCTCGCCGCGCTGGCTGTTCCTGATGCCCGGCGCCACGCTGGCGGCGCTGAGCCTCGTGGCGTTCCTGCTGCTGCTCGCCGGCCCGGTGCCGATCGGCGGGGTCACCTTCGACGTCAGCACGCTGATCCTGGCGGGCTCCGGCCTGGTCACCGGCATCCAGCTCGTCCTGGTCGGCATCCTGGCTAAGGCGGCGGCGGTCGGGCTCGGCATCGCCCCGCCGACGCCGCTGCTGGCGCGCCTGCAGGGTCAGGGGCCGGTCGAGCTCGGTCTGCTCGCCGGCGGCGTCCTGCTGCTGATCGGGCTCGGCCACACATTGTGGGCGGTCGAGCGCTGGCGCGAGGCCGGCTTCGGCGACCTCTCGCCCGACGCCAGCATCCGCATCGTCGTCCCGGCGGTGACCGCGGTCGCCATCGGCATCCAGCTCGCCTTCAGCGGCTTCGTCCTCGCCACCATCGAGTTCGGGCGCGAGCTGCGGCTGCGGCGTGCGCAAACCTGACCGGGCGGACGGGCCGCGCGTCGCCACCATCCTGGCGGGTGCGGCCCTGCTGCTCTGGCCGACGCTGCTCAACTGGCACCCCTACCTGTTCTGGGACACCTACGGCTACTTCCTCCAGGGCAAGGCCTATGCCCGGCTCGTCCTCGCCGGCCTGGGCGCGCAGCCGGTGCCCCCCGAGGCCGCCGCCGGCTGGCTCGGCGCCGCCGGGCGGATGCTCGCCCGCGACCCCTCGATCCGCTCGGTCACCTGGAGCCTGCTGACCTACACGACGGCCGCGGGCGGCGGCTTCTGGCTGCTCGCCACGAGCAGTGCCTTGGTCGCGGCCGCCACCGTCGAGCTGGCGCTGCTGCGCCTGTTCGCCGTGCCGCCGGCCATGCGGCTGCTGGTGATGGCCGGGCTCGCCGCCGCCACCTCCCTGCCCTGGTTCGCCAGCTACCTGATGCCGGACCTCTATGCCGGCCTCCTGATCCTGGCGGCCGCGCTTTTGGCCTTCGCCTGGGACGGCATGCGCCGTGGCGAGCGGCTGGGGGTCGTCCTCCTCTGGTCCGCGGCGCTGACCTTCCACCTCTCCCATCTCCTGCTCGGCTGGCTGCTCGCGCTCCTCGCCGCCCTGCTCCCCGGCCGGTCCGTGGCCCGGACCCTGCGGCTTGGCCTGCCGGCCTGCGGCGCCGTCGCCCTGCAGGCCGGCCTGGGCTGGGTAGGCTTCGGTGCGCCCGGTCTCATGCCGCAGAGCGCACCCTTCCTGCTCGCGCGCTCCTGGGAGGACGGCCCGGCCCGCGCCTACCTGCGGCAGGCATGCCCCGAGGCCGGCTGGGCGATCTGCGCCCAGCTCGATCGCCTCGCCCCCTCGGCGCAGGATTTCCTGTGGCACGAGACCGACAGCTACTGGGCCTCGGACCTCGCCACCCGCGCCGCCCTGCGCGCCGAGGAGCTGCCGATCCTGCTGCACGCCGTAGCGACGGACCCCGCCGGGCAGCTCGGGGCATCGCTCGCCGACGTGGCGAGCCAGGCCGTGCGCTTCGGGCTGGACGACTTCGTCCTCGGGCGCGGCGCCGCGGTCACCCCGGACGACTACACCTTCGTCTATCTGCCGCTGGCACCGGCGGCCGTGTGGGGGCTGGGCGGCTTCACCCTGCTGATCTACGCCACCACCGCCGCGGGCCTGCTAAATCTCGCCCTGCTGTGGACAGGCGGTCGTCTCGCCGCCCGCGACCGGCAGCTCGTGCTGTTCGTGCTCGCGGCGCTTCTGCTCAACGCCGCGGTCTGCGGCGCCCTGTCGGGGCCGCACGCGCGCTATCAGTCCCGCGTCGTCTGGCTCGTGCCGCTGCTCGCCGCCGGGCTGGCGGTCAGCCGAGGTCGCGCCGCGCCTGCGCCAATAGCTGCCTGATCGCCTGCAGCTCGGCGCGCAGCTCGCCCAGCGGATCGCGCGCTGCCGGATCGGGCGCGGCCGGATCGGGCATGGGGCGCACGGGCGCCGGGCGGCCGGTCAGGCGCCGCGCCACCGCCGTGTCGTCGGCGGGCCGGGCACGCCGGGCGCGCAGCAGCTTCTGCGCGCCCTTGATCGTGTAGCCCTCGTCGTAGAGCAGGCTGCGGATCTGGCGCAGCAGGTCGACATCCTCGGGCCGGTAGTAGCGCCGCCCGCCGCCGCGCTTGAGCGGCCGCACCTGCGCGAACTTGCTCTCCCAGAAGCGCAGCACGTGCTGGGCGACGTCGAGATCGTCGGCCACCTCGCTGATCGTCCGGAACGCCGAGGTGGACTTGCCGGCCGGCGCCGCGGCCTCGACGGCCGGCGCCTCGGTCATGCGCCGCGGCCCGAGCTGGCGTTGACGCGCTCCTTGAGCACCTGCGAGGCGCGGAACACCAGAACGCGACGCGGCAGGATCGGCACCTCCTGGCCGGTCTTGGGGTTGCGCCCGACGCGCTGCCCCTTGCGGCGCACGGAGAAGGTGCCGAAGGAGGAGATCTTGACCGAGCCCTCCTGCAGCAGCGAATCCGAGATCTCGCCGAGGATCGCGTCGACTAGGTCGGCTGATTCGCTGCGCGACAGGCCGACCTCCTGATAGACCGATTCGGCGAGCTGGGCGCGGGTCACCGTCTTGCCTGCCATGCCATGCTCCGCTACCCGGCCGGTAGCGAAAAAGCTAAGCAGCGCAACGGCTTCCGTCAAGGCGGCGCCGCTCGGGGCTACCAGCGGATCGCCGCGGCGCCCCAGGCGAAGCCGCCGCCCATCGCGGTCACCACGACGAGGTCGCCCTCGTGGATCCGGCCGTCCTCGATGCCGGCGCACAGGGCCAGCGGAATCGAGGCGGCCGAGGTGTTGGCGTGGCGCTCGACCGTCACCACCACCTTGTCCGCGGGCAACTGCAGGCGCTTACCGACCGCGTCGATGATCCGCCGGTTGGCCTGGTGCGGGACGAGCCAGTCGATCTCGCCCGGCGCGAGCCCCGCCCGGTCGACCACGGTCAGCGCCGCCTCGGCGAGCTCGCCGACGGCGCAGCGGAACACCTCGCGGCCGTTCATCCGCAGATGGCCGACCGAGCCGGTCGCCGACGGCCCGCCGTCGACATAGAGGTCGCGATAGTGCGTGCCGTCGGCCGCCAGATGGGTCGCCAAGATGCCGCGGTCGCGGCGGCCGCCCGGCTGCTCCTCGGCGCGCAGGACCACCGCGCCGGCGCCGTCGCCGAACAGCACGCAGGTGCCGCGGTCGGTCCAGTCGAGCAGGCGGGAGAAGGTCTCCGCACCGATCACCAGCGCCGTGCGCGCCTGGCCGAGGCGCAGGAAATTGTCGGCCGTGGTGAGCGCGTAGGCGAAGCCGGCGCAGACCGCCTGCAGGTCGAAGGCGATGCACGCCCCGGCACCCAGCTTGGCCTGCACCGCCGTGGCGGTGGCCGGAAAGGTATGGTCGGGCGTGGAGGTCGCGACCAGGATCAGGTCGAGCTCCTGCGGCCGCACGCCGGCCCGCGCCAGCGCCTCGCGCGCGGCGGCGGTGGCGAGGTCGGAGGTCAGCTCGCCCTCGGCCGCCAGATGGCGCTGGCCGATGCCGGTGCGCTCGCGGATCCACTCGTCGGTGGTGTCGACGGTGCGCGACAGCTCCTCGTTGCTCACCACGCGCGCCGGGAGGTAGGCGCCAACGCCCGTCACGATCGAACGAAGCGCCACGGTCAGGAGGCTGCCGCCTGCGTGGTCGGGGCCGCTACGGGGCTGGTTTCGCCCATTTCTTCGATGATCCTCTGATTGGTGCAGTTGCGTACCAGGTTGGCGGCGACGGCGATCGCGGCGGAGAAGCCCAGCGCGTCCGTGCCGCCGTGACTCTTCACCACGACCCCGTTCAGGCCGAGGAACATGGCGCCGTTGTAGCGTCGGGGATCGAATTTCTGCCGCAGCACGTCGAACACCGGCTTGGCCAGCAGATAGCCGAGCTTGGAGCGCAGGCCGCCGCCTCGGAACGCCTCGCGCAGGGCCGAGGTGTACATGCCGGCCGTACCCTCGGCGATCTTGAGCGCGACGTTGCCGGTGAAGCCGTCGGTCACCACCACGTCGACCACGCCCGCCGTCACGTCCGTACCCTCGACGAAGCCGTGGAAGTCGATCGGCAGGCTGCTCTCGCGCAGCATGGCGGCGGCACCGCGCACGACGTCGTCGCCCTTCAGCTCCTCGGTGCCGACGTTCAGGAGGCCCACCCGCGGCTTGGCGACGTCGAGCATGACCCGGGCGTAGACCTCGCCCATCACGGCGAACTGGAACAGGTTCTCCGCCGTGCACTCGACGTTGGCGCCGAGATCGAGCACCACCACCGGGCGCTCGCGGCCGGGCAGCACGGACGCCATGGCCGGCCGGTCGATGGTGGGCAGGGTCTTGAGCACGACCTTGGCCATCGCCATCAGGGCACCGGTGTTGCCGGCCGAGACGGCAGCGGTCGCCTCGCCCTCCTTCACCGCGTTGATGGCGAGCCGCATGCTGGAATTGCGCCCCTGCCGCAGGGCCACGGACGGCTTGGTGTCGCCCGCCACCGCATCCGGCGTGTGCACGACGCGCGACTGCGCGCGCAGCGCGTCCTTGCCGGCCAGCAGCGGCTGCAGCCGGCCTTCGTCGCCGAACAGCAGGAACTCGAGCTCCGGGTCGCGCTCCAGCGCCAGCGCCGCACCGTTCACCACGATCGCCGGCGCTGCGTCGCCGCCCATCGCGTCGAGGCCGATGGTCAGGCTCATGGATTGGTCATCAATGCCGCCGCAGCGCGTCCAGGGCGGCGAACGGCGAGCGCTGCCCGCCCGCCTCCTCGCCCCGCAGCCCGCTCAATTGCTCATCGGCGTCCGCTGCGCGCGGATAGGGGTCCATGGCCAGCGACAGCTCCTGGGCGAGAATCTCGCCGAGATCCAGCGTGGCGCCGGCGAGCGGCTCCGGGGCATCGCCCTCCGGATCCACCTCGACCTCGCCGTCGGCCTCCACCGGCACGTCGCGGCTGAACAGCCGGTCGAACTCCGCCTCGACCCGCGCCGGGACGGGATCGAGCGTCACCACGCAGCTCTGCACGACATCGGCCGCCAGATGCCCCGAAACGTGAATGGCGGCGGTGCCTTCCACCGGCTGTACCAGCACCTCGCCCTCGAGCCGCCCCAGGTCGATCAGCTCCAGCCGCTTGGCGAGCAGGTCGCACTCCGCCGGCGAGGCCAGCAGGTGCACGGCCTTGCCTTCAGGGGGCACGCTGTCGACCGCGAGCGGCCGCGAGAACTCCACTGGGATCGACACGGATGGACTCCAGGCCGAAAGGCGCGGCCTGCTGGAACTCGTCGAGCTGCCGACCCCCGCGCACCCCGTGCAGGGTCTCGGCACAGCGGCAGCGGAGCTTAGGCGCGCGCTCCAGCCCGGTCAACGAAGCAGGCGGCCGGGTCGGGCTCGGCCGCAACCGCAGCGAAACTCGGATTGCCATGGAGCAGCTCGTCTCCGGGCTGCGCCGCCAGATGGTGCTCCTGGGCCAGGAGATAGTCGGTGAGGGCGGCGGCGGTCGCGCGCGGCTCGGCCAGGTCGCCGAACACGTTCCGCTCCAGGATGGCCCCGATCGCCGGCCGATCGGCCTCGCTCAACGGCCCGTCCAGCGCCGTGGCGCGGCCGTAGAAGCTCTGCGCCAGCTTCTTGACGTGCTTGCCCACCGACAGGTCGCCGACCCCCCACTCCCGCAGGTGCCGGTCCACGTCGCGGAACAGCAGGTCGAACAGGTCCTGCGACAGCTCCTGACCCGCTGCGCCCTCGGCGCGCAGCCGCCGCATCAGCAGGATGGCGTGGAGGTAGATCAGCTCCAGCCTTCCGTCGCGGGTGTCGGGCACTCGCAACGCGCTGTAGAGCGCCGGCTGCCGGGCCTGCGCCACCAGCGCGAGATAGAGGGCATGGACCGCGTCGGCGCGCGCCTCGTTGTGCCGCAGCCGCCGCCGCAGCCGTGCCAGCCAGGAGGTGGTGGCGCCGCCCGGCTGGGCAGCGCCGGAGCCTTGTGCTACCTCGCCTTCCCGTGCCATCGGCCCGCCACTCCTTCGGAATTCGGCCATGAAGCCACGTCGTCTCTCACTGGTGGTCCTGGCGATTGGCGCAGCCGCCATCGGCGCCGCTGCCTGCACGCCGACCGTCACCACGCATGGCCATTCGATCAGCCCGTCCGCCCTCGGCTCGATCCAGCCCGGGGTCACCAGCCGTGAGGAGGTCACCCGGCTGCTGGGCTCGCCGTCGACGATCGGCACCTTCGACACCGAGCGCTGGTTCTACGTCAGCCAGCGCAACGAGGTCATGTCCTTCTACAAGGCGGACGTGACCGCCCAGGACGTGGTGCAGATCGAGTTCGACGGCAACGGCATCGTCAGGGACGTCCGCACCCACGGCCTCGAGATGGCCCAGAACATCGACCCCGACCCGAACAAGACGCGCACCATGGGCAACGAGCTGACCGCGCTGCAGCAGCTCCTGGGCAATATCGGCCGCTTCAACACCTCGCCCGAGACCCGGGCGGGAGGCTCGGGCCCGCCCGGCGGCGGCCCGTGACGCAGATCGGGGCCGGGTAGAGGAACCCGACCCCGACCGCGGGGCTCAGTGCGCCATGGCGGCGAGGCTGGCCAGGATCAGCAGTGCCACGATGTTGGTGATCTTGATCATCGGGTTCACGGCGGGGCCCGCCGTGTCCTTGTAGGGATCGCCGACCGTGTCGCCGGTCACCGCCGCCTTGTGGGCGTCGGAGCCCTTGCCGCCGTAATTGCCCTCCTCGATGTACTTCTTCGCGTTGTCCCAGGCGCCGCCGCCCGAGGTCATCGAGATCGCGACGAAGATGCCGGTGACGATCGTGCCGAGCAGGAGCGCCCCAAGGGTCGTGAACGCCTCGGCGCGGCCCGCCAGCAGCGACACCGCGACATACACCACCACCGGCGCCAGCACCGGCAGCAGCGACGGGATGATCATCTCGCGGATGCCGGCCTTGGTCAGCATGTCCACGGCCTTGCCGTAGTCCGGCTTGTCCGTGCCCGCCATGATGCCCGGCTTCTCGCGGAACTGCCGGCGCACCTCCTCGACGATCGCACCGGCGGCACGGCCGACCGCCTGCATGCCCATGGCGCCGAACAGGTAGGGGAGCAGGCCGCCGATGAACAGGCCGACCACCACGTAGGGGTCGGACAGGCTGAACTGCACGTTCAGGTCGGGGAAGTAGTGCTTGAGATCCTCGACATAGGTCGCGAACAGCACCAGGGCGGCGAGGCCGGCCGAGCCGATGGCGTAGCCCTTGGTCACCGCCTTGGTGGTGTTGCCGACGGCGTCCAGCGCGTCGGTGTGGACGCGCACCTCGGGCGGCAGGCCCGACATCTCGGCGATGCCGCCGGCATTGTCGGTGACCGGCCCGTAGGCGTCGAGGCTGACGACGAGGCCGGTCAGCGCCAGCATGGTCGTGGCCGCGATGGCGATGCCGTAGAGCCCGGCCGACAGGTAGGCGAACAGGATGCCGGCGCAGATCACCAGCACCGGCAGCGCCGTCGCCTCCATCGACACGGCGAGGCCCTGGATGATGTTGGTGCCGTGGCCGGTGGTCGAGGACTTGGCGATGCTCAGCACCGGTCGGTGGTTGATGCCGGTGTAGTAGTCGGTGATCCACATGAGCAGGCCGGTCACGCCCAGCCCGATCAGCGCGCAGTAGTAGATGTGCAGCCCGCTCCAGCCCGTGGCGGGGTCGCCGTAGACCGTGCCCAAGCCGAGAACCAGTGCGGTCACGGGCAGCAGCACCACGGCCGAGATCACCGCCGAGCCCCAGAAGCCCTTGTAGAGCGCGCCCATGATGTTGTTGCTGGGCCCGAGCTTGACCAGGTAGGTGCCGGCGATCGAGGCCAGCAGGCAGACGCCGCCGATCACCAGCGGGAACAGCATCAAGGTCGCGGCCTGGGTGCCGGTGAAGAAGATCGCCCCCAGCAGCATGGTCGCGACGAAGGTGACGGCGTAGGTCTCGAACAGGTCGGCCGCCATGCCGGCGCAGTCGCCGACATTGTCGCCGACATTGTCCGCGATCACCGCCGGGTTGCGGGGGTCATCCTCGGGGATGCCGGCCTCGACCTTGCCGACCAGGTCGGCGCCGACGTCCGCACCCTTGGTGAAGATGCCGCCGCCGAGCCGGGCGAAGATCGAGATCAGCGAGGCGCCGAAGGAGAGCCCGACCAGCGCCTCGAGGATGCGGCGCTGCTCGACGCCGAACGACAGCAGCAGGCCGTAGTAGATGGCGACGCCGAGCAGGCCCAGCGCCACCACGAACAGGCCGGTGACCGCACCCGACTTGAAGGCGACGTCGAGGCCGCCGGCCAGGCCGGAGGTGGATGCCGCCTCGGCGGTGCGCGAGTTGGCCCGCACCGAGACGTTCATGCCGATGAAGCCGGCCGCGGCCGAGCACAGGGCGCCGATGGCGTAGCCGATGCCGACATAGATGCCGAGGAAGTAGGTGAGCAGGAGCAGGATCACCACGCCGACCATGGCGATGGTCTGGTACTGCCGGCGCAGATAGGCGCTCGCACCCTCCTGGATCGCCGCGGCGATCTCCTGCATGCGCTCGTTGCCCGCGGGCATGGCGAGAATGCTGCCGCGCGCCATGACCGCCCAGGCGACGCCGACGGCGCCGCTGGCGAGCACCAGCGCATAGAGAAACCACTCCAGACCCGTCATGGGCACCTACCCTCGTTCACTCGTGCGTTTGGTCCCGGCTGGGCGATTGTGCGCGGTCGCATGGCCGACTCGTCGACGCCGGGTTGGATTCGAGCCCCGCGCCCTTTAGCGGCCGCAGCATGAGCTGTCCATGCCCGCGCGGCGACAAGGCGAGCGGGTCAAGCGTTTACGTGGCGTTCATCCCGACGACTTAGCGTCGCACCCGTGACGCTAGGCGAGAACACCGGGTGCGACTGTTCCTGATCGCTGCGGCGATGCTGTCCGGCGCTGCCCTGCTGCCCGCGGTGCCGCGCCAGCCGCCGACCCCCACGCCGTTGCCGATGGTGCAGGGCGACGGCTGGAACAGCGTCGCACTGCGGCGGGACGCGCGCGGCCACTACCGGGTCTCGGCCCAGGTCGACGGGCTGCCGATCGAGTTCGTGGTCGACACCGGCGCCTCGGACGTGGTCCTGTCGCCGGCCGACGCCGCGCGGCTGGGCTTCCGCCCGGGGCAGCTCCGTTTCACCGGCCGCGCCTCGACCGCCAACGGTACGGTGGCCCTCGCACCGGTCACCCTGCGCGAGGTCCGCATCGGCCAGCTCAGTCGGCGTGGCGTCGCGGCGGTGGTCAACGGCGCCGACATGCCGGTCTCGCTGCTCGGCATGAGCTTCCTCTCCAGCCTGGAGCGCTGGGAGGCGCAGGGCGACCGGCTGATGCTCTACTGGTGAAGTGCCCCTAGCGCGTCCTCGAGGATCATCATGGCGGCATAGTGGTCGAGCGGCTGGCCCTTGCGCGGGCGCGGTAGCCGGCCCTCGGCGATCGCGTCCTCGACCGCGAAGGTGGAAAGCCGCTCGTCCTGCAGCAGCGCCGGCAGCCCCAGCCCCGCCGCCAGCCGCCCGGCCTCGGCCCGCATCGCCTTGGCCATCGGCCCCTCGCTGCCGTCCATGTTGATCGGCAGGCCGATCACCAGCCCCACCGCCTGCCGCTGGCGCGCCATGGCGGCGAGCCGGTCGAGGTCGGCCTTGGCGTTGCGCCGCTCGATCGTCGCGAGCGGCGTCGCCAGCCGGCGCTCGACGTCGCTGCCCGCCATGCCGATCCGCCGCTTGGAGACGTCGAGCGCCAGCAGCGAGCCCTTGGCCGGCAGCAGCGCCCGAAAGTCCGCGGCGTTGTCACACAAGCTCAAGGCGTGTAGGTTCCGCGCCCGTCCCGCGCGTGGCCCCATGCGGCCGCCGCTTCCCGACACACGGATTGTCGCGCATGTCCCTCGACAAGGCCACCGTGGCCCGCATCGCCGTGCTCGCCCGCATCGAGGTCCCGGCGGACCAGCAGGAGCGGCTGGCCGGCGAGCTGTCGCAGATCATGGGCTGGGTCGAGCAGCTTGGCGAGGTCGACACCGACGGCGTCGAGCCGATGCGCTCGGTGATGCCCCTGCCTGCCCACTGGCGCGCCGACCAGGTGAGCGACGGCGGCCGCCCGGACGCCATCCTCGCCAACGCGCCCAGCGCGCATGACGGCTACTTCGTCGTGCCCAAGGTGGTCGAATGAGTGGCCTCACCGATCTCACGCTGACCGCCGCGCGCGACGGCCTGCGGGCGCGCGAGTTCTCGGCCGCCGAGCTCGCCAAGGCGCACATCGCCGGCATCGAGCGCCATCGGGCGCTCAACGCCTTCATCACCGAGACGCCCGAGCGCGCGCTGGCGATGGCGGATGCCGCGGACGCGCGGCTGGCGCGCGGCGAGGCCGGGCTGCTCGAAGGCGTGTCCCTGGCGATCAAGGATCTGTTCTGCACCGAGGGCGTGCTGACCACCGCAGGCTCGCACATCCTGGACGGCTTCGTCCCGCCCTACGAATCCACCGTCACCCGCAAGCTGTGGGAGGCGGGGGCGGTCTGCCTCGGCAAGACCAACCTCGACGAGTTCGCCATGGGCTCGTCCAACATGACTTCCTACCATGGCGGGGTCCGCAACCCGTGGACCCGCGCCGGCGAGAACGCCGACCTCGTGCCCGGCGGCAGCTCCGGCGGCTCGGCGGCGGCGGTGGCCGCCCGCCTCTGCCTGGGGGCCACCGGCACCGACACGGGCGGCTCGATCCGGCAGCCCGCCGCCTTCTGCGGCATTGCCGGCATCAAGCCGACCTACGGCCGCTGCTCGCGCCGGGGCATCGTCGCCTTCGCCAGCTCGCTCGACCAGGCCGGCCCCATGGCGCGCACGGTCGCGGACTGCGCCCTGATGCTGCAGGCCATGGCCGGCTACGACCCGCTGGACAGCACCTCGGCCGACCTGCCCGTCCCCGACTGGTCGGGCGAACTCTCGGGGGACGTGCGCGGCCTGCGCATCGGCATCCCCAAAGAGTACGCCATGCCCGGCATGCCGGCCGAGATCGCGGCGATCTGGCGTCAGGGGGCCGAGTGGCTGAAGGCGCAGGGTGCCGAGCCGGTCGAGGTCTCGCTGCCGCACACCAAATACGCGCTGCCGACCTACTACATCATCGCCCCGGCCGAGGCGTCCTCCAACCTCGCCCGCTACGACGGCATGCGCTACGGGCTGCGGGTCGAGGGCAGGAACCTCGTCGACACCTACATGAAGACCCGTGCCGCCGGCTTCGGCGCCGAGGTCCAGCGCCGCGTGCTGATCGGCACCTACGTGCTCTCGGCCGGCTACTACGACGCCTACTATCTCAAGGCGCAGAAGGTCCGCCGCCGCATCGTCGAGGATTTCGACCAGGCCTTCACCCAAGTCGACGCTATCCTGACGCCCACCGCCCCGTCCGGCCCGTTCCGCGCCGGCGAGAAGATGGACGATCCGGTGGCCATGTACCTCAACGACGTGTTTACCGTGACCGTCAACCTCGCCGGCCTGCCCGGCCTGTCGGTCCCCGCCGGCCTCGACGCCCAGGGCCTGCCGCTGGGCCTGCAGGTGATAGGCCGCGCCTGGGACGAGAGCACCGTCTTCCGCGTCGGCAAGGCGCTGGAGGAGGCGGCCGGCTTTGCGACGCTGCCCTATGGCCTCGCGGACGCGGCGTGAGATGTCAGGCCGCGTCCTCGAGATCGACCACGACCCGCTTGCCAAGAGCCGTCGCCGCGGCGGTCAAGGTCGCGGGCCTCGGTCGGGCACGCGGATGAAAGAGCCGCGGGCCGAGCTGCTCGGCCGTCATACCCAGATGCGCCGCAAGCTGCTCGGCGGACAGCCCGCTATGGCGGAATGCGCGCCAGAGTGCGGCCTTGGTCGCCAGATCGGCCTCCGGCACCACGAGCGGGCGGCCGTTCGCGGGACTCGGCGCCGGGATGTCCTCTCCCTTCCGCAGGCAGTAGTCGAGCATCGTCTCCAGACAGTCGATCGCGTTGATCAATGCCTCGTCGCGGTCGTCGCCTTCGGTGACGGCGTCGTTCCAGTCTGGGAAGGTGACCAGCCAGCCGCCATCCTCCTCGGCAGTCATCTCCCGGATCTCTATCGGATAGGCGAGACGCACGTCCGCTCACTCCAGATCGCGAAGGCTGAGGCCGAAGCCCTGCAGGATGCCGTGCAAGGTTCCCTTGCGCAAGTCACCGGAGCTCGTCTGGGGCACCGTCTGCTTGATTGCGCCCAGACGTACCACCCAATGGCTGCCCTTGCCATGTTCGCGATCGACAGCGAACGCCACGCCGCGCCGCTCGGCAATCCGCCGCAGCCGCCGGATCAGCTCGTCCCTGGTCATCCACCGCTCGCGCGATCCGATATCGCGCAATAGTTGAACAGATTGCAGGTCGTTGCAATGAGCTACACCATCGAAGGCAGCACCGGCACCTGGGAGATCGTCTGCGGGCTCGAGGTCCACGCCCAGGTCGTCAGCGAAGCCAAGCTGTTCAGCGGAGCCGCCACCAGGTTCGGCGCCGAGGCCAACACCCAGGTCTCGCCGGTCGATGCCGGCATGCCCGGCATGCTGCCGGTGCTCAACGGCTGGTGCGTCGAGCAGGCGGTGCGGACCGGCCTGGGGCTGCGCGCGCAGATCAACCGGAGCTCGGTGTTCGAGCGGAAGAACTATTTCTACCCGGACCTGCCCTGCGGCTACCAGATCAGCCAGTACCAGCACCCGGTGGTCGGCGCGGGGAAGCTCACCATCGACTTCCCCGACGGCAGCGCCAAGGACGTCGGCATCACCCGGCTGCATCTGGAGATGGACGCCGGCAAGTCGGTGCACGACGCCCACGACGACGCCAGCCTGATCGACCTCAACCGCTCGGGCGTGGCGCTGATGGAGATCGTCTCCGAGCCCGACATCTCAACCCCCGAGGAGGCCGTGCTCTACCTTCGCAAGCTGCGCTCGATCCTGCGCTATCTCGGCACCTGCGACGGCAACATGGAGGAAGGGTCGCTGCGCTGTGACGCCAACGTCTCGGTGCGCAAGGTCGGCGACACGGCGCTGGGCACGCGCTGCGAGGTCAAGAACGTCAACTCGATGCGCTTCGTCGCGCGGGCGATCGAGTACGAGGCCAAGCGCCAGGTCGAGATCCTCGAGGGCGGCGGCAGGATCGACCAGGAGACCCGCCTGTTCGATTCCGTCCGGGGCGAGACCCGCTCGATGCGCTCCAAGGAGGAGGCGCACGACTACCGCTACTTCCCCGACCCCGACCTTCTGCCGCTGGAGCTGGAAGACGGCTTTGTCGAGCGCATCGCGGCCGACCTGCCCGAGCTGCCCGACGACAGGAAGGCGCGCTTCGTCAAGGACTACGGCCTGTCGGCCTACGACGCCGGCGTGCTGGTCGCCGAAGCCGCCACCGCCGACTATTACGAGGCCGTGGCCAAGGGGCGCGACGCCAAGCAGGCGGCCAACTGGGTGGTCAACGACCTGTTCGGCCTGCTCGGCAAGGCGGGCAAGGGCATCGAGGACAGCCCGGTCGCGGCCGCCAGCCTGGGCAGCCTGCTCGACCTGATCCGCAGCGAGGTGATCAGCGGCAAGATCGCCAAGGACGTGTTCGCGATCATGTTCGCCGAGGGCGGCGAGCCCCTGGCCATCGTCGAGGCGCGCGGCCTCAAGCAGGTGACCGACACGGGTGCGATCGAGCGGCTGATCGACGAGCTGATCGCCGCCAATCCCGGCCAGGTCGCCCAGGTGCAGAAGAACCCCAAGGTCGCCGGCTGGTTCACCGGCCAGGTGATGAAGGCCACCGGCGGCAAGGCCAATCCCGGCGTGGTCAACGGCATCGTGGCGGCCAAGCTCGGGCTGGGGTGAGGCTCAGAGCTTGCCTGCGAGCGTGCCCGCACGCTCCGCGTCGCATTCCGGCCAGCGCCGGATCCCCGCATCGGCGGCGACCTGCGCCCCCGTTGCGCAGCGGGGCAGCCCCGCCTTGGCCACGCCGTCCAGGAACAATGTGCGGTTGACCGCGGCACCGGGCGCGAACTCGCCGAGATAGGTCAGCGCCCATTCCGCCGAGAAGCTCGGCTTCAGCCGCAGCACCTCGGCGGTGTCCCGGCCCGCCTCGTCGGCGCGCCCGAGCTGGGCGTTGCTCATGGCGAGATAGAGATAGTCGAAGAAGCTCAGCTCGCCGTGGCTCATGGCCGCCGCGATCGCCTGCTCGTATCGGCCGGCATAGTAGTAGACGAGCTTTGCCTGATGGCCGCGCAGCCGGTCGTTGGGATTGAGCCGGGTCGCGCGCTCGATCAGCTCCAGCGCACGGCCCGGCGGCTCCAGCCAGGGCAGGTTGCCGGCGATGAAGGCGAGCGCAGTCACGTCGTTCGGATTGGCGCCCAACGCGGCCTCGAACTCGGCGAGATTGCGCCCGAAATCGTTGCCGTAGCCGTAGCGCATCCCCAGGGCGACATGGCCGAGGGCATTGCCCGGATCGAGCTCGACCGCGCGGCTCGCCGCCGCGAGCCATTGCGCCATGGCCTGGTCGAACGGTGCCCAGCCATAGTCGACCTGGTTCCAGTAGCCCAGAGCCAGGCCGATCCAGGCGGTCGCGAACAGCGGATCGGCGGCGACCGACCGGCGCAGCAGCTCCATGCCCTCGGCATGATCCTTTGGCGTCAGGCGCACGCGCAGCTCGGTGCCGAGCAGATAGAGATCGAACGCCTCCAGGCTCTGCGGCGCGCGATAGCGCGCAGCCTCCAGCCGCGCCTCCTGGATGGCACCACGCGAGCCGCCCAGCGCGCCGACGATGCGCTCGGTGAGGTCGGCCTGCACGGCGAACAGGTCGTCGAGCGGGCGGTCGTAGCGCTCGGACCAGACCTGCGCCCCCGTTGCCGCCTCGACCAGCTGGGCCGTGAGCCGGAGCCGGTCACCGGCCGACTGCGTGCTGCCGGTCAGGACGTAGCGCACACCCAGGTCGCGGCCGACCTCGCGCGGATCGACCGCTTTGCCCCGGTAGGAAAAGCTCGAGCTGCGGCCGATGACAAACAGCTCGCGGAATCGGGAAAGATCCGTGATGACGTCCGCGACCAGCCCGTCGGCGAGACGGCCGAGGCGCTCGTCGCCCGAGAGGTTGTCGAAGGGCAGCACCGCGATGGATGGATTGTCGGGCAGCGGCAGCGCCGCGACCGGCGGCTGCCGCCACAGCCACCAGGCCGTGGCCGGTGCCACCACCGTCGCCGCCACGGCGGCGGCGATCAGTGCGCTGCGGACACCACGGCGCGCGCGCGCCGGCCGCCCCGACGCCGCGCCGCCGTCGAGCACCACGCGCCACACCGGCAACGGCTCGGCGATGCTCTTGACCGCATGCGCACCCATCGCCGCGAAGCTCAGCTCCGGCCGGGCGCCGGCCTGCAGGAAGACCGGCTGCGAGACGCAGATGCCGCCCGGCTCGGCCAGGCCCTCCAGCCGGGCGGCGATGTTCACGCCGTCGCCGTAGAGGTCGCCGTCGGCCTCGTGGATGACGTCGCCGAGATGGATCCCGATGCGCAGGCGCAGGCGCCGGTCCGCCGCCAGCTCCTGCTCGCGCGCCGCTACCCCGCGCTGGATCACCACCCCGCAGGCGAGCGCGTCGACCACGCTCGGGAACTCGCACAGCGCCCCGTCGCCGATCAGCTTGACGAGGCGGCCGCCATGCTCGGCGAGCAGCGGCTCGACCAGCTCGCGGCGCAAGAGCTTCAGCCGGGCGAGGGTGCCTTCCTCGTCGGACCGCATGAGGCGCGCATAGCCGACCACATCGGCAGCGAGAATCGCTGCCAGCCGGCGCTCGACGCGCGGTGCGGCCACGGCAAATGCCTTTTCCTGCGATCTCCCGCAATCTACTCCCGCAGGCGCGCACTGGCCAGATTGGACCCCGTGATTTGCGCCGGCGAGGAGCGATGGGCGCGGCCCCCGCGCGTCGTCACCGCGCCCAGAAATCGCGGTGGGGCGCGAGGAGTTCGTCCTCGATTTCCGGGAACGGGCCGTGGACCGCGATGCGCTTCTGCCCGGAGCCGAGGACGGTGCGAGCGGGCAGGTCCAAGGTCGGATTTGTGGGATGGTCGCCGGTCAGCGCGAGCAGCTTGGCCTCCTCGAAGCCGTAGACCAGCCGGCCGATGTTCGCCCAGTAGAGCGTGCCCGCGCACATCGCGCAGGGCTCGCCGGTCGAGACCAGCGTGCAGGTCCAGAGAAACTCTGCCGGATAGGCGGCCGCCGCGCGTCGCGCCAGTTCGGTCTCGGCGTGCCGCACGGTGTCGATATTGCCCTGGCGCATCTGGATCGCACCGTCGGGGCCGACCAGCACGGCACCGAACGGGTGGTGGCCGTGCGCGACCGCGTCGCGGGCGACCGCGTCCGCGGCGCGCAGGTGGCCGATCATTTCTTCACGGGTCATAATTGGAACCTCACATGCCGGGATCGACCCGGATGACGATTCTGATGGTCGATCCTGCGCCGTCGCGGAGCATGCGGCAAGCGGCCGGGGCTCGGACTATTCCGCCGCACGACCGAGCCGCCGGCCGCCCCGATTGCCCGGCTACGACGCGCCCGCTACGCTCGCGGGCATCGGCGCGCGCCGCCCATGCCGCGCCAGCGGGGAAGCGCCATGCCGTCGACCGCCGCCTCGAGCGCACCGCCGTCGCCGTCCGCGCGCCGCCCGGCCTTGCTGCGTGCCGCCCTAGCCCTGCTGCTCCTGCTCGCACCCCAGGTCGCCAGCGCCTGGCCGGACCAGCCCGTGCGCATCACCGTCCCGTTCGCCGCCGGCGGGCCGACCGACACGCTGGCCCGGCTGGTGGCCGGGGCGATGGGCCGCTACCTCGGCCGGCAGGTGCTGGTCGAGAACGTCGTCGGGGCCGGCGGCACGGTCGGCGCGGCACGGGTCGCCAGGGCGGCACCCGACGGCGACACCCTGCTGCTCATCAACCTCACCCAGGCCACCAGCGCCCGGATGTACCGCCGGCTGCCCTACGACCCGATCAGGAGCTTCGCACCCATCGGGCTGATCGCCGACGTGCCGATGACCCTGGTCGGCCGCCCCGACCTGCCGATCGGCGATCTGCGGGCCCTGATCGAGCACATGCGGGTCAACGACGAATCGGTGACCATGGGCCATGCCGGCCTCGGCACCTCGTCGCACCTCTGCCGCCTGCTGCTCACCGGCGCCTCCCACACCACCGTGGTCGACGTGCCCTACCAGGGCACTGGGCCGGCGCTGCAGGACCTGCTCGGCGGCCAGATCGACCTGTTGTGCGACCAGACCAGCGGCACCACCGGCGCCATCCGCGCCGGCCGGCTGCGCGCCTATGCGCTCACCGGCCCCGCACGGCTGGCGACCCTGCCCGACCTGCCGACCGCGGCCGAGGCCGGCCTGCCGCAGCTGCTGCTGGTGGTCTGGCACGGCCTCTACGCCCCGGCCGGCACGCCCGCCGCCACCGTCGCCCGCCTTGCCGCCGCGCTGCAGGCGGCGGTGACCGACCCGGCCGTGGCGCAGCGCATGCGCGAGCTGGGCGGCGTCATGGTGCCGCGCGAGCAGGCCACGCCCGAAGCGCTGGCGGCCAAGCTCGCCGCCGAGAGCGTCCGGCTGGTGGGCATCCTGGACGCGGCGGGAGTGAAAGCCTACTGAGCCGCCCAGGCGGGAGGACAGCCATGCAGACCCAGCTTCTGATCAACGGCCGCTTCGTCGACGGCGAAGGCGCGCCGGAGACCATCCTCGACCCGGCCAGCGGTGCCACCATCGCCAGCGTGCCCGAGGCCTCGACCTCGCAGGTCGAGGCGGCCGTCGCCGCCGCCGACGCCGCCTTTCCCGCCTGGGCGCGCACCACGCCGCAGGAGCGCTCGCTCAAGCTCCTGCAGGTCGCCGACGCGATCGAGAAGCAGGCGGAGAGCCTCGCCGCCCTGGAATCGCGCAACACCGGCAAGCCGCCGGCCCGCGCCCTGGGCGACGAGCTGCCGGCGATCGTCGACTGCTTCCGCTTCTTCGCCGGCGCCGCGCGCTGCGTGCCGGGCGTGGCGGCGGGCGAGTACCTGCCGGGCCTGACCAGCATGATCCGCCGCGACCCGGTGGGCGTGGTGGGCCAGGTGGCACCCTGGAACTACCCGCTCATGATGGCCGCCTGGAAGCTCGCCCCGGCGCTCGCCGCCGGCAACACGGTGGTGCTCAAGCCGTCGGAGCAGACCCCGCTCACCACGCTGAAGCTCGCCGAGATCCTGGCAGGGATCTACCCCGCGGGCGTGGTCAACGTCGTCGCCGGCCGCGGCGACACGGTGGGTGCTCCCCTGGTCGCCCACGGCCGCGTGCGCATGGTCTCGCTCACCGGCAGCCCCGAGGCCGGCACCAAGGTGCTGGCGGCGGCCGCCGCCTCGACCAAGCGCACCCATCTCGAGCTGGGCGGCAAGGCGCCGGTGATCGTCTACGACGACGCCGACCTTGCGGCCGTGGTCGAGGGCCTCAAGGTGTTCGGCTTCTACAATGCCGGGCAGGACTGCACGGCCGCCTGCCGGGTCTATGCCGAGGGCAGGATCCACGACCGCCTGGTCGCCGACCTGAGTGCTGCCGCGGCCTCGATCCAGTGGGGCGACCCCACCGGCGCGGACATGGACATCGGCCCCCTGATCACCGGCCGCCAGCGCGAGCGGGTGGCGGGCTTCGTCGACCGTGCGCGCGACGCCGGCCACATGGAGATCGTCACCGGCGGCAAGGCCGGCTCGGGCGGCGGCTTCTTCTACGCCCCCACCGTGGTCGCCGGCGCCCGCCAGGAGGACGAGATCGTCAGGAAGGAGGTGTTCGGGCCGGTGGTCTCGGTCACCCGCTTTGCCGACGTCGAGCAGGCGATCGCCTGGGCCAACGACAGCGACTATGGGCTCGCCAGCTCGGTCTGGACCCGGGACGTCGGCAAGGCGATGCGCACCGCCGCCGCCCTGCAATATGGCTGCACCTGGATCAACACCCACTTCATGCTGTGCAGCGAGATGCCCCACGGCGGCTTCAAGCGCTCGGGCTACGGCAAGGACCTGTCGATGCACGCGCTCGAGGACTATACGGTGGCGCGCCACGTCATGCTGGCGCACTGAGCGGCCCGGCCAGGCGACGGGGCGCAAGCCGCCGCCGCGGCATTCGCGGGCTGGCGGCCGAACCAGTTGTAGCCGTCCTCGAAGCGCTTAGTGGTGCCTGCGACCCGGCGCAGCTCCTTGTCTGTGCTGGCCGAGGCGTCGAACGTGCTCTGCGCGCCGCTCGGATTGTCGATCATCGAGTCGTGAGCCAGCATGTGATTGGCGAGCTGGATCACCTTCACGACTTCAAAGTTGGGAAGTTTTGGGGCTGAACAAACACTTCTTCGGGGAAAGCATTGATTAGTTGGACCGAGAACCCATAAAGCCGCAGGATTTGGCGTTAGGTCTTTTGCAGGCAGTCGCACGTGCGTCGCGGTTCAATGACCCGCAGTTCGCGAGAAAACATTCATGACGACTACGCCGGCGACAATAAGTCCTATACCCAGCCAAGCGGCCATATCGAGAGCCTGCCGAAGCACGAAGAAGCTGACGGCTGCGGTCAAAATGATCCCCAATCCCGCCCAAATCGCATACGCGATACCCAGTGGCAGGACCTTTAAGGCCTGGGACAGTGCGTAGAACGATGCCACATAACAGAGGGCCATCGCCGCGGTCGGCCAAGGCCGTGTGAATTGCGCTGATTTCTGCAAGAAGGTTGAGCCGGTCACCTCTAACATGATGGCAAATGCAAGGGCGATATAGGCAACAACGATGGGCGGCATGCGCGGTTTCCGGTTTGCGGTTCGGAACCGGCCATTGGAGTCCAAAAGGCGATTCCAGAACGGATCGAGTTGATGCCGAGGTGGAGAAGAACCCGACTACGGCAGGCGCAGGAGCGAGGACTCTGCTGCTCTATCTACGGCAGAGGGGAAATATACTAGGCCGAGGCGACCAAGCAATTGAAATCTTGAGAATTTTCGGCTTACTCGGGCGGAAGGGGCCTTCTTGTCAGCGTGCTGCATGATTCAGTCTCAGCATGAGCCGATTCGGTATCACTGACTTCCGGGGCGGATGATCACCCCGCTGCTGCGCGTTCCGCAAGAGCGACTGCCGATCACAACCCACCAAAATCGCGCCTTCGACACCTCGCGCTACAAGTGGGATTTTGGACGCCGTCCACCAAGCCGACAGCGCATTCCGGAAATGGCGCGAGTCGCAGCCGAAGGATATTCGCAAGGAGGCAGAAAAGCGCGACGACAAGAGCAAGCGGTTTGCCCCAGGCAACGCGGTACTGGAGCAAAACGGCAAGATCCTCCGCATCAACAGCCAGGTCATGCCGTCCGCCGAAGAAGTCAGGGCGCGGCAGAATTCGAGCCGGGGAAAGCTGAACATCGCGATATGAAAGTTCGGCTCAATTCCCGGCCCATCGCCACGGCCGACTGAGGACACGGCGCTGTCGGTCGGATCGGTCGGGCACGAGAGGGCCTTCGGACCCATACCGGCGGTGCGCTCGGCCGCGTATACTGCCTGTCGCCGCTATCGGCGGCTGCGACAGTCGGGCGATGGCCATGACGACCAGCGACGGGCGTAGGGCTCGCGATCGC
>JAXMCJ010000009.1:0-169627 GCA_046349415.1 Geminicoccaceae bacterium
AGAGCAGCGGCCGCAGCGCGAGGTGGCCGCCCAGTAGCAGGAGGCCGCCGTAGAAGCAGCGGCGGAACGTCTCCGGCCGCAGCGATCGGCTCAGCCTGCCGCCGATGGTCAAGCCCAGGAGCGCCGGCGCGAGCGCCAGCAGCGACTGCCAGGCGCGCTCGCCGCCCAGAATGCCGCTGCCCGCCAGCAGCACCGCCAGGCTCGCCGTCGAGACGGTGAAGGACAGCCCCAGCGCCTGCACCAGTTCGGCGCGCCCGAGGCCGAGGGCCTGAAGGAAAGGTACGGCCGGGATCACGAACACGCCGGTGACCGCCGTCACGGCGCCGGTGGCGATGCCGGCCATCAGCCCGATGCCGGCGCCGAGCCGCCCCGGCGGGCATGACGGCCGGAGCCCGGCGAGCCCGAGCAGGGCGTAGAGCAAGAGGATCGTCCCCAGGGCCATGGTGGCGTGGGCGGCATCGACCGCCCCGAGCAGCCGTCCGCCCGTCCAGGTGCCGAGGCAGATGCCGGCCAGCAGTGGCCAGAGCCGGCGGCAGAGCGGGCCGAGCGCCGGCCCGGCCAGCATCTGCCAGAGATTGGTCGCCAGTGCTGGCACCAGCACCAGCGCGGCGGCCTCGGCCGGTGGCAGGAACAGGCCGAGCAGGCCGACGCCGACGGTGGGCAGCCCCAGGCCCGTCACGCCCTTGACCAGTCCGGCCATCACGAAGATCGCGGCGATGGGTAGAATTTTGGCGGCGTTCATCCGGCCAGCCTGACAGTGTGGCGAACCCATGCAATGCGTGCTTCGTTGATCCAGCCTTCGCTTCAGACGTAGGCAGATATCTACGGAGACCGCCTCGTGCACTTCGATCTGACGGACCTGCGCCTGTTCTCGGCCGTGGCCGAGGCGGGCAGCATCACGGCCGGCGCGGCGCGGGTCGGCTTGGCGCTCGCGGCGGCCAGCGCGCGGATCCGCGGCATGGAGACCGCGCTTGGGGCGCCATTGCTCGAGCGTGGCCGACGTGGCGTGCGGCCGACGCCGGCCGGAACTCTCATGGCACGGCAGGCGCGCCTCGTGCTGGCGCAGATGGAGATCCTTCGCGCCGAGCTGCGCGAGCATGCGCGCGGCGGCCCGCGTGGCTATCTGCGCCTGCTCGCGAACTCGGCCGCGGCCCGCGAGCACCTCACCGATCCGCTGGCGATCTGGCTGGCGGCCAACCGCGGGATCGACATCGATCTCGAGGAGCAGCCCAGCTTCGAGATCGCGCGCGCCATCGCGCAAGGGCGGGCCGACGTCGGCGTGCTGGCCGCGCCCGAGGCGGGGCTGCCGGGGCTGGAGTGCCTCCCGTTCCGCCAGGACCGGCTGGTCGCCGTCATGCCGCATGGCCACGAGCTGAGCGGCCGGTGCTCGCTGGCCTACGCCGAGTTGCTCGACCGGGAGCTGGTCGGGCTGCCCGCCGGCAGCGCCCTGGGCCGTCTGCTCTCCGGGCAGGCGGCGGCGCTCGGCCGCACGCCGGTGACGCGGGTGCGCGGCGCGGCATTCGACGCGGTCTGCCGGTTCGTGGCGCAGGGCGTGGGGCTCGCCGTGCTGCCCGAAATCGCGGCGCGCCGCGGCTCAGCCGCCGCCGTGCCGCTCAGCGACGCCTGGGCATCGCGCCGCCTGCTGATCTGCGTCCGCAGCCTGGCCGCGCTGCCCTCCCATGCGCGACGGCTGGTCGAGCATCTCGCGGCCGGCGCGGCGGACGCCCGCTGAGCCGCTCAGGCCTCGACCGGGGCGGTCACCTGCGCCTTGCGGCGGTAGAGGGTGAGGAAGTCGATCGGATCGATCATCAGCGGCGGGAAGCCGCCGTCCCTGGTGGCGTCGGCGACCACGCGCCGGGCGAAGGGGAACAGCAGCCGCGGGCACTCCACCTGCAGCAGGAGCTGCAGGCTGTCCGCCGGGATGTTGACGAGCTCGAACAGCCCGCCATAGGCCAGCTCGACCAGGAACACCGGGCCATCGTCCGTCTTGGCCTCGACATTGATGTCGATCACCACCTCGTGGCGGTCGGAGCCGGCCGGCGCGGTGCGGACGTCGACCTGGATCTGGATCTCCGGCCGCGCTCCCTGCTGGACGCCGTAGGGTGCGCGCGGGTTCTCGAACGACATGTCCTTGACGTACTGGGTGAGGATGGAGAGCCGTGCCTGCGCGGCTTGGGCCTGACCCTCGCCGTTGGCTTGGGGTTGCTCGGCCATGTGCGTGCTCCTTCAGTTGTCGCCGGCCGTCTCGTCGGCGAGCCGGATCGATTCGGTGTTGTGCAGTTCGGCCCCCGTCAGGCCACGGATGAAACCCCAATGGCTGATCACCGCGAGCGAGCGGCGGTCGGGCATGGTCCGCAACGCGGCTCGAAAGGCCCCGCAGCGGCGGGCGAGGCTGGGCCAGCTCTCGATCGCCCCGCCCCACCAGACCTCCTCGAGGCCCGCGAAGTCCAGCTCCGGCCACTCCCGCGCCAGCGCCGCGGGCGACGAGCCCTGATCGCAGGAAAAGGCGCAGCGCTCGCGCACGATCGGCTCGATGGTGATCGGCACCTCCAGCGCGGCCGCGACGATGCCCGCCGTCTGCAGGGTCCGCCGGTAGGGGCTGGTCAGCAGCCGTGTGACGCCGGCGCCACGCAGTTGCTCCGCCGCGGCCCGCGCCTGGTCACGACCGCGCGCGGTCAGCGGAGGATCGGGGAGGCCGACATCGATCCGGCTGGCGCTGAAATGCTCGTTCCAGGCGGATTCGGCGTGGCGGATCAGCAGCGTCACGGGTCGGCTGGCTCCAACGGCCGGGCAGCCGCGCCGGCCTTGTAGTTAAGCCGGCCGGGTCGAGGCAAGAGCCGCGCCCCGGCGATGTGCGGTTTGTTTTTGCCCCTTGCAGCCTATATGAGTGAAGGTATCCAGCCTCATGGGCCGGCGAATGCCGGTCTGCACTCTCAGCCGGCGGCCGGTGATCCTGCGATATGTCTGACGGTTTCGCCTATCTCGACATCCTCTTCTTCGCGATGGTGGCCGCCTTCATCGCCTACCGGCTGCGCAGCGTGCTCGGCCGGAAGACGGGCCACGAGCGGCCGCGCGTCGATGCCATCAGCCAGCGTTCGGCACGCGCCGGCTCGGACAATGTGGTGCCGCTACCGGAACGACCCGCACCTGCCGCCGACGCGCCCGCGGCCCAGCCCGAGACGCCGACGTCGGCCGGGGTGGCGGAGATTCGGCGCGCCGATCCGCGTTTCGATCCCGACCAGTTCATGCAGGGCGCCCGCACCGCTTTCGCGATGATCGTCGAGGCCTACGCCAAGGGCGACAAGGCGGCGCTGCGGCCGCTGCTCGCCGACGAGGTGTTCGCGCAGTTCGCCGGCGCGATCGACGCGCGCGAGCAGGCGGGCCGGGCGCTCTCGACCGAGCTCGTCGCCACGCGCTCGGCAGAGCTGGTCAATGCGGTCATGGCCGGCTCGCGGGCGCGCGTGACCGTGCGGTTCACCAGCGAGCAGATCAATCTCGTCCGCGACGGCGCGGGCGAGGTCGTCGAGGGCGACCCGCGGCAGATCGACACCGTGATCGACCTCTGGACGTTCGAGCGCGACACCAAGTCCCGCGATCCCAACTGGCAGCTGGTCGAGACCGGGGCATCGGGCTGACGTGCGCCCGGCGCGGGCCTGCCTCGCGGCGCTCATCGGGCTCGTCGTTCTCGCGGCCTGCGCCGAGCAGAAGGCACCGGAAACCCCTCCCGCACCCCAGCTCACGCTGACTCCGGCGAGCTTCGCCGATCTCGCCGGCTGGGACGAGGACCGGGCCGACCAGGCCCTCGCCGCCTTCCGCCTGAGCTGCGGTCGCTGGGCCCAGCAGCCCGCCGACAAGCCGGTCGGCGGGCAGAACGATCTCGGCGGTACGGTCGGCGGCTGGCGTGCGGTGTGTGCCGAGGCGGCGCGGACCGGCGATGCGCACCGCTTCTTCGAGACCGCGTTCGCCCCCTTCGCCGTCGGCGACGGCAGCGATCGCGAGGGGCTGTTCACGGGCTATTTCGAGCCGCTGCTGCGCGGCAGCCGCACGCAGGACGGCACCTACCGCTATCCGCTCTACCGTCGTCCCGTCGACCTGGTCAGCGTCGACCTCGGCCTGTTCGACCCCGAGCTGAAGGGTCGCCGGGTCGGCGGTCGGGTCGAGGACGGCAAGCTCGTGCCGTACGCCGACCGGGCAGCGATCGATCGCGGCGCGCTCGCCGGGCGCGGCCTCGAGCTCCTGTGGGTCGACGATCCGGTCGACCGCTTCTTCCTCGAGATCCAGGGCTCGGGCCAGGTCCGTCTACCCGACGGGGCGACGGTCCGCGTCGGCTACGCCGACCAGAACGGCCGTCCCTACCGGGCGATCGGCAAGGACCTGATCGAGATCGGCGCCATCCCGCGCGAGCAGATGTCGATGCAGGCGATCCGCGCCTGGCTCGAGGCGCACCCCGGCGATGCGCCTGGGATGATGGCGCGCAACCCCTCGGTCGTCTTCTTCACCGAGCGCAAGGAGCTCGCGGCGGCGGCCGGCCCCCTCGGCGCCCAGGGCGTGCCCCTGACGCCGGGCCGCTCCCTGGCCGTCGACCGCAAATATCTGCCGCTCGGCGCCCCGATGTGGCTCGACACCACGGCGCCGGCGTCCGACGGGGACCACCCGCTGCGGCGCCTGGTGCTGGCCCAGGACACCGGCGGCGCCATTCGCGGGCCGGTGCGCGGCGACCTGTTCTGGGGTGCCGGCCCCGATGCCGAGTTTCTGGCCGGCCACATGAAGAGCCCGGGCCGCCTCTACCTTCTCCTGCCGCGCAGCCTGACGCCGACGAGCTGACCGCAGCCGCGGGCTTGAATCGCCGGCACGGCCGGAGTATCGCTGTTACATTATAACATTGCATCGGCGTGCCAACGGAGACCCGGCCTTGCTGCTCGCCAGCGCCATGACGCGCCTCGTCATCGCTCTCGTGCTGTCGGCGGCGCTGTGGCTCGCCACGCTGCTGGCGATCGGCTCATGAGCGCCGCATCGGCGCTGACCTTCGACAATCTGACGCTCGGCTACGACCGCCACCCGGCCGTGCATCATCTGCACGGCGAGGTCCCGCGCGGCGCCCTGCTCGCGGTGGTCGGCCCGAACGGTGCCGGCAAGTCGACGCTGCTCAAGGGCATCGCCGGGATGCTGCGGCCGCTCGATGGCCGGATCGGGCGCGGCGGCCTGGGCCGGCGCGACATCGCCTATCTGCCGCAGCTGGCGGAGATCGACCGCTCGTTCCCGATCGACACCGGCGACTTCGTCGCGATGGGGCTGTGGCGGCGCACCGGGCCGTTTCGCGGCATCGGGCAGGCCGACCGGGCCACGATCGGGCGCGCGCTCGCCACGGTCGGGCTGACCGGCTTCGAGCGGCGGGTGATCGGCTCGCTTTCCGGGGGTCAGCTCCAGCGCGTGCTGTTCGCCCGGCTGCTCCTTCAGGACGCGCCGCTGATCCTGCTCGACGAGCCGTTCGCCGCCATCGACGGCGGCACCGCGCGCGATCTGCTCGACCTGATCGCGCGCTGGCACGGCGAGGGCCGGACCGTGCTCGCCGTGCTCCACGACCTCGATCTGGTCCGCGAGCGGTTCCCCCAGTCGCTGCTGCTCGCCCGCGAGCCCGTCGCCTGGGGCCCGACGCGGGAGGTCCTGGCGCCGGCCAATCTGCTGCGCGCACGCCGGATGGGCGAGGCGTTCGACGAGGCCGGCGCGGTCTGCCGCCGCGACGCGGCGTGAGCCTGTACGACCTGCTGCTCGCCCCCTTCGCCGACTTTGGCTTCATGCGCCGGGCCCTCGTCGGCTGCGTCGCGCTGGCGCTCGGCTCGGCACCGGTCGGCGTGTTCCTGATGCTGCGCCGGCTGAGCCTGACCGGCGACGCCATGGCCCACGCCATCCTGCCGGGCGCGGCGGTCGGCTTCCTCGTGGCCGGTCTGTCGTTGCCGGCCATGACGCTGGGTGGCCTCGTCGCCGGCCTCCTCGTGGCCCTGCTCGCCGGCGCGGTGTCGCGCGTCACCCTTCTGCGCGAGGACGCCACGCTGGCGAGCTTGTACCTGATCTCGCTCGCCACCGGGGTGCTGATCGTCTCGCTCCGCGGCAGCAACGTCGATCTCATGCATGTGCTGTTCGGCAGCGTCCTGGCGCTGGACGATCAGGCGCTGCTGCTGCTCGCCGGGATCGCCACCGCCACCATGGTGACCCTGGCGCTGCTGTGGCGCCCGCTCGTGCTCGAATGCGTCGACGCCCAGTTCCTGCGGTCGGTCAGCCGCACCAGCGGCCTCGCCCATGCCGCGCTGCTGGTCCTGGTGGTCGTCAACCTCGTCGGCGGCTTCCAGGCGCTGGGCACGCTGCTGGCGGTCGGCCTGATGATTCTGCCGGCGGCCTCGGCCCGCTTCTGGACGCGGGATCTGGCCCCGATGACCCTGATCGCCGTCCTCTTCGGGCTGACGGCCGCGTTCTGCGGGCTCGTGCTGTCCTTTCACGCCGCGGTGCCGACCGGCCCCGCCATCGTCATCGCGGCCGGGGGCGGCTGGCTGCTCTCGCTGCTGTTCGGCTCCGTGGGCGGGCTGGTGCCCAGGCTCTGGCCCGCACGCCACCTCGAAGCCTGAGCCGCCTCATACCGACCCGAGTGCTAAGCTTGTCGGCAGTCGCCGCATGTGGTTTACCGCGCGCGCATTGCACCGACCTCTGGAGCCCCCATGCGCGCCCTCGTTCTCGCCACCACGGCCATGGCCGTGCTCGCCATCGCCGTGCCGTCGCGCGCGCAGACCACCGATCCGGTGGTGGCCGTGGTCAACGGGAAGCAGATCAAGAAGAGCGACGTCGAGGCGGTCTACGCGACCTTGCCGGAACAGTACCGGCAGATGCCGCTCGATCAGATCTTCGATCCCCTGGTTGAGCAGGTCGTCACGAGCCAGCTTCTGCTGGCCAAGGCGGAGCAGGAGAAGGTCGCCGACAACCCTGAGGTCGAGGCGCAGCTCGAGCGTGCTCGCGAGAACGTGCTCCGCGACGCGGTCGTCAAGCAGGCGATCGACAAGGGCGTCACCGAGGACAAGCTCAAGGCGGCCTACGAGGCGATGAAGTCGCAGCCGGGCTTCGCCTTCGAGGAGACCCGGGCCGCCCACATCCTGGTGGCGGACGAGGCGACCGCACTCGACCTCATCAAGCAGCTCCAGGGCGGGGCCGATTTCGCGACCCTGGCCAAGGAGAAGTCGACCGATCCTTCCGCCAAGACCAATGGCGGCGATCTCGGCTACTTCCGGCGCGAGGCCATGGTGCCGGAGTTCGCCGAGGCCGCCTTCACCATTCCGACCGGGACCATCGGCGACAAGCCGGTGAAGTCGCAGTTCGGCTGGCATGTCATCAAGGTCGAGGACCGCCGGCAGAGCATCCCGACCTTCGAGGAGAAGGAAGCCGAGCTGCGCGATCAGCTCTCGCGCGAGATCGTCAACGCGCTGCTCGCCGACGTCCGCAAGGGCGCGACCATCGAGGTGTTCACCATCGACGGGACGCCCAAGCCGAAATAGGGCAGTCGGATCGATGGCCAAGATCACCCAGCGGTCGCCGCTGGCGCCCGCGCATTTCCCGGATCTGCCGGCGGTCGCCGGGGCCCGCTTCGCCACCCTGGCCGCGGGCATCCGCTACCGCGACCGCGACGACCTGATGCTGATCGAGGTGGCGCCCGGCAGCACGGTCGCCGGCGTGTTCACGCGCTCGACCACGGCCGGGCACCCGGTGGTGTGGTGCTGCGAGATCCTCGCCGGCGGCGAGGCGCGGGCGGTGATCGTCAATGCCGGCAACGCCAACGTGTTTCGCGGTGCCGAGGGCGATGCCGCCGTCCGTGCCGAGGCGCAGGCCGTGGCCGCCGCGCTCGGCTGCCGGCCGGAGCAGGTGTTCGTGGCGTCGACCGGGGTGATCGGCGAGCGTCTGCCGGTGGACCGGATCGTGGCCCGGGCCGGCGATCTCGCGGCGGGCCTGCGCGACAACGGCATCGCCGCCGCGGCCCGCGCCATCATGACCACCGACACCTTCCCCAAGGGCGCAGCCGCGACCTGCGCGATCGACGGCGTGCCGGTGGCCGTCGCCGGCATCGCCAAGGGCTCGGGCATGATCGCGCCCGACATGGCGACGATGCTCGCCTTCGTGGTCACCGACGCGGCCCTGCCGGCCGGCGCCATCCAGACGCTGCTCGGCGAGGCGACGGATGCCTCCTTCAACGCCACCACCGTCGACAGCGACAGCTCGACCTCGGACACCCTGCTGCTGCTGGCGACGGGCGCCGCCGCCAATCCGCCGGTGGCGGACGCCGCCGATCCCCGGCTCGCCGAGTTCGCGCAGGCGCTGCGCGCCGTGCTGCTGGACCTGGCGCATCAGGTCGTGCGGGACGGGGAGGGGGCGCAGAAGTTCGTCGCGATCACGGTGGAGGGGGCCGTGGATGCGGCGTCCGCCCGCAGGATCGCCCTCACCATCGCCAACTCGCCCCTGGTCAAGACCGCCATCGCCGGCAGCGACGCCAATTGGGGCCGGGTGATCATGGCCGTGGGGAAGTCGGGCGAGCCGGTCGAGATGGCGCGGCTGGGCGTGGCGTTCGGCGGCCACGACGTCGCGCGCGAGGGTGCCGCCGTGCCGGACCTGGACGAGGCGCCGGTGGCGGCGCATCTTGCCGGCCGGGAGATCGCGATCCGCGTCGTGGTGGGTGACGGCCCCGGTGCCGCCACCGTCTGGACCTGCGATCTGACCCACGGCTACATCGACATCAATGCCGACTACCGGTCCTGAGCCGGATCCGCCGCCGCTTCTGCTGGTCGCCGCCTGCGCTCTGGTAGACCCCGACGGCCGCGTACTGGTGGCCCAGCGCCCGCCCGGCAAGACCATGGCAGGCCTGTGGGAGTTCCCGGGCGGCAAGGTCGCGGTCGGCGAGACGCCCGAGGCGGCGCTGATCCGCGAGCTGCGCGAGGAGCTCGGCATCGACACGGAGGCAAGCTGCCTCGCCCCGCTCACCTTCGCCTCGCACCGCTACGAGGCCTTCCACCTGCTGATGCCGCTCTATGTCTGCCGGGTCTGGCACGGCCAGCCCGAGGCGCGCGAGGGCCAGGCCCTGCGCTGGGTCAGACCGCGCGAGCTGCGCGCCCTGCCCATGCCCGCAGCCGACAAGCCGCTGATCCCGGTGCTGGAAGAGCTGCTTTAGCGCAGCCGACCGTTTGCTGAGGTCGGTCGATCATCCCAGAGCCTCGCACTGACACGGGCCTGCCTTCAACTGCACATTATCGCGCGGATCGTGATGGCGGATGGGGTGGGATTCGAACCCACGAGGGGTTGCCCCCTGGCGGTTTTCAAGACCGCTGCCATCGACCACTCGGCCACCCATCCTCGACGGCGCGGTTTGATAGCATGGCCGGCAGGGGGGGCAAAGCCGGGCCGGATCAAGGGTCGACGAGGCCCGTCGCTCGATGGATCGTGCCGTGGCGCCAGTCGCGGCGCGGCGGCGTCGGGCGCTGCGGCGTGAGGCGGGCGGGTTGGCGCAGGATGCAGGCGCTGACCGCGTCCAGGCCGTCGTCATGGCCGCCGCCCCCGGGCAGCCATTCGCGCATCTCTCGGATGAACGGCGTGTCCCAGACGGACGCGTGGGCGCGCAGCGCGCGCGCCGCGAGCAGCGAGTCGAGGGCGCCGAGGATGCGCAGGTGCTTGGCCGCGCTGCTCGCCTCCTCGAGCACGCTGACCGCCAGCCGCTCCTCGGCCAGGAGCTGGCGCAGGGAGCCCGGCAGGAAGGAGCCGATGCCGTTGGTCTCGACCCGCACTGCCGGGATGTGGTGGGTCCGGGCGAAGGCCGCGACCTGGCGACACAGCTGACGCGCGAGGTCCTGCTCGCCCGGCAGGCCGGCGTCGACCTCGAGGTAGCGGATCGCATGCAGCCAGTACCCGCCGGCATCGTCGGTGAACACCGCGGCGATCACGCTGGCATCGCCCTGCTCGGGCCGACCCAGCGCCGGGTCCCAGCAGCAGGCGACGCCCACCATCCGCCGGCCGTCAATCGTCAGCAGCGGCTCGCCGCCCGCCTCGCGCAGCTCCAAGGGCGCCTCGTAGCGGATCAGCCGGTCGGGATCGAGCCGGACGCTGCGCGCCTGCGCAGGCGTGAGCATCATCTGGCTGCGAAACCGCGTCGGTCCGGTGTCCTCGCGCAGCCCGTCGATGGCCGGTGCCGCGAACCGGTCGGGCCAGACCCCGGCCAGGGCGTCGTCGACCATCGGGACCTTCATGCGCACGTAGCTGGCGAGGAAAGGCACCGCCTCGCCCTCCTCCTCGCGCGCCTCGTCGGCATAGATCGAATAGTAGCTGTGCGGCGTGCCGATATAGAGCTGGGTTCCGTCCGGCGTGAGGACGAAGGAGGCCTCGCGCAGCCGCTCGCGCAGCTCGCCCCGCTTGTGCGTCGTCTCGGCGGTGCGCGGCACCTCGACGTCGTCGCAGATCAGGATGTCGGCCCGGCAGCCGGTGATGTTGGCGCCGATGCTGCGGGCGAGCAGCGACGGGTCGCGATGCGCCGCGGCGCGCCTGACCGTGAGCTGGCCGGCGGCCCATTCCTCGCGGCGGCCGGGGAGCAGGTGCCGGGTGAGGCGGTTGCGCTCCAGGATCCGCCGCACGTTGCGGGTCATCTTGGTGGCGAGCCCCGTCTCGGCGGAGAGCACGAGCACGCGGAGGTTCGGATCCTGGCCGAGCAGCCAGGCGCAGAACAGCCCGACCAGCGTCGACTTGCCGGCGTCGCGGAAGACCATCATCAGGAGCCGGCGGTCACCCGCGGCCCAACGGTCGTCCAGCCAGCTCGCCATCCGCCGGTGCAGGTCGGGCGTTTCCCGCCCTTCCTGCAGGTTCCAGGCGGTCACGAACTGTGCGAACGACAGGCCCGCGAGCGGCCCGCGGCGAGGCTCGGCCGGGCCGCCGACGGAATCGGCCGGCCCGGCCTCGGGACTGTCGCCCTCCGTACTCAATCGAGCAGGCTCCGACCCGAACGCGAGCTACCGCCGTAGCGGCTGCCGAGCGAGAGGCTGCGGCCGGCGAAATCGAGCAGGCTGCGCCGGCGGCGGTCGGCGAAGTCGGCGCGGATGTCCTCGGTGCGCAGCGCCGATTCGCGCCGGCGCGCCGCGTCGAGCTGGCGGCTCTCCTCGACCAGCCCGCCGAGGACGGCGTCGGCCGCGCCGCCCGACGAGCCGACGCCGGCGCCGCCGGCGCGCGCGCGCTCCTCCGCCAGGCGGCGGCGCAGCGCCTGCTCCTGCTGTCGCCGGTCCTCGGTGTCGCGCAGCTGGATCGCCTGCAGCTGCCGGTCGCGCTCCTGCCGCAGCCGCTTCTCCTCGCCGGCTTGGGCCTGCTGCTGCAGGGCGAGATTGAGGCCGAGGCCGGCAAGGCTGTTCAACGCACCCATCACGTGTTCCCCATGATCTCGGAGGTGACCGACAGAATGGTGCACGGCACCGGGTCGTCCTGCTCGATGCGCCAGGGAGGCTCGGCCAAGCCGCGTCGCCAGCCCGAGGCCCGCAGCTCGGCGTCGCCCGAGTAGCGGCCATCGGCCGATCGCGGCTCCAGGAGCACGGCGCTCGCACCAGTGCCCGCGTCGACCCGCAGCGCGCCCGTGGCCAGGACGCGAAATACGAGCCGTACGGGCCGATAGGGTCGATCAAGGGCCATGCCGGCGGGCCCGGGCACGACGGGAGCCATCGGCTCGATGGTGTGAGTGAAGGGCGCCCCCACCGTGACCGAGCTCGCCGGCGCCGCGACGGTGACAATTCCCGCGGCGACCGTGCCGCGCTGCTGCACGCCGGCGCCCTCGACGACGACCTGGCGGCCTTCCAGATGACCCAGGCCGGACCAGCTCGAGCGCGGGGTCGGGCTGCTCAGCGTGACGCAGTGATCAGTGGCGCACCCGTCCTCCAGCCGCTCGAGCAGCATCTGGCCGCCGAGGTCGACGAGAAAGTGCGGCTCGCCCTGCCACAGCGCGATCGAGCGGAACTGGCCCGACCCCTCGAGCAGACTCCAGGCCGCGACGTTGCTGTTGCGGTCGAGCACGACGGTGGCGAGCCTGCCGTCGGCGCGGGCGATCAGCAGCCACCGGCGACGGCGATCGAAGCGTAAGCAGGTGGGCTGGTCCATGAGGTGGCGCGACAGGAGCGCGATATCGGCGGCCTGATAGGCCTGCTCGCTCTCGGAATAGAGGAACTCGCGCAGCTCGCGGCCCGAGGCGCCGACGAACAGGGCCGCACCGTCGACCTCCACCGGGTCGAGCCGCCGCCCGGCCCAGGAGCCGATCCGCGTCTGCAGCTCGACCGCCACCGTCTCGGGCGTGATCGGCGCGCCGCGGACGATCCACTCGCCGCTGCTGGTGAACACCTGCAACAGCCGGCCCGGCAGCAGGCCGCGGATGGCGTGCTGCTCGTCGCCGGACAGCCGGAAGCTGATCGCCTCGTCGTCGAGACCTCCACCCGGATCGAAGTTGAAAGGGTGGCCGGTCTTCGAGAACCACAGCCGATCCGGCACGTCGCGCGAGCCGCCGATCACCAGCCGCTCCTGATGCACGGCGACGCAGGCGGGCCAGCCATGCGCCTCGCTGAACGCCTGCTCCTGCCAGTCGCGCGTCGGCTTGCCGTTGGCGAGCTTCTGCAGCGCCACGCCGAAGGCGCGCTGGCGATCGACCGGATCGGGGTTGACGATGCGGATATGCTTGCCGCGCACCGCGATAACCGAGTCGATATGGTCCGGGGTGAACACCGGCTCGCTGGCGAGCAGGCCGACGAAACTGCCGGCGCCGATCTCGGCGGCGGTGCCGTCGTTGACCTGAATGGCGATCTCGGGCCGGACGAAGCGCGCGAACGGGCAGAGGCTGCGCGGCTGGCCGTCGTCGTCGAGGGACTGCTCCCACACCCAGTCGCGCAGCTGCCAGCCCGAGACGCCGTTGCGGATCAACTCCTTGGGCGGGACGGTCGGATGACAGATCAGCAGCCGGTCGCCCCAGCGGGCGGTGCTCAGATCGGGGATCTCGGCCGGCCCCCACAGCGTGTCGGTGAAAGAGGTCAGCACAGTGCCGCCGGCGAGCACGTCCAGTCGGTAGGCGCCGAAGGCGACCAGCTGGCCGCCGTCCGGGCCGTCGAACGAGATCAGCCTTTGAGCGCCGGGCAGGGTACCGAGATAGCGCAGGCCGGGGCGGCGGCTCACGCCGCCGGAAGGGTGGACCACCACGTTGCGCAGGCGGGTCGCGCCGTCCTCCTGGGCCTTCAGGTCCAGCCGGCCGCGCAGCAGCGGATCGAGCTCGCCGGCGGTGAAGCTGGTCTTGGTGAGGAACGACCGGCTCATGCGAGTCGCGCCCCGATCAGGGTGAAGTCCTCGACCGCCTGCGGGGAGGTCTGCTGGCTGTCGATCAGCCGCGCCGTGCGCAGCTCGGCCTCCGCCAGGCGATAGAGATCGACCGCGCGGCTCGTGCCTTCGGTGAGCGGCACGCAGAACTCTGCCGCCAGCCGCGTCACCAGCAGGGGCACGAAGAACGCCGGCAGCTCGACTTCGGGCACGCGACGCTGGTAGTTGAGAACGATCTCGGCCGCGTCGCAGAGCACGCGGTTGCCCTGCGCTCGGTAGAGGATGCCGCGGCTGCGACCGGCGACCCCGACCGAAACGGTCCGCAGATGGTCGGCCGGCAGGGCGAAGCTGTAGGCGAAGTCGGCAGGCGGCCGTGCCGCCTCGGCCGTCAGGGGCACCTGCGCGAGCGTGAAGGTCCATGGGTGGAGGCCGAGGACCAGATCGCGCGCGATCGGATAGAGCCGGCGAGCGCACGTCGCCTCCGCGTTGGTCTCGTCGAACGAGGCGAAGGGTCGGGCGCCGATCTTCACCAAGGCGGCGGCGCACAGCTCGATGGCGGTCATCGGCATCGTCTTACTTTCGTCACGGGGTGGGGGTCAGGCGATCTCGCCGAAGCGGCGCCGCATGGCCCGCCAGAGATCAGCCGGCCGACTCGGCAACAGGGCGACGAGGCATCCGGTGCGGCGGAAGGCGACCAGCAGCGGCCGGTCGGGCCGCACGAACAGGACCACGCCGTCGGGCACCGCTGGCAGGCTGCGGCCGGTGCCCTCGTCCCAGAGATCGAGGAACGGGGCGATTGCCGGTCCGCCGAACTCGTAGCGCTGGCTGCCGGGCAGACGCTCGACCAGCTCCCCGACGGTCAGCGAGGGGCAGGCGCCGGCCGGAGTGGCGGTGAAGGCGATCGCGACGAACAGGCCGCGCGGCAGCGCGCGGCGCCAGTGACGCAGCCATGACATGATCGGACTCCCGAAGGTGCCGCCGCCGGCCGATCGTGGCGCGGCGGCGGCGAAGCGGAGCTAGTCGGTATTCACCGCGCCGAAAGTCGTGACGTTGGTCACGTCGACCGCGGTGCCGGAGTTGGCGACGACCACCACCACGCCGTGGGTCGGCGTGCTCTCCACGCCGGCATTGAGCAGGATGAAGTCGCCGATGCGCACCATCCGGCTCGCCGGGTTGAAGTACCCGGCATTGTCGACCTCGGCGGCGAGGTCCGGCGTGCGGTAGTGCCAGAGCGTGAAGCCGTTGGCGTAGCCGAGAGCGCTCAGGTTCTTGGACTGGTACGCCATGCTCAGGCCTCCAGGCAGGGCAGCTTGACGACGCCCGAGGCGTCGATCAGGCCGGCACCCTGCGACATCGAGTTGGCGACGAAGTGCGCGGCGCGGTCGCCGTGCCAGGTGATGTCGCTGGTGATCTCCTGGCCGATGGCGTGGCCGACGGCGCTGCGGTGGTACCAGAAGCAGGTACGCACACCGGCATTGAGCGGCAGGCCGGAATGCGGGACCCACGTGGTACCGAGCCAGCGCTTGGCCTGGATGCCGCGCCACGGGAGCTCGGCGTCACCGACGAACTCGGCGCTGGCGAACTCGGGCAGGTCGAGCA
Organism: Geminicoccaceae bacterium; assembly: GCA_046349415.1. Classification (GTDB taxonomy): domain Bacteria; phylum Pseudomonadota; class Alphaproteobacteria; order Geminicoccales; family Geminicoccaceae; genus Benzoatithermus. The sequence continues at coordinate 14,947 of JAXMCJ010000009.1, forward strand.
GGTCGGACCACTGCCGCCAGCCGATGACCGCGTAGCGCTGGCCGTCGTCCGGCACGTCGGCCGTGCCCAGGTCCTCGAAGGCCTGAAGCACCTTGGCCTTGGTCAGGCCGGTGGTGCCGTCGCCGACGTTGCCGGTGCCGGCCATCAACGCCTGCACGATCAGCTCGTCCGACTTACGGCCGAGCGCGAACGCGCCGGCATGAGCGAGCACCTGCCGCTCGTCGATGTTGGTCTTGAGCTCGTCGAGCTTGTCGATCCACTCGCCGACATAGAAGTCGACGAGGGCGACCTCGATCGAGGTGTAGTCGAGCCCGGTGACCGGCACCATCGCATGCCGGCCCTTGGTCTGGGCCGCAGCCGTGCCGACGCGCTGGAAGACGGTGGCGCCGCCGACGACGCCCGTCTTGACGCGAACGGTGCCGCGCAGCTTGGAGCCCTGGCGCTGATAGGCCTCGTGGACCTCGCGCTCGAACTGCTTGACGAAAGCCTGGTCGATCGATGTGGACATTGAACGCACATCCCTGGTTGGAGGGGTGCCGGGCGAGACTGGTTGTCCTCGGGCGGGCCAGCGCCGACGGCGATCGGGAGCGGGGCCGGGCCGCGGCGGGTCAGGCCGCGGTTGTCCGGCGTCTCATGCCCGTGTCATTCGGCGTAGAGTCGCTTGAACCCGGCCGTGACGCGGGCGATGAACTCTGGGTCGCGCTGCCGCCAGTAGCGGGGATCGCGCATCATCTCGGCGAGCTGGACCTCGTCGAGCTCGCCGGTCGGCCCGCTATTGCCCACCAGCAGCTCGGGCTCGCTCGCCTGCATCATCTGATGCAGCGCCATCACGCCCTCGTAGCTCGATGACAGCGTATCGAGGACGGCGGGATCGAGGTGGGCCCGGCCCCAGCTGCGGAGCTGGCGCGACGTGCGGTCCCATGCCTCCGGGCCGCCGAAGTGCCGACGCAGACGATCGGTTTGCTGCTGCGCCTCGATGCCGTCGAGGGCGTCCTGGATGACCGGCAGCAGCCGCTCCGCCGCCAGGTCGTAGACCAGCTGCGCCTGGCCTTGGCTGAAGCCGGCAGTGCGCAGGCGTTCGTTGAGCTCGCCGTCGGGCTCGATCAGCGGGTGCGGTGAGGCGATCTGCCAGGGCTCCGCCTCCGTCGCGTCCTCCAACGGAACGCCTTCCAGCTCGGGCCGGTCGGCGTCCGCCGACTTGTCCTGGCGGCCGCTACCGAGCTTGCGCTCCAGCTCGCCGTAGGACTTGAGCAGCGCTTCGAGCCGGACCGCTCCTGCGGCATCGTCCCAGAATTTCTCGGGCACCTCGGCCGGCCGGGCTAAGGGCGCGGCGGGTGCCGGCTCCGTCGGCTCGAGGGTCTCGTCCATCATAGCGTCGCTCATCGCGAAGCCTCCGGCTCTGGCAAGATCGCATCGGAAGGTGAAGCACCGTCGCGGCCGCGCTCCATCAGTCGGAGCAGATGGGCCACGACCGAGCGCTGGCCCTCGACATGGCGCAACTCGGCGTCGGTCGCGGTCGGTGGCAGGCGCCGGTCGAGAAAGCTCTGGCGGAGATGTCGCAGCAGCACGCGCCCGTTCGGTGAGGCGAGGCAGGCGGCCGTCGCCCGGCATAGCTCGGGCGTGGGTGGGCCGCTGGGCTGCGCCGCATCCAGCCAACCCCACCCGCCAGCCTCAGGCGCCGACACGGCGGACTCCGGCACTGCCGAGCATCTGGGTCAGCGTCTCCAGCGTCGAGCTTTCGCCGACCAGCTCGTCGGGTACGCCGAGCATGGTGGCGAGCCAGCGCGCCGCCTCGCCGAGATTGAGAACGCCGGACGCCTCGGGGCCGAGACGGGTGATCGTGTCGAGCCACAGCAGCACGTTCTGCACGTCCTGGCGGGCCTGCAGCCGCGCCAGGGGCGCGCGCGACTGGAGCTCGACCTCGCGGCCGTCGACCGCGAACCCGGGCAACTCGCCGCGACGCCGCAGGATTGCCACGGCACGGTGAATGAGCGGCGAGATCAGCTCCGCCTGCAGCCTCCCGAACATCGCGCCGAGCAATCTGGTCATCTCGCCCGACCGCTCCAGCACCTCGGTGGCGGTCATCCGCCGATCGCTGAAGGCGCCCAGCCGGTCGGTGAGCAGCGTGTGGCGGATGCGAGCCCGCAGGTCGTCGAGCACGAGTTGGGACACGTCGAACCGGCCGGGCGCTTGCAGCGGCGTCAGGCCGGCAGAGCCAACGGCCTTGGGGATGATGCTTCCCGGCACCAGCCGGATGTTGGCAGGGTTCAGGACGCCATCGTCGTCGGCGAGCCAGATGCCGGTCACCGCGATCGAGGCGTTCTTGAGGATCAGCTCGACCACCTTGTTGGCGGTCTTGATGTCGGGCAGCGCCGTCATCACGGGCGAGCGGCCATAGAGCTCGCCCGCACCTTTGATCCAGCGGAAGGTCACGAAGGGCGGATGCTCGAAGCTGCCTTCCGCCAATGGCAGATCGGGCACTTCCGCCTCCGCGGCGCGCAGGACGGCCATGTAGGCATGGCTCTGGCCCTGCTGCATGACTGCCTCGATCACATCGAACCGTTGCTCGGGGTCCGCCTCGCCGCCTTCGACCAGGGCTGGCGGCAGATCGGCGTCGGGATATCGGGCGCGCAGGGCCGCGAGGCTCAGGCTTGTCGCTCGGTAGTGGTGGCGGATCTGCCCGTTCTGATCGCCGTCGATGTACATCTCCGCGGCAGGAACGGCGCAGAACCGAAAGGCGCTCGGCTCGCCGATCGCGGCTTCCTGGAAGAGCAGGGTAGCGGTACCGACGGTCACCAGATCGAGAAAGCACTGGTGGATTTCGACGGCGAAGGTCGAACGCTCGAAATGACCGCGGATCCGATTGGCGGTGTTTTCGAGATAAGGGGCGATCGTCGAGCGTTGCTCGGGGCCGACGTCGTGGCCGGGGCGAAAGCCGAACCATTGCGACCAAGGTGGGGTCAGCTCGGCCAGCAGGCTTGCCGCCAGCTGCTCGACCGCGTCGGGCGCCGTTCCGTCGAACAGGCCATCGGCGAAGCGGCGCGCCGGCGCGAACTCGCCGCCGAGCCCGATGCCGCGTTGGGGCAGGGCGTAGGCATAGCAGTCGCGCCAGAGCGGCTCCCACGGCTCGCGGCGCTCGCGCGCGCGCTCGAAACCCCTGCGGACGGCCGCGGGCGTCAGGCCTGTCATCGAGAGCTTTCCTTTCGCTGCGGTCCGAATGACAAGGATAATATTCCTATTTCGACTCGTTGTCAAGATCCAGATCGGGGATGGTGGCCACCGCGAAGGGCCGACGCGATCCCGCGGGGGTGAGCAGGGCGCGATAGAGTTGAAAAGGCGTGAGCACGCGGGGCAGGTCGAGACCGAGAACCCGCTTGACGATCTCCACGCAGCTCACCGGGCGAATGCGCAGCGGGTGGCTCGATAGCGTGCTGCAAAGTCCGCCGCGCAACACCGTGCCGCCCTGGCCCGCGAGGACACGGATCAGCTCCGCCTCGGACAGTCCCTGCACACTCATCAGACCGATGCGGTTGGTCAGCGGATCGCAGAGCATCCAGTCCAGCCGATCGCCGATCATGCAGTAGCAATGGCGAAAACCGGGTCGAAGGAGGCGCCAGGGTAGCGCGGCGGCCCGGTGCTCGAAGACGACCAGGGCGCGCAGCTCCGGCTGTGCGCGGGCCGAATCCCCCACCGTGCACGAATTCGGCATGCCAAGCTCCGCCGGGAGAAGGTGAGCAATTGTAGGAGCACATGCCTACTGACAACGGTCCGCAATGTCAAGATACTCTTCCTATTAGCTCGGAATCACTGCAGGGAAGATGTCCGACCATGCTCACGCACAAGGCGATCTGGCGAGGGATTGATCTCCTTGCCGAGCGAAGGGGCCTGTCGGCATCGGGCCTCGCCAAGAAGGCGGGGCTCGACCCGACCACCTTCAACAAGAGCAAGCGCACGACCAAGCAGGGCAAGTCCCGCTGGCCGAGCACGGAGAGCGTCTCGAAGATCCTCGAGGCTACCGGTACCTCGATGGCCGAGTTCGTCGGGATGATCGATGAAGGGAGCGACTCCGCTACCTTGCCGGCCCGTCGCGTCCGCTGCCTGAGCTTCAGTCAGCTCGAGCGTGAGCAGGCGTTCGACGCGGCCGGTTTCCCGCAGGCCGGGCCCTGGGAGGACATCGACTTCCCCGGAATCGGCGACGAGGGTGCTTATGCCATCGAGCTCGATCGGGACATCGCGCCGCCGGTTCTTCGGGCGGGCGACATGCTGATCGTCTCGCCTCGGAGCAGTGTGCGCCGCCACGACCGCGTGCTGTGTCGACGCCGCTCCGGCGAGGTCGAGCTCGGGATCCTGCTGCGCCGGACGGCGCAGAGAGTGTCGCTCGGCCATTTCACCCGGACCGAGGACGAGCAGTCGATCGACAATGCGACGCTGGCCTGGATCTCCCGCATTCTCTGGATAAGCCAATAGCCAAAAAAGAGGTGGCCGCCGGGGACCGGCGGCCACAAGCACAGGGAGGCATCACAACGTCAGGGAGGACGAGCCCGTCTCGAACCGGGAGGTGACCTCATTGGCCGCCGACCATGCCGAACCAGGCTCGTCCTGCACCTTAGTTGCCGCGCATTAACATCGCATGAATCGATTCGGTGCCGGAGCGGCGGAGGCACGCGCCCCCAAAGCGAGCGCCGCGCTCAGTTCTCATACTGACGGTTGGAATCATGCGCCTCCGGCGATAGAAGGATCCCGTGCCGACGAGCAAGGCCGATCTATGGAGATGCCCGTCGCAATCAACAATGCAGCTCGGGAGGGCGTCATGGCCGTCATCGTCGGAACCAGGGGCGACGATATCAGACTTGTCGATGCCACCAATCAGAGCAACACGATCTTCGGCGACAGCTCCGGCGGCATCGGGACCACGGGCGGCGACGACCGCATTTTTGCATTGGAAGGCGACGATGTCGTTGTCGGGGACGCGCTGCGCATCGGAGCCACGGGCCGAGGCGGTGCCGACCTCGTCTACGGCGGGAGCGGGGTCGATACCCTGTATGGCGACGCGCGGCTGACGCTGCGCGGCATCGGCGGCAATGACATCCTGCTCGCCGGTTCCGGCGGATCGGGGCGCCAGCTACTCTACGGAGATGCCTTCACGCTGGGCTCGGGGGCACGGGGCGGCAACGACCGTCTCGAAGGCGGCGACGAGATGAGCGGCGACGGCGCCAATCTGGTCCATGCGATCGGCGGTCGCGATATCGTCGACGCGCGGGACGTGACGGTCGGCGCGAACATCCGCCTCTATGGCGACGGTCTCGGCGTGATGGAGGTGGGCAGCCGGGGCGGCAACGACGTGCTTTGGGCCAGCTCGTTGGGTTCGCGCATGGTCGGGGACGCGATTTCGCTGCACGACACGAGCAGCGGCGGCAACGACCAGCTCTATGGCGGCTCCGGCGTCGATGTGATGTTCGGGGATGCGGGCGAGGATTTGCGGGGAACGGCCACGGGTGGCGATGATATCCTGCGCGGGCGCGCCGGCGACGACGAGCTGTTCGGGGATGCCCCCGTGCTGAGCGGGTCCAGCCGCGGTGGCGACGACCAGCTGTTCAGCGGCGGGGGCAACGATCGGCTTTGGGGCGATGGCAAGCTGCTCGACTCGGCGGCCGGTGGCGAGGACAGCTTCAACTTCGCCGGCAGCTTCGGTGACGATCGCATTCTCGACTTCCGCCGCGGTGAGGATCAGATCGTGTTCCGCGACCTGCTGCGAGGTGATCTCGATATCGAGCGAGTGGGCGGCAACACGGTGATCTCCACGATTGCGGGCGATTCCGTGTCGATACTTGGCTATACGGGGCCGCTCGCTTTCGGCAGCGACATCATTTTTACCTGATCTCGGCCGCTCACGCCGCGGGAGCGCCGTAGTACAAGGCAGTCGTGTGCCTGGCCTGGGCAAAGAAGAGCCAGCGCTCGACGAGCAGCCCGGCAAGGACCGCGACGGCGGCGAGTGACGTGACTGGCAGGCTGTTCGGCAGAAGCGGCTCCGGGCCGGCAACCAACAGGGTTGCGACGACGGGCAGAAGGAGGCCGAGCGCCCTGGCGAGCGCCCGCAACCGATCGATGTGCCGTCTGGCGACACGAAAGCCGAACTCGTGCAGCAGATAGTTGGACTCGGTGTGCGGCGGGTCGAGGGCGCGCACGGTTCCGAGCCGCGCCAAGCCAGTTGCGTCCGCAATGCTCAGCTGGCCCGGCCTCGCATGGAGAAGCCACCAGTTCGCCTCGCGCACACCCCACGCCACGAGGAGCGCGGGAACGGGTGCGAGCGACCACATGCTCGAAGGTGCCCTCGCTGCGGCCTGGAGAAGGTTCAGCAGCACGCCGCCACTACCCAAAGCGTAGAAGAGATAGGCGGCCGGCACCGTCCAATGGCGCCACTGCCTGACTGGTCGCAGCGAGGCGTAGATCATCGCGGTGCAGAGAACCGTGGCGAGACAGGAAACGGCCATTGCAGCGGCGGCGAGCCGAATGGCGAGTCCGCCGTTGCGCTCGAGGTCGAGGAGCACGATCAGGGGTATCGTAACGACGAACGTGGCGAGGGCGAGCACGGCCTCGCGCGACAGCCAGGACGTGCGCCACTGCGACAGCGCCCGCCATGCGCGCTCCGGTCTGCCGAGATGGAACGTTGAGGCGACCAGCCCGCAGGAGGCGAGCGCAAGGCCCGAAACGACGGCAAGACGCGGCAAAGCGATCATGGCCTTCGACGCGAGCATCAGCGCGGCCATCGCCGCAAGGCCGTAGCCGGCGCCGGACAATACCGTGAATAGGATCACCGAATAGGCGGGGCGCATCGCGTCAGGCGCTGAGCACGCGATCGAGCCAGGCGAACAGACGGTCGCCTGCTCTGGCCGGCGCATCCGGCCGCTCCACGGGAGACAGAGGCTCCACCCGAGCCGGAGAGCGGGGCGGCAGGTAGCGGTTGATCGGCCTGTAGCCCAGCTCGGGCATCGGCGCGGTGCCCTCGCGTTCGGCCGACAATATCGATACCTTGGAGCAGGGATCGCCGAAATCGCCGAAATGACGTGCGCCCGTCGGGCAGGCCAGCACACAGGCCGGCTGCCGCTCGGCAGCCGGCAGATGCTCGTTATAGATGCGGTCCACGCACAGCGTGCACTTGCGCATCACGCCGGCGACCGGGTCCAGCTCGCGCGCGCCATAGGGGCAGGCCCAGGCGCAGAGCCCGCAGCCGATGCACAGAGCCGCATCGACCAGGACGATGCCGTCTTCCTGCCGCTTGTAGGAGGCGCCGGTCGGGCAGACCGTGACGCAGGCCGGCTCCGCGCAATGCAGGCAGGAGCGTGGGAAGTGGACCGTCCGGCCGTGCCCGCCGTCATCGACCTCGTAGCTGTGCACCCGGTTCAGCCAGGCACCTTCGGGCTTCGCACCGTAGGGGTCGAGCTCGGCGAGCGGTCCGCCCTGGCCCTGGTCGTTCCAGGAGCGGCAGGCGGTGACGCAGGCCTGGCAGCCGACGCAGGTGTCGAGGTCGATCGCCAGCCCGAGCTGTCTCTGCCCGGGCGCGACGGGGGCGTACTCGGTCAAGCGGCCTCCGTGATCGAAGCGAGCGGCGATGCGTCTTCGCGCTGGTCCGCCGACCGGCGGACGCGCACGCGCAGGTCGAACCATGCGGCCTGCCCGGTGATCGGGTCGGCGTTGGCATGGACGTAGCCGTCGGCTTCGGGCAGCAGCTCGCCGATGACCTGGTTCAGCAGGAAGCCCTGCCTGAACTCGGGCGAGTCCGGCGCCAGGCCCCAGGCACCGGCCCGCTTGCCGATGGCGTTCCAGGTCCAGACGGTGTTTTCCTCGCAGCCCGACATCAGATGCAGCTGAGCGCGAGCCCGCCCGTGCGGGCTCTCGATGTCCACCCAGTCGCCGTCGGTCATGCCGAGGCGCGCGGCGGTGCGGCGGTGCATGTAGAGCTGGTTGCGGGCGAGGATCTGCCGCAGCCAGGCATTTTGCGAGCCCCAGCTGTGGTACATGGGCATGGGCCGCTGGGTCACCGCGTGGAGCGGATAGTCGTCTTCCGCGAACGCCTGGTGCTCGAACGGCCGATGCCAGAGCGGCAGGGGGTCGAAGTACGTGCGGATGCGGTCGCGATGGCCTGCCGGCGGCTGGACCGGGCCGTGCCCCTCGGCTGCCAGCCGGAAGCGTTGCAGCACTTCGGCATAGAGATGCAGGGTGATCGGGTTGGCGTTGTCGAGCAACCCGAGCTCGCGCCCGCGGGCGAGGTAGGCGCGGTTAACCGGCTTTAGGTAGGTCTCTTCCGGCTCGAGCTCGCAATGCCAGAAGCAGCCATGGGCGATGTAGGCATCGAGCTGTCGCTCGTTCGGGATACCACGCCCGTGACGGTCGCCCTTGGCGCCGCGCCAGCCGGCCAGCGGGCCGATCCCCGGCTTGCGCTGATGGTTGACGAGATAGTCGGGATAGCCGCCGGGATAGCGTGGCTCACCGTCGGGATGTGCGAATGCCGGCAGGCGGAGTCGCGTGCCGAGGTCGAGCAGCACCTCCTGAAAGGGGCGCACGTCGCGATCCGGCGCCACCACGGGCTGCCTGATCGCATCGCCGGGGCCATGCGCCGAGCCGATCGGGCGGTCGAGCAGCGAGATGCAGTCCCAGCGCTCGAGATAGGTCGTGTCGGGCAGCACCAGATCGGCATAGTCGACGGTCTCGGAATGGAACGCGTCGACATAGATGAACCGGGGGATGCGATATTCGCCGGTCGCCGCGTCGCGATCCCGTAACATCCGCATCGTCTCGCCGGGGTTCATGGCCGAGTTCCAGGCCATGTTCGCCATGTAGAGGAACAGCACCTCGACCGGATAGGGATCGCCGCGCCAGGCATTGGCGATGACCGTCTGCAGCATCCCGTGCACCGCGAGCGGCGCGTCCCAGCTGAACGCCTTGTCGATCCGCACGGGCCGGCCGTCCGGCTGGAGCAGCAGGTCCTCGGGGCCGCGCGGAAAGCCGAGCGGCGAGCCCGGCAGCGGCTTGCCCGGCACGATCTCCTCGGGCCGGCCGAACGGCCGCAGGCCGGGTGGGCAGGGGCGAGGATAGGGCGCCTTATAGCGCCAGCCGCCCGGCACATCGACGCTGCCGATCAAGAGCTGCAGCAGATGCAGCGCCCGACAGGTCTGAAAGCCGTTCGAATGCGCCGAGATTCCGCGCATGGCGTGGATCGCAACGGGCCGGCCGAGGAAGGCCGGATGCCGCCGGCCATGCACGTCCGTCCAGGGCTGTTCCAGCCGCACCGGCTGCTCGAAGGCGACGTGCCCGATTTCGGCGGCGATCCGCCGGATCGTCGCGGCAGGGATGCCGCAGCGTTCCGCCACCGCCTCCGGGGCATGCTCCGCGGCGCGGTAGCGCTCCGCGAGCAGCGAGAATACCGAGCGTGCCCGATCCCCGTCGGGCAGCTCGACGGTTCCGCCGAGTCGGGGCTCGCGGATCGCCTCGGCTGGCCCGACCATGCCCGTGTCATGTGCGACCGCCAATGGATGCCCCCGCTCGTCACGGGCGTAGAGGCCGTGGCGGTCGGTGCCCGGCGCGTCGACGACCAGCCAGCCGGCATCGGTCAGCCCGGCCAGATAGTCCAGGTCAACGCGGCCGAGCCGCAACAGCTCATGGATCAGGGCGAGGATGAACAGGCCGTCGGTGCCCGGCCGGATGGGGACCCACTCGTCGGCGATGGCGGCATAGCCGGTGCGGACGGGGTTGATGGCCACGACCTTGGCGCCGCGTGCCTTCAGGCGCCCGAGCCCGCGCTTGATCGGGTTGCTGTCATGGTCCTCGGCGACGCCGAACATCAGCAAGTAGCGGGTATGCTCCCAGTCCGGCTCGCCGAACTCCCAGAAGCTGCCGCCCACGGTGTATTGGCCGGCGGCCGCCATGTTGACGGAGCAGAAGCCGCCATGCGCCGCCCAGTTGGGCGTGCCGAAGCTGGTCGCGAACAGGGAGGTGAGCGACTGGCTCTGGTCGCGGCCGGTGAAGAAGGCGAGGCGCTTCGGGTCGCTGGCGCGCACCGGCGCCAGCCACGAGACCGCGAGCGCCAGCGCCTCGTCCCACGAGATCTCCCTGAAACGTCCCTCACCCCGCTCTCCGACCCGCAGCAGCGGAGCCTTGAGCCGCGCCGGCGAAAGGTGGTTCTTGAGCCCGGCCGCCCCCTTGCCGCAGATCACGCCGCGGTTGACCGGATGGTCCGGATTGCCGTCGATGTGGCGGACCGCACCGTCCTTCAGATGCACCCGGATGCCGCAGCGGCAGGCGCACATGTAGCAGGTGGTGGGCACCACCTTGTCGGCGACCGTCGGCGACAGATCGACCCGCTCGCGCGGCCGGAAATAGCGTTGCAGCCAGCCGCGCACGCGGGCGTCTCCCAATCTCGACGGCAGCGCCATGCTAGCGGCGATGCTGGAACCGGCAAGACCGGGCGAGCGCCGCCCTAGGCGAGTTCGGCCAGCAATGCCTCGGCATCGCGAAGGTCGGGAAGATCCTGCCCTTCCGAAAAGCCGCTGTGGATGGGGCAGAGTAGCTGCTTCGCCTCGACGCGGCGGCCTTGGCCAGACCACAGCCGCGCCAATGACGTCGCTGTGCGCAATTCCCAGCCGCGAGCCTCGGTGGCTCGCGCCCTCGACAGCGCCGCGATGAAGGAGCGTTCCGCCTCGTTTCCGTATCCCATCCGGGACAGGATTTCACCGCGGATGCGATGCAGATCCGGCTCGCACCAACGGTTGCCCGCCAGCCGACCACGCTCCTGCGCCGCTTCTATCGTGGCGAGAGCGTCGTCCAACGCATTGGCGTTCGCTTGCGCCTCGGCCAGCAACGACATGTAGTAGGGGCTGACGCCGGTGGCACCGCGGCTGCAGAATTCCCTGATACTGTCCTGCATCAGCTTCGCCGAGCGATCTGGAGCACCCTTGTCGCCCAGTATCCAGGCGCGCAGGATTTGTGCCTCCATGCCGAAATTGGTCGAGTCCTGCTCGATCGCGAGCGTCAGGGTGGCATCCACCTGCGCGCTCAATCGATCACGATCGCGCAGCAGCTGGAACAGTGGCAGACCTTTGGCCAGTGCGTGCAGGAGCACGAGCGGATGGTTCAGGCGGCGCGCCAATGCTAGCCCCGCCTCATAGCACGCGATCGCCTCGTCGGGCCGACCGAGACACCAGGTCTCGAACGAGCAGATCACTCTACTGCACACACCGGGATCGTGCGCACCGAAGATCAGGTGGTGGCGTCCGTGGCGCTCCTGATCGTAGAGGGCCCAGCCTCGGTCGCAGCTGTCACAGGTGGCCCTGGGCTCGCCCAAGGGCCCGAGTGTGCTCCATTCGACGTGCAGGGCCTGCAACAGCAGCTCCGGGTCGCCGACGCGCTCCGCCACCGCCATCAGTTGGCTGCCCACCGCTTCGGCGCGTCGATGCTCCCAGCGCGCGACATAGACGTGCCAGAGGTTCCACTCGGCAATGAACTGGCGCTTCACGTCCATCGTCTGCCGGGAGAGGTCGCGGACCCGATCGTGGACCTGCGCCAACGCGTCGGATTCCACGCCCGCGACGTGAGCCAGGGCGCCGCCGAGTGCATCTTGAAGGTCAGCCTCCCGTCGCTTGCGCTCGATCGTGTCCGGCAGGGAAAGCAACTGGGCGATCGCGCGCTGAAAGTGGGCCACGGCCTCTCGACTGGCGGCACGGGAGACGGCGAATTGCCCGGCGCGCTCCCAGAACGTCACCGACCGCTCAGCCTCGCCTGCTTCCGTGAGATGATGAGCGATGATTTCCGGCGCGTGTTCCGCGTCGCCCTTCAGCAGTTCGGACGCGATCCGGCCGTGGATGAGCGCGCGCCTGCTACGAAGAAGCGTGCTGTAGGCAGCGTCCTGCACGAGCGCGTGCTTGAATGAGTAGCTGTCGCCTGAGGGCGTGCCGATCCGATGGATCAGCTCGCCGGCGGTGAGCTGCGCAAGGGCCAGATCGAGGGTGCGATCGTCAAGCTGGGTGACCCGCGACATCAGCGCGCGCGAGAATTGGCGCCCGATCGATGCCGCGACCTGAGCCACCTCCCTGACCGGCGCCATGCGCTCGATCCTGGCAAGCAGCGAGTCCTGGAGGGTTGCTGGGATCGTCAGCGAGGGCAGGGCGCCCGCCAGCCGCCATTTGTCACCCATGTCCTCCAGCTGGCCGCTCTCCAGCACGGTCTTGAGCAACTCCTCCAAGAACAACGGCACGCCGTCCGCCTTCGCGACCAGCAGATCGAGAAGTGGCTTGGGTAGCCCTTTGCCCGCTGCGGCGTGCACGAGCAACTCGGCGCTCTCGCGTTGGTCGAGACGATCGAGTGTCTGCACCGCGACATGGGCATATCGGTTCCAGGAGGGCTGAAACTCGGGCCGGAAGGTGACGGCGAGCAGGACGGGTAGCCCCGTGATGCGCTCGACCAGGAGATCGAACAGCTCGAGGCTGGTCGGGTCGATCCAATGCGCATCCTCGAGCAGCATCAGGATCGGGCGCCGCCGGGCGAGAGCGTCGAGTTGATCGAGCCAGAGCCGCTGCAGTCTGGATTTGCGTGCTTGCGGATTCGGCTCGGAAGACTGCGGCAATCCAGTTGTCAGGCCCAGCAGCGCCGCGGTCTGTCCAGCCGCCTCCGCAGCGCGATTCCCAATTGGCGAGAACAGCGCTTCCAGTTTCTTCAGCCCGACGCTGGCCGGCTCGGCGCTGGTGAGCCGAGCCGTGCGCTCGATGTGGTCGAGGATCGGGTGGAAGGCCGTGTTGCGGTGGAACGGGGAGCAGTAGAAGCTCAACCGCGTGCATGCCTCGCTGTCGAGCTGGGCGCAGAAGGCCTGGAGAAGGCGGGACTTGCCGATTCCGGCTTCTCCACCGGTCAAGATGACCTGCCCCGCGCCGCTGTTCGCGAGACGCCAGCCGTCGAGTAGCCGGTCCAGCTCGCTCTGGCGCTCGACCATCGGTGTGAGGCGGATGCCACGCTTGGCCTCGAAGCGCCCCGCGCTCCGGCGTTTGGCGATCACTTGATAGGCCGGAACCGGCTGCACGAAGCCCGGCACCCGACGCGCACCGATGTCTCTCAGATCGAAGAGATCGCCGAGCAGGCGTCGCGTCGCCGCCGAGATCACCACCGTCCCCGGTTCTGCCAGGGCCTGAAGGCGGGAGGCGAGGTTTGGCGTCTCCCCGACGACCGCCTCCTCCTGGGCGGCACCCTCGCCCACGAGATCCCCGACCACGACCAGCCCCGTTGCGATCCCGACGCGGGCCGTCAGCGGGGCGCCGCCGGGTGCCGACAACCGTGCCACCGCTGCGGTCGTCGCCAGCCCCGCGCGCACCGCACGCTCGACCTCGTCCTCATGTGCGCTGGGCCAGCCGAAATAGGCGAGCACACCGTCGCCCATGTACTTGGCGACATGACCCTCGAACCTGCCGATCTCGGCCGCGACTACGGCTTGATAGGCCGAGATGACGTCGCGCATCTCCTCGGGATCGAGGCGGGCGGAAAGAGCCGTCGAGCCGACCAGATCGACGAACATCAACGTGAGCTGCCGCCGTTGGGGCTGGGCGCGAGGCGTTCGCCGTTCCCCGCCTGCGGCGCCGGGCTCGCGCAATGAGGCAGCAGCCTTGAGCAGGCGCTTGCGATCACCAAGAGAAAGGCCGAGCGCGGCGAGATCCGCGTCGGTCAGATCGGCAGCGATGTCGAGCCCGATATCGTGCGCGCGAAACAGCTCCACGTGGCGATCCAGGCCCAGCCCGCGCAGCCAAGCTGCGATGTCCATCGCCCTCTCCGGCTTAAATGCGTAGGCCGCTTCCGGCTTCTAGCATAGATTGAAGAATTACTCAGTAGGGGAAGGGGCATGTTGCGGTCTATTGAAACGCACCCACGGCGGATACACCCTGCTATTGCCGGTTTGGCGACCGACGTCCGGTCCGGCCGAATCAGCCGCCGTGACTTCGTGCGAACGGCGACTCTTCTTGGGCTTTCCGCCACCATTGCCTATGCGCTTGCCGGCCGAGCTTTTGGAGCTGGGCGCCTTCCTGTCGCTGGCGCGGCTCCACCGCAGAGGGGAGGCGTGTTGCGCATCGCCATGCCGGTACCGGAAATCTCCGATCCGGCGACCTACGACCAGGTCGCGCAGTCCAACATCTCGCGGCACATCGTCGAGTATCTCACCATCACAGGGCCGGACAACGTGACGCGGCCCTATCTCGCCGAGAGCTGGGAGCCGTCGGACGATCTCAGGACATGGACCTTCCGCCTGCGCCACGCCATCCGCTGGCACAATGGCGACGAGTTCACTACTGAGGACGTCGAGTTCAACTTTCGCCGCTGGCTGGATCCGCGGACCGGTTCCTCCAACCAGGCGCTCTTCGCTGGCATGCTGGAAGAGTCGCCGACTGCCGGGGCCGTTGGCATCGACCGCTCCAAGACCTTGAGACGGATGCGCGAAGGCGCGTTCGAGCGAGTTGATGACTATACGTTTCGGCTCCACCTGAGCGAGCCCGCGCTGGCGATCCCGGAGAATCTCTACAACTATCCCACAGCTATCCTGCACCGCGGCTTCGCCGACGACGGCGGCGATCTGACCAAGTGGGCGATCGGCACAGGACCATTCACGCTCGCCGAGTTCTCAGTGGGCGAGCGGGCGATACTCCATCGGGTGCAACAGTCATATTGGGCCAACGAGATCTTTCTAGATGAAATTCACTATCAGGATTATGGATCTGCCTCGGACGTACAGATCAGAGCTTTCGCCCCGCGAAGCAAGTTGACGTGGTTGCTGAATTCGATGTGTCGTCACTCGACTTGGCTATGTCGATGAAGGATGGCCTTATCTATGAGGCGCACAGTGCGGGGACGGACTGCATGCGCATGCGAATCAGCGAGGCCCCCTTCGACAATACAAAGCTGCGCCAAGCCATCCTCGCCTGCGTCGATGTGGATGCTTATACCCAGCTCGTGCTTCGCGGCCGAGGGCAAGTCGGCGAGCATCATCATGTGGCGCCCATTCACCCGGAATACTACGCTCTGCCAAAGCTCGTGCAGAACTACGCAAAGGCGCGCCAGCTGTTGGCCGAGGCCGGATACGCCAACGGGCTCGAAATAAAGGCCGATTGCGGCAACACGAACGGACCCCATCAACAGCAGATGCTGGAAATTCTCCGTGGCCAGCTCCAGCCCGTAGGGATCGACCTCCAGATCCAACTGATGCCGGCGGAGCAATATTGGGAGATCTGGGACAAGACGCCGTTCGGCATCACCAGCTGGCTGCACCGGCCGCTCGGCACGATGGCGCTCGCGCTCGGCTACCGCTCTGGCGCGTCCTGGAACGAAACCAACTACGACAATCCGCAATTTGACGCGGCGCTTTCGGCGGCAGAGGCGGAGATCGATCCGGCCAAGCGGCGCCGGCTCATGGAGCGGGTCGAGGTGCTGCTGCAGGGCGATGCGGTCATGGTTCAGCCCGCGTGGACGCCGCGCTTGTCCCTTGCTTCGAGCCGGATCCACGAGATGTTCGCGCACCCGAGCCTGTACCACCAGTTCGACAAGGTCTGGATCGAAGCCGGCTGAGCGATGGCCGCCATGGGCGTCCTGCCTCAACCCCCTTTGTGGATTGGGTCGATCCAGGCAACGGTCTCCGGTTTCTCAACCGGCTCGATATCCAGATTGACCACGACTGCTTCCTGGTCGCTGCGTACTAGGACACATTCGAGCGGCTCGTCGGTGCTGGCGTTGATCTCCTGGTGCGGCACGTAGGGTGGGACGAAGATGAAGTCGCCCGGGCCGGCTTCGGCGACATACTCAAGGCGGTCGCCCCAGCGCATGCGCGCCTTGCCGCGGACGACGTAGATCACGCTCTCCAGCTCGCCGTGGTGATGGGCGCCGGTCTTGGCGTCGGGGTGGATGGTCACCGTCCCCGCCCACAGCTTCTGCGCGCCGGCCCGGGCGAAGTTGATGGCCGCTGCCCGGTTCATGCCCGGCGTCTGCGGTGTGTTGGTGTCGAGCTCGCCGGCGCGGACTACACGGACACCATGCTCACGCCAGTCCGTCTCCGATGCGCTCATGGCGGAGGCTCCTCTCAAAATGCGTCCAGCGGGATCTTCAGATAGCGCCGACCATCGTCCTCCGGCGGCGGCATCTCGCCCGCGCGCATGTTGACTTGGACCGACGGCAGCAGCAGGCGCGGCATGGCGAGCGTCTTGTCGCGGGTGGTGCGCATCGCGACGAACTCGTCCTCGGAGATGCCCTCGTGGACATGCACGTTGCGGCGCTTCTCCTCGCCGACGGTGGTCTCCCAGCAAAACTCGTCGCGGCCCGGGGCCTTGTAGTCGTGACACAGGAACAGGCGGGTCTGGTCGGGCAGCGCGAACAGCCGCTGGATCGAGCGGTAGAGCTGGCGCGCGTCGCCGCCGGGGAAATCGCAGCGCGCCGTGCCGTAGTCGGGCATGAAGAGCGTGTCGCCGACGAAGGCGGCATCGCCGATCAGATAGGTCATGCAGGCGGGAGTATGGCCGGGCGTGTGGATGGCCGTGGCCTCGATCGAGCCCAGCTCGAAGCGGTCGCCATCCATGAACAGGCGGTCGAACTGACTGCCGTCGCGCTGGAATTCGGTGCCGGCGTTGAAGATTTTGCCGAACACGTTCTGGACGACGGTGATGTCGCGGCCGATACCCAAAATGCCGCCGACCTCCTGCTTGAGATACGGTGCGGCAGAGAGATGGTCAGCGTGGACGTGGGTCTCCAGCAGCCATTGAGGCTTGAGCTGATGATCACGGACGAACGCGATCATCCTGTCCGCCGACTCGCGGCCGGTGTGGCCGGCGACCGGGTCGAAATCGAGCACCGAATCGATCAGCGCGCACTTCCGCGTGGCAGGATCGGCCGCGACGTAGCTCACCGTGTTCGTCGTCTGGTCGAAGAAGCCGGTGACCTCTGGATGCTGCACGTGATCCTCCACGGCGGTGACGCCGCACAGATGATAGCGCGGCGTCGCTCGATGGCGAGATCCCGCGCCGCTCACCCGGCGGCAGCGCTCATCTGATCATAGCAGCTGAGGGCCTGAGCGCCGTATACTGCCGAAGGTCCGCCACCCATCTCGACCGCCACGCCGAGCATGTCGAGTAGTTCCGGCCGCGTCACGCCGAGCCGCACGCAGGCTCTGCTATGGAAGACGATGCAGCCCTCGCAGCGAATGGCCACCGAGATTGCCAAAGCGACGAGCTCCTTGAGCTTGTGGCTCAGGGCGCCGTCGGTGCCGGCAGCCTGCACCAGATCACGGAACGCCCGGAACGGCTCGCCGCCGTCCTTGTGCAGGGCTCGCGAAGCGGCGACGTATTTCTTCTCGAGCTGGAGATAGTCCTCAGCCATGGTTGCCGTCCTTATCGGGTTGGGCGGGGGAGCCTGCGGTCCGAGCGATCAAGATCCCCAGGATCATCGCCGCAAGAAACAGCAGGAGTTCCGGGGAGGGCGCCGAAAGCGAGGCGATGGCGGGGCCTGGGCACCAGCCGGCGATGCCCCAGCCGATCCCGAACAGAGCGGCGCCGACGAGGAGGCGCCCGTCGACCGTGTGGGTTGTCGGGAGCTCGAACGTGGGAGCCCAGATGGGCGCGCGTTGCCGCCAGGCGAGCCGATAGCCGACGAAGGTGACGCTCAGCGCCGCTGCCATCACGAACGCGAGTGTCGGGTTCCACTGACCAGCGACGTCGAGGAAGCCCAGCACGATCGCCGGGTCGGTCATGCCCGACAGTGCGAGACCACCGCCGAACAGAAGTCCGGCGAGCAGTCCGGCCAACGCTCCCCTCATCTCACCCACCGCCCAGCATGTGACGCAATGCCAGCGTCGTGATCGCCGCCACGGTCATGAATGTGACGGTAGCAGCGAGCGAGCGATGCGACAGGCGCGCCAACCCGCAGACGCCATGGCCGCTGGTGCAGCCATTTCCGAGGGTCGTGCCGATGCCGACAAGGAGGCCGGCCACCAAGGCTAGAACGGCATCGACCTGCGGCTGGCCGATTGCGGGGCGAGAGAGAAGCGGCGCCAACAGCGTCGGGCCGGTCGCCAGCCCGACGAGAAACGCCAAACGCCACAGGCGCTCCGCACGTCGGGGCGACGTCCGCAAGAGGCCGCTCACGATCCCGCTGATGCCGGCAATCCGCCCCTGGAGCGCCATGAGCAGTACGGCGCTCGCGCCGATCAGGGCGCCACCCGCGAGCGCCTGTGCAATCATGGGCCGCTCTGCTTGGGCGCGATCGGGCAGGTGCTCAGACCGACCAGCCGATACGCCGGGCAGAACCCGGCAAAGGCCGTGGCCAGCGGCACCACGCCTATCCAGCCCCACCAATACCCGCCGAACAGCGCCAGCGCCAACAGCGCCGCGCCTGCGAGAATGCGCAGTGCGCGATCGATCGAGCCGATATTTCTCGACATACCCATCTCCTGGTCGATCGGGCCGCTTGTCCGACCGCATGGGCATCTGAACCAGACCGGCGACGTTCTCGGTGACTAAATCACCTCCGGCCGCTTCGATCGCCCGTTGCTGCGATCTGCCGCAGGCCGGGCCCATCCAGGAGTTCGATCCTGCCACGCGCCATTGCCAGCAAGCCCTGTCGCTCCAGCTCCTTGAGCTGGCGGCTGACGACCTCGCGCGCCGTTCCGAGCTCGGCGGCGATCGCCCGATGGGTATGCCGGAGCGAAGGACCCTCGCGGTCCATGGCGGCCAGCAACCAGTCGGCGAGACGCGCATCTATCCGGCGAAAGGCGACCTCGTCGAGCAGGACCATGAGATCGGCGAGCCGTTGGCCGAAGTCGGCGAACACCGCTGCTCGAAAGGTTGGCGAACCGCCGAGCATCGCGTCGAACAGACCCGGTCCGATGCCCAAGCCGCTGATCTCCGTTTCAGCGATGCCTTCGGCCGCATAGCGCTCATGAGCGAGAAGGCAGGAGGTGGTAAGCACGCAGCTCTCGCCGCGCCTCACCCGATAGAGCACGATCTGGTGGCCGTCCCGCGCGAAGAGCTGCACGCGGACGGTGCCGGCCGTCAGCAGCAGGTAGAGCGAGCAGGCATCTCCCGGCCGGAACAGGATGGATCCCGCGGGCATGCTTACGGGCACGGCTTCGCGTTGCAGGCGCGTGCGAGCCGGGTCCGGCAGATGGGCGATGAGGGGCGGAAGATCGCGCGGGGCGTGCATGATTGTCGCGACGTGCGGGGCGAGGTTCCATGATCCTGGACCGAGACAAGGTCATCGGGCAACGAGGTCGTTTCGCCGCCGTGCCGCATCGCCTAATCTCCGGCGGCAGATTGTGGGAGGCCGCCTTGCAACCGATCCTCCGGCTCGTCCTCCTCGCAGCCATGGGTTTGAGTCCAATGCCGGGGCTCCTGGCCCAGGAGCGCCCGGCGCCGGAGCCGCCGGGAGGCGGCTCGGCCCCGGCGGTGGTCGAGGCGCAGCACTTCATGATCGTGACCGCCAACGGTCACGCCACCGCTGCGGGTGCAGAAATGTTGCGTCGCGGCGGAAGCGCTGTCGACGCCATGGTGGCGGCCCAGTTCGTGCTCAACCTGGTCGAGCCGCAGTCGTCGGGGATCGGGGGCGGCGCGTTCCTGCTTCATTGGGACGCGAAATCGCGCAAGCTGACCAGCTTCGACGGGCGCGAGACCGCGCCGATGGCCGCGGGACCCGATCTTTTCCTCAAGTCGGACGGCTCGCCGATGGCGTTCGAGGACGCCGTGCCGGGCGGTCGCTCGGTCGGGGTGCCGGGCACGCTTGCGCTCCTGGAGCACGTCCACCGGCGCTTCGGGCGGCTGCCCTGGGTCGAGCTGGTCGAGCCGGCGGCGACACTGGCCGATCAGGGCTTCGAGATCTCGCCGCGACTGGCCGGTGCCATCGCCGACAGCGCGGCGACACTCGGCAGATTCCCGACCGCGCGCGCCTACTTCCTGGGCACGGATGGCGAGCCGAGGGCTGCGGGCACCCTCCTGCGCAATCCCGAGTTCGCCAGGACCCTGCGCACCATCGCCAGCGAAGGCAGTGCGCCCCTCTATCGCGGCCGCCTCGGGGATGTGGTCGTTGCCGCAGTCCGGGATGCGCCATCAAATCCGGGGCTGCTCGTTGCCGCGGACCTCGCGCGTTATCGCGTCCTCGAGCGGGAGCCGGTCTGCGGCGCGTACCGCAGCTATCGCGTCTGTGGCATGGGGCCGCCGAGCTCGGGCGGCGTCGCGGTGCTCCAGATCCTGGGGCTAGTCGAACATTTCGACATGGCGGCGCTCGGGCCGACGGTCGACGGGTTCCAGGCATTGCTCGAGGCATCCAAGCTCGCTTTCGCCGACCGCAACCTCTATCTGGCCGATCCCGACTTCGTCCGGGTGCCGGTGCGCGGTCTGCTCGATTCGACCTACCTGACCATGCGGGCACAGCAGATCAGGCTCGACGCGTCGCTCGATAAGGCGGTCGCCGGCAATCCGCCCTGGCGGGAGGCGGGCCTCCTGGCGCCCGACGAGAGCCCGGGGCTTCCAGGCACGAGCCAGATCGTGGTGGTCGACGGCGACGGCGATACCCTGTCGATGACCACCACGATCGAGAGCGGCTTCGGCAGCAGCGTCATGGCCGGCGGGTTTCTGCTCAACAACGAGCTGACCGATTTCTCGTTCGCTCCCAGCGACGGCGGTAGGCCGGTCGCTAACCGGGTCGAGGCGGGTAAGCGGCCGCGAAGCTCGATGGCGCCGACCATCGTGTTCGATCGTGGTGGTGATCCGCTACTCCTTGTTGGCTCGCCGGGCGGCAGCCAGATCATCGGCTTCGTCGCGCAGGCTCTCGTCGGCGTGCTCGACTGGGGCTGGCCCCCACAACAGGCAATGGCAGCCGGCCATGTGCTGAACCGCAACGGGCCCACGGAGCTGGAAGCCGGCACGGAAGCGGCCGCGCTCGAGCCCGCTCTGACGGCGCGCGGCCAGAAGGTTCAGGTGAAGGCCCTCAACAGCGGGCTACATGCCATCCAGATAGCAGGGGGCAGGCTGATCAGCGGGGTCGATCCTCGGCGGGAGGGGCGAGCCGAAGGTGAATGAAGAACGGGCAGATCGCATGAATGGATACGATACCGCGCTCATCGTCGGCGCGGGCGATGGTCTGAGCGCTTCGCTGGCACGGCTGTTGGCGCGCGAGGGCGTGCGGGTGGCGCTTGCGGCCCGCAACGTGGCGAAGCTGGCGCCGTTGGCCCAGTCGTTCGATGCCTTCACCGTCGCGTGCGACGCGGGCGAGCCCGATCAGGTCGTGGCGCTGTTCGCCGCAGTGGACGCCGCGTTCGGCGCACCCCCCGACATCGTGATCTACAATGCCAGCGCCAGGGTGCGCGGACCCCTCGTCGAGCTGGATCCCACGGCCGTCGCCATGGCCATCCGCATCTCGGCATTCGGTGGGTTTCTGGTGGCTCAGGAGGCGGCAAAGCGCATGCTGCCCAGGGGCAAAGGTGCCATCCTGTTCACCGGCGCCTCGGCCAGCGTGAAGGGCTATAGGTATTCCGCTCCATTCGCGATGGGCAAGTTCGCGTTGCGCGGGCTGGCCCAGAGCATGGCGCGGGAGCTTGCGCCGCAAGGCATCCATGTTGCGCATTTCGTCATCGACGGCGCCATCCGGGCGGCCGGGCGGCCGGAGCCGTCCCAGGACGCCCATCTCGCCCCTGAAGCGATCGCGCGCACCTATCTCGATGTCCTGCGCCAGGACCGCAGCGCCTGGACCTGGGAGGTTGAGTTGCGACCCTGGGTGGAAGTCTTTTAGCGCCGGCGCAATACGCCCAGCAGGGCGCCTGCCGCGAGCGCCAAGAGCGCGCTCTGCATGGGCTTTTGCGCGATCTGCCGGCTCACCGCGGTCAGCGGTGCCACGATCGCCTCCAGCGACGCGTCGCGCACGGCGGCCGCGCGTCGATCGGAACGCCGGTCCACGAGCACGAGCGCTGCCGCGAGTGCGCCCGCGGTAGCCAGCAGCACGATCGCCGACACGCCGAGGGCGGCCGGGTACCCCATCTCCTCGGCGAGGCCCAGAACCATCGCCGCCACCGCCGCAAGCACGGCCATACTCGCCAGCGAGCCGATGGCCATGACGACGCCCGCGCGGAGGGTCAGTTGAATCGCGAGATGCCTGCCCGAACCGGCGTGCGTCGGCAGCATGGTAAGGAGCGGCGGTAGCAGCTTCAGCAGCAGCCCGACCAGGCTCACCGCCGCAGGCTGCCGAACAGGAGGCCGGCGACGAAGGCGATCGCGACGGCGGCAAGCGGCTGCTCGCGGATCTTGGCTTCCAGATTGCCGAGTTGCTCCCGGCCCGTCGCCATCGCCTCGGCTGCGATCGTCTCCGCCCCCGCCGCCAGCCTGTCGACTTCGGCGCCTTGCTGTCGCCTTGCCGTGCGTATGGCGGTCTCGCCCAGCTGCTTCACCGCAGCGACGACGGCCGCCAGCTCCGTGCGCAGCGCCGCCAGATCGCTCTTGAGCTCGCTGAGGTCCGCGTCCGCGGTGCGTGTCGTCCGTCCACCCGAGCCCGAATCCGCCATTGCCGCCATCCCCAGCGCTAGCCGCCGCCGGCACTGTGTTGCAGCGCCGACGGTCGGGCAATGGTCGAAGCTGGGCACTGTCGGAAAGAAAGCGCCCGGAAGGCCGGGCCTTCCGGGCGTAGTCGGCCGCACTGACCCCGGGGTCATGCCACGGCGCTCGGGCCAAACTGCAATGCGCTCAACGATGCCAAGCCTGGACAGCCGGTCTGCGCTGACACACCACGCTCGCTTCACGCGGGCAGGCGCGCATATCGCGACGAGGAGGTCCGGGCATCCCGAAGCGCATCTGTACTGCAGCAAGGGTCGTGCCATTCTGGCGGAGGCTCTATGCTCACGCTCTCGGCGGGGTGGCATCGCCCCTCAATGCCCAGAACGAGGGCGGACGCTCATTCGTTGGGCAGCGTCGAAAGTGAGGGACGGGCCAAGTATGGGTACAGGTTCGATAGAGGACTTCGATTTGATCGTGCTGGGCGGCGGGATGTCCGGACTGGCTCTTGCCGTCGCAGTCGGCGCGAACCGCTGCAGGGTCGCCGTCGTCGAGCGCCTTCCCTTCGAGCGCTTGCTCGCGGCGGCCAGCGATGGCCGGGTAACCGCCGTTGCGCAGGGCAGCCGGCGCTTCCTCGATGCGATCGGCGTCTGGCCGGCGATGGCTCCGGAGGCGGAGCCGATTCTCGACATCGTCGTCCGCGAGGGCTTCTCGCCAATCGAGGTGCATTATGACCATCGCGCGGTCGGTGACGAGCCGCTCGGCTACATCGTGGAGAACGTCACGATCCGGAAGGCGCTGGTTGCACGGGTCCGGGGCCTCGGCAACGTCAGCATGCTGTCGCCCGGCGAGGTGACCCGTATCGAGCACGGTCCGGCCCTCGTTTCGGTGGAACTCGCCGATGGGCGCGCCATGCGTGCGCCGCTGGTGGCCCTGTGCGAGGGCCGGCAGTCGGCCACGCGAGAGCGGCTGGGGATCGGTGTCCGCGAATGGCGATACCATCAGACCGGCATCGTCTGCACGATCGCGCATGAGCGGCCACACAGCGGGCTCGCGGTCGAGCGCTTCTTCCCGGATGGGCCGTTCGCCCGCCTGCCCATGAACGGTCATCGTAGCTCGATCGTCTGGGCGCTCGATGACGCCATCAGTGGCGATGTCCTCGCTTTGGACGATGCGGCGTTCGTCGGCGAGGTGGCCGAGCGCTTCGGCGACGATCTCGGCAGGCTCGAGCTGGCGAGCCGGCGGTGGTCCTATCCCCTGAGCCTGGCGCTTGCCGATCGCTACACGGCCGAGCGGGTGGCCTTGGTTGGCGATGCCGCGCGCGGCATTCACCCGATCGCGGGCCAGGGCTGGAATCTCGGCGTCCGGGACGCGGCCTCGTTGGCGGAAACCGTCTGCGATCGCTTGCGGCTGGGTCTCGACCCTGGAGACCCGATGGCGCTCGAGCATTATGCAGCATGGCGGCGCTTCGATGGCGCGGCCCTGGTGGCAGCGACCGACGGCATCAACCGGCTGTTCGCGAACGACCTGCTGCCGGTTCGCCTAGCGCGGGAGGCAGGCTTGGCGGCAGTTCAGCGGATAGGGCCGCTGAAGCGCTTCTTCATGCAACACGCCATGGGCCTGCTGGGCGAGCTGCCACGGACGATGCGGGGGCTGCCGTTGTAGTTGAAAGAGAAAGGGCGCGCCCGCGGGCGCGCCCAGTTGGGAGGGAGGCAAGGAAAACCGAACGAAGAGTTAGGCTACGGTCTCGCCATGTAGGGCAAGATCGAGACCCTCGCGCTCCATGTCGCGCTCGACACGCAGACCCATCACCAAGTCGAGGACTTTCAAGATCACGAAGGTGGCGATGGCACACCAGCCGACGGTCCAGAGGACGCCCTTGACCTGTATCCAGAGCTGCGCGGGGTTGCCGTCCAGCAAGCCGCGCGCGGCATCGCCACCGATGGCTCCCACCGCGAACACCCCAGTGAGCAGTGCTCCGACGATCCCGCCCACGCCATGCACGCCGAAGACGTCCAGCGAGTCGTCGTAGCCGATGGCATTCTTGAGCGTCGTCGCCGTGAAGAAGCAGATGATCCCGGCCGCCAGCCCGATGACCAGAGCACCGCCGGGCAGCACGAAGCCCGCTGCCGGGGTGATCGCGACCAACCCCGCCACGGCACCGGACGCGATGCCCAGCAGGCTGGGCTTGCCCTTGGCGACCCACTCGACGAGCATCCAGGCCACCGCCGCCGCGGCGGCGCCGAGATGGGTGATCGCGAACGCCATGCCGGCCCGGCCGCCCGAGGCCAAGGCGGAGCCGGCGTTGAAGCCGAACCAGCCCACCCACAGGAGCGACGTGCCAATCAGGGTGAGAACCAGATTGTGCGGCGCCATCGGTTCGGTGCCGTAGCCGATGCGCTTGCCGAGCACGAGGCAGCACACCAGGCCGGCGATCCCGGCATTGATGTGGACCACCGTGCCGCCCGCAAAGTCGAGCACACCCGCGCCGAACAGGAACCCGGTCGAAGCCCAGACCGAGTGCGCGACGGGCGCGTAGACGATCAGCGACCACAGGATCATGAAGACCAGCATGGTGCTGAACTTCATGCGATCGACGAACGCCCCGACGATGAGCGCCGGCGTGATGATGAAGAACGTCATCTGGAACATCATGAACACCGATTCGGGAATTGTCCCCGAAAGGCTGTCCAAGGTCAGACTGGAAAGCATCGCCTTGCTGAAGTCGCCGACATAGGCATTGCCTTCACCAAAGGCGAGACTGTAGCCGACGATCATCCAGACAATCGACAGGACGCTGATCGTGGCGAACACCTGCATGAGCACCGACAGCACGTTCTTTTTGCGCACCATTCCGGCATAGAACAATGCGAGACCTGGCACGCTCATCATCAGAACCAGGGCGGATGAGACCATCATCCAGGCCGTGTCGCCGGTGTCGAGCTTCGGCTCGGGGGCGGTTTCCGCGACTTCGGTCGCGACCGTGGTCTCGGTGCCTGTCGCATCTGTTGCCTGCTGGGACCAAGCCAAGCCCGAGTAGGTCGTCAGTGTCAGCAGAAAGAACAGGACCCGAATGAGATTGGTGATTCGCATACGTGCATCCAGCAGCTGTTGGGCCGGCATCGTCCCGGACGGGCGGGGCGCGATCCGCGCGCGGCTCGCGCCGCATGCAACGCGCCCCGCCCGCGGACGCGAGGGAAGCGGGCCGCTCGCGCCTAGCCGGGTTGCTCAAAAACAAAGCAAGTTCAATGCCAGCCTTGGGTGCTGCCTGCAAACTGTGCAAGGCGGGGTATGGCGGCCTCAGCTAATCCACGCGACCCTGAGCAGATTTGTTGCACCTGGCGTGCCGAAAGGCAGGCCGGCGGTGATGACCAGGCTCTCGCCCGGCTTCGCAAAAC
The DNA here is from genome assembly GCA_046349415.1 of Geminicoccaceae bacterium. Taxonomy (GTDB): domain Bacteria; phylum Pseudomonadota; class Alphaproteobacteria; order Geminicoccales; family Geminicoccaceae; genus Benzoatithermus. The sequence continues at coordinate 40,886 of JAXMCJ010000009.1, forward strand.
CCTCCTCGCGGGCATGCTGGCGTGCCCTGGCGACCATCTCGTCGAGATCGTGAGCGTCGGTCGTGTGAACCGGATGGACGCCCCAAGCGAGCGCAAGCTTGCGGGCGGTCACCATGCGCGTGATCAGCCCGAGAATGGGCCGGTCGGGTCGCTCGCGCGCGGCACGCAAAGCCGTCGCGCCCGAAGTGGTGTAGGTGACGATCACCGCCGATTGCATGGTGTGAGCGACCTGCTGGGCGGCCAGGGTGATCGCGTCCGCGCTGGTGCGCTCGGCCTGCGCATGGTGCGCCTCGATGTACGAGCGATAGAGCTCGTCCTGCTCCACGCTACCGATGATTCGATTCATGATGGCCACCGCCTCGACCGGATAATCGCCGGAGGCGCTCTCGGCGGAGAGCATTACGGCATCGGCGCCGTCATAGACCGCCGTCGCCACGTCCGAGGCCTCGGCCCGGGTCGGCGAAGGCGAAGAGATCATGCTTTCCAGCATCTGAGTTGCGACCACAACCGGTTTGCCGAGGTCGCGGCACTTGCGGATGATTCGCTTCTGCAGGCCGGGTACCAGCTCGGGCGGCAGCTCGACACCGAGATCGCCTCGGGCGACCATGACCGCATCGGTCAGCTCGACAATGCCGTCCAGCCGGTCGATCGCGGCCGGCTTTTCGATCTTGGCCAGGATAGAGGCGCGGCCGGCCACGAGCCGCCGAGCCTCCGCGATGTCCTCCGGCCGCTGGACGAAGGAGAGCGCCACCCAATCGAAGCCGAGCTCGATGCCGAAGCTGAGATCGGCGTGGTCCTTCTTCGTCAGGGCCGAGATCGGCAGCACCGCGTTGGGCACGTTCACGCCCTTGCGATCGGACAGCACGCCGCCCACCGCTACCGTCGTCTCGGCGAACTCCGGCCCGCACCGATCGACGCGCAGTCGAATCCGTCCGTCGTCGAGGAGCAGGTCCTGGCCCTGCTGCAACACCGCGAAGATCTCGGGGTGAGGCAGCGTCGCCCTGCTCCGATCGCCGATCGCGTCCTCCAGATCGAGACGAAAGGGCTCGCCCTGAACAAGCGCAACCTTGCCCTCGGCGAAACGTCCGACGCGGAGCTTCGGGCCCTGCAGATCCATGATCGTGCCGATCGGCCGGCCGCGTGCTGCCTCGACCTCGCGCACCAGGGCAAAACGAGCCGCATGGTCCTCGTGCGTGCCGTGGCTGAAGTTGAAGCGAAAAACGTCGGCACCGGCTTCGGCCAGCTGGCGAATGCGCTCGGCGGTGGAGCTTGCCGGCCCGAGGGTCGCCACGATCTTCGCACACCGGTTCCGTCGCACTGGAGCTCTCCCTGGCCCGAGGTGCGCTACGGGCCGTTCGAGGCGCCGTGCGGCTTGTCGGCGCACCGATGGCATCTTCGCTGCGCAGGCGCAATCGTCGCCGGCGATTGTCGGTCGATCCGCTCGCCTGCTAACCCTCTCTCGGAAGCCAGGGGAACAGCTCGATGCGCTCGTGCCGACTTGTGATTGCGCTCGTGCTCGGTTTGACCGCAGGTGCCGCGGCTGCCCGCGACCTGACCATCGGTCTCAGCCAGTTTCCGTCCAACTTCCATCCCAACATCGATTCGATGGCCGCCAAGTCGTATGTGCTGGGCCTGACGCAGCGCCCGCTGACGACCTACGATCAGGACTGGCAGCTGGTCTGCATGCTTTGCACCGAGCTGCCGACTCTCGAGAACGGGCGTGCGGTGCTGGAGACGGGTCCCGATGGCAAGCAGGGAGTGGCCCTGACCTACACGATTCGGCCCGATGCCACCTGGGGCGATGGCACTCCAGTCACGACGGCTGACGCGCTCTTCACGCGGGAGGTCGGGCAGCACCCCAAGAGCGGCGTCGGCAATGCCGAGATGTATCGCCGGTTCTGGAAGGTCGACGTGGTCGACGAGCGGACGTTCACGATCCACGACGAGAAGCTCAGCTTCAACTACAACGCCATCAACGATTTCCGTCTTCTTCCGGCTCATCTGGAGCGGGCCGTCTTCGAGACCGATCCCGCCACATACCGCAACCGGACGCTGTTCGACACCGACCCGACCAACCCGGGACTGGCATTCGGCCCCTATCGGATCGCGCAGATCCAGCCCGGCAGCCAGATCCTGCTCGAGCGGAATCCGACATGGTGGGGTCCCCCGCCGGCGTTCGAGCACATCACGGTCAAGGCGATCGAGAACACCGCGGCCCTCGAGGCCAACCTGTTGTCGGGCGAGGTCGACATGATCGAAGGCTCGCTTGGCCTGTCGCTCGACCAGGCCCTCGCCTTCGAGCGGCGTCATGGCGATCGGTTCAAGGTGTTCTACCAGCCCGGGCTGGTATTCGAGCATATGGACGTCATGCTGGACAATCCGGCGCTGGCCGACGTCCGCGTTCGTCGGGCGCTCCTCTATGGTCTGGACCGCCAGGCGATCAGCCAGAAGCTGTTCGCCGGCCGGCAGCCGGTCGCCGACACGTCCATCCATCCGCTCGACTGGGTACATACCGACGATGTGACCAGATACGGCTACGATCCCGCCCGGGCGGCCACCCTGCTGGATGAGGCCGGCTGGCATCTCGGCGCTGACGGCTTGCGGCGCGACGCCGCGGGCGAAGTTCTGCGCATCGAGCTGATGACCACGGCCGGCAACCGCACACGGGAGCTGATCCAGCAGGTGGCACAGGGTCAGTGGCGCCAGCTGGGCATCGAGACGACAATCCGCAACGAGCCGCCCCGGGTGTTTTTCGGCGAGACGACGACCAAGCGGCGTTTCGCCGGCTTGGCGCTGTTCGCCTGGATCAGCTCGCCCGAGAACGTCCCGCGCTCGACCCTTCACTCGGAGGAGATCCCGACCGAGGCCAATGGCTGGAGCGGTCAGAACTTTACCGGCTATCGCAATCCGCGGATGGATCGGCTGCTCGACGCCATCGAGGTCGAGCTGGACCGCGTCCGGCGGGCCAGTTTGTGGCACGACCTGCAGCGGCTCTATGCCGACGATCTACCCGCGCTGCCGTTGTTCTTCCGGGCCGACGCGCACATCTGGCCGCTATGGCTGGATGGCGTGCGGCCGACGGGACATCTGGCACCCGATACGCTTTGGGTCGAGAGCTGGCGGGTCGTCGGCGGCTAGGGAGCGGCAGGTGCTCGCGTTCCTCGCCCGACGGCTCGTCGAGAGTGCTCTCGTGGTGCTCGCCGTCTCGTTCCTGATCTACGCGCTGATTGGTCTGATGCCGGGTGATCCGATCGATCTGATGCTACAGGCCGACCCGTCCCTGACCTCCGCCGACGTGGCGCGGCTCAAGTCGCTCGAAGGGCTGGACCGGCCGCTATTGGAACGCTGGACCCGGTGGGTAGGGCGCGCTTTACAGGGTGATTTCGGCTACTCCCGCCTTTATTCGGTTCCAGCACTCGACGTGCTGGGAAAGCGGCTCGTCAACACGCTGCTGCTCATGGGAACGAGCTTCGTGATCGCGCTTGCGGTAGCCGTCCCGCTCGGTGTCTGGACCGCGTCAAGGCGCGGCGGCGCTGCCGACTGGATGGTACAGGTCCTGGCCGTTGGCGGCATCTCGCTGCCTGCATTCTGGCTGGCGCTCTTGCTGATTATCCTTTTCGCCGTCGAGCTGGGTTGGCTTCCGGCGGGCGGCACGGGCAGCATCGATGGCGGCATCGCCGATCGACTGTCCCATCTCGTCTTGCCGGTGACGACGCTCACGCTGCTGACGACAGGGATGTTCGTGCGCTTTGTCCGCGCCGCCATGCTGGAATCCTTGCGCGAGCCATTCGTCCGGACCGCTCGCGCGCTCGGGTGCGGCGGGGCGCGCGTCCTGCTGCGCCACGCGCTGCCGCATGCGATGCTGCCCGTCATCACCTTGATCGCCCTGTCCTTCGGTGGGTTGTTCTCCGGCGCGGTGGTTGTCGAGACCACCTTCGCCTATCTCGGCGTCGGCAAGCTGATCTACGATTCGATCATGGGCAGCGACTTCAATCTGGCGCTCGCCGCGCTGCTGCTCGCGACGGTCATGACGCTGCTTTCGAATCTCGCTGCCGACTTGGCCTATGCCTGGCTCGACCCACGCATCCACCATGGCGGTTGAGACGGCCCGCTCATCCGCCCGACATGCGGGCGGCATAAGCTGGGTAGCCGGGCTGGTGCTGGCCCTCCTTGTCCTCGCCGCGGCGGCGGCTCCGCTGGTAGCCTCGCTCCTTGGGGTCGATCCATCGTCGGTCGATCTGATGGCGGCCCTGGAGCCGCCGAGCCTCGCCCACCCGCTCGGCACGGACGAGCTCGGCCGTGACGTGCTGACTCGCTTGCTTGCCGCGGGGCGCATCTCCATTGCCGTCGGCGTGGGTGGAGCGCTCCTGGCCGCCCTGGTCGGAACGGTGGTCGGCCTGCTGTCGGGCTACGTAGGGGGTGCGGTGGACTCGCTGCTGATGCGGCTGACCGATCTCGTCATCAGCCTTCCCCTGCTGCCGCTGCTGATCGTTCTGGCCGCCGTGGACCTAGGCAAAATGGGCCTGACCCTCGCCCCCGAACTGTCGGGGATCGTCCGCATCGTCGCGCTCGTTGCCTTGTTCAACTGGACCACCACAGCTCGGATCGTCCGCTCCTCCGCGCTGTCGCTACGCACGCGGGAGTTTGTTCGCGCTGCGGAGGCGCTGGGTGCCGGGACGTGGTGGGTCCTGATACGTCACATCCTGCCGAATGCGGTGGGACCACTGATCGTGGCCACGACCCTGTCGGTTGGCAACGTGATCCTGCTCGAGTCCGTGCTGAGCTTCCTCGGTCTTGGCGTGCAGCCACCTACGCCGAGCTGGGGCAACATGCTGACCGGTGCCCAGGAGCTGCTGTTCGAAGCGCCGCGTCTCGCGCTCTGGCCGGGCCTGATGATCTTTGCCACCGTGCTCGCCTGCAATCTGCTCGGCGACGGCCTGCAGGTGGCGCTCGATCCGAGAGCCCGCATCCGATGATCGAGGCGGAGCCTTGATGATCGGGCTCTGCTAACGCATAAGTAGAATGACAGGGTCGGTGGAGACTGTTCGATTTCGGCCGTCATGCCGCTTCCTTCGTTGCTTCGGCGCCTTGCGGTCGGCGCGCTCGACCTCGTCCTGCCGCCGCGCTGTCTGGCATGCGGCTGCGAGATCGACGATCCCGTCGGCCTGTGCGCGGCCTGCTGGGGCGGCCTGCGGCTTCTCGGCGATCCATGTTGCCGCTGCTGCGGGCTGCCGTTGCCACACGCGCCGATCGAGGCGCCGCTCTGCGCGAGCTGCGCACAGCATCAGCCGGTGTTCGACCGCGCCAGGGCGGCGCTGCGCTATGACGAAGGGAGTGCGGGCCTGATCCTTCGCTTCAAGCGCGGCGGCCGTCTCGAGGGGGTGCCTCTGTTCGCACGCTGGATGCATCAGGCCGGCACCGAGCTTCTGCAGGATGCCGATCTCCTGGTGCCGGTGCCGCTGCATCGCTGGCGCCTGCTGCGACGTGGCTTCAACCAGTCGGCCATGCTGGCGAAGCGACTTGCGGGGCTCGCGGGTCGGCCCTGGTCGCCCGGTCTGCTGCTCCGCAAGCGCGCGACCAGATCGCAGCAGGGGCTCGGGCCGACTGCCCGGCAGCAGAACATCAAGGCCAGCGCCTTCGCGGTGCCGCGGGCGGCAGCCATCGCCGGGGCACGGATTCTGCTTGTCGACGACGTGCTGACCACGGGTGCCACGGTATCTGCCTGCGCGTCGGTACTGCTTGGAGCGGGCGCCACGGCGGTCGATGTCCTGACGCTCGCACGGGTGGTCAGGGATGAGGCAATGCCTATATGATGGTGGTGTTGCGCCGCTGCGACGTCGGCGTGACAGGTCTGCGAGAGCCCTATGGCGAAGGTCGAGATCTACACGACACCCATGTGCCCCTACTGCCACAGGGCGAAGCGGCTGCTCGCCAGCAAGGGCGTCGAGTATGTGGAGATCGATCTGTGGCAGCATCCGGGGCGCCGGGATGAAATGATCGCTCGCGCCGCGGGCCGCAGGACCGTTCCGCAGATCTTCGTCGACGACCATGCGGTCGGCGGATCCGACGAGCTACATTCGCTGGATCGGTCCGGCGGGCTGGATCCGCTGCTGGCGGCCCCGTCGGGAGTCGAAGGCGGGCCTAGATGATTTGCTTCTCCCTCAACTGCGCGAACGGCCACAATTTCGAGGGCTGGTTCCGCGACGGCGCGACCTACGAGCGTCAGGCGCATGACGGCGATGTCTCCTGCCCGACATGCGGCGATCGGGCCGTGCGCAAGGCGCTGATGGCGCCGGCGGTGGTGCGGTCGGCATCGCGCGAAGTCACGCCCTCGCCACCGGCCGCTGCGCCGGTCCCAACTCCGCCGGCCGACCAGGTCAAAGCGGCGTTCGCGGTTGCGATGCTCCGCCAGCTGCGGGCTCACGTCGAGGCGAACTTCGAGAACGTCGGCGATCGGTTTCCGGAGGAGGTCCGGCGCATCCACTATGGCGAGACCGAGGAGCGCGAGATCTACGGTCAGGCGTCGCTCGAGGACGCCAAGGAGCTGGTGGAAGAGGGTATCCCCATTCGCCCGCTTCCGGACGTGCCGGAGCTCGACGGGTAGTCAGGTCCTGACGGCCGCCAGCAGGTAGTTGACACTTGGATCCCGCCCGAGCCGAAATCGGTCGCGCGCCCCGTCGTAGGCCGCCCCCGCAGTGCGCGCGCTCGAACCCGCTCGCCCGCAGCAGCCGCGCGAGCTCTGCTGGTGTGAGAAAGCGGCGCCAGTCATGCGTGCCGCGCGGGAGCCAGCCGAGAAGATACTCGGCGCCCACGATCGCTCCCGCCAGGCTTGCGAGCGTTCGGCTGAGCGTAGTCACGGCCAGCAGCCCGCCTGAGCGGGTCACTGCAGCCAGCGCAGCCACGAAATCGGAGGGCTCCGCTACATGCTCGATGACCTCTGAGGCAACGACGAGGTCGAACCGCTGCTCGGCCAATCCGAGCGACTCCATCGAGACACTGCGATAGTCGATCGCCAGAGCCGCAGCCTCCGCATGTCGCCGTGCGGCCTCGATGCTGGCCGGCAGCGGGTCGACCGCGGTGACTTGCCCGCCGAGACGAGCCAACGGCTCCGCCAGGAGCCCGCCGCCGCAGCCGACGTCCAGTATCGTGAGACCCTCCAGGGGCCTCGGGCCGCCGGAATGCCTCCGGAAGTGCCGGCAGGTTTCGGCAAGAATGAATGCCACGCGCACGGGGTTGAACTTGTGCAGCGGGGCCATCGGACCGCTCGTGTCCCACCAAGCCCCGCCGAGCGCGGCAAACTTGTTCAGCTCCGCTGGGTCGGCGGTGGTCTCGATCAGATCCTGGATGCTCGCCACGGTTGAGCCGTCTCCATTGTCGTGCCTTGCCGAGCCGGGCGGGCGTGAGTACAAGGCAGGCCATCCGTTCATGCTGTTCGGCGCGCGGGCTCGCTGGGGCGTTGTGATGCCGTCACCTGGATTGCGAGCGTTCCCGTGACCCTGGTCGTGCAGAAATATGGCGGCACCTCGGTTGCCGATCTAGAGCGCATTCGCAATGTCGCGCTTCGCGTGAAGCGGCAGGTTGAGCAGGGCGATCGGGTGGCCGTGGTCGTCTCGGCGATGGCCGGCTCCACCAACCAGCTGGTCAACTGGGTCCACGAGCTCGACGCTGCGGGCTACGACACCGCGGAATACGATCAGGTGGTGGCGAGCGGCGAGCAGGTCACCGTCGGCCTGCTGGCGATAGCACTGCAGACCATGGGCGTGCCTGCTCGATCGTTTCTCGGCTGGCAGGCCGGGTTCCAGACAGATGCCGCCTATGGCAAGGCGCGTATCCTGGACATCGATCCCGCGCCGATCCTCACCTGCCTGGAAGCAGGCAAGGTCGCCGTCGTCGCGGGCTTCCAGGGCCTGGGTCCCAATCAGCGGGTGACGACCCTGGGCCGCGGCGGATCGGACACGTCTGCGGTGGCGCTGGCGGCCGCTCTGAATGCCGACCGCTGCGACATCTTCACGGATGTCGACGGAGTTTACACCACCGATCCGCGCATCGTGAGCAAGGCGCGCAAGATCGACCGCATCACCTATGAGGAGATGCTCGAGATGGCGTCCCTGGGCGCCAAGGTGCTGCAGACGCGCTCGGTCGCGCTCGCCATGCAACATCGCGTCCGGGTGCAGGTGCTGTCGAGCTTCGGGGACCTGCCCGGAACGCTCGTCGTCGATGAGGGAGAGATCGTGGAAAGTCAGATCGTCAGCGGTATCGCCTACAGTCGGGACGAGGCGCGGGTGACTGTGCTCGGCGTGCGCGACCGACCCGGCGTCGCCGCGTCGATCTTCGGGCCGCTCTCGGAGCACGGCATCAACGTCGACATGATCGTGCAGTCGGTAAGTCGCGACGGCGTCTACGCCAATCTCACCTTCACGGTCAGCCGCGCCGACCTGCCACGGGCCCTGGTGGTCCTGGAGCGCGCCAAGCCCGAGATTGGCTACGAGGATCTCGGCGCCGATGCCGATGTGTGCAAGGTTTCGGTCGTTGGCGTCGGCATGCGCTCGCACGCTGGCATCGCCCACACGATGTTCCAGACACTTGCCGCGAAGGGCATCAATATCCACGCGATCGCTACCTCCGAGATCAAGGTCAGCGTTCTTATCGGCGAGGAATATACCGAGCTCGCCCTTCGTGCCCTGCATTCCGCCTATGGGCTGGACAAGGATTGAGCATGACGCCGGTCCACCCACGCGTGAGCGCGCTCTGGCGCCGGGGCTGCCTGTTCCTCGGCTCGGAGCTCGCGGTCATGGGGGGTGCCATGACCTGGGTATCCGAGCGAAATCTGGTTGCGGCCATCAGCAACGCCGGTGCCTTCGGTGTCCTGGCCTGCGGTGCCATGACGCCTGAGCGGCTCAGCGAGGAAATTGCGGCCACCCGCGGGGGGACGAACCGTCCGTTCGGCGTGAACCTGATCGTGATGCATCCGCAGCTTACCGAGTTGGCTGAGGTCTGCCTCGATCAGAACGTGGGCCACGTCGTCCTGGCTGGGGGTCTGCCGCCGCGCGAGGTGATGCAGCAGCTCAAGGGACGCGGCGCCAAGGTACTCTGCTTCGCGCCATCGTTAGCGCTGGCCAAGAAGCTGATTCGGTCGGGTGCGGACGGGCTGGTCATCGAGGGCATGGAGGCCGGCGGGCACATCGGCCCCGTGTCCACTTCGGTCCTGGCGCAGGAGATTCTCCCTTTCGTCGACGAGGTGCCGGTTTTCGTGGCCGGCGGCATCGGTCATGGCGAGATGATCGCCGCATACCTGCGAATGGGCGCCGCTGGCGTGCAGATGGGTACGGCGTTCGTCTGCGCCGAGGAATCGACGGCGCACCCGGCCTTCAAGCAAGCGTTCGTCCGCGCCGCGGCGCGCGATGCCGTTCCGTCGGTGCAGGTCGATCCCGAGTTCAAGGTGATCCCCGTCCGTGCCATCGCGAACAGTGCGACGCGGCGCTTCACCGAGACGCAGATCGAGGTGATCGGACGCTTCCGCCGCGGTGAGCTCAGTCATGAGCAGGCATCGCTGGCCATCGAGCATTTTTGGGCGGGCGCCCTGCGCAAAGCCGTGGTGGAGGGTGACGTCGAGCAGGGATCGCTGATGGCCGGCCAGAGCGTCGGCCTCGTCCGCAAGATCCAGCCGACCGCCGCGATTCTGGCCGATCTGCTCGGGCAGGCCGAGAGTGCGCTCGAGCGCTGCGACCACCCTGCGTCCTCAGCCCGGCCCGCGGCGTAATGGCCACCTCGAGCCGTGGAGGCGCGGATCCGGGCGCCGAGACACGGCGATCCACAGAGTTTTCCGCCTCGCGCATGCTGCTGCGCCGCTTGGTCGAGGTCGTTGCGGCGCCCGTGAGTCCGCAGCAGAGGCTCGACCGGATCGTGACGCTGATCGCGAGCAATCGCGTCGCGGACGTATGCTCGGTTTACTTCAATCGGGCTGGTGAGACCCTAGAGCTGTTCGCCACGGTCGGCCTGGCGCCCGAGGCCGTGCATCAGACGCGGATGGCGGTGGGTGAGGGGTTGGTCGGGACGATCGCGGCCCAGGGCAAGGTCATCAACACGGCCGACGCCCAGACGCACCCGAACTTCCGCTACTTTCCCGAGACCGGGGAGGAGATCTACCAGTCATTTCTCGGCGTGCCGATCCTGCGCGCCGGACGGGTCGTCGGTGTGCTGACCGTCCAAAATCGCGCGCAGGTTGCCTATGGCGAGGAAGAGATCGAGGCGATGCAGGTCATCGCCACGCTGCTCGCCGAGATGTTCGCCACCGGTGAGCTGATCGACCAGACCAAATACGCCGACATCACCGCCGACGCCGCGGTGATGCGGCGGCTCGACGGCTCGCGGTTGGTGGAGGGTGTCGCGATCGGCCACGCTTGGCTGCACGAGCCGCGGGTCGAGGTCACGCGGCTGCTGGCCGAGAGCCCGCCGGCCGAGCTGGCGCGTCTGGAGCGGGCGGTCGAAGGGCTGCGCGAATCGCTCGACCAGATGCTTGCCACGAGCGATCTGGTCGGGGGTGAGCAGCGCGAGGTGCTCGAGGCCTATCGCCTGTTCGCCCAGGACCGCGGCTGGCTGCGGCGGATCCGCGAGGCGATCGGCACGGGTTTGTCGGCCGAGGCGGCGGTGCGGCGGGTGCAGGAGGAGACCCGGGTCCGCATCGGTCACGCCAGCGACCCCTACCTGCGTGAGCGGCTGATCGACCTCGACGACATCGCCAACCGGCTGCTGCGCCACCTGGTCGGCAAGGCCCTGAGCCACGATCCAGCCGGTTTGCCCGACGACACGATCCTCATCGCCCGCAATCTCGGCGCTGCCGATCTGCTGGAGTATGACCGGAAGAAACTGCGCGGTGTCGTCCTCGAGGAGGGCTCGAAGACTGCTCACGTCACGATCGTCGCGCGGGCGATCGGGATTCCGATGGTGGGCCGAATCGAAGGCGTGATGGACGCCATCGATCAGGGCAACCAGGTCGCGCTCGACGGCGACAACGGGCACGTCTACGTCCGTCCGAACGACGAGATCCTGACGGCCTTCCAAAGCGCGGTTCGCACCAGGGCCGAGCGCAAGCGATTTTTCGACGAGATCGCCTGCTGCCGTCGGTGACCCGCGACGGCATGCCGGTCACCTTGTCGATCAATGCGGCGTTCCTGATCGATCTCGCCGAGATGGAGACGGTCGGCGCCGAGGGCTGCGGCCTGTTTCGGACCGAGTTCGCCTTCATGACGCGGAGCCGCTACCCCGATGTGGAGACGCAGGCGGCCCACTATCGCGAAGCGCTGCAGACGGCCGGGACGCGCCCTGTCGCCTTCCGCACCCTCGACATCGGCAGCGACAAGCATCTGCCCTATTGGCGCCTGCCGCCGGAGGACAATCCGGCGATGGGCTGGCGCGCGTTGCGCATGATGCTGGACCGGCCCATGGTCCTGCGCAGCCAGCTGCGGGCGCTGATTCAGGCCGCCGCCGGCCAGCGCCTGCTGGTCATGTTCCCCATGGTAGCGGAGGTCGCCGAGCTCGACGCCGCGCGCGGCCTGCTCGACATCGAGCTCGCCCGTGCGGCTGAGAGCGGCGTCGAGCCGCCCTCGGCCGTCGAGGTCGGCGCCATGGTCGAGGTGCCGTCGCTCTACTGGCAGCTGACGGCATTGCTGAAGCGTGTCGATTTCCTGTCGATCGGCAGCAACGACCTTTTCCAGTTCCTGTTCGCCTGCGACCGCGGCAATCCGGCGCTGGCCGATCGCTACGACGTGCTCTCGCCGCCTGCGCTCAGTTTCTTCCGCGACATGGTCGAGCGTTGCCGCGGGGCCGGCGTGCGGCTCGCGGTGTGCGGTGAGATGGCGAGCCGGCCACTGGAGGCGATGGCGCTGATCGGCCTCGGCATTCACAATCTTTCATTGACGCCCAGCGAGGTTGGGCCGGTCAAGGCCATGCTGCGTAGCCTGGATGCCGCCGCCCTCGGCCGCTACCTGCGCGGCCTGCTCGATCTGCCGGACCATAGTCTGCGCGGCCGCCTGCAGGCTTACGCGCAGGACCACGGCGTGGTGTTGCCGCCACGCGTCTATCAGCCGTTCTGAGCAACTGCGGCGAAGAACAGCGCTATCGCCTGTTCCTTTTGTATCGCCGGCTCTGCTAAACTCTAGATTACCTTCTCCGTCAGTCGACCTGCGACGGAACAGGCGAGGCATGGGCATGCCGGCAGAGACACCGGATCGCGGCCTTGCGGGTTGCGAAAGCGGCGATCGCTTCTTTCGCATCGGGGCAGCGCTGCGCGTCACGCGGGAAGCGCGGGGCGAGCATCTAAACGATACCGCGCAATGGCTGCGCATCCGGCCAGCGTTTCTCGCCGCGTTGGAGGCTGGTGATCTGCAATCTCTGCCTGGTCGGGTGTATGCGGCCGGCTTCCTTCGCTCGTACGCCGAGCATCTCGGCCTCGATCTGACCAGCCTCGACAGTCGCCATCGAAAGACGATATCCGATCCTGTGCCAATGGTGCCTTCGATCCACCAGGAAGCGTAGGTGGCCGCGATTGCCCAATATGGGCGTGTTTGCAGCGATCTTGGTCCTCTTGTGTGCGGCCACTGTGGATATTATATCTTTCTCGGTGTCGACTTTTCCGCGGCGTCGCGCACGGAAATGCTTCCTTCGCCCGTCACCGCCAGCGCGGCGGAAGGCCCGCCGATCGCGATCCTGGCGGCTGTCGACGACGACTCCGGCCCGCGCATCGTGCCCGCGGCGCAGGGATCCGGCAGGGTGGTGCTCGTGGGTCGCGCACCGGGTTGGATCCGGGTCAGCGAACCGTCCGGCGACTTCGTGCGCTCCTGGGCGGTGGGTCTAGGCGACTGGATTCCAGTTCCGGCCCAGCGCGGGCTTACCTTGTCGACCGGCGACGGTGGCAGCGTCGAGATTCTGGTCGACGGCCGGAGCGTCGGAATGGCGGGGGCCGCCGCCACGGTCGTCCGTGATCTTCCGCTCGACCCGGACACGCTGCTCGCGCGCCTGCCGGGCAGCTGAGGCTTGCCCACCCGGCGTGCCTGCGCCATAGGGCTGGCGATCACGAGCGAGTAGGAATCGAGCTTGTCATGGTGGCACTGAGCGAGCGGACGCGGCATCGTACCCATGCCGTCCGCGTCGGCAAGGTCACCGTGGGCGGCGGCGCGCCAGTCGTCGTCCAGTCGATGACCAACACCGACACGGCCGACGTCGCCTCGACGACGCGGCAGGTGATCGAGCTGGCGCGGGCCGGCTCCGAGATCGTTCGGATCACCGTGAACAACGAGCAGGCGGCGCGCGCAGTCCCTGCGATCCGTGAGCGCCTCGACATCCTCGGCCACGACGTCCCGCTGGTCGGGGACTTCCACTTTAACGGCCATCGGCTGCTCGCCGACTTTCCGGACATGGCCGTTGCCCTGGCCAAGTTTCGCATCAATCCCGGCAATGTCGGCTTCGGCGAGAAGCGTGACCGGCAGTTCGAGCTGATGATCGAGGCGGCGCTGCGCTTCGACCGTCCGGTCCGGATCGGCGTCAACTGGGGCAGTCTCGACCAGGATCTGGCGGCCCGCCTGATGGATCAGAACGCGAACTCCGCGGCCCCCCAACCCGCGGAGTTCGTTCTGCGCGAGGCTCTGGTTCGCTCGGCGCTGGACAGCGCCGGCTACGCCGAGCGGCTGGGCCTGGGTGGCGACCGGATCGTCATTTCCGCCAAGGTCAGCCGGGTCCAGGATCTCGTCGCCGTCTACCGCGAGCTGGCTCGGCGCTCGAGCTACGCGCTGCATGTCGGGCTCACCGAGGCGGGGATGGGGATCAAGGGCCTGGTGGCGACCGCCGCCGGCCTCGCGCTGCTGGTGCAGGACGGCATCGGCGACACGATCCGCGCTTCGTTGACGCCACGCCCCGACGAGCCGCGCAGCAACGAGGTCGTCGCCTGCCAGGAGCTGCTGCAGACATTGGGCCTGCGCTCGTTCACGCCGCAGGTCGCCGCCTGTCCCGGCTGCGGGCGTACCACCAGCACCGTGTTTCAGGATCTGGCCGAGCGCATCCAGAGCTGGCTGCGGGCGCAGATGCCCGAATGGCAGCGCCGGTACCCTGGCGTCGAGAGCATGAACGTCGCGGTCATGGGCTGCATCGTGAACGGCCCCGGCGAGAGCAAGCATGCCGATGTCGGCATCAGCCTGCCCGGCACCGGCGAGAGCCCGACGGCACCGGTCTTCGTCGACGGCCGCAAGGCCCATACCTTGCGCGGCGAGCGCATCGCCGAGGAGTTCCAGGCCATCGTCGCCGACTATGTCGAGCGGCGCTACGGCAAGGCCGCCGTCCACGCCTGAAGCCACACGATCCGGCAGAACCATACCATGTCCCAGCTCCGCCCGCCGCGCGGAACCCACGACCTCCTCGGCGAGGAGATCCGCCGCCACCGTCACGTCGCGGAGACCGCACGCGCCGTCGCCGCGCGCTACGGTTATGGCGAGATTGCCACCCCCATGTTCGAGTTCACCGAGGTTTTCCAGCGCACGCTCGGCGAGACCTCGGACATCGTCACGAAGGAGATGTACACCTTCACCGACCGTGGCGGGGAGCAGGTCACGCTACGACCGGAGAACACCGCCGGGGTGGTCCGCGCGATGATCAGCGGCGGCCTGACCCAGGACCTGCCGCAGCGCTTCTTCTACGCCGGCCCGATGTTCCGCTACGAGCGGCCGCAGAAGGGGCGGCTGCGCCAGTTCCACCAGATCGGCATCGAGCTGGTGGGCGCGCCGGAGCCCGAGGCCGACGTGGAGGCGATCGCCCTCGGCGCCGACATCCTCGGGCGCCTGGGCGTGCTGGCCGACACCGCGCTGGAGCTGAATACGCTCGGTGACCGCGAGAGCCGCCTGATGTATCGGGGCGTGCTGGTTTCCTACCTCGAAGGGCATCGCGGCCGGCTGTCCCAGGACAGTCTCATGCGCCTCGAGCGCAACCCGATGCGGATCCTGGACAGCAAGGACGAGGGCGACCGGGCCGTGGTCGCCGAGGCCCCTCTGCTGCACGAGCATCTCAACCAGGGCAGTCGCGATTTCTTCGCGCGGGTGCAGGACGGCCTCGACCGGCTTGGCATCGCGTACCGGCTGAGCCCGCGCCTCGTCCGCGGCCTCGACTACTATACCCACACCGCCTTCGAGTTCGTCACGACCGCCCTGGGCGCGCAAGGGGCGGTCATGGCCGGCGGCCGCTATGATGGCCTGATGAAGGAGATGGGCGGCCCCGACCTGCCCGGCGTGGGTTGGGCGGCCGGCATCGAGCGGCTGGCGATGCTCGCCGGCGCGCCGCCTCCCGCCTCCCGCCCGGTGGCTCTCGTGCCGATCGGCGCCGAGGCCGAGGAGCGGGTAAGGCTGATCGCCCACGAGCTGCGTCACGCCGGCGTCACGGTCGATCTGGCGTTCAAAGGCAAGCCGGGGCAGCGGATGAAGCGCGCGGACCGGATCGGGGCACGCTGGGCCGTGTCCATCGGCCCGGACGAGCTCGCCCGCGGCGCCGCCAGGCTGCGCGATCTGGACAGCGGCGTCGAGGAGGAGCTGGCCCTGGGCGCGCTCGCGGCCCGGCTCGGCGGCTGAGCATGGCGGGTCTCGACGATCGCCTCGGGCAGATCCTGGCGCGCCGCGACGAGCTGCAGGCGCTGCTCGCCGAGGTCCAGCCGAGCGAGTACGCCAGGCTCGCCAAGGAGTTCTCCGATCTCGGCCCGGTCGTCGCGGCGATCGAGGTTTACGAGGCGGCGAAGCGGGAGCTGGCGGAGCTGGATCAGCTCGCCGCCGATCCCGAGATGCGCGAGCTGGCCGAGCAGGAGCGGCGCGATCTCGACGCGCGGCTGCCCGAGCTGGAACATCAGGTCCGGCTCATGCTCCTGCCCAAGGACGCCGACGACGAGAAGAGTGCCATTCTGGAGATCCGCGCCGGGACCGGCGGCGACGAGGCGGCGCTGTTCGCCGGCGACCTGTTCCGCATGTACCAGCGCTATGCCGACCTGAAGGGCTGGCGCTGCGAGGTGCTGTCGCTGAGCGAGAGCGACCTCGGCGGGCTCAAGGAGGTCGTGGCCGACATCTCGGGTCAGGGTGTGTTCGCGCGGCTGAAGTATGAGGCCGGCGTGCATCGGGTGCAGCGGGTGCCGGTGACGGAGGGTAGCGGCCGCATCCACACCTCGGCTGCCACCGTGGCCGTGCTGCCCGAGGCCGAGGACGTCGATGTCGTGGTGGACGAGAAGGACCTGCGGATCGACGTCTACCGCGCCAGCGGCGCCGGTGGCCAGCACGTGAACCGGACCGAGAGTGCCGTGCGCATCACCCATCTGCCGACCGGGCTGGTGGTCGCCATCCAGGACGAGAAGTCCCAGCACAAGAACAAGGCCAAGGCGCTTAAGATCCTCAAGGCACGGCTCTACGAGCGGGAGCGCGAGGCCAAGGCGTCCGAGCGCGCGGCGAACCGCAAGGGGCAGGTGGGATCGGGCGATCGTTCCGAGCGCATTCGCACCTACAATTTCCCGCAGAACCGGTTGACCGACCATCGGATCAACCTGACCCTGTACAAGCTCGACCAGGTGGTCGGCGGCGAGGCGCTCGACGAGGTGATCGAGCCCTTGATCCACGAGGAGCAGGCGGCCCTCCTGGCCGAGGCAGGGTGAGCTCGATCTGCGCGCTCCTGCGCGAGGCCACGGATGCCCTCCAGCGGGGCGGGATCTTGAGCCCGCGCGCGGAGGCGCGACTGTTCCTGGAGCGGGCAACCGGCCTCGACCGTGCCCATCTGCTGGCTCATGCCGACCGTGCGGTCGCCCGCGACGACGCCGAGCGCTTCCGAGGCTGGATCGCATGCCGCGCGCGGCGCGAGCCCGCCGCCTACATCCTCGGCCATGTCGAATTCTGGGGGCTCCGCTTCGGGGTCGGTCCGGGAGTCCTAGTCCCTCGCCCCGATTCGGAAACTTTGCTCGAAGCGGTGATCCGCATCTTTCCGGATGGTGAGCGACCGCTGCGCATTCTTGATCTAGGCGTGGGCTCGGGCTGCCTCTTGCTCAGTGTCCTGCACGAGTTCGCCAACGCCCGCGGGGTGGGCATCGACGCCAGTGAGCAGGCGCTCGCCTACGCCCGAGACAATGCCAAGCAGCTCGGGCTTGACGCACGGGTGGAGCTGGAAGTCGCCGACTGGCGTGACGGCGTATGCGGCACCTTCGACATCGTGCTGGCGAACCCGCCCTATGTGCGCTCAGCCGAGATCGAGCATCTGGAGCCGGAGGTGGCCCTTCATGAGCCGAGAGGTGCCTTGGATGGCGGCGTCGATGGCATGGACGCCTATCGCGTCCTGGCGCCCCTCCTGCCTGCACTTGTCCGTCCCGGTGGTGCGGCTTTCCTAGAGATTGGCCTCCACCAGGCGGAGCCCGTCTCGGCCATCGTTCGCCGCGGCCTAGCCAGCGTGGTTGCGCATCGCGACCTTGCCGACATCGCTCGCTGCCTGGAATGCCGCCACCATCCGGCTTGAGCCGGCACTACGCCGCCTCGACGGCCGACTGGCGCCTGAGCGCGTTGGCGGCAGCGCCCGCGGGATCGCCGTCCGATACCTGGACCGTGGGGGTCGCGATCCGGATGCCATTCTCGGCCAATCGCTGCTTGAGCGTCGCATAGGCGCGCCGGCGCACGACGAACTGCTCGCCAGGCTTGGTCATCATCTTCAGCCGAACCTGCATGCCGATCTCGCCCATCGCCTCCACGCCCTGCATCTTCAGCGGCTGGATGATCGAGGCAGCGAGGGTCTCGTCCGCCGCGAGCTCCTTGCCGATCTGTTTGACGATTTTCTTCAGCAGGTCGAGGTCGGTGTCGTAGGGCACGGTCAGCGACAGCTTGTCGATTACCCAGTCGCGGCTCATGTTCTGCACGGCGCCGAGCGAGCCGAACGGCACCGTGTAGAGATAGCCGCGATGGTGGCGCAGCTTGATCGAGCGCAGCGAGAAGCTCTCGACCGTGCCCTTGTAGCTGCCGCTGATGATGTACTCGCCGACGCGGAACGCATCGTCGAGCAGGAAGAAGATCCCCGAGATCACGTCCTTCACCAGCGTCTGCGAGCCGAAACCGACCGCCACGCCGATCACGCCGGCACCGGCGATCAGCGGTGCGATCTGCACGCCCATCGCCGAGAGCGCCATCAACACCGCCATCGCCGCGAACACGATCATCAGGATGTTCCGCAGGATCGGCAGCAGCGTGCGGATGCGCGAGCGGCGGCTGATCTCGTCGGGATCGGTGGTCTCGGTGGTCGGCTGGGCCGCGTGGACGTGCCGGTCGATCACGGTCCGCACGACGTGCCAGGCGAAATCTGCCACCAGCAGGATGACGATCGCATTCAGCACGCCGCGCAGCAGCCGCGTCGCGGTGGTGTCGCTGGCGGCAAGCGTGTCGAGGTCGATGTCCCAGCCCCACGCCAGCAGCCAGATGGCGAACACGATCATGAATGCCCGCGCGCCACGCTCGAGGGCCGCGGCGACGACGCTCGGCGGACCCTTAGCCGTCGGCGCGCCCGGTGGCGTCAGGATATGATCCACGGACCGGTCGACGAACCGTACGGCTGCGGGCAAGGCCACCGCCACGAGGAGTGTCCAGAAGATTTTGTTCGAGCCGAAGACCCAGATGGTCCACAGCAGCACGATCAGGATGGAGACCGCGAGGGTGATGACCCTGGTCCGGGCGTGCCCTTCGTCCGCGACGCGCACCATGGCCGGCCGGCGCCATAGCGCGACGAGGCCCAGGATCAGGAGAATGAAGCCGAGCCCGTAGGCGATGGGCTCGCGCATCGCCGGGTTCATGTCGAAGTCGCGCAGGACCTGCATCGCGATCCAACCGCCGAAATACCAGCTCAGCAGCACGACGCTCCAGCGATGCCAATGCCGGGCGGACGCATCATCCATCGGATAGACGCGCAGACGCTCGGAATGGGGCGACAGCAGGAAACGCACCAGCACCGACCACAGACCCGCCACGACGATGATCATGAACAGGGCGCTGAGCAGGGTCTTCAGCAGCGGCGGCCAGTTGAACAGGAGGAAGGCGCCGAGACTGCTGACGGCGAAGCTCGCCAGCCAGAGCAGATTGTAGCCGAGCCGGAGCCCGACCACCGCGAGCCGCTGGTTGACGGTGTCGAGCGGCATGGCCAGCACATGCTTGCGCCAGCCGCGGGTCGCCGCCCAATAGGCCTTCTGGACCCCGTAGCCGAGGATGAGCAGCGAGCCCGTGAGAAACAGGATCCGCCAGAGGCCCTCCTGCTTTACCTCCGCCCCGACCAGCCGGCCGATCCATGCCAGCTCGACCGGGATCTCACCGAAATTGTCGCGAATGGTGGCAAGGTGGATTCTGGTGTCGGCGATCCAATGCCGAAAAGCGCTGGCAATGTTGCTGGATACGTCTGCCGATGCTTCCTCCTCCGGCGCTATCGCCGTCGGGGCATGGGCTTGCGCCAGCCACGCCTGAACATCCGGCTTGCGCAGCAGCTCGATCAGCTGCTGGACGTCGGCCGGCGGTGCCGCGCCCTGCGCGAATGCGGCGCCGACCGGGGCAAGGAGCAACAGCAGCAGAGCCAGCACGGCGCTCTTCGACACCTTTCAGCTCCTCCACTGTGGTCGGGCGCATTTCACGCCCAATGGTGCCAGCGTCAACCTTGCGGGCGTCCGTTCAAGCGGCTGGTTTCTGCAGCGCATCGAGGGCCGTCTGGGCCGCGGCGCCATGCTCCCCGCCCGCGACCTGCACAGTCGGGAAGGCGAACTTGATGCCGTTCTCGTCGAACGCCTTCTTGATCATGCCGTAGGCCCTGCGCCGGATCACGAACTGCTCGCCCGGCTTGCTGGTCAGCTTCAGCCGCACCTTGATCGCGAAGTCGCCATACTCCTCGACGCCTTGCATCTTCAGCGTGTCGATGATGTGCGGCGCCATCTCCGGATCCGCGAGCAGCTCCCTGCCGATCTGCTTGATGATCCGCTTCACCTTGTCGAGGTCGGTGTCGTAGGTCAGGCCGATCGTGACCTTGTCGATCACCCAGTCGCGCGAATAGTTCGTGATCTTGTCCAGCGAGCCGAACGGCACCGTGTGCAGATAGCCGCGGTGGTGCCGCAGCTTGATCGAGCGCAGGGAAAAGCCCTCGACTGTGCCGCGGATGCTGCCGCTCTCGATGTACTCGCCGACCCTGAAGGCGTCGTCGAGCAGGAAGAAGACCCCCGAGATCACGTCCTTGACCAGGGTCTGCGAGCCGAAGCCGATCGCGACGCCGACCACGCCGGCGCCGGCGATGAGCGGCCCGACTTCGATGCCCAGCGCCGACAGCGCCATCAGCGCCGCCATCACGAGCAGCACGACGAACAGGACGTTGCGCGCGATCGGCAGCAGCGTCCGCACGCGCGCGCGTCGCTGCGCGGCCTCGGGAGTGTCCGGCCCGGCCGTGGCTCGCGCATCCGCCAGACTGCGGTCGATCCAGGTTCGCACGATGTGCCAGACCAGTTCGACCACGAGCACGATCACGACGGCATGCAGGGTGCCGCGCAGCAGTCGCGACAGGGTCGTGTCGCCGGCCATCGCATTGACGTCGACCTCCCAAATCCACGCCAGCAGCAGACCGGCACCGATGATCCAGAGGGCGCGGAGCCCGCGGTCCAGGACGGCGCTGACCAGCGGCGGAACCGCCTCCGCCTGCTCAGAACCCGCGGGGCGCAGGATGTGGCCCACCGAGAGATTGGTGATCCTCAGCAGTGCGGCGAGGCCGGCCAGAACGACCAGGGTGTAGAACAGCTTGACGGCGCCGATCGGCACCAGCAGCCAGACCAGCACCAGCGCGACCGTGAGCAGCGTGTTGCGCAGTCGCGCAGCGGCCCGGCGCTCGGGGTTGGGCTCCACTTCCGGGCGCAGCGCGGGGCGCCGCCAGAGCGCCAGCAGCACAATGCCCAGCCAGATCATCGAAAAGATGTCCGCCAGGAGTATCTGCACCGGCTCGGCCAATCCGAGCTCGATCAGGAAGCCGTGCAGCAGGTGCGCGCCGAAATACCAGCCAACGGCAAGGGTCAACCAGACATACCAATGCCGCGCCGATGCCGTGCCGATCGGCAGAATGCGGAAGCGCTCGGCGCCGGGTGCGATCACGAAGCGCAACAGGATGGTCGTCAGCCATACGACGACCACGAGCAGCAGCAGGCGTGCGATCAACGTATGCAGCAGCGGGGGCCACGCGAACAGCAGGAATGCGCCGAGCGACCCGACGGCGAAGGATGCCGTCCAGGCGAGGCCGAATCCAAGACGGAGCGCTACGGCGCGCAGCCTTTCCTGAACCGTTTCCAGAGGCATCGCGATCAGGCGCCGGCGAAAGCCGGTGGTGGCGCGCCAGTAGAGCCGCTCGACCAGGAATCCCAAGCCCAGGAACATCACGACCAGAAGGATGGTCTCCCAGAGGCCCTGTGCTGCGATCTCGAGTCCGATCGCCTTGCCGACCCGCGCCAGCTCGGGCAGGGCAGTGGGGATAGCGCCGAGCGATGCCAGGACGTGATGACGGATGGCCATCACCGGCGCGGTCATGTCGCCCATCATCGCGCCGGCAGGGGCCGCCGGCGGACTTGTTGCCGGGTCCTCGGTCCGACGATCGCCGAGCCACTGACGCACCTGCGGATCGTCCATCAGCGTGAGCAGCTCGCGGACCTTCGCGGTAGGGGCGGGCTCGCCGGCGATCGCCTCCTGGGCGTCGGCCGGAGAGATCGCGGCGAACAGAGCGAGCCCCAGGAACAATGCTCTCACCATGTCGAGCCGCGGCATGTCCGGTTGGTTCTCCAGGCCGATTCCGTGTCCTGCCCGGGTGGACGTCTACCAGCCCCGACCGCTGTTTGCATCCTGCAGCAGAGCCGCGTGACGCTCGCATGCCGGGCGGAAATGCCATTATCGCGCTGCGGCAAACCGCCTTAGATTCGGCCCGGGAAGGCGCGCTTGTCGGGTATGGGGGCCTGTGTTATCTGCCGCTCGCCGCTCGGGGACGATGGAAAACGCGTCATCTCTCCGTGTCGAAAGATGCGGCCGCCGATCTTGCAGCAAGTCGGGGAAGCAAAGAGTGCCTGCCAGCACGACGGCCTCGGGTGTGGCCAGCCGCTACGCCAATGCACTGTTCGAACTCGCGCAGGAGCGTGGCGGCCTCGAGCAGGCCGGCGCCGATCTCGCCTCGCTGCAGCAGGCGATCGGCGAGAGCGACGACTTGGCCCGGCTGCTGCGCAGCCCGATCGTCAGCCGCGAGGAGCATGCCCGTGCGACTGCGGCGGTCGCGGAGCGCATCGGCGCCTCTGAAACCGTGCGCAGCTTCCTCGGCGTGCTCGCCGCCCAGCGGCGGCTCGGCGCCTTGCCCGCGATCATCGACGAGTTCTCGCGCCTGTTGGCCGCGCACCGCGGTGAGGAGACCGCCGAGGTCACCTCGGCCCAGCCGCTGGACGACGCCCAGCTCGGCAGCGTCCGCGACGCGGTGGCGAAGTATGCCGGCCGCCCGGTGCAGCTCACGGCCTCGGTCGACCCCGCACTCCTCGGCGGGGTGGTCGTGCGCATCGGCTCGCGCATGATCGACGCCTCGCTCAAGACCAAACTGCACAATCTCGAGCTCTCCATGAGGGGTATACGCTGATGGACATCCGCGCCGCAGAGATCTCCGCGGTCCTCAAGGAGCAGATCGCCAATTTCGGTGCCGAGGCCGAGATGGCCGAGGTCGGCCGCGTGCTCTCGGTCGGTGACGGCATTGCCCGCGTCTACGGCCTCGACGAGGTCGAATCGGGCGAGATGGTCGAGTTCGAGGACGGCACGCGCGGCCTCGCCCTGAACCTCGAGGCCGACAATGTCGGCGTCGTGATCTTCGGCGACGACCGGAACATCAGCGAAGGCTCGACCGTCAAGCGCACCAAGACCATCGTCGACGTGCCGGTGGGCAAGGGCCTGCTCGGCCGCGTCGTCGACGCGCTGGGCGATCCGATCGACGGCAAGGGCCCGATCAACGCGGCCGAGCGCCGGCTGGTCGACGTCAAGGCGCCGGGCATCATCCCGCGCCAGTCGGTGAACGAGCCGATGATGACCGGCCTCAAGGCCATCGACGCGCTGATCCCGATCGGCCGCGGCCAGCGCGAGCTGATCATCGGCGACCGGCAGACCGGCAAGTCGGCAATCGCGATCGACTGCTTCATCAACCAGAAGCGCATCAACGAGCTGGCCGGCGACGACGAAAGCAAGAAGCTCTATTGCATCTATGTGGCGGTGGGCCAGAAGCGCTCGTCGGTGGCGCGTCTGGTCAAGACGCTGCAGGACAATGGCGCGCTGGACTACACGATCATCGTCGCCGCGACGGCATCCGATCCGGCGCCGATGCAGTATCTGGCGCCCTATTCCGCCTGCGCCATGGGCGAGTATTTCCGCGACAACGGCATGCACGCCGTGATCGTCTACGACGACCTGTCCAAGCAGGCCGTCTCCTACCGCCAGATGTCGCTGCTGCTCCGCCGGCCGCCGGGCCGCGAGGCCTATCCGGGCGACGTGTTCTATCTGCACAGCCGCCTGCTCGAGCGCGCGGCCAAGATGAACAAGGACAATGGCGGCGGCTCGCTGACGGCGCTGCCGGTCGTCGAGACCCAGGCCAACGACGTGTCGGCCTACATTCCGACCAACGTCATCTCGATCACCGACGGCCAGATCTTCCTCGAGACCACCCTGTTCTATCAGGGCATCCGTCCGGCCGTGAACGTCGGCCTGTCGGTCAGCCGGGTCGGCTCCTCCGCCCAGACCAAGGCCATGAAGAAGGTCGCCGGCTCGATCAAGCTGGACCTCGCCCAGTACCGCGAGATGGCGGCCTTCGCCCAGTTCGCCTCGGATCTCGACGCCGCCACCCAGCGTCTGCTCAACCGCGGCTCGCGCCTGACCGAGCTGCTCAAGCAGCCGCAGTACCAGCCGATGCCGATGTCCGAGGAGGTCGTGGTCATCTATGCCGGCGTGAACGGCTATCTCGACACCCTGAAGGTCAGCGACGTCGGTCGCTTCGAGCAGGGTCTGCTCGGCGAGGTGCGCGCCGACGGCAAGGACATCCTGGATTCGATCCAGTCGACGGGCCAGCTCGACGCCGATACCGAGAAGAAGCTGAAGGCGCTGCTCGACAAGTTCCTCGAGCGCTTCTCCTAAGGCCCGCGCTCGATGCCCAGCCTCAAGGACATGCGCGCACGGATGAACTCCGTGCGCCAGACCCGCAAGATCACCAGCGCCATGAAGCTGGTGGCGGCTTCCAAGCTGCGGCGGGCGCAGGAATATGCCGAGGCCTCGCGGCCATTCGCCGAGCGCATGTCGGCGATGCTGCAGAACCTGGCCGCGGGCGTGGCCGGTCAGCCGGGGGCGCCGCCGCTGCTCGCCGGCACTGGCAAGGACGAGGTCCATCTCCTGATCGTCGCCACCGCCGATCGCGGCCTATGCGGCGGCTTCAACAGCTCCATCGTCCGTGGCGCCCGGCGCAGGATCCTGGAGCTCCTCAATCACGGCAAGCAGGTCAAGGTGATCGTCGTCGGCAAGAAGGGCCGCGACATGCTGCGCCGGGACCAGCGCGAGCGGATCATCGAGTTCTTCGACGGCATCGTCGGCAAGCGGCGCATCGAGTTCGCCGACGCGCAGCGTGTCGCCGAGCGCGTGCTGGAGATGTACGAGGCCGGCGAGTTCGACGTGTGCACGCTGGTCTACAACAAGTTCAAGTCGGCGGTGTCGCAGATCCTGACCTTCCAGCAGCTCGTGCCGGTGCCGACGCCGCCCGCGGCCGAAGGCCAGGCGGCGGCCAGCGAGGGCGGTGCGATCTACGAGTTCGAGCCGGACGAGGAAAGCATCCTGGGCGAGCTGCTGCCGCGCAACCTGGCGGTCCAGCTGTTCGGGGCATTGCTCGAGAACTCGGCCAGCGAGCAGGGCGCGCGCATGGCCGCGATGGACAGCGCCACCCGCAACGCCGGCGAGATGATCAACAAGCTCACCCTGAGCTACAACCGGCAGCGCCAGGCGCAGATCACCAAGGAGCTGATGGAGATCATCTCCGGTGCCGAGGCGATCTAGGGCGACAGCGAACGTGTTTGGGAGCGAGAGATGAACGAGGCCGTGGTCAAGGACAACGTCGCTGCCGGGCGCGTCAGCCAGGTGCTGGGTGCGGTCGTGGACGTGCAGTTCCCGAACGAGAAGTCGCTGCCGGCGATTCTCAACGCCCTCACCACCGAGGTGAACGGCAGCAAGCTGGTGCTGGAGGTGGCCCAGCAGCTGGGCGAGTTCACCGTCCGCACCATCGCCATGGACTCGACCGACGGCCTCACCCGCGGCAAGGAGGTCATGGACACGGGCGGGCCGATCTCGGTGCCGGTGGGCAAGGAGACCCTGGGCCGGATCCTGAACGTCATCGGCGAGCCCGTCGACCAGCGCGGCAGCGTCGAGGCCAACGTCACCGCGCCCATCCACGCCCCGGCGCCGGATTTCGTCGACCAGTCCACCTCGGCCGAGGTCCTGGTGACCGGCATCAAGGTCGTCGACCTGCTCACCCCCTACCTGAAGGGCGGCAAGATCGGCCTGTTCGGCGGTGCCGGCGTCGGCAAGACCGTGCTGATCATGGAGCTGATCAACAACATCGCCAAGGCGCATGGCGGCGTGTCGGTGTTCGCCGGCGTCGGCGAGCGGACCCGCGAGGGCAACGACCTCTATCACGAGATGATCGAATCGGGGGTCATCAACCTCGAGGAGCCGCTCAAGTCCAAGGTGTCCTTGGTGTACGGCCAGATGAACGAGCCGCCGGGCGCCCGCTCGCGCGTGGCACTGACCGGCCTGACCGTGGCGGAGTATTTCCGCGACCAGGAAGGCCAGGACGTCCTATTCTTCGTCGACAACATCTTCCGCTTCACCCAGGCGGGTGCCGAGGTGTCGGCGCTGCTTGGCCGCATCCCCTCGGCGGTGGGCTACCAGCCGACCCTGGCCACCGACATGGGCGCGCTGCAGGAGCGGATCACCTCCACCAAGAAGGGCTCGATCACCTCGGTCCAGGCGGTCTACGTGCCCGCAGACGACCTGACCGACCCCGCCCCCGCCACCACCTTCGCTCACCTCGACGCCACCACCGTGCTGTCGCGGCAGATCGCCGAGCTCGGCATCTACCCGGCGGTGGACCCGCTCGACTCGACCTCGCGCATCCTCGATCCGGGCGTGGTCGGCGTGGAGCACTACCAGGTCGCGCGCTCGGTGCAGGAAACCCTGCAGCGCTACAAGGCGCTGCAGGACATCATCGCCATCCTGGGCATGGACGAGCTGTCGGAGGAGGACAAGCTGGTCGTCGCCCGCGCGCGCAAGATCCAGCGCTTCCTCAGCCAGCCGTTCCACGTCGCCGAGGTGTTCACCGGCTCGCCCGGCAAGCTCGTCGCGGTCGAGGACACGATCAAGGGCTTCAAGGGCATCGTCGCCGGCGACTTCGACCACCTGCCCGAGGCCGCCTTCTACATGGTGGGCGGCATCGACGAGGCGATCGCCAAGGCCAAGAAGCTGGCGGCGGACTGATGGCCGACAGCAAGGTCGAGTTCGAGCTGGTCTCACCCGAGCGCCTGCTGGCCAGCATCCATGCCGACATGGTGGTGGTGCCGGGTGCCGAGGGCGACTTCGGCGTGCTGCCGAACCACGCCCCCTCATGTCGCTGCTGCGGCCCGGCGTGATCGCCGTCTATCAGGGCGACCGCGTCGACCAGCGGCTGTTCGTCACCGGCGGCTTCGCCGAGGTCAATGAGAAGGGCTGCACCGTCCTCGCCGACGACGCCGAGCCGCTCGAGGACATCGGCGTCGAGCAGGCCCGCCAGACCCTGCGCGACGCCGAGGAGGACGTCGGCGACGCCAAGTCCGACCACGAGCGCGAGCGGCTGACCAAGGCCGTCGAGATCGCCCGGGCGCGCGTCGAGGCGGCGGAGAGCCGCTGAACGAGCGACCGACCGCCGGGCGGGTTCGATGCCGGGAGCCTGCGGGAAGCTGACCTCGATCTCGACCCATGACTGATTCTGGTCGCCCCGGATATGCGCCGAGGGTCGAACACAGCTCGAAACGTCCAGCTCGGCGTCCAGCGTGCCGGCCTTGATGAACATCACGCCGACGTGGGCGCCGCCCCGCTGGCGTTCGGGTCCGGCGTCCTAACGTGGCGCTCGCACCGCGAGCACGTCGCAGCTCATGCCTTCGATCGGCCGCTTGGCCGTGTTGCCGAGAATGAGGTCGAGGTCACCGTTCTGGCCGCGGGTCCCGGCGACCACCAGATCTGCGCGGGTGGCGACGACGAAGTCGCCGAGCAGCGGCTCCGGGTTCCCCTCCTCAACGACGATACCAAGCCGCGTCCTTAGGCTGTCGGGCAGTGTCGCACCGGCAAGGAAGGTCGCCATGTTCTGTGCCGCGAGCGCCCGCCAGCTATCGCGGACGCGGTCGCCGTCGGCGATGCCGCCGGTGATGGGCCTGAATGCATGGAAGAGGGTGAGATCGGCGTCGGGAAACAGAGCTGCCACGGCCTCCATCGCATGGCGCGAGGCGGACGAGAAGTCGGTGGCGGCGACGATCCGGGCGTAGGGGCGGCGTGGGCGCGCCCGCACGATCAGGACGGGCGTCGTGACCTGCCTGATCAACGCATCGACCGTCGTGCCGAGAAGCTGGCGTCCCAGCCGCTCGTTGCGCGCGACGCCGGTGACGATCAGTCCCGCGCGATGCCCGTCCGACGCCTGCTTGACCAGCGCCGCCGGCTCCGCCTCCTCGACGACGATGGCCACCTCGCCGGCCTGGTCGCCGAGATCCTCGCGCGGCTGCTCGGCGACCAGCTGGGCGCGATCCGCCGGGCGGCGCCAGCTTGGGAGCTCGCGCAAGCGGCGCGCCGCCACGAGCTCCGGCGAGGACTCGAGCGCATGGACCACGACTAGGCGCGCGTGCCAGCCCCGGGCGAGCTGGGCGGCACGGTCCATCGCCCGATCGCACCGGCTGCTCAGGTCGGTGGCGCACACCACCGCGGTGGGCAGTGCCTTGCAGCTTCTCCCGCTAACCGGCCGATCCTGCCTTCGGATAGGACCTGAGCTCGTCGAACGCGCCCAGTCGCCGCATCAGGACCTTCTCGCCTTCCAGGGCGACCATCAGCGCCACGCCGACCATGACGATCATCACCCCGTCCCAGAGCGCGACCGGCCTGCTGTCGAAGAGGCGGTTCATGAGGGGTGCGTAGGTGAAGATCAGCTGGGCGGCGACCACGACCGCGATGGCGCCCAGCACCGCCGGCGTGCCGAGCGCCCCGCGCAGCGAGAACGAGGTCCGGTGCATGTAGCGGACGTTGAAAAGGTAGAAGATCTCCAGCACGACGATCGTGTTCACCACCATGGTCCGCGCCGACGCGACGTCGTGACCGTGCCCCAGTGCCCAGAAGAACACGCCGAGACCCGCAGCCGCGAACAGGATCGAGACGAGAATGACTCGCCACAGCAGGAACGGCGAAAGCAGGGGTGCGTCCGGGCGGCGCGGCGGCCGGCTCATGATGTCCGGCTCCGAGGGCTCGAAGGCCAGCACCAGCCCGAGGGTGACGGCG
This sequence comes from Geminicoccaceae bacterium, assembly GCA_046349415.1. Classification (GTDB taxonomy): domain Bacteria; phylum Pseudomonadota; class Alphaproteobacteria; order Geminicoccales; family Geminicoccaceae; genus Benzoatithermus. Next base: position 69,499 of record JAXMCJ010000009.1, read on the forward strand.
GTGACCAGATTGATCCACAGGATCTCGGCCGCGGTCATCGGTAGGGTGAAGCCGACCAGCAGCGCCATGATCACGGTCAGCGCCTCGCCGCCGTTGGTCGGCAGGGTCCAGGCGACGACCTTGCGGATGTTGTCGTAGACCGTGCGCCCCTCGTGCACGGCGTTGACGATGGTGGCGAAATTGTCGTCGAGCAGCACCATCTGCGAGGCTTCCTTGGCCGCCTCGGTCCCCTTGTTGCCCATGGCGATGCCGATGTCGGCCTGCTTCAGCGCCGGCGCGTCGTTCACGCCGTCGCCGGTCATGGCGACGATGGCGCCCTGGGCCTGCAGCGAGCGCACGATCCGAAGCTTGTGCTCAGGATTGGCGCGCGCGAACACGGTGGTCTGCCGCACGAGGTCGGCCAGGGACGCGTCCGGCACGGCCTCGAGCTCGGCGCCGGTCACCACCTTGGGCTCCTCGGCCAGCCCGAGCTGGCGCGCGATGGCGCCGGCCGTGGCGGCGTGGTCGCCGGTGATCATCTTGACCTCGATGCCGGCCGAGCGGCATTCCGCCACCGCGGCCACCGCCTCGTCGCGCGGCGGGTCGATCAGTCCGACGATGCCGAGAAAGACGATCCCGCTCGCGAGCTCTTCGAGCTGCACGCGGCTCTGCCCCGGCTCTGGCTTGCGGATGGCGAAGCCGAGGATGCGCTCGCCCGCCGAAGCCGATCTCGGCGATGAGCCGGCTCCAATAGTCCTGATCGACCGGCCGCTCCCCCTCCGCGCCGACCTCAGTTGCGGCCCTGGCGAGCAGCGCTTCGGGCGCGCCCTTGAGGAAGATCGTGCGCTCGCCGCCGGGGCCCTCGTTCAAGGTCGCCATGAATCGGTGCGCCGAGTCGAATGGCACCTCGTCCAGCCGACGCCATTCCGCACGCTCGTGTTCGGGCGCCATGCCGGTCTTCATCGCCAGGGCAACCAGGGCGCCCTCCATCGGATCGCCCTCGACGGCCCACTGTCCCGACTGCTGGTGCAGCCGCGCGTCGTTGCACAGGAGGCCGCAGCGATCAGCGGCATGATGGCCGCGAGGCTCGCCGCGTCGTCCTCGCCGCCCTCGGCCGTGAGCTGCCCCTCGGGCGCGTAGCCGGAGCCGCCGGCCATGACCACGTCGCGCCGCGCGGCGACGCGCCGGGCGCTCATCTCGTTGCGGGTCAGCGTGCCGGTCTTGTCCGAGCAGATGACCGAGGTGGCACCCAGCGTCTCAACCGCGGGCAGGCGGCGGACGATCGCCTTGCGCGCCGCCATGCGCTGCACGCCGATGGCGAGCGTGATGGTGATCACGGCCGGCAGGCCTTCCGGGATCACACCCACCGACAGCGCCACGACCGCCATCAGCGCGTCGGGCCAGGCAAAGCCGCGAACCAGGACCGCGAACGCGAAGAGGATCACCGCCCCGATGAGCGCGGTCCAGGTGAAGCGCTGGCCGAACTGGCCGATCTGCCGCAGCAGCGGGGTGGTGAGCTGCTCCACTCCGGCCAGCAGGCTGCTGATGCGCCCGATCTCGGTGTGCGTACCGGTCGCGACCACCACCCCGGTCGCCTGGCCGGCCGCGACCAGCGTGCCGGAATAGGCCATCGAGTGACGATCGCCGAGTGCTGCCTCCGCCGGCACCGGGGCGGCGTCCTTCTCGGCGGCGACCGATTCTCCAGTGAGCAGCGCCTCGTCGATGCGCAGCCCCCGCGCCCGCAGCAGGCGCATGTCGGCGGGCACCCGGTCGCCGGCCTCGAGCAGCACGACGTCGCCCGGCACCAGCTCCTCGGCGGGAACGCTCTCCCGCCATCCCTTGCGCAGGACGTTCGCGTGCGGCGAGACCATCTTGCTGATCGCGTCGAGGGCGCGCTCGGCCTTGCCCTCCTGGACGAAGCCGACCACCGCGTTGACCAGGACCACGGCCAGGATGACCGCGGCGTCGACCAGATGGCCGAGCAGCCATGCCGCCACGGCCGAGACGAGCAGGAAGTAGATCAGCGCGTTGTGGAACTGGGCGAGGAACCTCAGCAGGGGGTGCCTGCCGGCCGCGGCCGGCAGTGCGTTCGGGCCGTAGAGTTCCCGGCGGCGCTGGGATTCCTGCGCATCCAGTCCGTCACCGTCCGTGCCCAGAGCCGCCAATACCCCATCGGCCGGGCGCGCGTGAGGCGGCTCGTCGCCGAAGACATCGGTCTGCGGGCCGCCAGCTAGGTTCTGCTCGATCGGTCCGCTCCTCGGGGCTACGAGTAGACGATCTTCGGATAGGGCCGCGGTGCATCGGCGCCTTTCGGCCCTAGCTTGTCCCTGATGCTTGATGCCAGATTGCGGTAGGCCTCGGCGATCGGATGCCCGGGGTGGCTGACCACGATCGGGCGGCCGTCGTCACTGGTCTCCCGCACCGCGATGTCGAGCGGGACCTCGGCCAGGAAGTCGACGCCGTATTTTGCCGCGCAAGCCCGGGCGCCGCCGTGGGCGAAGATCTCGGTGCGATGGCCGCAGTTCGGGCAGCAGAAATAGGACATGTTCTCGACGATGCCGAGCACCGGCACGTCGACCTTGCGGAACATGTTGATCGCCTTCCTGGCGTCGAGCAGCGCTATGTCCTGCGGCGTGCTGACGATCACCGCCCCGGCGAGCGGCACGCGTTGCGCCATGGTCAGCTGCGCGTCGCCGGTGCCCGGCGGCATGTCGACCACGAGCACGTCGAGCTCGCCCCAGAGCACGTCGCCGAGCATCTGCTGCAAGGCGCTCTGCACCATGGGCCCGCGCCAGATCATCGGCGCGTCCTCCTCGATGAGGAAGCCCATCGACATCACCTTGACGCCATGGCTTTCCATGGGCTGGAGCTTGTTGCCGTCGGTCGCGTGCGGCCGCCCTGCGATTCCTGCCATCCGCGGCAGCGAGGGTCCGTAGATGTCGGCGTCGAGCAGGCCGACCCGCTGCCCGATTGCCGCCAGCCCCATGGCCAGGTTGATGGCGGTGGTCGACTTGCCGACCCCGCCTTTGCCGGACGCCACGGCGATGATCGCCTTGACGCCTGGGACGAGCGAGGGTTGAGCCGGTCGTTGGCCGCCGCCCAGAGCGGGGGCGGCCCGGCGGCGGCCCGGCCGCCCGGGGCTCGTTCGGCGGTCAGCACGGCGCTGCAGGAGAGGACGCCGGGCAGGGCGCGAACGGCGCGCTCGCACTCCTTGCGCAGCGCCTCCAGCCGAGGCGCCTCCGCCGGGTGGACCTCGATGGCGAAGCCGACATTGCCATTCTTGGTCGCGACCCCGGAAATCATGCCCAGGCTCACGACATCGTCATTGCGCTGTGGATGGCGAACGCCCCTCAGGGCCGCAAGCACCCTCTCGGTGGTGATCTCGTTCATGGTTGATCCCTCAACGGCTGCGCCCGATATACACCGCTGTCCGACCCGATCGAGTGCCGCGGCTTGCCCTCACGGCGGGTCTCTCGCCGTAGTCGCGGCGCAGCCAAGGATTTTGTGATGCCCTGGAACAGTCAAGGCGGTGGCTGGCAAGGTGGGGGCGGGCCCGGCCCATGGGGCGGGCGGCCCGGCGGCGGTCAGCAGCCGCCGGACCTCGAGGAGCTGCTGCGGCGCAGCCAGGAGAAGGTGAAGAACCTGTTCCCGGGCGGCGGGCCGTCCAGCGTCGGCAGCAAAGGGCTGTTGCTGATCGGGCTGGCGATCGTCGGCCTTTGGTTGGCGAGTGGCATCTACACCGTGCAGCCCGACGAGCAGGGGCTGGTCACACGGTTCGGCGAATGGACCCGTACGACCACGCCGGGCTTGCGCTACCATCTCCCCACCCCGATCGAGGCGGTCGAGAAGGTTCCGGTCACGCGCGTCAACCGGGTCGAGGTGGGCTTTCGCTCCGCAGGGCAGCCCTCGACCACCCGGACATCGAGCTCCCGCGATGTCGACGACGAGGCGCTGATGCTGACCGGCGACGAGAACATCATCGACATCAACTTCGTCGTGCTTTGGCGGATCGGCAGCGCGTCGGACTTCCGCTTCAACGTCCGGGACCCGGAGAACACGGTCAAGGCGGCGGCCGAGAGCGTGATGCGCGAGATCGGCCAGACGCCGATCGTCGAGGCGACGACCGAAGGTCGCCGCGCGATCGAGCTTCGGGCACGCGAGCAGTTGCAGGCGCTCATGACGGAGTACGGCACGGGCATCCTGATCGACGAGGTCCAGCTGCAGAAAGCGGATCCGCCGGCCGAGGTCATCGATTCCTTCCGCGACGTCCAGCGCGCCCAGGCCGACCGCGAGCGCGCGCAGAACGAGGCCGAGGCGTTCGCCAACGACATCATCCCCCGCGCCCGCGGCGAGGCGGAGCGGGTCCTGCAGGAAGCCCAGGCCTACCGGCAGGAGGTCACGGCGCGCGCGACCGGCGAGGCGCAGCGTTTCAAGTCGATCCTCGCCGAATATCTCAAGGCCGAAGACGTGACCGCGCGCCGCCTCTATCTCGAAACCATGGAGGAGGTGCTGAAGGGCGGGACCAAGGTGATCATCGACGAGAAGCAGGGTGCCAACGGCGTCGTGCCCTACCTCCCTCTTCCCGAGCTCGGTCGGCGAGCACCGTTGAGCCAGCCTGAGGCGCCGGCCGCGACCGACAATGTGCAGGGAGCGGCCCAATGAATACCCGTCTGCTCGCGCTCGCCGGCGGCGCCTGCGCTGTCCTCCTGTTCCTGCTGCTGAGTGCCATCTTCACGGTCCACCAGACACAGCAGGCGCTGGTATTGCAGTTCGGCAATCCGGTACGGATCGTTCAAGAGCCGGGGTTGCACTTCAAGGTGCCGTTCATCCAGCAGGTCGAGTTCTTCGAGCGGCGCGTGCTGGACTTCGACGCGCCGTCGGTCGAGCTGGTTCTCGGCGACCAGAAGCGGCTCGTGGTGGACGCGTTCGCGCGCTATCGATCAACGATGCGCTGCGCTTTCGGCAGGCGGCGGGCACCGAGCTCGCGTTCCGTGGCCGCCTGGAGCCCATCGTCTTCTCCAGCCTGCGGAGCGTGCTGGGCGAGGCACCACTGTTCTCGATTCTGTCGCAGGACCGCAATCAGCTGATGGAGCGGATCAAGACCGACGTGAACAGGGCGCTGGCAGGATTTCGGTGTCGAGCTTGTCGACGTGCGGATCAAGCGCGCCGACCTGCCGCCGGAGAACAGCCAGGCGGTGTTCCGACGCATGCAGACGGAACGTGAGCGGGAGGCCAAGGAGCTGCGCGCCCAGGGTGCCGAGGTCGGGCAGCGCATTCGTGCCCGAGCGGATCGCGAGCGCCGTGTCCTGATCGCCGAGGCGCAGCGCGAATCCGAGATTGTACGCGGCCAGGGCGATGCAGAAGCCATTCGCATCTTCGCGGAAGGCTTTGGTCAGGATCCTAAGTTCTTCGATTTCTACCGCTCGTTGCAAGCTTATCGCAACGCGCTCGGGGAAGGGTCGACCAACTTCGTGCTGTCGCCGGAGAGTGATTTCTTCCGCTTTTTCAATGGCGGCGGGGTCAACGCACCGGCTTGGCAGCCGCACGGAGCCGCGGCAGACGTCGCGGCGGGAGCGCAGACCGGCGCGCCGACTCCTAGACGTCTAGCTGGGTTCGGCAGAGCCACGATGATTGACTTCGGTACCGGTTTGGCACTCGTGCTCGTCATCGAGGGGGTGCTTTGGTCGCTGTTCCCGGATGCGATGAAGCAGGCGGCCGCCCGCGCGATCATGATGGAATCGGGGCAGTTGCGGGTCGGCGGCCTCGCCTTTGCCGGGTTCGGCGTGCTGCTGGTCTGGCTGATGCGTGGCTGAGGAGTGGGGATTGCGGGCTTGCTTCGCCTTGGCCCCTGAAGGATGATTGACGCATGTCGCTGACCGGAGTGGCTCTTCGCCGCGACGCCGAGTTCGCGCAGCGGTTGGGACCGACCACCGCATCGGGCTGCTCCGACCAGACCGCCTTGGGAGATCGATGATGCTCAGCGCGCTCGGCCGGCGCCAGGGGGACTGTCACTTCTGCGTGGGTCCGCGGCTCAAGGCCCTGCTGCTGGTGATCTTGGCCCTGGCAATGCCGGTAGCAAGTGTGGCACGGGCTCAGCCGCAGGCAATGACGCCGCATGAGGGTTTCGGCGATCTGGTCGCCAAGATCGGCCCTGCGGTGGTCAATGTCTCGACGCGAAAAGGCGTATCCGCCCAGTCGCAGCCAGACGTGCCCGTGCCGCAATTTCCGCCGGGCTCGCCGTTCGAGGACTTCTTCAAGGAGTTTTTCGACCGCGAGCGCAACCAGCCCGAGGAGCAGCAACGGCGCAGCTTCTCGCTCGGCTCGGGCTTCGTGATCGATCCGTCCGGATTTGTGGTGACCAACAACCACGTCATCGCCGATTCGGACGAGATCACGGTGATCTTCAACGACGAGTCCGAGTATCCGGCCAAGCTGATCGGCACCGACAACAAGACCGACTTGGCGCTGCTGAAGATCGAGCGCAGCGAGCCGTTCCCCTTCGTCGAGTGGGCAGACAGCGACGAGGTCCGGGTCGGCGACTGGATGATCGCGATCGGCAACCCCTTCGGCCTGGGATCTACCGTCACGGCGGGCATCGTGTCGGCGCGAGGGCGCGATATCCGGGCCGGTCCCTACGACGACTTTTTCCAGATCGATGCGCCCATCAATCGCGGCAATTCCGGCGGCCCGAGCTTCACGCTCGACGGTAAGGTCTTCGGCGTGAACACGGCGATCTTTTCTCCCTCCGGCGGCAGCGTCGGGATCGGCTTCGCCATTCCGGCCAACCTCGCCAAGCCGGTCATCGACAGCCTGATGCGGTCGGGCAAGGTCGCACGTGGCTGGCTGGGTGTGCGGATCCAGAGCGTTACCGACGAGATCGCCGAGGGACTGGGTCTGCACGAGGCGGACGGAGCCCTGGTCGCCAACGTCACTCCTGGCGGGCCGGCCGCGAAGGCCGAGGTCCAGCCCGGCGACGTGATCGTCGAGTTCGACGGTAAGCGCATCAACAAGATGCGCTCTCTTCCTCGGCTCGTGGCCGAGACCGCCATCGGCAAGGAGACCGAGGTCAAGCTGTGGCGGCGTGGGCAGGAGATGACCTTGAAGGTCACGCTCGGCGAACTGCCGGAGGACGAGACCGTCGCGGAGCTTGGTCAGCCCCAGGACGCGCCCACAGCACCGACCGACAACGCGAAGATCGACACGCTCGGCATCACCATCGCCAACCTGGAGGCCGAGCAACGGACTCAGTACGGCCTGTCGGCGGACGCCAAGGGCGTGGTGATCACCGAGGTCGCCCAGGGATCGACTGCCGCGGAGGAGAGCCTGCAGCCCGGGGACCTGATCGTCGAGGTGGGGCAAGAGTCCGTCGGCTCGCCGCCGGAAGTCTCTGCCAAGATCGGTCAGGCGCAAGCCGAAGGGAAGAAGTCGATCCTGCTGCTGATCGACCGCAAAGGAGATCTTCGCTTCGTCGCCCTTCGCTTCAAGGCCTAGCCGTCACTCGATCACGTCCATGCGCCGTGCGCGCGCATCGTCGCCGGCAGCGCCTTAGCGCCGCTAGCGAGCTTGAGCCGCTCGCGGATCACACGCTACCGGCCGGCAAGCGACCGGAGCGCTCGTGATTCTGCCGCGGGACACGCTCATCGTCGTCGGCGGCAGCACCGCGAGCGGCAAATCTGCGCTCGCGCTGGCCCTGGCGCGACGACTCGGTGGCGTGATCGTCAATGCGGACAGCCAGCAGCTCTTCCGCGACCTCGCCATTCTCACCGCCCGCCCCAACGCGCGGGAAACGGAAATGGTGCCACACCGCCTCTATGGCGAGCTCGGCCCGGAGGAGCAGCCATCGGTCGGCCGGTGGCTCGATCTCGCGGGCGATGTGCTGGCTGCGGAACGGAATTCCGGCGGGCCTGCGATCATCGTCGGCGGCACGGGCCTCTATCTGCATGCCCTTCTGCATGGCATCCCGGAGATGCCGGCGATTCCGGCCCAGCTGCGTGAGGAGCTGCGAGATTGGGCGCTCGGGCGCAGTGCGGCCGCGATCCACGAGCGCCTTGCCGCATTGGACCAGGGTATGGCGGCGCGATTGCGCCCGAGCGACACTCAGAGGTTGTTGCGTGCGCTCGAGGTCCGGCTCGCCACGGGGCGCTCGCTGTCGCAATGGCAGGGAGCGGAGCGACGAAGGTTGGCGCAGCCGGACCGGATCGTTGGCGTGGCGCTGGTGCCTGCCGCCGACATCGTGGCACCACGCATCGACGCTCGGCTGGAGGCGATGCTCGCCGACGGGGCGCTGGCGGAGGTCGCCGGCCTGCTGCGGCGCAGGCCCGATGCTCTCTCGCTGCCGATCGCCAAGGTGCATGGCATCCGCGAGCTGGCGGCAGTGCTTCGTGGCGCTCTGCCCATCGACCAGGCCCGGGCCGAGATCACCGCTCAGATCAGGCGCTATGCCAAGCGCCAGCGGACTTGGTTTCGCCGCCAGCTTCCCGAGCTTCAGCCGATCGCCCTGGTGGGCGAAACGGACGAGGCGTTGCGTGCGGTCACGTCGCTATTGGGCACCAGATAGCTCGCAAGGTGCGCATCGAGGGCGGCGAGGCCCTGCGTGTCGGCAGGGCTGGCGCGAAACCCGATCATGCCGTCGGGGCGCACGAGCAGGACACCTCCGCCAGCCATCCCGGAGCCATCCTCGGCAAGGCCGAGGTCTGCGCCATCGACGATCTCCACGAGCCCGGACCAGCGGCCGCGGACGACCTCCAGATCCGCGTCGCCGAAGACCAGAAGATGGTGGGCGGTCCCCGAGAGCTGCGTGCGCCGTGGATAGCGCGAGCCGACTGTCGGCGCCCCCGGCGATCGCCGGGCGGGAACTCGCCGACGAGGGGGCTGTCGGCGTAGGACACGTCGAGCATGGAGCGACTACGCTGCAGCGCGAGGTCCCGTGCCGCATCGGGTGTCGGCATCACCGGTTGCTGTCCGGCAGCGAAGGCTGCCACCAGGCCCATGATGGTCTCGTGGATCTTGTCCGAAACCTCGAGCACGTGATGATCGGCCGCCCCGCGCTCGATCGCGTAGCTGTCCAGCAGGCACGGTCGCCCCCGCCCGCGCAGTACCAGCGCCAGCTTCCAGGCGATGTCGGCGGCGTCCATCAGCGCAGTGTTCAACCCTTCGCCGCCGAACGGGCTGGAGAGGTGGCCGGCATCCCCCAGCAGAAACCGGCGGCCGTCGGCAAGGCGTGGCGCGATGCGATCGTGCATGCGGAAACAAGAGGTCCAGCGGACGTCGTGGATCCCCGCGTTGCGGCCCACGCGCTGGTCGACGAGGAGCGCCAGCTCAGGCTCGTCCGGCGCATTCGCGGTCCCCTCCGCGACGTTCACGAACATGATCCAACGCTCGTCCGGTAGCGGCGCCATGAGCACGAAGCCGGTCGCGCCGAAATGGATCATCGCCTCCTCGGGCCTTGTCGGCAGAGCGTGACGGGCATCCGCCACGACGAACTCACCGCCATAGGTGGAGCCGTCGAGATGGCTGTGCATCGATGATCGGGTGACGCTGTGGGCGCCGCCGGCGCCGAGCACGTACTCGACCGCGGTTTCCTCGATGCGGCCGTCCGCGTGTCGCAACCGTACGCTCAGCTCTCCATCGGCATCGTCTACCCGCTCCACCTCCACCCCGTGCTCGACTTCGCCTCCGAGCTCCCTGAAATGCTGAGTGAGGATTTGCTCGGTCTGCCATTGCGGCAGGCTGCATTGGTGCTCGTGCGCGCAGCCAATTCCGGCGAAGGAGCCGAACGCGATCTCGGCCATGTCGGGTCCGAAGAACCGAACGCCCCTTATCGGCGCACCGGTAGCGAGGAAGCGATCGAGGGTGCCCGCACGCTGCAATATCTCCAGCACGGCCGGCTGGATCGCGGTCGCGCGCGTCTGCCGATGCGGAGCCGGGTCGCGTTCCACGAGCCGGGCGCGGATGCCGTGACGTGCCAGCTCGGCGGCGGCGAACAGGCCCGCCGGCCCCGCGCCAACGATCATTACCCGCGCTGCCGATTGCTCGCCCATGATCAAATAGTCCCCGCGGCCGACATTGTGATTGCCCTGTGGATGGCAGACTTGCAGTTCCCGGGTGCCGGTCAAGCGGTAAGCCCCGGCGAACCGCATCGGTGACGCTCCGGTCGACCGGCTCGGGTCGTTGACCCGCGCAGGTCGCTTCACTAGTGTGCGCGACCCCGACGGCCGGTGCCGGCGGGCTCAATTCCGACACTCAACCTTTAGTAGCACGGGCCGGATGCCCGAGGAGCAGATCCATGACCGCCGCGACGACCATGCCCGCCACCGCCACCGACGCGACGCTGACCGGCGCGCAGGTGGTGATCCAGGCGCTGGTCGATCAAGGCGTGGAGGTGATCTTCGGCTATCCGGGCGGTGCCGTCCTGCCGCTCTACGACGCGCTGTTCCAGCAGGACAAGGTCCGTCACATCCTCGTCCGTCACGAGCAGGCCGCGGTGCACGCGGCCGAGGGCTATGCCCGTTCGACCGGCAAGGTCGGCGTCGTACTCGTCACCTCCGGGCCCGGTGCCACCAATACCGTCACCGGCCTCACCGATGCGCTCATGGATTCGGTGCCGATCGTCTGCCTGACCGGGCAGGTGCCGACCCACATGATCGGCAACGACGCCTTCCAGGAGGCGGACACCGTTGGCATCACCCGGCCCTGCACCAAGCACAACTATCTGGTGAAGCGTCCCGAGGACGTTGCCCGGGTGATCCACGAGGCCTTCCATGTCGCCCGGACCGGCCGGCCCGGGCCGGTGGTCGTCGACCTGCCCAAGAACATCCAAATGGGCAAGACGCCTTACGTCGCCAAGGACGAGGTTGCGCACCGCACCTACCATCCGCGCACCGAGCCCGATCCGGCGCGCATCGAGGAGGCCGCCGATCTGCTGGCGCGGGCCGAGCGGCCGATATTCTATGTCGGCGGCGGGGTAATCAATGCCGGCCCGGCGGCCTGCGCGAAGCTGACGGAGCTGGTCCGCGGCACCGGCTATCCGATCACGCTGACCCTGATGGGGCTCGGCGCCTTCCCGGCCTCGGACCCGCAGTTCGTGGGCATGCTCGGCATGCACGGGACCTACGAAGCCAACATGGCGATGCACGACTGCGACGTCATGATCTGCATCGGCGCGCGCTTCGACGACCGGGTCACCGGCCGGCTGGACGGCTTCTCGCCGCGCAGCCGCAAGATCCACGTCGACATCGACCCGTCCTCGATCAACAAGAATGTCGGCGTGGACGTGGCGATCGTCGGTGACGCCGAGAAGTCGCTGGCAGCCCTCGCAGCGGCCTGGCAGCGCCGGTCGAACATGCTCCGTCGGGACCGGATCGAGCCCTGGTGGGGCCAGATCCAGGCATGGCGCAAGGCCGACTCGTACCGCTATCGTCAGAACGGCAAGACGATCAAGCCGCAGACGGCGGTCCGGCGGCTCTACGAGGCGACCAGGCATCTGGACACCTACGTCACCACGGACGTCGGCCAGCACCAGATGTGGGCGGCGCAGCACTTCCGCTTCGAGCAGCCGCTCCGCTGGATGACCTCCGGCGGCCTCGGCACCATGGGCTATGGCTTTCCGGCGGCGATCGGCGTGCAGATCGCCCATCCCGACGCGATGGTGCTCTGCATCTCGGGCGACGCCTCCTGGGTGATGAACATGCAGGAGATGTCGACCGCGATGCAGTACCGGCTGCCGGTCAAGAACTTCATCCTGAACAACAGCTACATGGGCATGGTCCGGCAGTGGCAGGACTTCTTCCACGGCTCGCGGCATGCCGAGAGCTACATGGACGCGCTGCCCGACTTCGTGAAGCTCGCCGACGCCTTCGGTGCCGTCGGCCTGCGCGCCGAGACCGTCGACCAGCTCGACGGCGTGATCGAGGAGGCGCTTCGCTCCAAGCGGCCGGTGATCGCGGACATCGTCGTGGAGCGGGCCGAGAACGTCTATCCGATGATTCCGGGTGGTGCGGCCCACAACGAGATCAAGCTGAGCCCCGAGGACGAGGCTCCGCACGAGGCGATCTCGGAAGAGGGCATGGTTCTGGTGTGAGCCGGGGGTCCCGGCCCGGCTTGGCCCGGCCGGGACCACATGCTACGTTCGGCGTTCGCCAGAACGACCACAAAGGAGTCAGGGATGAGTCAGCTCGCGAGCTATGTGGATCGCATGGCGGGTCGCCTTGCCGACCTGGAGCGGCAGATTCGTGATCTCGGTGCCTCGTCGCGCGACAGCCGGATCGGCCGGGATCTCGATGCCGGTCTGGCCGCGCTCAAGGAGCGCCTGACCGTGTTGCGGCGCTCCGGGGCCGATCTCAGCGAGGAGATGACCCAGAGCTTCACGCAGGCCTTCGAGCGCCTGCAGTCGGCCGTGGGTGGCGCGAGATCGGAGCAGGGTCGGGCCTGAGCCCGCCGCCGATCGTTTCCGACACGTGGAGGGGCGCCCGCTGCGGCGGGCCGCCCGCTCTCGGCCGGCACAAGCAGCCTTGTCACATGACGGCGGCCGCCTTAAGTCGCCGCAGCACCGTTTGACCCCGGGGACCGATGGCAGCGACAGCGGAAGACCGACGCCACACGATCGTGGCGCTCGTCGACAACGAGCCCGGCGTGCTCGCGCGCGTGATCGGCCTGTTCTCGGGTCGCGGCTACAATATCGAGAGCCTGACCGTGGCGCAGGTCGACAAGGTACGCGGCCTGTCGCGGATCAATATCGTCACGACCGGCAGCGAGTTCGTCATCGAGCAGATCAAGTCGCTGCTCGCCAAGCTCGTGCCGGTGCGACGCGTGCAGGACCTGACGGCCGAGGGGCCGCACGTCGAGCGCGAGCTCGCCCTGGTCAAGGTGATCGGGGACCGCGAGCGCCTGATCGGCGCGCTGCGGCTTGCCGACTTCATGCACGCGCGTCTCGTCGACAGCATGCCGGGTTCGTTCGTGTTCGAGGTGACGGGGACCTCGGACGAGCTCGACGCCTTCATCGACCTGCTCGAGCCGGCCGAGGTGAGCCGGGCCGGGGTGGTCGCCATCGGCCGCGGCGACACCATCCTTGCGTCCGACCCGCCGCGCGGCTGACACATCACAACAATCGAGGGAATCCGGGCACCATGCGCGTCTACTATGATGCCGACGCCGACCTGAATCTGATCAAGGGCAAGAAGGTCGCCATCGTCGGCTACGGCAGCCAGGGCTTCGGCCACGCGAACAATCTCAAGGACAGCGGCGTGCCCGAGGTGGCGGTCGCCCTCAAGCCGGGCTCAGCCACCCGGCAGAAGGTCGAGGCTGCCGGCATCAAGTGCATGACGCCGGCCGAGGCCGCCAAATGGGCGGACGTCGTCATGGTCCTGGTGCCGGACGAGCTGCAGGCGGATCTCTATCGCGACGAGCTCGGCCCGAACATGAAGGAGGGTGCCGCCCTTCTGTTCGCCCACGGCTTCAACATCCACTTCAAGCTGATCGAGCCGCGCCCCGATCTCGACGTGCTCATGGTCGCCCCCAAGGGCCCCGGCCATCTGGTCCGTGCCGAATACGTGAAGGGCGGCGGCGTGCCCTGTCTGGTCGCCATCCAGCAGGATGCTTCGGGCGGCGCGCTCGATCTCGGGCTGTCCTATGCCAGCGCCATCGGCGGCGGCAGAGCCGGCGTGATCGAGACCACTTTCAAGGAGGAGTGCGAGACCGACCTGTTCGGCGAGCAGGTGGTCCTCTGCGGCGGGCTCAGTGCGCTCATTGAGGCCGGCTACGAGACCCTGGTCGATGCCGGCTACGCACCGGAGATGGCCTATTTCGAGTGTCTGCACGAGGTGAAGCTGATCGTCGACCTGATCTACGAGGGCGGCCTCGCCAACATGCGCTATTCGATCAGCAACACGGCCGAATATGGGGACTACAAGACCGGCCCGCGCATCGTGACCGACGAGACCAAGGCCGAGATGAAGCGAGTCCTGGCCGACATCCAGCAGGGCCGCTTCGCCCGCGACTGGGTGCTGGAGAACAAAGCTGGGCAGGTGAGCTTCAAGGCAATGCGCGGCCGCCACGCCGACCACAGCATCGAGGCGGTAGGCGAGCGCCTGCGCGCCATGATGCCGTGGATTTCCAAGGGCAAGCTCGTCGACAAGGCGAAGAACTAGGCCTGCGTCAGCGGCGCGGCAGCCACACCTCGATGGATCCGACGCTCGGCTGAGGGCGGAAATCGGTGAAGTCGATGGGCGTGGTCGGCGCGCCGCGTCCCTGCCAGACCAGGAACGGGCCGAGCGCGTTGACCAGCTGTTGGGCGGCGAGCTTGTCTGCGGTGTGGAAGAAGCGAATGCTGGCGGCGCCGATCTCGAGCGTTTCCGGCCTCAGCTCCACGGCAGCGTAGCCGGCCCGTCGCAGCTGGTCGGCCAAGCGTTGGGCGACCTCCCTGCTCTCTGCATCGGTGCCGTGGTGGATGGTGATGCTCACCGGCGCCGGGGTTGCTCGGGATGTCGGCGCGTTCGATTCGGCGCTCGGACGGCTGAGCTCGCCAGGCGCCAAGGTCGTAGGTGGCTCCGGTGCCGCCAGAGGAGGCCCGAGCAGATCGCGCTGGGATGGCCTCGGCGGCGCCGCTGGCTCCACGACGTCGCTGGGGATCATGTCGGGCCGTGCCATGGACGGGCTTAGCTCGGTGGAAGGCATGGGCGCAGGGCTTGTTGTCAGCCAGCGAAGCGCGCCAAATGCGATGCCGAAGCCTATCGTACCTGCGACCAGCCACAGTGCGGCCAGCCTCTTCCAGCGGCCGGGCGCCGCACCGATCGGTGCTCTGACGGCCACTGCCCGAGACTGCACGGGGGCCGAAGGTCGCCGCAGCCGAGCATTGACCGGCGAGGTGGGCGCAAGGTCGACTTCCGGAGCCGGCTCGACCCATTCCGTGACGGCGGGTGCGTTCGGCGGGGGGGTCTGCGGAACTGGTCTCAGATGCGCCGTATTGGCCGCTTGCGACCGATAACCCTGGGCAACTTGCCGCAACCGGCCAAACAGCCAATCCTCGGGATCGAGGTCGGCGGCACGATGGGCTCCCGCATGCCGCCAGATGTCGTCGAGTGCAGATTCGAGTGCCCGATCCGCGAGCTCGGGGTCGCCAAGCAAGCGATCGAGCGTGACCTTCAGCCGCCCACCGTTCCAGTCGCGCAGTTGCCGGATGCCGTTCCAATCGCCGGCCTCGCACTGCTCCAGCGCCGCGAGCAGCGCCGAGCTGCACAGCAGGGTATCGGCATCGCGCCGCGCCACGGACGCCAGTCTGGGTGCGCCATTCGCGCTCAGTGCCCTGTTCTCCCTCGCTGCCGACACGTCGGCTCGCATTCACCCACCATGTGGTGCGCGGCGGTCCGCAGCCAACCCTTTCGAATGTCGGAACCGGGGTGCGCCGCGGCAGTTCAGATGCGCGCCGGAAGCCTCGATGGGTGACGGCTGTCGTCGCGACATTGTCATACTCGGACTGCACAGCTAACTAACGGGAAAACCGACGGGGCATCTCTCGGCATGCGGATCTTGATCGCAAGCGATGCATGGCATCCGCAGATCAACGGCGTGGTCCGCACGCTGAGCGCCGTCGTCGACGAGCTTCGCGCACTCGGTCACGAGGTGGACGTACTGGGCCCGGATCGATTTCCAACCGTGCCGATGCCGAGCTATCCCGAGATCAGGATCGCCGTGGCGCCGGGCATCCGGCTCGCGCGGTTGATGGACGAGTTTCGCCCCGATGCCGTCCACATTCCGGTGGAGGGGCCGATCGGTTTGGCGGCGCGGCGGCACTGCCTGCGGCGCGGGTGGCCCTTTACCACTTCCTACCATACGCGCGCCGGAATCTACTTCGAGGGCAAGTTCGGCATCCCGCACGATCTCGTCCTCACGCTCCAGCGCTGGTTCCACAATGCCGGCAACGGCTTCATGGTCCAGACCGACAGCCTCGAGCGCGAGCTGCGCACCAAGGGGTTCTTCAACATTCGCCGCTGGTGCCGAGGCGTCGACACCGAGTTGTTCCGCCCCGTGGAAGCGCACGGCCTGCTCGACCTGCCGCGGCCGGTGTTCACCTATGTCGGTCGGGTGTCCGCGGAGAAGAACCTCGACGAGTTTCTCGGCCTCGAGCTGCCGGGAACCAAGCTCGTGGTCGGGGAGGGTCCCCAGCTTGCCGCCTATCGCGAGCGCTATCCGGACGTCGTGTTCACCGGGTGGAAGCGGGGCGAGGAGCTGAGCCGATACTATTCGGCCAGTGACGTGTTCGTCTTGCCGAGCCGGTTCGAGACCTTCGGCCTCGTGCTGCTCGAGGCACTCGCCTGCGGCTTGCCGGTCGCGGCCTATCCGGTGCATGGGCCGATCGACGTGATCGGCAGGGCGCCCGTCGGGGTTCTCGACCACGATCTGCGCCACGCCGCCCTGCGCGCGCTGGCGATCCCGCGTAATCTGTGCCGCGACTTTGCCTTGAGATTCTCGTGGCGACGCAGTGCCGAGGAGTTTGTGGGCAATCTGATGCCGATCCGGCGCGCACCTCGGCGCGCCTTCGGGTGAACTGCGCTATCGCAATCCGAACATGCCCCTCTCCGCCCAAGACCTGAGCGAGCTGACCGGCTGGCGACGCGAGCTGCACCGGTGGCCGGAGCTGTCGGGGCAGGAGGTGGAAACCGCGCGCAGGGTCGAGGCGGCGCTGGCGGCTTCCGGCCCCGACCGGATCGTGACGAAGTTGGGCGGACACGGTGTCGCCGCGTTGTACGACGGGCGCGCTCCCGGCCCAACCGTAATGCTGCGCGCCGAGCTCGACGGCTTGCCGATCGACGAGATCGGCGACGTTCCGCATCGCTCCGAAAATCCCGGACGTGGCCATCTCTGCGGCCACGATGGGCACATGGCGACGCTGATGGCGGTAGCGCGTGTGCTCCGCCGCGAGCGGCCGCGCCGCGGTCGAGCGGTGCTCCTGTTCCAGCCAGCCGAGGAGAACGGCGCAGGAGCAGTCGCAGTGCTGGCCGATCCCAGGTTCGCGGAAATCGCACCCGACTGGGCGTTTGCGCTCCACAACTTGCCAGGTTTGGCGCTGGGTCGGGTGGCCCTGGCCGAAGGTCCCGTGAACTGCGCCTCGCGCGGCATGCGGATCGCCCTCACGGGCAGGACTGCGCACGCTTCCATGCCCGAGCACGGGATCTCGCCGATGACGGCGATGGCATCGGTGATGCCCGAATTGACGGCGTTGGGTTCGGGAGGGACGCTGACCAAGCACTACCGTCTTGTGACGATCACCCATGCCTGGATGGGTGCGCCGGCCTTTGGGATTGCCCCGGGCCAAGCTGAGGTCTGGGCGACCCTGCGCACGCTGACCGACGCCGGGATGGCCGGCCTGTGCGGCGAGGCCGAGCGACTGGCGCGTGACACGGCGGCCGGGGCGGGGCTGGGCGTCGAGATCGAGTACGCCGACGTATTCGTTCACTGCGAGAACGACCCGGATGCCGTGGCGCGACTACGTGATGCGCTGGCCGCCGAGCGCGTCCCGCTGGCGCCCGGCGAACTGCCCATGCGTGCATCCGAGGACTTCGGCCGGTTCGGGAAAGTGGCGCGCTCCGCCATGTTATTCCTGGGCGCTGGCGAGACGCACGCAAGCCTGCACAATCCGGACTACGACTATCCGGACGAGCTCATCGGGATTGGTGCCCGCGTCTTCATGCGCACACTGCGCCAGCTGCTGGGCTGAGCGCGTGCGACGGACTCTGGGATCGCTCCAGGAATCACTTTACAGCGGCCACGCGTTTCGCGGATAAGCGTCGTGGCGCCGCCGCCTCTGACTGGTGGCGCACCTTACCAGTTGGAGCGACCGGCCGTGAGCCTGCTGCAGGAGAAGATCGGAACGCGACTTAGCTGCCCCTGAGCCAGCGCCATTGCGCCCGAGTTCAGGGGTTCGCCTGCGTTCGACCTTCTTCATCAGCTAGTGGATCCGAGCCATGACTTCCGAACCGACCTCTCCGGCCGCTCAATCAGAGCGCGTTATCATCTTCGACACCACCTTGCGCGACGGCGAGCAGTCGCCCGGCTGCTCGATGACCACGCCCGAGAAGCTGCGGGTCGCCGAGGTGCTCGAGGCGATGGGCGTGGATGTGATCGAGGCCGGGTTCCCGATCGCCTCGGAAGGTGACTTCCAGGCGGTCCAGGAGGTCGCCAAGCTCGTCCGCAACTCCGTGGTGTGCGGCTTGGCCCGCGCCGCCTACGGCGACATCGACCGTGCCGCCGAGGCCCTGCAGCCGGCCGAGCGCAAGCGCATTCATACCTTCATCGGCACGTCGCCGCTGCACCGGAAGTACCAGCTGCAGCTGGATGCCGAGCAGGTGCACGAGCGCGTCATCGACAGCGTGACGCGGGCCCGCCGCTACACCGACGACGTCGAGTGGAGCGGCATGGACGCATCGCGTACCGAGCCCGATTTCCTCTTTCGCTGCATCGAGAGCGCGATCCGGGCTGGCGCCACCACGATCAACATCCCGGACACGGTCGGCTACGCCTATCCCGAGGAGTTTGCGGACCTGATCCGCGAGATCAAGAACAACGTCCCCAATATCGACGAGGCCGTCATCTCGGTCCACTGCCACAACGATCTGGGCTTGGCCGTCGCCAACTCGCTGCTGGCCCTGGACGCCGGCGCGCGGCAGATCGAGTGCACCATCAACGGCATCGGCGAGCGTGCGGGTAACTGCGCGCTCGAGGAGGTCGTGATGGCGATGCGGGTGCGCGGCGACCGGCTGCGCTACGACAGCCGGATCGTCACCCAGGAGATCATGAAGGCCTCGCGCCTGATCTCGGCGATTACCGGCTTCCAGGTACAGCCCAACAAGGCGATCGTGGGCATGAACGCCTTCGCCCACGAGAGCGGCATCCACCAGGACGGCGTACTCAAGAACGCGCAGACCTACGAGATCATGCGACCTGAGGATGTCGGCCTGTTCCGCTCCAACTTGGTCATGGGCAA
Organism: Geminicoccaceae bacterium; assembly: GCA_046349415.1. Lineage (GTDB taxonomy): Bacteria > Pseudomonadota > Alphaproteobacteria > Geminicoccales > Geminicoccaceae > Benzoatithermus. The sequence goes on from JAXMCJ010000009.1 coordinate 88,454, forward strand.
GCATTCCGGCCGGCACGCGTTCAAGAAGAAGCTGGAGGAGCTGGGCTACTCCTTGGGCGAGAACGCGCTCAACGACGCCTTCGTCCGCTTCAAGGCCCTGGCCGACAAGAAGAAGGAGATCTTCGACGAGGATCTGGTGGCGCTGGTCGACGACGAGATCCACAACAGCGATCAGCAGGTCCGGTTCGTCAGCCTCTATGTCCAGTGCGGCTCCAAGATCCGGCCTACCGCCGAGCTCGAGCTCGAGGTCGATGGCGTGCGCCGTCAGGCGGTCCAGACCGGCGACGGGCCGGTGGATGCGACGTTCAAGGCCATCCGCCAGATCTTCCCGCATGATGCGGGCCTCGCTCTGTTCCAGATCCACGCCGTCACCGAGGGTACCGACGCCCAGGCCGAGGTGACGGTGCGGCTGGAAGAGGCGGGCAAGACGGTGACCGGGCAGGCCGCCGACACGGATACGCTGGTGGCCGCGGCCCAGGCCTATGTCGCCGCCCTTAACCGCCTAGTAACCAAACGCGAGAAGACTGCGCCGGCGGCACTCTCCGCCTGAGCCCTCGGTCGCGGCGCGCCGCCGCGACCGGGCGTTTCCTGCGGCGCCAACAATCTTCGGCCCAGGGCGGCGTTCCCGCCCTGGCCGCCTCGGTCGGTCCGGTGCCACGCTTGCCACGGACTGCGACCCCAATGTTCTCGAGACTGTTTGGACTGTTCTCCGCCGACATGGCGATCGACCTCGGCACGGCCAACACCCTGGTCTACGTCAAGGGTCGCGGCATCGTGCTGAACGAGCCCTCGGTGGTGGCGCTGGCCACCAGCCGGGGCAAGCGCCAGGTCCTCGCCGTGGGCGAGGAGGCCAAGCAGATGGTCGGGCGCACGCCTGGCAATGTCGAGGCCATCCGCCCGTTGCGCGACGGGGTGATCGCCGATTTCGAGGTCTCCGAGGAGATGATCAAGCACTTCATCCGGCGCGTGCATCCGCGCCGTGGCTTTGCCACGCCGCGGATGGTGATCTGCGTGCCGTCGGGCTCGACCGCGGTCGAGCGTCGAGCGATCCAGGAAAGTGCGGAGAGTGCCGGCGCGCGCAAGGTCTTCCTGGTCGAGGAGCCGATGGCGGCGGCATTGGGCGCCGGGCTGCCGGTCACCGAGCCCACCGGCTCGATGGTGGTCGACATCGGCGGCGGCACCACCGAGGTCGCCATCCTCTCGCTCGGCGGCATCGTCTACGCCAAGTCGATCCGGGTCGGCGGCAACAAGATGGACGAGGCGATCATCAACTATGTCCGCCGCAACCACAGCCTGCTGATCGGCGAGGCGACCGCCGAGGCCGTCAAGATCCGCATCGGCACGGCCTGCCTGCCCGAGAACGGCCAGGGCGAGGTGATCGAGCTGCGCGGCCGCGACCTGATGAACGGCGTGCCCAAGGAGATCGTGATCAGCCAGCGCCAGATCGCGGAGGCCCTGGCCGAGCCGGTGAACGCGATCATCGAGGCGGTGAAGGTGGCGCTGGAGCACACCGCACCGGAACTATCCGCCGACATCGTCGACAAGGGCATCGTGCTCACCGGCGGCGGGGCGCTGTTGGGCAATCTCGCCTTCGTCCTGCGCCATTCGACCGGACTGCCGGTCAGCATCGCCGACGAGCCCCTGACCTGCGTCGCTCTCGGCACGGGCCGCTGCCTGGAGGAGATGAGCAGCCTGCGCAACGTGCTGCAGACCGCCTGCTAGCGTATAGGTTGAATTAGCGCTCGCGTAGTGCGATGGTGCCGCTCGGCAGCGCCCCTTGGAGATGGCGGCGATGGCGCGGACGGAGCCGCGAGTGTTCGGGATCAGGGGACCGCTGCGCGCCCTGCGCGAGAAGGGGGCGTTCGGCTTGCTCGTCGGCATGACTCTGATCCTGGTGCTGGTCGGCAAGCTGGACCTGCGGCTGGGCTCCGCGGTCGCAGGTGCGGCTGGCGACGCGGCCGCTCCGATCCTCGGCATCCTGCAACTGCCGGTCGCCGCCGGCAGAGCAGCCATCGACGGAGCCAGGGATCTGCTGGCGCTCCGCGAGGAGAACAGGCGCCTGCGCGAAGAGAATGCTCGGTTACAGGCACGCGATGCCGAGGCGTCGTGGCTCGCTACCGAGAATCGTTCGCTGCGCCGTATGCTCGCCGTGCCGGAAGTGCCGACGGCCAAGGCACGCTTGACGGCGCGGATCGTCGGCGATTCCGGCGGCACCTTCGTCCGTGCCGTGCTGCTCGATGCTGGCTCGGAGCAGGGCGTCTCGCTTGGCATGCCTGCGCTGGCGCCGGAGGGCCTGGTCGGCCGAGTGGTCGACGTCGGGCGCCGCAGTTCGCGCGTGCTGCTGGTGACGGATTTCAATTCGAAAGTCCCGGTGGTGATTGCCGGCTCTGGCGACCAGGCCATACTCGAGGGGGACAATACTCCGCGACCGCGCCTTCAGTTCCTCCCAATGACGCCTGGCTTCGCATCGGGCGATCGCGTGCTGACGTCCGGGCGAGGAGGCATCCTGCCGCCCGGCTTGCCGATCGGGCGGGTCGATCTGACCGCCGACGATGGCCGGCCTCGGGTCCGCCCGCTCGTCGATTGGGCGCAGCTGGACTACGTGGTCCTGCTCGATCCGGTGGCACTGGCCGAGCCGGCGCCGGATGGCTCGGCGCAAGCGGCAATGGCCTCGACGCGATGACTGCGCTTGCCGTTTCGTCGCGCGTACGGGCGAGCCCGGTGGCGGGCCTCTCCCTGGTGCTCGCGGCACTGCTCGACCTGGCGCCGCTACCGAACGCGTCCGGCAACGCGTCGATGCCCGCCGTGGCGGTCTGCGTGCTGTTCTTTTGGACCTTGGCCCGGCCCGAACTCCTGCCGGGCTGGCTCCTGCTTGGTTTGGGCATTTCGGTCGACCTCGTATCCGGTCTCCCGCCGGGCCCGATCGCGATGGGCTGGCTGCTCGGCCGGCAGGTGGCCCTTTCGATGCGGCGCTCGCTTCTCTCGCAGCAGGCGGTCGTGATCTGGGCAGCCTTCCTGCCGTGTGCCGGTGCCGCGCTCGGCATCCGCTGGGCCATGACCTCGCTCCTCTTCGGCCATCTGTTCTCCTTGCGGACGCTGGCCCTGGAGGTGGCGCTCACCCTCGCGGCCTACCCCCTGACGGCAGCCGTCCTCGGCCGGCTGGCGCCAGGCAGGAGACCAGTTCGGCATGCATCACGAGCTTGACCGCGTCCGCGCGTTCGGTCGGCGCGCTCTTCTCCTCGCCGGCGCCCAGGCCGGTGTGTTCGCCGCGCTTGCCGCGCGATTGCACTACCTGCAGGTCGAGCGCGCCGCCGAGTTCGCCCTGCTCGCTGACGACAACCGGGCCAACCAGCGCCTGCTCGTGCCGCCGCGCGGCCGTATCCTGGATCGCCTCGGGCGGCCGCTCGCCCGGAACGTGCCGACTTATCGCCTCCTGGTCGTTCGCGAGAAGGCCGGCGACCTGCGCCCGACGCTCGCGCATGTGGCCGCGCTGATCGAGCTGCCGGGCGAGCGACTTGAGCAGACGCTGGCCGAGGCACACGGCCGCCCCGCTTTCCTGCCGGTCATCGTCCGCGAGGACCTCAGCTGGGACGAGGTGACCCGGCTCGCCGTCCGATCGCCCGAGCTGCCCGGGGTCATGCTCGAGTCCGCCCTGCTACGCGACTATCCCGCAGGCGCGGCCCTGGCCCACGTGCTGGGCTACGTGGGTGCTGTGAGCCCGTCCGAGCAGGCCGAGGACATGGATCCGCTCCTGCGTCAGCCCGGCTTCCGCATTGGCAAGAGCGGCATCGAGCGCAGCTACGATCGGCGGCTGCGCGGGCTCGCCGGGCTGAGCCGGGTCGAGGTCAACGCCTTCGGCCGGGAGATCCGGGAGCTCGGGCGGCGGGAAGGCGTTGCCGGCGACGACGTCCGCCTGACGCTCGATCTCGAGCTGCAGCGCTTCTGCGTCGATCGCCTGTCGGCCGAACAGGCCGCGAGTGCCGTGGTGCTGGATGTCCGTACCGGCGGCGTCATGGCGCTGGCATCGGTGCCGAGCTTCGATCCGCGGCTCTTTACGGGCGGTCTCCGCCAGGGAGCGTGGAAGGAGCTGCGCACCGATCCGCGTACGCCGCTCGTCAACAAGTGCATCCGCGGCCAGTACCCGCCCGGCTCGACCTTCAAGATGATGACGGCGCTCACAGCGCTCGCCTCCGGCATCCCCCCGAGCCACACGGTGTCCTGCGGTGGCAGCACGAGCCTGGGGCGTGCCGTGTTCCATTGCTGGAAAGAGCATGGGCACGGGACGCTGGGGCTCACCCAGGCCCTGGCGCAGTCCTGCGACGTCTATTTCTACGATTTGGCGCGGCGCGTCGGGGTCGACGCCATCGCCGCGATGGCCCGGCGCTTCGGTTTCGGCGCCCAGCTCGGCCTCGATCTGCCCGGCGAGCAGCCCGGGCTGATCCCGACCACGGCCTGGAAGCAGGCGACGCTCGGCGAGAGTTGGCAGAAGGGCGAGACCCTGGTCTGCGGCATCGGCCAGGGCTACGTCTCGGCCACGCCCCTGCAGCTCGCGGTCATGGCCGCTCGCCTCGCCAATGGCGGTCTCGCCGTCACTCCTCGGCTGGTGGCAGCCTCCCCCGAGACGCCGCCGGCAGAGTCGATCGGGGTGGATCCTGCCGCCATCGCCCTGGTTTTGGGCGGGATGCGCGAGGTGGTGCACGGTGCCCGCGGCACCGCGCGCGCTGCCAATCTAGGCATCCCCGGCGTCGAGATGGCCGGCAAGACCGGCACTTCGCAGGTGCGCCGGATCTCGCGCGCCGATCGAGCCACCGGCCGGAACAAGCGAACCGACATTCCGTGGGCGGAACGCCACCACGCCCTGTTCGTGTGCGCGGCACCCCTGGCGGAACCGCACTACGCCGTCGCCGTGGTGGTCGAGCATGGCCAGAGCGGCGCTCAGGCGGCGGCACCGATTGCGCGCGACGTCATGCGTCGGGCGCTCGAGATCGATCCGGCCGGCTCGGTCCGACAGTGGCCGCATTCGGCTGCGACGGGCGCATGATCGACACCGGTAACCTGCGCCCGCACCGGCTGTCCCTGATCGAGAAGCTCAGAGCGCTGAACTGGCCGATGGTGGCGCTGCTCTTGGTCATCGGGATGGCGGGCTATGCGATGCTCTACTCCGCGGGCGGCGGCTCGCATGCGCCGTGGGCTTGGCGGCACGGCCTGCGCCTCGGCATTCTGCTTCCGGCCATGGTCGCGCTGGCTCTGGTCGATCCCCGCGTCTGGTTCCGCCTCGCCTGGCCCTTCTACCTGACCGTGCTGGCGATGCTGGTGGCGGTCGATGTCCTGGGCGAGATCAACAAGGGAGCCCAACGCTGGCTCGACCTGGGCCTCGTCCAGCTGCAGCCCTCGGAGCTGATGAAGGTGGCGCTGATCCTGGCGCTCGCCCGCTACTTTCATGCCGCCTATCCGGACGACATGCGCCGGCCGCTCGTGCTGTTGCCCGCCCTCGCGCTGATCCTGGCCCCGAGCGCGCTGGTGCTGGTCCAACCCGATCTGGGCACGGCTGCGACTCTTCTGGTCACCGGAACGGCGCTTTTGTTCATGGCGGGCGTGCGCTGGTGGAAGTTCGCTGCCGTGGGTGTGCTGGGCGCAGCGGCGCTGCCGGTGCTGTGGGCCAATCTCCACGACTATCAGCGCCAGCGCATCTTCACCTTCCTCGACCCGGAGGCCGATCCGCTCGGCAGCGGCTACCACATCATCCAGTCGAAGATCGCCCTCGGCTCGGGCGGCTTCTGGGGCCGGGGTTTCCTCAACGGCAGTCAGGCGCAGCTCAGCTTCCTGCCGGAAAAGCACACGGACTTCGCCTTCACCATGTTGGCCGAGGAACTCGGTTTCGTCGGCGCCACCACGGTGCTCGCCTTGTTCCTGGCGCTGCTGCTCCTCGGCATGATGGCGGCAGTGCGCGCGCCCAGCCAGTTCGGGCGCCTGCTCGCGGCAGGCGTCGTCCTCAACCTGTTCGTCTATGTCGCCATCAACGTCTCGATGGTCACCGGGCTGATCCCGGTGGTCGGCGTGCCCTTGCCGCTGATCTCATACGGCGGCACCGCCCTGCTCACCGTGCTGTGCAGCCTCGGGCTGCTGTTGTCGGTCGATCTCCACCGGCACGTCGCGATCCCACGCTATCCGGTGCAGCCCTGAGCAGGCACCTCGTCGCCGTCAGACGGTCGTCAGGTACCACTCGTATTCGGTGGGCGTGATCCTGGCGTGGAACCGGTCGCGCTCGCCTTGGCGGACGGCGGCGAACAGCTTGCAGAACCGCTCGCCAAACCAGCGCGGCAGCCACTCCGCGGCGCGGAACGCCGTCAGCGCGTCTTCCCAGGTCAGCGGCAGCACGGCGTCGCTGCGGGCGTAGGCGTTGCCCACCACCGGTTCGTCCGCCGGCTCGCCGCGCTCCAGTCCCTCCAGAACTCCCGCCAGCATTGCCGCCAACACCAGATAGGGGTTGGCGTCCGAGCCGGCGACCCGATGCTCGATGCGACGTGCTGCAGGCCCGCCCGCCGGGATGCGCAGGGCCACGGTCCGATTGTTCCAGCCCCAGGTGGGCGCGGTGGGCGCATAGGTCAGGGGGCGCAGCCGGCGATAGCTGTTGGCGTTGGGCGCGAACACGAGCATCGCCTCGGGCATCAGCTCCTGCAGCCCGCGCACCGCCTCGCGCAAACGCCGCTCGCCCTGCTCGGTCTCGCCGAACAGATTGCGGCCGGCCCGGTCGAGCAGGCTCAGATGGATGTGCAGCCCACTGCCGCTCTGCTCGGCGAACGGCTTGGCCATGAAGGTGGCGCGCTGGCCGGTCGCGCGCGCCGCCGCCTTGACGCAACGCTTGAGCATCGCACCCTGGTCGGCAGCCAGCAGCATGTCGTCGACATGGCCGAGATTGACCTCGAACTGGCCCGGCGCGAACTCGCACAAGGCGCCCTTGAGCGGCAGCTCCTGCGCCTCGGCGTAGCGTTCGACCAGATCGAAGAAGGCCTCCTGGTCGTCCATGCGCTCGGGTGCGAATACTTCGGTCTCGCGCGGCCGGCCGTCCAGGCGGTCAGAGCGGGGGACCTGCGGCGCGCCCTGGGCGTCGGACATCGGGTCGAGCAGGTAGAACTCGAACTCGAGCGCCGCCACGGGGCGCAGGTCGCGCGCTGTAAACTCGTTCGCGAGCCGTGCCACCAGGGCCCGGACGTCGGCAAAGAACGGCGTGCCGTCGGATTCGCCCATGCCGCCCAGGATCTGGGCCCGTTCGGGTCGCCAGGGCACCGGGCGCAGACTGGCGGGATCGAGCCGCAGCGGGCGGTCGGCGTCGCCTTCCTCCCAGACGAGACCGCTCTCGGCCACGTTGGCACCCGGCGTGTCGATCGAATAGAGCGTGGTCGTGAAGAACGCCTCGCCCTCGATCGCGCGCCGGATGTCCTTGGGCGGCAGGCGCTTGCCCCGCAAAACGCCAGCGAGATCCGGGATCAGCAGGTCGATCGAGCTGGTGAGCGGGTGCTCGCGGAGGAAGGCGTCGAGCCGGTCCGGCATGGGTGGGCGGGCCGCCGGTAGCGGCGGCCCCGCCAGCAGTTCAGATGTTCTCGCTGACCCACTCGACGAGCTTGCCCTTGGGTGCCGCGCCGACCTTGGTCGCCGCGACCTCGCCGTTCTTGAACAGCATGAGGGTAGGAATGCCGCGCACGCCGTAGCGGGTCGGCGTCAGCGGATTCTCGTCGATGTTGACCTTGATCACCTCGATCTGCTCACCGAACTGCTCGGCCACGGCCTCCAGGTGCGGGGCGATCATCTTGCAGGGACCGCACCACTCGGCCCAGAAGTCGACGAGCACGGGCTTGCTCGACTTGAGCACGTCCTGCTCGAAGGCGGTGTCGGAAGTCTGGGTCAAGGCCATGGACTGGTTCCGCTGCTGCCCCACACGAGGCGCGTGGTGTCGAAGCCAATAGGTAGGTGCCGCCCTCCCGATGCGTCAAGGCGGCTCCGGGGCATGCCTGTCCAGCAGGGCGTCGGGGAGCTGGTCGAGGCGGGGCGCGCTGGTCCAGAGCAGCGCCGCGCGCACGCGCCGCCCCGGATAGAGGCGCCGCAGCAGCGCGCGATAGGTCGCGAGCTGCGCGAGATAGGCGCGCGGGGTCGCCTCCGGCGTGCCCGGCGGGTGACGGTTGCTCTTGAGATCGACGACCAGCACCTCCGCGGGCGTGACCACCAGCCGGTCGATCTGGCCTACCACCGATCGGCCGGCGACCGTGCCGCAGATGGCCTGCTCCGCGCGGCTGCCGGGCCCGAACACAGGGGCAAACTCCGGTTGCGCCAGGATCGCCAGGACCTCGCGCCCCAGCGCTGCGGCTTCGTCCGGAGGCAAGGCCAGGGCCATCGCCGCGATCAGCCGGCCTGCGGCGCCGCCCCGTTCCTCCGGCGCCAGATCGGGCAGGAGCTGCAACAGCTTGTGCACGATCAGGCCGCGCCGATTGGCGCCCGCGTCCGCGCTGCGGCCGCCGCTCTCGCCTTCGGACCGCGACGGCGCCCGGCCTCTTTCCGCCGGCGTCTCCGGGTGGGCCGGCCCCGTGGCCCAGCCCGGCAGTGCCGGCGGCGGAGCAGCGGACGAAGTAGCGATCACGGGCTGCGGCACGGAGCGGCCACGGCAGAGCCGCAGGAGCGTGCCCGGCAGGCCGCAGGCCGTCTCGCCGTCCAGCGTCGTCACGTCCGCCTGCTGCCCGAGCGCCTGCTCGACCAGCGCGTGCCAGCAAGCTTCCCCCGGGGCGCGCCGCGGTTGCCAGCCCGTCACATAGAGCCGGTCGCGTGCCCGGGTCAGCGCGACGTAGAGCAGGCGTCGCCGCTCATCCAGCTCGCTAGCCGTCTCCCGTGCGTCGATTCCGTCGCCCAGTGCGGGCCGCTCGCCGGCCGGGGCACGCCAGAAGGGCAGGGCGGTGGGCGTGCCGTCGAGCTCGGGAACGCTCCAGTGAAGGCGGCCCCGGCGCGAGGCCTGACGCGGGCCAGCATCCGCGAGGAACACGATCGGCGCCTCTAGCCCCTTGGCGCCGTGCACCGTCACCACGCGCACCATGTCGCCCGCCTGCTCCGCGTCACGCTTGAGCTGGTCGGTGCCGAGCGAGAGCCAGTGCAGGAAGCCCTGCAGGGACGCGGGATGCCCCCGCTCGTAGGCCAGCGCCTGGGCCAGGAAGCCCTCGATCGGCTCGGCGGCCTCGGGGCCGAGGCGCGCCAGCATCCGGCGCCGGCCGCCATCGGTGCCGAGGACCCAGGTGAAGAACTCGAACGGCGGCAGGAAGTCGGCGCGCCCCAGCCAGGCGGCGAAGCGGTCGGAAGCCGGACCATAGCGCTCGGGCTCGCGCAGTGCTGCGCCACGCAGCTGGTCGATCAGGCTGGCCTTGCCCCGCCCAAAGGCGAGGTCGAACAGATCCTCCTCCGACAGGCCCAGCAGCGGGCTCTTCAGTAGGCAGGCGAGATTGAGATCGTCCTCCGGCAGCAGGACGGCCTGGGCGAGGGCCATCAGGTCCCGCACCGGCAGGCTGTCGAGGAGCGCCAGCCGGTCGGCACCCGCCGCCGGTATCCCCGCCTGCTTCAGCGCGCGGATCAGCCGTTCCTGCGCGATGCCGCGCCGGCTCAGCAGGATCAGCACGTCCCCCGGGCGGATGGGCTGGCCGGTGCTCTCCAGGGTCTCGCCGCGTTCGAGCCAGCCTTTGATCGTCCGCACGATGGCGCGCGCCACCCGCCGCTCGGGCTCGTCGGCCACGCGGGGCTCGTCGGGCAGGGGCCAGGCCGAGACCGGCCCTTCGGCCGCGGCCGGCACCGCCAGGGGCCACAGCTCGACCCGCCCCGGCAGCTCGATGCGTTGCGCCTCGTGCCGCAGCAGATCTTCACCCTCGATCACACCCGGGCGCGCCTCGGGCAGCACGAACACCGCGTCCACCACGGCGAGCACCGTGGGCACCGATCGAAACGAGCGGTCGAGCACCACCTCCCGCATCGGCACCCCGCCGGCCGCCGCGCGCGAGCGCAGCAAGGCGCGCACGCGGCGGAAGTTGGCCAGGTCCGCTCCCTGGAAGCTGTAGATCGACTGCTTCTCGTCGCCGACCACGAACAGGGTGCGTTGCACGTCCCGCGCACCTTTGCCGGCGAAGAACTCCTCGGTCAGGCGGAGGATGATCCGCCACTGCGCCGGGCTGGTGTCCTGCGCCTCGTCGACCAGCAGGTGGTCGATGCGCGCGTCCAGCTTGAACAGGACCCATTCGGTCTTGCCCGGCTGCGCCAGGAGCGCGTTGGTGCGCTCGATCAGGTCGTCATAGTCGAGCACGGCCTGGCGGACCTTCAGCCGCTCGTAGCGCTCGATCACCGCCAGCGCCACGCGCAGGAGTGCGGCGGTGCGCTGGGCAACCGTCTGGCCGCACAGCCGGCTCCGCAGGAGAGCCAATCGGGCGTGTTCGCGGACAAGAGCCTGGATCGCCGGATCGCCCGCGATGTTCCTGGTCGCCAGCTTCTGAGCCCCGCCCTTCGCGGTAAGAAAACACCGGCGATACGACGCGAGATTGCGCAGGCGATCGCTGGGAACCGAGCCGAGCCATGCGACAATCGCTTGGCCACGCTCGATGTCGCTCGCCATGCCGCCTGCCAGCGCATTGGCGGCCGCGAGCAGCCCAATCGCATCGAACTCGCCGTCGGCGCAGGCGCGGCGCTCCAGCTCGCCCGGCGTGAGGCCGGGGTCGGCTTCCAGCGCCCCGTGGATCGCTTGGATCAGCCCATCGATGCCGCCGCAGGCGCTACACGCGGCAAGCAACGGGATGCGGTCGCCCGCCGCCTCCGCCAGCGCCTCGGCGATGCCGCCGTCGGCCAGCGTCACCGCGAGCAGTTCGAGCGCCTGCCCCAGCGGTGAATCTGCGTCCCGACCGTCACGCAGCACCTCGGCCTGCGCCTCGCGCAGCAGCTCCGCCGCGCCCCGCTCGTCGATGGTCTCGAAATGCGGCGCCACGCCCGCCTCCAGCGGGAAGCGGCGCAGCAGCGCCCCGCACAAGGCGTGAATGGTCATGATGCCGAGCCCGAGCGGCAGGTCGAGCACCCGCGCGAACAGGCGGCGCGCGCGAGCGAGCATGGCCGTGTCGGGCGCCGATCCGGTCAGGTCCGTGAGATCGCCCACCAGTTGCGCATCGTCCGCGCTCACCCAGCCGGCGAGACGCTGCTCGATCCGCTGCAGCATCTCCGCCGCCGCGGCCTTGGTGAAGGTGAGGCATAAGATGCCCTCGGGGTTGGCACCCGCGAGCAGTAGCCGCAGCACGCGATCGGTGAGCACGCGCGTCTTGCCGGTCCCGGCATTGGCCGTGACCCAGACCGAGCCGCCCGGGTCGGCCGCGAGCATCTGGGCCTCGGTCGGGGCGCTCACGCCTCGCCTTCCGTGCCGAGCCATTCCTGGGCTCGGGCGAGATGGTCGTAGTCCGAGTGGGAGGGGGCGATCTCCGGCAGCGGCACGGGCAGATAGGCGGTCGCCGGATCGTCGAAATGCGCGATCAGGCGCTCGACGCCGGCGGCCGCCTCGTCGATCAGCCGCCGCAGATCGTCGCCGGCACGTTCGACCTCGGTGCCAGGCGCGGCCTCGCTGCCCTTGAGCTGCATGTAGAGCAGCGTCGCAGCACTGGCCGGGCCGACCGCAGCGAACCCGCCGCGCTCGGCGATCATCGCCTCGATCGTGAGCTGTGGCGACAGCCCGAGCTGCACGTCCTTGTCGCTCGGCACGGGGCCGGTCTTGTAGTCGACGATGGTGAGCCGTCCGTCGCGGCCGATCTCGATCCGGTCGGCGCGCGCCTTGAGCGTGAAGGGGCCCCCCGGCAGGTCGAGCGTCGTCCGGCCCTTGACCTCGGCCGCCACCCGCGCCGCATCCGCACGTCGCCTGCGCTCGACCTCGGCGAACCAGTCGGCGACGCGCAGAAAGCGCGGCCACCACATGGCGGCGACTTGAGGTTGTGCCGCCAACTTGCCGAAATGGCTCCTCCCGATCGCTCGCAGCGCCCCGACCGGGTCCTCCGGCAGTGCGCGCGCCCATTCGCGGACGAACTCGTCGAGCACGGCATGGATGATCTCGCCACGCTCGGCACCGCCCGGATCGGCGTCGAGCGGGGCTAGCGCTTTCAGGCCGAGTATGCGGTAAGCGTAGACCGCATACGGGTCGCGCATGAGCCGCTCGATGTCCGAGACGGACAGCTCGCGCGGCCGGGCGGCGAGCGGCGGGCGGGGTTCGGGCCGAGGGACCGGGCGCGGCGGCCCGCCCGGCTGGTCGAGGCCCGCCGCCCAGGCGGCGATCTCGGGCCGCGCGGGCGGCTCGGCGCCGGCCGCCTCCAGCAGCGCCCGCAGCCGCACCAGCCAGCGGGACGCCACGGTCGGCGTTCCGCCCTCGTCCTTGGCGGCACGGCTGAGCACGACCTCCGGTGCCGCCGCGGCGGCGAGGAAGTCCTGCGCCGCGATGCCGGAGGCCTGCTCGCCCGGCGGCAGACCGAGGCCGGCACGCATGGCCCGGTTGAGCCATGGTCCGGCTTCGAGCGCGGGCGGCCAAGTGCCTTCGTTCAGCCCGCCCAGGATGACCAGATCGGCGTCGACCAGCCGGCCCTCGAGTTGGCCGAGGACCGTGAGGCGGGGATGGGCGGGTCGGTCCGGGCGGACGTTCACCGAGGCCATCAGGATCGCCAGAATGGCGGGATAGGCCGAGGCGGGCACCTCACCGGCCGCATCGCCGGCCTCGGCGAGCCCGGTCATGAACTCCATGGCGCAGCGGCCGGCCTCGCGCGCCCAGAGCTCGGCCGGGTCGCCGGCCTCGTCGGCGGCGAGCCATTCGGCGAAGGCGAAATGAAGTGCCAGCAGGTCGGTCAGCGGCCTGTCGCCGCTGGCGAGCGCGCTGGCCAGTGGGGCGGCCGCCGCCATGATCCCATGCAGCCAGGCGCGCAGCCCGTCCGCCTCGGCGAGCTCGGCCACCGCCGTGGCGAGCCCGCGCAGCCCGTCCGCCCGCCGCGGCCCGCGCATGACGGCGAGCTCGAGGCGGCGCACCTGCTCGCGGAGCTTCGCCCTCGGCATCCCGGCCGCGGCCAGCGGATGCTTCAGCACCGAGAGGATGTCCGCGGGCGTCACGTCGGCGGTCGCGAGCAGGGCGGTCAGCAGCAGGAAGCCGCCGGGCGGCGTCTGGTCGAGGGGCAGGCCGGCGCTGTCGTCGAGCACGATGTCCCAGCGCAGCAGCTCGGCCGCGACCCGGCGCCCGAGGCTGCGGCTCGGCGTAATCAACGCGGCGCGACGGCCCGGAACGGTGAGGGCCTCGCGCAGCCGCAGCGCGATCCGCAGCGCCTCGGCTGCCGGATCGGGGGCGACGTCGATCTCGATGCCGACGACGGCTTCGGGGGGCAGGGCGCAGTGGCGCCAGCCATCGGTCTGGTTCGCCGGCAGCATGGCCGCGGTCCAGAGGCGTCCGCGCGCCGCGAGAGCGGCCCTGCTGAACAACGAGACGGGCCAGTCGGCCACGGCCTCGCGCGCGACGTCGACGCGTTCGAGCAGCCGCTTCAACCCATACTGCGGATGCACCGGATCGACGGCATCCCAGGCCGCTTGGTCGAGGCTCCGGTCGAGACCGTGCAGGACGAGCTGGCCGCCCGGCAGGCGCGCGACCGTCGCGAGCAGCCGGCCGACTGCCGGGATGGTGCCGCTGATCCCCGCGGCGACCACCGCGACGGGCGGCCGTGCCCGCCATTCGGCTGTCACCGCGTCCAGCAGGAGGCGGCGGCGCCGCGTCGCCTCCAGCCGGTTCTCGGCCGCCAGCACCGCAGGCCAGGCGGTGCGCAGCAGGCCGAGGAATGTCAGCGATTCCTGCCAGTGCTCGGCAAACTCGGACGGCACCAGGTGATCGAGCCCGGCGAGATCGACCTCCTCGTTGTGCAGCTCGTCGATGAACCGCTCCAGCTCCGCGGCCAGTCGCACCGCCTGCTCATGGGGCATGTCGCGGGCAGAGGCCCGCACCAGCCGCATCAGCAGCAGGCGGCGCCGCAGCGGCGGCATGACGGGTGGGAGCGCCAATTCGAGCGTACCGGAGAGTGCCAGCTCGGCCTCGTCGGGCTCGCCGACCGGCAGCAGGCGCGGCAGGAGCAGGGTGGCGCCGCCGCTCGCCCTTTGGAAGGTTTCGCGCGCCGAGAGACAGGCGCGCCGGCTCGGCAGCAGCAAGGTGAGGTCGGCGAGATCGTCGCGATCGAGCAGACCGGCGATCAGCGTCGGCAGGAACGGCTGGCCAAGGGCAATGTTGGCGACGCGTAGCATCGCGCCGAGTTTAGCCGGGGACGCTCCCGTCCGCGAGGGTGGCAATCAGGCGCGCCCAGCGCCCGTTGCCCGCCAGCGTGACCGCGCGCGCGCCCGGGTCCTCGGGCACCGATGCCAGAGTGACCATCAGCCTCTCGGCGGGCCACAGCGTCGCAGCGCGATCGGGCCATTCGACCAGCAGCGCGCCGCGCGTCATCCATTCTTCCAGCCCGAGCTCGAGCAGTTCGCCCGGATCGGTGATGCGGTAGAGATCGGCATGTCCGATCTCCAACCCAGGCAGCTCGTAACTCTGTAGTATAGTGAAGGTCGGGCTCGGCACGGTGATCGGCGCACCGGCCCGGGTACGGATCACCGCCCGTGCAAGCTCGGTCTTGCCGGCGCCAAGGTCGCCCTCCAGCAGCACGAGATCGCCGGGCCGCAGCTCCCGGGCGAGGCGTGCGGCCAGCGCCCGGGTCGCGGCAAGATCGGGCAGGGTCAGGCGCGCGCTTGCCTGCTCAACGCCCCGCCGATCAATAGCGGTAGTGCTCGGGCTTGAACGGTCCGTGCGCGGCGACGCCGATGTAGGACGACTGCTTCTCCGAGAGCTTGGTCAGCTTCACGCCGATCTTTTCCAGATGCAGCGCCGCGACCTTCTCGTCGAGCTTCTTGGGCAGGGTGTAGACCCGGTTGGCGTAGCCCTCGGGATTGGTGAACAGCTCGATCTGGGCCAGGGTCTGGTTGGTGAACGAGGCCGACATGACGAAGCTCGGATGGCCCGTGGCACAGCCGAGATTGACCAGCCGACCCTCCGCCAGGAGCAGGATGCGCTTGCCGTCGGGAAATTCGATCTCGTCGACCTGCGGCTTAACGTTGTGCCACTTGAAATTGCGCAGGCCGGCGACCTGGATCTCGCTGTCGAAATGGCCGATGTTGCAGACGATCGCTCGGTCCTTCATCGCCCGCATGTGGTCGACGGTGATCACGTCGACATTGCCGGTGCAAGTGACGAAGATGTCTGCCCTGGGCGCCATCTCGTCCATCGTGTTGACCTCGTAACCCTCCATCGCCGCCTGGAGTGCGCAGATCGGGTCGATCTCGGTCACCACGACACGCGCCCCGGCATTGCGCAGGCTCGCGGCCGAGCCCTTGCCGACATCGCCATAGCCGGCGACCACGGCGACCTTGCCGGCCATCATCACGTCGGTGGCGCGGCGGATGCCGTCGACCAGGCTCTCGCGGCAGCCGTAGAGATTGTCGAACTTAGATTTGGTCACGCTGTCGTTGACGTTGATCGCCGGGAACAGGAGCTCGCCGCGGCGCTCCATGTCGTAGAGCCGATGCACGCCGGTCGTGGTCTCCTCCGAAACCCCGCGCACCGCATCGCCGAGGCCGGTGTACCAGCCGGGCTTCTGCTTCAGCACGGCCCTCATCGCGGCGAACAGCGCCTCCTCCTCCTCGTTCTTGGGATCGTCGAGGACCGAGGGATCGCGCTCCGCTTTGCGGCCGAGAATGCACAGGAGCGTGGCGTCGCCGCCGTCGTCCAGGATCATGTTGGGATAGCCGCCGTCATCCCACATGCAGATGCGATGGACATAGTCCCAGTACTGCTCGAGCGTCTCGCCTTTGATGGCGAATACCGGCGTGCCGCCCTTGGCGATCGCGGCGGCGGCATGATCCTGGGTTGAGAAGATGTTGCACGATGCCCAGCGGACGTCCGCACCCAGCGCCTTGAGCGTCTCGATCAGGACGGCGGTCTGGATGGTCATATGCAGGCAGCCGGCGATCCGGGCGCCCTTGAGCGGCTGCCGCTCCGCATATTCCGCGCGGATCGCCATGAGGCCGGGCATCTCGGTCTCGGCGATGGCGAGTTCGCGGCGGCCCCAGTCGGCAAGCCCGATATCGGCGACCACATAGTCGGCAGCGGCAGTCATTACGGCTCCTCGAATATCCGACCGTCCTGACAGGATGCGGTCGTCGGCGCTGACCAGCGCCATGGATGGCGGGCGTTAAGCACACTTGCCGCAGCGCAGCAAGATCACCGCCGGCACAGCGCTATTCGTCGAAGCCGCGCTCGATCAGATCAGTCAATGCCGCCACCGCCGCCTCGGCATCCTCGCCATCGCCCTGGATTGTCAGCTCGGTGCCGACGCCAGCGCCCAGGAGCATGAGCCCTAGGATCGAAGTGCCGGCCACGGCCTGGTCGTCGCGCACGACCTGGACCCGACAGCTGAACTCGTCAGCCAGTCGCACGAATTTTGCCGCGGCCCGAGCGTGGAGCCCGCGTTGATTGACGATCACCGCCGTGCGGCTGATCAGGCGCGGTCTCCGTTCAAGAGCTGGCTCGCCACGTTGATGTATTTTCGGCCCGCATCCTGGGCAGCGATCACCGCCTCACGCAGCGGCTCCGTCTGGCGCACGCTGGCGAGCTTGATGAGCATGGGGAGATTGACACCGGCGACTACCTCGATGCCCTTTCGATCCATGGTCGAGATGGCGAGGTTGGACGGTGTTCCGCCGAACATGTCGGTCAGGATCACGACGCCGTGGCCATCGTCGACGCTGCGGATCGCGTCGACGATCTCCGCCCGGCGCAGTTCGATATCGTCGTCGGCACCGATGCATACGGCGCGAACCATCTGCTGAGGGCCGACGACATGCTCCATCGCGGCGAGAAACTCTGCCGCCAGCCTGCCATGAGTGACCAACACCACGCCGATCATGCGCCCTGCCTCGCCGCCGGGCGGTCCAGGTCACGATGGACGATGGCCGCCTCCCAACCCGTGTCCCGCAACCAAGCGCCGATGAGTTCCGCGAGAAAGACGGAACGGTGCCGTCCGCCGGTGCAGCCGAACGCGATTGTCAAGTAGCTCTTCCCTTCGCCCTGGTAGCGCGGCAGGAGCGGACTGAGCAGCCGCTGCAGATCGGCCACGAACGGCTCCAGCGCCGGATCGTCGCCAACGAACGCCCGCACCGCCGGATCGAGTCCGGTACCCGGGCGCAGTGCCGGAACATAATGCGGGTTACGCAAGAAGCGCACGTCGAGGACGAGATCGGCTTCGCGCGGAAGGCCATTGCGGAATGCGAACGACAGGACGCTGATGGCGAGTCCGGGGCGTTCCGCACCGAATCGCGCCGACAGCAGACGACGTAGCTCGGGGAGTGAAAGATCCGAAGTATCGAGAACCAGATCCGCGGCCGCTTTCAGGGGCGCAGTCAATTTCCGCTCCGCGGCCAAGGCCTCGGCTACGCCTGGCCGATCGGCGAGCGGGTGGCGACGGCGTGTTTCGGTAAATCGGCGCCGCAACACCTCGTCGTCGCAGTCGAGATAGAGCAGGCAGGTGGTCCCCGCAGCCTCCGGATCCCGCAACGCCGCCAGCACCACGGTGGGCACGAAGCCGCGCGTGCGGCTGTCCACGCCAATGGCGAGGCGCTCTGGCGCGTCCGGCCCATTCCGTACCAATCGCCCGACCAGATTGACCGGCAGATTGTCCACTGCCTCGTAGCCGAGGTCCTCGAGCATCTTCAGGCAAGTGGTCCGTCCCGCACCCGACATCCCAGTGACCACGACAACGCGGGTCATGGCCACTCATCTGCTCCGACAGGCATGGAGTGCCAGCAGCACGGCACCGACCGTCGCAACGCCACCCGCCGGGAGCCGCAGCAACGGTACTGCAACGTCGGCCAAGCGAATGGTGTCGGTTTCCGGCAGGCGCTCCTGACGCACTACCGCCTGAAGCTCGACGCACAGGCTCACCTGGACCCCGTTGCTGGTGGCGACGCGGAAGATGCCGTTGCCACGCAGCTCGATCAAGCCTGTTGCGCTGGTGGCGCGCCCGTAAAGTGCTGCACCGCAGCGTTCGACGCGGACCAGGTCATCCGCCACGAGATAGCCGCCCGCGCGCATCAGCTCGAGGCACAGCGTCGTCTTGCCGGTTCCGGAGTCGCCTCGCACCAACACCCCACGACGGCACCAGGCGACCAGCGAGGCGTGGATGGATGTGCCGGCTGCGACCGGTCGCCTCGCCTGCGGACCCTGCACGATCAGGCCGCTTGGCCGGGCACCTTGCGTCGCAGCAGCTCGTACAGCGCATCGGCCGAAGGCTCGTGGCGCAGCGCGGCGCTCAGCTCGGGATCACGCAACAGTCGCGCGACGCGCGCGAGCGCCTTGAGCTGCAGAGCACTCGCCGCCTCCGGTGCCAGCAGGAGGAAGATCAGATCCACCGGAGCATTGTCGAGCGCGTCGTACTCGATCGGCGCGGCGAGCCGGACGAACAGGCCGACGAGGCGACCGAGGCCCGGCAGCCGGGCATGGGGAATGGCGACTCCCTCGCCGATGCCTGTGGTGCCCAGCTTCTCGCGCTGCTCGAGACCAGCCAGTACGCTTGCCGGATCGAGCTCGGTCATCGACGCCGCCAGCTCGGCGAGTTCCTGAAACAGCTGCGCCTTGCTGTTCGCGGTCATGCCGAGGCGGATATTGGTTGGACCAAGAAAGTCCTCGATCTCGACCATCAGCGCTCCTCCGAGCCCTTGCCTCGCCGCGGCGTGGCATTGCGAAGCAGGTAGGAATATTGGCTCATCCGCGCAGCGCCTTCGCCCGCCGGCGTTCGACCGACGATGCGATTCCGAGGGACTCGCGATATTTCGCGACCGTGCGGCGTGCGATCAGAATGTCGCGTCTCTTCAACTCGCCGACGATCTGGTCGTCCGAGAGGACATCCTCGCCGCCCTCGCGCTCGATCAGTTTGCGGATCAGTTGCCGGATCGCCTCCGCGCTGTGTGACTGCTCGCCGGAGGAGGCGGCGATGGCGGTTGTGAAGAAGTACTTGATAGGAAAGGTCCCGTGCGGCGTCGCGACGTACTTCCCCGCCGTGGCACGGCTCACCGTGCTCTCGTGCAGTCCCGTGGCGGCAGCGATGTCGCGCAGGACTAGGGGCCGCAGACACTGGACGCCGCCTTCGAGGAAGGCCAGCTGGCGCGCGAAGATCGCCTTGGCCACGCGCAGCACGGTCCGCGCACGCTGATCCAGGGCCTTGGCGAGCCAGTTCGCCGATTGCAGCCGCTCGGCCAGATACTCCTTGGCACGGCGATCGAGCGCGTTGCGGCTCAGCTCGGTGTGGTACTCGCTGTCGACCAGCACGCGCGGTAGCGTGCCGTTGTTCAGCTCGACGCGCCAGCGTCCCTCTTCCAGCGGCAGAATATAGAGATCCGGGACCAGGGTCGCCGGCTCCTCGGCCGTGAACCTGGCTCCGGGCTTCGGGTCTAGCCGCTTGATTTCGCCGATCATTTCTTGGAGATCTTCAGCATCGACGCCGCAGCGGCGCATCAACTCGGTGAAATCGGCCCGCGCCAGCAGCGGCAGGTTCGCCACCAGCACCGCCATCGCCGGGTCCAGCCGATTCTTCTCCGCCAGCTGCAAGGCGAGGCACTCTGCCAGATCGCGTGCCCCTACTCCGGTAGGCTCGCAGCGCTGGACCGCGTCACGGACAGCCGCGACGATGGGCTCACTCGTGCCGCAGCGGATCGCGAGATCTGCGTCGTCGTCGCGAAGATAGCCGTCGTCGTCCAGGCTCTCGACCACCAGCTCAGCGATCGACCGCTCCTCCTCGTGGCGCAGCATGGCCAGCACCTGCTCGGCCACGTGTTCGCGCAGGCCCTTGGCCCGGGTAAGCCGTTCCTCGAACGGTCTGCGCTCGTCCTCGAACGCTCGACCAGCCGGCGACCGGACCGACAGGGCGCAGTCGGCGGGGCGGAAGGGCGCAGCCGCGGGGGCCGCTGCGGACAGGCTCACCGGACCCGCGCCGTTGAGCGGCGCCGTGGCCTCGGCTGGCCCATGCGCCGGGGGACCGTCGGTGTCGCGTCGCAGCAGGAAGGGATTTTCCGCCACCTCGTGATCGACCGCGCTGGCGAGCTCGAGATTCGACATCTGCAGCAGACGGATGGCCTGCTGCAGTTGCGGCGTCAGAACGAGGCTCTGTTGCTGCCGCAGCTCGAGACGGATGCCGGGGGCGAAGCTCATCCTTGGTGCCTAGAGCGTGAACCGCTCTCCGAGATAGACCCGCCGCACCGCCGCGTCGGCGACGATCTCCGCCGGCGTGCCCTCGCGCAGCACGGCGCCGTCGTGGAGTATGTAGGCGCGGTCGATGATGTCGAGCGTGTCGCGGACGTTGTGGTCGGTGATCAGCACGCCGAGCCCGCGGTCCTTGAGGTGTCTGACGAGCTCACGGATCTCGCCGACATTGATCGGATCGATGCCGGCGAGTGGCTCGTCCAGGAGGATGAAGCTGGGGTTTGCGGCGAGCGCTCGCGCGATCTCGACGCGGCGACGCTCTCCGCCGGACAGCGCCAGCGCCGGCGAGCGCCGCAGATGCGCCAGCCCGAATTCGGCCAGCAGGCGCTCGAGCTGCTCCTCGCGCCGCGCCCGGTCGGGCTGGGCGATCTCAAGCACGGCACGGACATTGTCCTCGACGTTGAGGCCCCGAAAGATCGAGGCCTCCTGCGGCAGGTAGCCGATCCCCAACCGCGCACGGCGGTACATCGGCAAGGCGGTGATGTCCTGGCCGTCCAGCAATACCTGCCCGCCGTCCGCCGCGAGCAGACCGGTGATGATGTAGAAGCAGGTCGTCTTGCCGGCACCGTTCGGGCCGAGCAGGCCGACCGCCTCGCCGCGCTGCAGACGCAGCGAGACGTCGCGCAGCACGGTGCGGTTGCCATAGTGCTTGGCCAATCGGCGCGCCGTGAGCGCGGTTTCCGTCATCGTCGCGGTGGCATCGTGCGGGCCAGCCGTCGCCACCGGAACCCGCCCGCGAGAAAGCAGCTCGGTTCCAACCGCAGCATTCATGGCTGCGCCGGCTTGGGCTCTGGCACAAACAGCGCCCGCACCCGTTGGGAACGGGCCGCCCCTCCGACCGGCTTGTTCACGGAAACGACGGACACGCCCGTGTTGCGGTCGACGTCGAGGCGATCGCCTTTGACGACGTTCTTGCCGCGCGTGAGCACCACGTCGCCGAGCAGGACCATCTTGCCGGCAGCGAGGTCGTAGTTGCCGGTATTGCCCTCCGCGGTCTCGCCCGGCTGGATGATCACCACGTTGCCCTCGGCCTCCAGCAGACGGACCGTCTGTTGACTGCCGGAGGCCTGGCGCTCCTCCTCGCTCGTATAGAACACCCGCAGCAGGTCGGTGCGCAGCGTGGTGTCGCCTTGGATGGCGTCGACATTGCCGGTGAAGGTCGCGATCCGCTGGTTCTGCTCGAGCACCAGCTTGTCGGACGTGATCTCGATGGGTTGGTCGCCGCTAGATCCCCCTGCCGGCTTGGCTTCCTGTGCGCCCGCTGGTGACAGCATGGCGAGCAGAGCCCCGGCGGCGAGCAGGCCGGCTCGGGCGGCGCCGCTCATGCAATCCCAGCCTTGAGGCAGTCATGGAGATGCAGCGCGCCGACGGGGCGGTCCTCGTCGAGGACGAACAGCACGGTGACCGGTCGCGGCGGCCCGTTCATCGCCGCCACAGCCTCCACCGCCAATGCGCGGGGCCCGATGGTGCGCGGGCCGCGGGTCATGATCTCGCCAGCGGATCGGCTCAGGATGTCCGGCGCCATGTGCCGCCGCAGGTCGCCGTCGGTGACGATGCCGACCAGCCGCCCTTCCGCCACCACGCCGACGCAGCCGAGCCGCTTGCGGCTCATCTCGAGAATGGCCTCGGCGACGCTCGTCTCGGGCGAGACGAGCGGCAGATCCTCGCCGCG
Source organism: Geminicoccaceae bacterium (assembly GCA_046349415.1). GTDB lineage: Bacteria > Pseudomonadota > Alphaproteobacteria > Geminicoccales > Geminicoccaceae > Benzoatithermus. The sequence goes on from JAXMCJ010000009.1 coordinate 110,482, forward strand.
ATGCATCAGCTGCTCGACTCGCAGAAGCTGGCTGCCCAGCTTTCCGCCGGGATGGAATACGGCGAAATCGCGGGCCGAGAAGCCGCGCCGCTCGAGCAGCGCCACGGCTAACGCGTCGCCCAGGGCGAGCATGCAGGTGGTCGAGGTGGTGGGAGCGAGGCCCATCGGGCAGGCCTCGCCGACATCGGGCAGGAGCAGCACCAGATCGGCTGCCTCGGCGAGCGTGCTCGGTGCGCGCCCGACCATCGCTAGCAGCGGGATCGCGAACCTGCGCGTGTAGAGGACTATGTCCCGCAGCTCGGCGGTCTCGCCGGAGTTGGAGAGCGCCAGCACGGCATCCTGCGCCGTGATCATGCCGAGGTCGCCGTGGCTTGCCTCGCCGGGATGCACATAGAGGGCCGGCGTGCCGGTCGAAGCGAGGGAAGCCGCAATCTTGCGCGCCACATGACCGCTCTTGCCCATGCCGGTCACGACGACGCGGCCGGTGACGGCGGCCAGCATCGCCACGGCGCGCGAGAAGGCGCTTTGAACCGTGTCGGCCAGCGCGTGGAGCGCCTGCGCCTCCGCCAGGATGACCCGGCGCCCGCTGACCACCGCGCTGTCGTTGTCCGGCCGCTCGCTGTGAGCGGGGCGCGCTAGGCTCGCTGACACGTCATCTCCGCCTGTCTGCCCGGCTCTTCCGGCATGGTCGATGCCACCCGGAGTATCCGGCCGGCTCCGAGCCTCGTCAACGCGGCCTCCGGCCCGGTGGTGGCGTGATCGGTACGGCTCAATGGGCAAAGACATCCTGGTCTGGCCAGCCGCCAAGATCGAGGGCGACGCGCCACGGCAGGAAATCGAAGCAGGCCCGGGCCAGATGCGTGCGCCCTTCGCGCTCGAGCATCGGATCGAGCCGGGCGCGCAACTGGTGCAGATAGAGCACGTCGCGCGCGGCGTAGCGCTGCTGCTGATCACTCAGCGTCTCGGTTCCCCAGTCTGAGCTTTGCTCGCTCTTGTCCAGGTCGATCCCGAGCAGCTCGCGCACAAGGTCCTTCAACCCGTGCCGGTCGGTGTAGGTGCGGACCAGTCGCGAGACGATCTTGGTGCAGTAGACCGGCGCGCAGTCGATTTCCAGGTAGCGGCGCAGCACCGCGAGATCGAACCGCGCATAGTGGAACAGCTTGAGGCGGCCCGGATCGGCGAGCAGCCGCCGCAAGTTCGGCGCCGCATAGTCATTGGGCGGCAGCCGTACGAGATGCGCCCGACCGTCACCGGCCGACAACTGCACGACACACAGGCGGTCGCGACCGGGCTGAAGCCCCATCGTCTCGGAATCGACGGCGATCACGTCACCCAGGTCGAGCCCGGCCGGCAGGTCGCCCTGATGCAGAAAGATGTCCATCTCGCGCCCGCTGCTCACTGTGCCGAGGCTAGGCCGTCCATGGTTAACGGAGTGCGAAGGCCCGTGCGAGCGATGGTGCCCAGGAGAGGACTCGAACCTCCACGCCCTTGCGAGCGCTAGCACCTGAAGCTAGTGCGTCTACCAATTCCGCCACCTGGGCAGCGCGTGGGCGCCTGTGTATGAGCAGTTCCAGACCGCGTCAACTGCGAGACTGGCGCGGCCGTCCGGGTGCTTCTCCGCCCCGGTCAGCCCATGCGAACGCGAGGAGCGCCGCGATGCAGGACCAGGTGGTGACCGTGTTCGGCGGATCGGGCTTTGTCGGCCGCTATGTCGTGCAGCGGCTCGCGGAGCTCGGTGCCGTGGTCCGCGTGCCGACCCGACGGCCGGAGCGTGCCCTGTTCCTCAAACCGTTGGGCGGCATCGGCCAGATCAACATCGAGCCGTGGAATCCGAATGCCTCCGGGGAAGTCGACCGGCTGGTCGCCGGCAGCGACCATGTGGTCAGCCTCGTCGGCATCCTTTTCGAATCCCGCAAAGGCGACTTCGATCGCGTGCAGGGGCGTTTGCCCGGTGAGATCGCTACGGCGGCCGCGCGTCATGGCCTGCAGCGCGTCGTGCACCTTTCCGCGATCGGCGCGGACGCCGCCTCGCCCTCGGCCTATGCGCGGACCAAGGCTGCAGGTGAGCAGGCACTGCATGCGGCGTTTCCCGCTGCCACGATCCTGCGCCCCAGCATCGTGTTCGGGCCCGAGGACGGCTTTTTCAATCGGTTCGCGCGCATGAGCCAGCTGATGCCCGTGCTGCCGCTGATCGGCGGCGGCCGGACCAGGTTCCAGCCGGTCTATGTGGGCGACGTCGCCGAGGGCGTGATCGCCGCTCTCCTGCGGGGCGATGTCGCCGGGCGAACCTATGAGCTGGGTGGCCCCACCGTCGCTACCTTCCGGGAGTTGCTGCAGTACCTGCTCCGGGTGACCGGTCGCCGGCGACTCCTGCTCAGCCTGCCCTTCAGCTTGGCCAAGCTCCAGGCTGCCCTGCTGGAGTGGTTGCCGCTGCCCCCGCTGACCCGCGATCAGATCGAAATGCTGAAGCGCGACAATGTCGTGTCGCCGGCGATGCCGGGCCTCGTCCACCTCGGCATCGCCCCGACCCCCTTCGAGGTGATCGTGCCGCCATATGTGCGGGCATTCGCTCTCCCGACGACGCGTCAGCCGGTCGTCTGAGCAATTGAGCACTCCTTAACTTTTTTGCGACCAACCTGCGGTCCCCGTGAGCACGGAGGACGGCGACCGACATGTTTCGCGATGCGCTGCCGCCGACATTGGGCGTCACCGGCGCCCTGGCGTTGCTGTGGCTAGGTGCGGTGGCGCTGGATAGCCCGGGCTCGCAGGCTGCTCGCGCGCTCGACCCTGCGATCGGCGGCTCGATCTCCGACATCTGGGGCGTGGCGCAGCTGGCGGCGGTGCTCGCGCTGGCGCTTGTCCGGAACGCCTGGGGCGCGGCGATGGCGGCGGCGCTGCTGCTGGCCGGGGAGGCCGGCGAGCTGCACCTCGCCGTCGCCAGGCAACTCTGCGCCTTCTCGGGATTGGATGTTGCGTGGCTCAAGGCCGTGGCTGCCGGGTCGCTTGGTGCAGCCGCGTTGGCGCTCGTGTCGGCGAGCACGCGCCCCCCGGCTGCTGGCCTCCTTCTTGCTTGTGGTGCGTTGGGCAGTGTCGGGCTGAGCTTCGATCTTGCGCAGGCGCAACTGCCGGTCGACCTGCGATCGGCCTGCGGATCGCTTGAGGAATGGTGCGAGATTGCTCTCGCCTCGCTGCTCGCAGCAGCTAGCGTCAACCTGCCGAATACAGGTCCTGATTTGGGACGAGTACGCACGATTTTTGCGCGCATGCAGGGCTAGGCGCACCGCTATCGCAAATGTTTCGCTGCAGGATTAATAAGTTTGTCTCAACATGGGACTAGAACGCACCTAGCCTCTGGACCTTGGCTGCCGTCGCGGCTATTGCGCAGTTAGGCTGAGCTGGCGTGCCGCTTCGCGCGCTTTGATCTTGGCCGCCGCCCAGGAGCATTGCGATGTTGGCCAAGATGATGACGTTCGTCTCCGTGCCGCCCGCCATGCCCGAAAAGCGCGCGGTGGCGGAGCGCAGGCGCGATTTCGCCGAGATCTACGGTCGATTCTCGCCGGAGCGGGCCTCGGAGCAGGCCTCGCGCTGCGAGCAGTGCGGCGTGCCGTTCTGTCAGGTGCATTGCCCTCTGCACAACAACATCCCCGACTGGCTGCGGCTGGCGGTCGAGGGACGGCTCGAAGAGGCCTACGAGCTGTCCTCGGCTACCAACAACATGCCCGAGATCTGCGGCCGGATCTGCCCGCAGGACCGCCTGTGCGAAGGGAACTGCGTCATCGAGCAGTCCGGCCATGGCGGCGTGACCATCGGCTCGGTCGAGAAATACATCACAGACACCGCCTTCGAGCGTGGCTGGGTGCAGCCCGTGCGTCCGATGCGGGAGCGTGCCGGCTCGGTGGCGGTCATCGGCGCCGGCCCGGCGGGCCTCGCCTGCGCGGAGGAGCTGCGGCGCCATGGCTGGCAGGTCCATGTCTACGATCGCTATGATCGCGTCGGTGGCCTGTTGATCTACGGCATACCCGGCTTCAAGCTCGAGAAGGAGCTCGTTGAGCGGCGTGCGAAGCATCTGCGCGACAGCGGCATCCACTTTCATCTGGCCAGCGACATTGGCGGGGCCGGCCCGAGCTTCGCCGAGCTGCGGCGGCGTCACGAGGCGGTGTTCATCGGCACCGGGGTTTACAAGGCGCGCGATCTGAGTGCTCCCGGCTGTGGCCTGCCGGGCATCGTCCCGGCGCTGCAGTTCCTCACTTCCAGCAACCGCAAAGGCCTGGGCGACGCGGTCCCGGCGTTCGACGACGGCACTCTGGATGCCGCCGGCAAACATGTGGTCGTGATCGGTGGCGGCGACACCGCGATGGACTGCGTGCGCACCGCCGTCCGTCAAGGTGCGAGGTCGGTGCGTTGTCTCTACCGCCGCGACCGGTCGAACATGCCGGGCTCGCAGCGCGAGGTCGCCAACGCCGAGGAGGAGGGGGTCGAATTCGTCTGGCTGTCGGCTCCCGAGGCCTTTCTCGGCGATGCGCGGGTCGAAGCGGTACGGGCGCATCGCATGCGGCTGGGTGCGCCGGACGCCTCGGGGCGCCAGGCGCCCGAAATTGAGCCTGAATCCTCGTTCCGGCTCGATGCCGACCTGGTGATCCAGGCGCTCGGCTTCGATCCCGAGGACATGCGCGGGTTGTTCGGCGAGGCGGAGCTCAAGGTGAGCCGTTGGGGCACGATCCAGATCGACTGGAACACCATGATGACCAGCCTGCCCGGCGTCTTTGCGGGCGGCGACATCGTCCGCGGCGCGTCGCTCGTTGTGTGGGGCGTGCGCGACGGCCGCGACGCGGCCACCGGCATCCATGCCTGGCTGGCCGCGGGTGGTGCGGCCGAGGGCGATCTGGCCTTGGCCTCGTGAGGGACCGACGATGAGCGAGCACGAGCAAGCCGAGCCGATGGTCGCCCGCTGGCAGTCCGACGCCGCCCATCTCGCTGAGCACGGACTCTACGACCCGGCCGACGAGCGCGACGCCTGCGGCGTCGGCTGCGTCGTCGCGATCGATGGCCGCCCGCGTCGCGAGGTCGTGGTCAAGGGGATCGAGGCCCTCAAGGCGGTCTGGCACCGTGGCGCGGTCGATGCCGACGGCAAGACCGGTGACGGCGCCGGCCTGCACGTCCAGATCCCGCAGGACTTCTTCCAGCGCAAGATCAAGGGTGCCGTGCGCACCGATCAGCGGATCGCGGTCGGCATGGTCTTTCTGCCTCGCGCGAGCTTCCAGCAGCAGGAGGCCTGCCGGTCGATCGTCGAGAGCGAGGTGCTGCGCTTCGGCTACGGCGTGCGCGGTTGGCGCCAGGTGCCGGTCGACACCTCGGTCCTCGGCGAGAAGGCGGCTGCAACCCGCCCCGAGATCGAGCAGATCATCGTCGGCAACCCAGCCGGCCACGACGAGGACCGGTTCGAGCTTGATCTTTATCTGATCCGTCGCCGGATCGAGCGCCAGGCGCTGGCCGAGAACATCACCGACTTCTACATCTGCTCGCTGAGCTGCCGCTCGGTCATCTACAAGGGCCTGTTCCTCGCCGAATCGTTGGCCCTGTTCTATCCGGACCTGCAGGATGAGCGCTTCGTCTCGAGCTTCGCGCTGTTTCACCAGCGCTACTCGACCAACACCATGCCGGCATGGAAGCTCGCCCAGCCGTTCCGCGCGCTCGCCCACAATGGCGAGATCAACACGCTGCGCGGCAACGTCAACTGGATGAAGAGCCACGAGACGCGGATGGTCGCCGCCGCGTTCGGCGAGTACAACGAGGACGTCAAGCCGATCATCCAGCCGGGCAGCTCCGACAGCGCCGCCCTCGACGGGGTGTGCGAGGCCCTGGTCCGCGCCGGGCGGCCGCTGCCGCTGGTCAAGACCATGCTCATCCCGCCGGCCTGGTCGCACCGGATGGCGATCAAGCCCGAGCATCGCGACCTGTTCAGCTATTGCAACTGCGTCATGGAGCCGTGGGACGGGCCAGCGGCGATCGTCGCCACCGATTCGCGCTGGGTCGTGGCCGGTCTCGACCGCAGCGGGCTGCGGCCGATGCGTTACTCGCGCACGAACGATGGTCTGCTCGTGGTCGGCTCGGAAACCGGCATGGTGCCGCTGGACGACACGGAGGTCGTGGAGAAGGGCAGGGTCGGCCCGGGCGAGAACATCGCGGTCGACATGATGACCGGCCGCTTCCTCCGCGACCAGGAGCTCAAGGACCATCTGGCCGGGCTCAAGCCCTACAGCCGCTGGATCGAGAACATCACCCATCTCGACGAGCGTGTCGCGGCGCGGCCGTTCGCGCCGGCGGCCTACGACCGGTCCGAGCTGCGGCGGCGCCAGGCGCTCTACGGCCTGACGATCGAGGATATGGAGCTGATCCTCGCCCCCATGGTGCTGGACGCCAAGGAGGCGGTGGGCTCGATGGGCGACGACACGCCGCTTGCGGTGCTGTCCAGGCACTATCGCGGCCTGCACCATTTCTTCCGCCAGCAGTTCAGCCAGGTCACCAATCCGCCGATCGATCCGCTGCGCGAATGGCGGGTGATGAGCCTCAAGACTCGCTTCGGCAATCTCGGTAATGTCTACGACGAGGATCCGAGCCAGACCCGCATCCTGCAGCTCGAAAGCCCCGTGCTCACGGCGACCGAAGTCGCCGCCGTCGAGGAGCATTTCGACGGCAACGTGCGGGTGGTCGACTGTACCTTCGAGGCCGTCGGCGACCAACGGCTGGCGGCAGCGCTGGAGCGCATCCGCCAGGAGGCCGAGGAGGCGGTGCGCGGCGGTTGCGAGACCCTGATCCTGTCCGACGAGACGGTGAGCGCCGAACGCGCGCCGATCCCGATGATCCTCGCGGTCGGTGCTGTGCATGGCCATCTGGTGCGCCAGGGCCTGCGCAGCTTCAGCTATCTGGTCGTAAAGAGCGGCGAGTGCCTCGACGTCCACCACTTCGCCGTGCTGATCGGTGTCGGAGCCACCGCGGTCAACGCCTATCTCGCCGAGGCGGCCATTGCCGACCGGCACGCCCGCGGCCTGTTCCCCGGCCTCGATCTGCCCACCTGCCTTGCCCGATTCAAGGAGGCGATCAACCAGGGCCTGCTCAAGGTGATGTCCAAGATGGGCATCTCGATCGTCAGCTCCTATCGGGGCGGCTACAATTTCGAGGCCGTCGGCCTGTCGCGCTCGCTCTGCCGGGAATACTTCCCGGGCCTCACCACCCGCATCTCCGGCATCGGCCTGAACGGCCTCCGGAAGAAGGTGGTGCAGCTGCACGGGCGCGCCTTCGCCACGGCCGAGCCGCCGCTGGCGATCGGCGGCTTCTACCGCTACCGGCGGGGCGGCGAAACCCACACGCTCGAGGCCAAGGTGCTGCACCAGCTGCAGCATGCGGTCACGGTCGACAGCTACCACGACTACAAGAAGTTCGTGGAAATGCTGCACGCGCAGGACCCGATCTCGATCCGCGACCTGCTCGATTTCAATCGCCGGCTGCCGCCCGTCCCGCTCGACGAGGTCGAGAGCATCACCGAGATCAGGAAGCGCTTCGTCACGCCCGGCATGTCGCTGGGCGCCCTATCGCCCGAGGCGCATGAGACCCTGACCATCGCCATGAACCGGATCGGCGCGCGCTCCGATTCCGGCGAGGGCGGCGAGGGCAAGGAGCGCTTCACGCCGCGGCCGAACGGCGACAACGCCAACTCGCCGATCAAGCAGGTAGCCTCGGGCCGCTTCGGCGTCACCGCCGAATATCTCAACGCCGCCAAGGAGCTCGAGATCAAGGTCGCCCAGGGCGCCAAGCCCGGCGAGGGCGGCCAGCTTCCGGGCTTCAAGGTCACGGCCGAGATCGCGCGCCTGCGCCACGCCACCCAGGGCGTGACCCTGATCTCGCCGCCGCCGCACCACGACATCTACTCGATCGAGGATCTGGCCCAGCTCATCTACGACCTGAAGCAGATCAACCCTGACGCCCGGGTGTGCGTGAAGCTGGTCTCCGAGGCCGGCATCGGCACCATCGCGGCCGGCGTGGCCAAGGCCAAGGCCGACGTGATCCTGGTCTCCGGCCATGTCGGCGGCACCGGCGCCAGCCCGCAGACCTCGATCAAGTTCGCCGGCACGCCCTGGGAGATGGGGCTCTCCGAGGTCAACCAGATCCTCACCCTCAACCGGCTGCGCCACCGGGTCACCCTGCGCACCGACGGCGGGCTCAAGACCGGCCGCGACATCGTCATCGCCGCCTTGCTCGGGGCCGAGGAGTACGGCATCGGCACGCTGTCCCTGGTCGCCATGGGTTGCATCCTGGTCCGGCAGTGCCACTCAAACACCTGCCCGGTCGGCGTCTGCACCCAGCGCCCCGACCTGCGCGAGCGCTTCACCGGCACGCCGGAGAAGGTCATCGCGCTGATGAGCTTCATCGCCGAGGAGGTGCGCGAGGTACTGGCCTCGCTTGGCCTGCGCTCCTTGGAGGAGGCGGTCGGCCGTGCCGATCTCCTGCGCCAAGTCAGCCGCGGCGACCCCGATCTCGACGATCTCGATCTCAATCCGCTGCTCGCCCAGATCGATCCCGGCCCACACCGCCGCACCAGCTCGATCGGCTGGCGAAACGAGGTTCCCGACACGCTCGACGCGCAGATGGTCAAGGACGCGCGGCCGCTGCTCGAGGAGGGCGAGAAGATGCAACTCGCCTACAATGTCCGCAACGTGCACCGGGCGGTCGGCACGCGCATCTCGGCCGAGATCACCCGCCGCTATGGCATGGACCAGCTCACGCCGGGCCATCTGACGGTGCGCTTGCGGGGCTCGACCGGGCAGTCGCTCGGCGCCTTCGCCGTGCAGGGCCTCCGGCTCGAGGTCTATGGCGACGCCAACGACTATGTCGGCAAGGGCCTGTCCGGCGGCACCATCGTCGTCCGCCCGTTGCCCTCGGCCCCGATCGTCTGGTCCGAGAACGCGATCATCGGCAACACCTGCCTTTACGGCGCCACCGCTGGCCAGCTGTTCGCCGCCGGCCGCGCCGGCGAGCGCTTCGCCGTGCGCAATTCCGGCGCCGACACCGTGGTCGAGGGCTGCGGCGACAATGGCTGCGAGTACATGACCGGCGGCACCGCGGTGATCCTCGGCCCGGTCGGCGATAATCTCGCGGCCGGAATGAGTGGCGGCATGGCGTTCGTCTGGGATCCCGACGAGCGCCTCGCGGAGCGCATCAACGCCGACATGGTGATCTTCCAGCGACTGCAGGTGCCGCACTGGATAGACCGCCTGCGCTCGCTGCTGCTCTCCCACCGCACCGCCACCCACAGCCCGCTTGCCGAGCGGATCCTGCGCGACTTCGATCGCGAGCTGCCGCGCTTCTGGCAGATCGTGCCCAAGGAGATGCTCGACCGGCTGGCGGTGCCCGTTCGGCCGGCGGAGGCGCTCCGCGCGTAGTCCTGACCGGCCGCACGCCATAGGTTGGCGTGACTGGTGACAGGGGGCGCCGTCAGGGCTAGCTCTGTCGCCGCCAACCAGGAACGGAACGCCCATGGGCCGGGTCGTCGCCGCCTTCGCCTATCGTTGTGGCTGCCGGATGGCCGAGATCCAGCTCGGCGACAGTGCCACCTGGGCGCGCGAGCGCGGCGATTTCGTCTGGATCGGTTTTCACGAGCCGACCGAGCAGGATCTGCGCACGCTGCAGCAGCAGTTTGGCCTGCACGAGCTGGCCATCGAGGATGCGCTGAATGCGCATCAGGTGCCCAAGCTCGAGGTCTATGGCGAATCGCTGTTCGTGGTCTTGCGCACCGCGGCGCTCCAGGAGGGACACGTCGCCTTCGGCGAGACCCACATCTTCGTGGGCGAGGACTACATCATCACCGTCCGGCATGGGGCTTCGCAGTCCTACATGCCGGTGCGGCTGAAGCTCGAGGCCACCCCGCGGCTGCTGCAGCATGGGGTGGACTACGTGCTGCACGCGCTGCTCGACTATGTCGTCGACCAGTACATGCCGGTGGTCGCGGAGGCTGTCGAGGAGGTCGACGCGATCGAGGAGCGGCTGTTGGCCGGCCAGCTCGCGCGCGCCGACATCGAGCGGATCTACGAGCTGCGGCGCGAGCTGGTGCGGCTGCGCCGGGTGGCCGCACCGATGGGCGAGGTCTGCTCGCGGCTGCGCCATGTCGACCTGCCGTTCATCGACAAGGACATGCGGCCCTATTTCAAGGACGTGCTCGACCATATCGTCCGGGTGAACGAGACCATCGACGGTCTCCGCGAGGTGCTGAGCTTCGCCTTCGAGGCGGCGCATCTCCTGGAATCGGCGCGGCAGGGCGACGTTTCACGCAAGTTCGCGGGCTGGGCCGCGATCCTCGCCGTGCCGACGGCGATCGCCGGCATCTACGGCATGAACTTCCAGTTCATGCCCGAGCTCGACTGGCACTACGGATACTTCATCGTCCTTGGCGTGATCTTCGGGGCCGCCGGCTTGCTGTTCTGGCAGTTCCGCCGTTCCGGCTGGCTGTGAGCCCGACTCAGGGCGGTGTGAACGGCAGGAAGCGGCTGGGCTCCTCGCCCTCGGCGACTAGCACGAGCGCGCTGTTGTCCCGCTCCAGCCGCTGCACCTTGTCGATCGTGGCGACGAACCGGGCCTCGACTTCCGACTGCGGCGGCGGGCAGGCCATGCGCGTCATGGCGAGCGGGCCGATCACCAGACGCCCATCGCTGACGGCGATCGATCCTGCATAGCGGTTGCAGCCGGAGCGGCCGGCGACTTGACCGGCCTTGGGGAACCCGAGGCTGACAATGACGTCTTCCGGCACCGCGCGGCCGGCGACAGTCTTGGCACGCCATTGTGTACCGACGAGATCGTTCGGCAGCGGGCCGGGCGGTGGGGCGGCGGCGCAGCCCGTCATGCCGCAGGCCAGGAGGGCGAGAGCGATCGTGCGCATCGGCTCACCATGCCAACGGTTCGAGGGTGCTGCTGCTGCCCTTGCGCGAGACGAGCGTCAGCACGCCGTCCGCGACGCTCGCCTGGTAGGCGGCGTGCAGCATGTCGATCAGCGCCTTCTGCATGGCCGCTTGGTCGGCCGGGCAATCGCCACGCGTGACGCGCAGGATGCCCATGGTCACCTTGTCGCCGCGCGAGGCAAACGGGCCGACATATTTGTTGCAGCCGGCAATCCCGCTGACCTCGTCGCCCTCGGGCGCAAAGACGACCGTCATCAGGGACGGATCTGCCGCCGGTCTCCCGTCTATCGTTGCCACTTTCCAGTGGGTACCCTGCAAACGGTCACCGATTCGCTCGCGCGGCCCCTTGCCCTGCTGGCCCATGGCCGCGAGCGGCACCGAAAGCATGGCGACCAGGATTGACGCCGCGAATGTCCGCTGCCGCATGCGCTGCCGTGCTCCCCCTGCCAGAGGCCGGCACCGGTAGCGATGCGTCGGCGCTCTGACAAGGCCAGTGCGTCCGCTGGGCTCAGGGGAAGCTGCCGAACCCCGATTGCGGCCATGACTCGTCGCTATCCTTGGACTCCTCCGCCTCAGGCGCGGCCGTTGGCGGCGTCTCGCCTTTGCCCCGCTTGAGCACCTCGGCGACGGTCGACTCTTCCGGCACGTCGTCTTCGCTGGGGGCGTGCTCGTTGTGATGATCGGTCATGGTCAGGCGCTCCCGCCGGGGAATGTGCAGGCGCGACCCCGGATGGCAGCATGAAGCACGCCCCGATGCTGCGACGCAACTAAGCATTTGCACAACAACATCCGGCCTTACCTGCGGCATATGGGTCACGTCGTCCGGTCGCATCCGCCGAGATAAAGGACGACGCCCACCGCGGTTGCGAGGTTGAGACTGGAAATCTGTGGTCGCATCGGAATGGCGACGCGGCGCTCGGAGCGGCGCAGCAGGTCACTCGCCAAGCCGTCGCGCTCGGAGCCGAACAGGCATAAGGCGCCCTCGGGCAGCGTGCCCGGCCGGAGTGGCACACCGTCCGGGACGCAGGCGACCAACGGCCGTTCGGTCACGTCCAGCCCGTCGATCCGTGCCACAGCCAGGGCGAACTGGAGCCCGACACCGCCCCTGACTGCTGCCGCATGCCAGGGATCGTGAGCGCCGGTGACGAGCACGCCGGTCGCGCCGGCCGCCGCCGCGACCCGTACGACGGCGCCGATGTTGCCGAGATCGCTCGGCCGGTCGAGCAGGATGAGCGGCGGGCCGCGGGATTCGGCCAGCAGCATGGCGACGTCGACCACGGGCCGGCGCGCTAGAGCGAGCACGCCGGTGGCCGGGGGCACGGGCGCCAGCGCGGCGAACACCGCCGAATCGATCTCGCGCGCGAGCGATGTCAATTGGGGTTCGAGATCCGGCGCTAGCTGCTGCGCCAGTCGGTCCAGAGCAGCGGCGTCGCGGGTGACGGCAAGCTCGATCGTGGCACCGAAGCGAAGGGCGTGCTTGAGGGCATGGAATCCTTCCAGCACGACCTGATCTGGATCGGAACGCGCCGACCGGAAACATGACACCAGCGCTGCTCTCGTAAGAGAGGTCATGGCCTGCTGCGCTGCAGCAAGGCTATGCTGTCGCGCGGCGGGCGATGCGGTGGTCGAGCCGGGCATCCTCCAGCCCCGCCGGCTCCTGATGCAGGATGACCTCGGCGGCGGGAAAGGCCGTGAACAGCTCGGCCTCGATCGCGTCGGTGATCTCGTGCGCCTCGGCCACGCTCATCTGACCGTCGACCTCGACATGCAGCTCGATGAACTGAGTCGAGCCCGCCTCGCGCGTGCGCAGGTCGTGCAGATCGCGGACCTCGGGGTGGGCCAGGACGATCTCCTTGATCCGCGCGCGGGTCTCGACGGGCAGTTCGTGGTCCATCAGGACGTGGACCGCATTTTTGGCGATCCCGAAGGCGTGCCAACCGAGATAGGTGGCGATCGCGGCGCCCAGCAGCGGGTCGAGCCACAGCCAACCGAGCCGAACCGTGAGCAGCAGCGAGACGAGGATCGACAGGTTCGTCAGCAGGTCGGCGCGGTAATGCACGCTGTCGGCATTGATCGCCTGGGAACCGGTCACCCGGACCACGTGCCGCTGAAACATCACTAGCAGCACGGTCGCCGTCATGGCGAAGGCCATGACCGCAATGCCCAGCCCCGGCGAGGTCACGGGCTGCGGGTCGCCCAGCCGGCGCACGGCGTCGACCAGGACGAACACGGCGGAGCCCGCGATCAGGGCGCCCTGGGCGAGCGCGCTCAGGCTCTCCGCCTTGCCGTGGCCGAAGCGGTGCCCGCGGTCGGCCGGCTGCTGCGCGATGCGGATCGAGACGAAGGTGATGGCGGAGGCCACGATGTCGGCGAGGCTGTCGATGAGCGAGGACAGCACGGCGAGCGAGCCGGTCGCCAGTGCCGCTAGCAGCTTCAACGTCGCCAGCACGCTGGCCAGGGAAAGGCTGGCCGTGGCGGCAAAGCGGCGCAGCCGATTGGGGTCGTTCGAGAGGAAGTTGCGCATGCGCGATCCACGCCCAGTACACCGCTCTCGGCTTGTCTAGCCGCTCATGCGCCTACTGCCCACCTCCGAGGACCGCGTGGCTGCGCCGGCATGCGCGCCCCTCGCCCGCGAACACAGCTTGCGGACCCGATGGGGCTGCTGGCAAGAAGCGCCAGAGAAGCAGAACGGCCGACGCGACGGGAGGACCGATGAGCAGATTCGCAGGGCCGGCCATCGTGGCGGTAGTGCTGGCCGGAGGGGCGGCGTTCGCCCAGGACGGCGCGACGCGGTTCGGGCCCGAGGATGTGAAGCGCGAGCTCGTCGGCAAAGTCTGGCAGGTCGAGCTGCCGAACGGCGTGCCGGCGGAGGAGACCCTCCGCGAGGACGGCACGGTCAAGATCACGGGGGGGCTCAGCGACCGCGGCTATTGGCGCCTGTGGGAGCAGGGCTACTGCACCCAGTGGTACCGGATGCGCAACGGCGCGGAGCGGTGCTTCACCCTCGACAAGACCGCCGACGGCAAGATCCGGGTCTTCAAGCCGGACGGCGACATCTCGATGACCATCCTCAGCACCGAGCCGATCAAGGAGTAGGGTCGGCCAGCCGCCGGATGGTCTCCTCGAGATCGCCCTCCGTGGTCAGCGGGTTGATGGTGCATAGCCGCAGCACGCTGCGGCTCTTGAGCGTCGTCGAAGTGACCGCCGCATAGCCGCTCTCGGACAGCGCCTTGGCACGGTCGGCATGCAGGGCGGCGTCGGCGCCGCGCAAGGCAAACGTGACGATGCCGAGCTGGGCCGGTGTGACGATCTCCCACAACCCCGGGCTGCGGCGCAGGATGGTTTCGGCCGTCTCCGCGAGCTCGATGCCGCGCGCCACCGCGGCGCGCATCCTGCCGGCACCGTAGGTCCGGAAGCTCAGCCACAGCTTCACCGCCCGCGAGCGGCGGGTCAGCTCGAGGCTGCGGTTGCCGAAATGGACCTCGCCGGCAGCACCCATCACGTCCTTGAGATATTCGGGGTTCATGCTGAACGCCCGTTCGAGGGCGCCCGGCCGGCGCACCAGGACGCAACCGACGTCGTAGGGCTGGAACAGCCATTTGTGCGGGTCGAGGACGAGAGAGTCGGCCTCGCCCATGCCGCGCAGCGCCGCGCGGCCGGCATCGCACAGCGCGGCCGGGCCGCCATAGGCCCCGTCGACATGCAGCCAGATGCCCTCGGCCCGGCACAGCTCGACCAGCTCGGGCAGCGGGTCGACCGCACCGGTGTTGGTTGTGCCCGCCGTGGCCACCACCATCATCGGCCGGCGCCCGCCGGCACGGTCCGCCGCGATTGCCGCGCGCAGCGCCCCGAGCGGCATGCGCAATGCGTCATCCGAGGCCAGGATGCGGATCTCGTCCTCGTCGCAGCCCATGGCGCGTAGGTCGCGGGCCAGGGAGGAGTGGGTCTGGTCGGTCAGGTAGGAGAGACCCGGGCCGATCGTCGCGCGCGCGGCGGCGAAGGCGGTGAAGCTCGCCAGCGAGCCGCCGCTGACCAAGACGCCCTCGGTACCGGCGGGCATGCCCATGAGCTGGCGCAGCCAGTCGATCACGATCAATTCGAGCGTCGCCGGGCCGGAACCGCCCACCCAGGAAGCGCAGATCGCGTTGTGGCCGGTCGCCAGCCACTCGCCGAGCACGGCGGCGAAGGAGGACGGCCCGGGCACGCGCGCGAAGTAGCGCGGGTGATCGGCATGCTGCATGTGGCTAAGCGCCTGGGCGACCAGGAGGTCCATGGCCGCGTCGGGGTCGCCCGGCGCCTCGGGCAGCGGGCCGCCCAGGGCCGCCTGCAGCGCCTGCGGTGTGCCGGTGACGATTGCCGGCCGCTCCGCCTTGTGCCGGAAATGGTCGACGACGAGGTCGACCATCCGGTAGCCGAGCCGGCGCATGTCCTCCGGCTCGAGCCCAAGCGTGTCCGGCGCGTGTGTGTCAGTCGACATCGAACCGGATCCCCTGCGCCAGCGGCAGGGCGCGCGAGTAGTTTATGGTGTTGGTGGCGCGGCGCATGTAGGCCTTCCAGGCGTCCGAGCCAGATTCGCGCCCGCCGCCGGTCTCCTTCTCGCCGCCGAAGGCGCCGCCGATCTCGGCACCGCTCGGGCCGATGTTGACGTTGGCGATGCCGCAGTCCGAGCCGCCGGCGGCGAGGAACTTCTCGGTCTCGCGCAGATCGTTGGAGAAGATGCAGGAGGACAGCCCCTGCGGCACGTCGTTGTGCAAGGCCAGCGCCTCGTCGAACTCGCTGTAGCCCATGACGTAGAGGATCGGCGCGAAGGTCTCGTGGCGCACCACGTCGCTCTGGGCCGGCATGTCGACCAGGGCCGGGCGGACGTAGAAGGCGTCGGGGTGGCGTTCGGCCAGCACGCGCTCCCCACCCTCGACCGTGCCACCTTCGGACTGAGCCCGCTCCAGGGCCGCCTGCATGGCGGTGAAGGCACCCTGGTCGACCAGCGGGCCGACCAGGGTGCCATTGGCCAGAGGATCGCCAATCGGCACCGAGCGGTAGGCCTTGGCGACGCGAGTCAGCACCTCGCCCTTGACGCTCTCGTGCACGATCAGCCGGCGCAGGCTGGTGCAGCGCTGGCCGCAGGTGCCGACGGCCGAGAACAGGATGGCCCGCACCGCGAGGTCGAGGTCGGCCGAGGGAGTGACGATCATGGCATTGTTGCCGCCGAGCTCGAGGATCGAGCGGCCGAAGCGGGCGGCGACGACCGGCGCGAGCGCGCGGCCCATGGCAGTGGAGCCCGTGGCCGAGACCAGGGGCACGTCCGGGCTAGCCGCCAGCGCCTCGCCGACGGCGCGGCCGCCGATCAGGATCTGGTGCAGGCCCGCGGGCGCGTCGCCGAAACGGGCCAGCGCTCGGTCGAGCAAAGCACCGCAGGCGAGCGCCGTGAGCGGCGTCTTCTCCGACGGCTTCCAGATCACCGCATTGCCGCAGACCAGGGCCAGCGCGGTGTTCCACGACCAGACCGCGACCGGGAAGTTGAAGGCGCTGATGACGCCGACGACGCCCAAGGGGTGCCAAGTCTCGAGCATCCGGTGGCCGGGGCGCTCCGACGCGATGGTGAGGCCATAGAGCTGGCGCGAGAGGCCGACCGCGAGGTCGCAGATGTCGATCATCTCCTGGACCTCGCCCAGGCCCTCCTGGGCGATCTTGCCCGCCTCGATCGAGACCAGCCGGCCGAGATCCGCCTTGGCGGCGCGCAGCTCCTCGCCGAACAGGCGCACCAGCTCGCCGCGCCGGGGCGCCGGCACCTCGCGCCAGAGGGCGAATGCGGCCTTGGCGCGCGCGATCGCGGCCGTGGCGTCGGTTGGGCTGGCCTCGGGGACCTGGGCGAGGATGGCGCCGTCGATCGGCGAGCGGGCAGCAAGCGTGCCGCCATGGTGCAGTTCGGGCGGCACGTCCAACCGTTCGAGCAATGCGGTGATCGCGGGGGCGTCGGTCATAGCGTGGTCCTCGATGGTCAGATGCGGGCGGTGGCGAGATGGGCGATCTGCGCGCCGAGCTCGTAGTACAGCTCCTTGCCCGCGCGGAGCCCGTCGGCCTCGGGCCGCGTCACGGGCAAAGGCAGGTCGGCCTCGCGGATCGCCCCGGTGACGAGCTCGGCGGTGACGCGGCCGAACACGGTGCCGGGGGCGATGCCGCGGCCGTTGTAGCCGCAGAAGCCGATCACGTTCCTGGCGAGCTTGTGGAAGCGCGGCAGGTGGTTGCTGGTCATGCCGATGCTGCCATACCACTCGGCGGCGAACTCGACCGCGCCCAGCCGCGGGAACAGCTTGTGTAAGGTGCGCCGCGCCCAGGCGCGATGCACGGCGGCGCCCGTGCCGCGCAGCGCGCCGACGCTGCCCAGGATCAGGTGGCCCGCCCGGTCGAAGCGGACCGACACCATCACCTGCCGCGTGTCCCAGGCGCCTTGGCGCTCGGGTAGGATGGCCGAACGCTGCTGGGGCGAGAGTGGCCGCGTGGCGAAGTTGAAATAGGGCACGTGCACCTGCTCGGCGCGGATCTCGGCCCAGGGGGCGCTGGTGTAGGCGTCGGTTGCGACCACCACCCAGTCCGCGGTGACCGAACCTGCCGCGGTGCGTACGGTCCAGCGCGCGCCGTTCTCCGCGACGCCCTGGACCGGGCTGCCGGTCATGACGTCGGCCCCGGCGCCGATGGCGACGCGGGCGAGGCCGCGCGCATAGGCCAGCGGCTGGATGGTGCCGGCGCGCAGATCGAGCAGGGCGCCGGCATAGGCCCGGCTGCCGAGCTTGGCCGCGGTCTCGTCGGCATCGAGCAGGCGCACCGGCGCGCCGCGTGCCAGCCACTGTTCGGCGCGGTGCTCCAGCTCGCGCACGCCCGCGGCACCGACCGCGCAATGCAGCGTGCCGGCGCGCTCGGGCTCGCAGGCGATTTGATGCTTCTGGATCAGCTCGAATACCGCCCGCGGCGCGTCGCCGAGGAGCGCCAGCAGACGCTCGCCATGTTCCGGCCCGAGGGCAGCCGGCAGGTCCGACGGCATCACCCACATGCCGGCGTTGACCAGGCCGACATTGCGGCCGGAGCCGCCGAAGCCGATCCCGGCACCCTCGAGGACGATGACCCGCGCGCCGCGCTCGGCCAGATGCAGGGCGGACGAGAGGCCGGTATAGCCGCCGCCGATCACGACGACGTCGGCGGTGCGGTCGCCGGACAGGGGCCCGGTGGGAGGGGCTGGCGGAGCGGTGCGCGCCCAGAGCCCGTGCGAGCGTGGATCGCTGCACAGCGGATCGTCGCGTCGGCCCGTCTTCGCCATGGCTCGCCCCGTACCTGTCCTCCTGGACGCGCGATGAGTGCCTTTTCAGCCGGCCGCTGCATAGCGATGATCGCGCAAGAGTTCATGCCGGCCGGGAATGACCATGCGCACTCCGCGCCGCTTCCTGCCGTCCCTGTCGCTGCTGACCGCGTTCGAGGCCGTGGCGCGGACCGGCAGCATCACGGCCGCGGCCGACGAGCTGAGCCTGACCCAGGGTGCGGTCAGCCGGCAGATCCGGGCGCTGGAGGGGCAGCTCGGGACGACGCTGTTCGTGCGCGAGCGGCAGCGGGTCCGCGCGACTGTGGGCGGCGCCGCCTACGCGCGCGAGATCCGCGACGCCCTGCGCAAGATCAGCGGTGCCTCCCTGAACCTGCGCGCCAACCCTGCGGGCGGAACCCTCAACCTCGCCATCCTGCCCACTTTCGGCACGCGCTGGCTCGCACCTCGGCTGCCGCGCTTTCTGGCCGCCAGCCCAGGCGTGACGATCAACCTTACGACCAGGCTGGCGCCGTTCGATTTCCGGCTCGAGCCGCTCGACGCCGCGATCCATTTCGGCCGCGCCGACTGGCCGGGCGGCGAGATGGTGCGCCTGCGCGCCGAGCAGGTGATCCCGGTATGCGCCCCGCAGCTGAAGACGAAGCTCGGACTGACGCGGCCCGAGGACCTGCGCGCGGCACCGCTGCTCCATCTCGCTACCCGACCGGACGCCTGGGAGAGCTGGTTCGTGGCCAATGGCGTGGGCGTGGAGGGCGTGCACGGCATGCTCCTCGACCAGTTCGCAATGGTGGCGCAGGCGGCAATCGCCGGGCTCGGGCTGGCGCTGCTGCCCGACTTCCTCATCGTCGAGGAGTTGGCGAGCGGTGCTCTGGTCACGGTGCTCGACCGGCCGCTGCGAAGTGACGGTGACTACTGGCTGGTCTGGCCGCCCGAGCGGGCGGAGCATCCGCCGCTGGCGGCGTTCCGCGAGTGGCTGGTGCGCGAGACGGCGGGCTAGCCCGCGACGGCGTCGAGGAGCGAGTTCAGGCTGAGGCTGGGCAGCGTGTCCAGCTTCTTGCCGCTGTTGCGCACCAATCGGTGGGCGGCGCCGGCAGCCGCGGGCTCACGCAATCCGTGGCGACGACCACCCGATCTTCCGCGCCCGGTGCGACTTGCTCAGGCGGCGATCTTGCCGCCCAGCTCGTCCTCGACATGCTGCTGCACGATCTCGTCCAGGCTGGCGTCGGCCTTGAAGCCGAGCCGCTCGGCGCGCGGGGTGGCGAAGCGCCGCGGCCAGCCGTCGACGATCTTCTGGATCACCGCGTCGGGCTCCCAGCGGATGCGGTCGACGACCGTCCGGCCGCCCGCGCGCTCGATCGCCGCCACCATCTCGGCGACGCTGTAGGTGGTGCCCGGCAGGTTGATGTGCCGCGTCGTGCCGAGCAGCTCGCTGGGCAGTTCGATGGCCTGGACGAAGGCGTCGACCACGCGGCGCGGCGAGAGCAGGTACATGCCTGTCTCACGGGTGACCGGGCAGACCGCCTCCTGCCCGGCGAGCGGCTCGCGGAAGATCGAGCTGGCCCAGGTCGAGGCCGCCTTGTTGGGCTTGCCGGGGCGGATGCAGATCGTCGGCAGGCGCAGCGAGCGGCCGTCCAGGAAGCCCTTGCGGTGGAAGTCGGCGACCAGCAGCTCGCCCATGGCCTTCTGCCCGCCATAGGAGGTCTGCGGGGTCAGGGGCGTGTCGTCGGCGATCACCTCCGGCAAGGCGCCGCCGAACACGGCGCAGGAGCTGGCGAAGACCAGGTGCGGCTTCCTGGCGAAGGCGCGCACGGCGTCGAGCAGATGGCGCGTGCCGTCCAGATTGACCGCGTAGCCGAGATCGATGTCGGCCTCGGCTGCACCGCTGACCACCGCCGCCAGATGGTAGACGGCGTCGTAGCCCGGGCGGACGAGGTCGAAGATCACCCCAGCCCTGGTGATGTCGCCGGTGACGATCTCCAGTCGCGGATCCGCCGGCAGGCCTTCGGCGGGCATGACGTCGAACAGGGTGACCCGCTCGATCCCGCGGCCCATCAGCTCGCCGCGCTCGAGCAGCCGCGCCGCCAGCTTCTTGCCGATGAACCCGCCCCCGCCGGTGATCAGCACGCGCATAAGAGAGCCTCCCCTATTGTCCGCTGGCGCGAGGCTCTATCAGATCGGCTTGGGATCGGTCAGCCGGAAACCGAGCATGGGTGCGCAGCGCAGAAGCTGGGTCAATGCCAGCTTGGCTACGATGGACCCGGCGCAGGGAGGGCCCTATGGCCCGCTGGGGCGGCATGCCCTGCGGGTGGAAAACGGTCGGATCCTCGCGATCCTGTCGATGGACGCTTGGAGTGCCGAGGCCGACGAGGCGGTGGTCGACGTCGGCGGGCGCTGGGTCACGCCGGGGTTGGTCGACTGCCACACCCATCTGGTCTGGGGCGGCAGCCGGGCGGGGGAGTTCGAGCGTCGGCTGGCGGGCGCCAGCTATGCCGAGATCGCGGCGGCCGGGGGCGGCATCCGTTCGACCGTGGCGGCGACGCGGGCGGCGTCGGAGGATGAGCTGACGGCGCTGGCGGTGGCGCGGCTGGAGCCGCTGCTGGCCGAGGGCGTCACCACGGTCGAGATCAAGTCGGGCTACGGGCTCTCGCTCGCCGACGAGCTGAAGCAGCTGCGCGCCGCGCGGCGGGTGGCGGAGCTGGTGCCGGTGCGGGTCGCGACCACGCTCCTGGCGCTGCACGCCGTGCCGCCCGAGTTCGACGGGCGGGCCGACGACTTCGTGACGCTCGCCTGCGACGAGATCCTGCCCGCCGCGGCCGAGGTCGGGCTGGTCGATGCGGTCGACGTGTTCTGCGAGCATCTCGCCTTCTCGCCGGCGCAGTGCGAGCGGGTGTTCGTCAAGGCGGCCGAGCTGGGCCTGCCGGTGAAGGGGCACATGGAGCAGCTCTCCGACATGGGCGGGAGCGTGCTCGCGGCGCGCTATGGTGCGCTGTCGGTCGATCACATCGAGTATCTTGCCGAGGCCGGCGTCGCCGCGATCGCGCAGTCCGGGACCGTGGCGGTGCTGCTTCCGGGGGCCTACTACTTCCTGCGCGAGAAGCAGGCACCGCCGGTGGCGGCGTTGCGGCGGGCCGGCGTGCCGATGGCGGTGGCGACCGACCTCAACCCCGGCACCGCGCCCTTCGCCTCCTTGCGGCTGATGGCCAACATGGCCTGTATCCTGTTCGGCCTGACGGTCGAGGAGGCGCTGGCGGGGCTGACCCGGGAGGCGGCGCGGGCGCTCGGGCTCGGCGGCCGCCGCGGCGTGCTGGCGGCGGGCATGGATGCGGACTTCGCCGTCTGGTCCGTGGACCACCCGAACGCGCTGGTCTACGAGCCGATGGCGCCGCGGCTGTGGCAGCGCGTGCTGGGCGGCGAGATCGTCGGGGAGGCGAGGGCATGATCGGGACCAGGCTGTCGAACCGCATCGTCCGGGCGCCGCGCGGGCCGGTGCGCACCTGCCGGAGCTGGCTCACCGAGGCCGCCTATCGCATGGCGCAGAACAATCTCGACCCCGAGGTCGCCGAGCACCCCGAGGCGCTGGTGGTCTATGGCGGCATCGGCCGGGCCGCGCGCGATTGGGAGTGCTTCGACCGCATCCTCGAGGTGCTGCAGCGACTCGAGGACGACGAGACGCTGCTGGTCCAGTCGGGCAAGCCGGTGGGGGTGTTCAAGACCCACGCCGACGCGCCGCGCGTCCTGCTCGCCAACTCCAACCTCGTGCCGCACTGGGCGACCTGGGAGCATTTCCACGCGCTCGATCGCCTAGGGCTGATGATGTACGGCCAGATGACCGCCGGGTCCTGGATCTACATCGGCAGCCAGGGCATCGTGCAGGGCACCTACGAGACCTTCTTCTCGGTCGCCGACCAGCATTTCGCCGGCAAGCCGCACGGCCGCTGGATCCTGACCGGCGGGCTCGGCGGCATGGGCGGCGCGCAGCCGCTGGCGGCCACCATGGCCGGCTTCTCGATGCTGGCGGTCGAGTGCGACGAGAGTCGGATCGATTTCCGCATCCAGACCCGCTACGTCGACCTCAAGGCCACCTCGCTCGACGAGGCGCTGGCGATGCTCGAGGACTCGAAGAAGGCCAACCGGCCGCGCTCGATCGGCCTGCTCGGCAACGCCGCCGAGATCTTCCCCGAGCTCTTGCGGCGCGGGATCGTCGCGGACTGCGTCACCGACCAGACCAGCGCCCACGACCCGCTCAATGGCTACCTGCCGGCGGGCTGGACCATGG
Source organism: Geminicoccaceae bacterium (assembly GCA_046349415.1). GTDB lineage: Bacteria > Pseudomonadota > Alphaproteobacteria > Geminicoccales > Geminicoccaceae > Benzoatithermus. Next base: position 133,013 of record JAXMCJ010000009.1, read on the forward strand.
CCGAGTGGCTGGAGCGGCGCGAGAGCGACCCGGCCGGGGTCGCCGATGCCGCCAAGGAATCGATGGCGGTGCAGGTGCGCGCCATGCTGGAGTTCCAGAGACGCGGGGCCGCCGTGCTCGACTACGGCAACAACATCCGCCAGATGGCCAAGGAGAAGGGCGTCGAGCACGCCTTCGACTTCCCGGGCTTCGTGCCGGCATATGTCCGCCCGCTGTTCTGCAAGGGCATCGGCCCGTTCCGCTGGGTGGCGCTCTCGGGTAACCCCGAGGACATCTACAAGACCGACGCCAAGGTGAAGGAGCTGATCCCCGACGATCCGCACCTGCACAACTGGCTCGACATGGCCAGGGAGCGGATCGCCTTCCAGGGCCTGCCGGCGCGCATCTGCTGGGTCGGGCTGAAGGACCGCGCCCGCCTCGGCCGCGCCTTCAACGAGATGGTGGCCAGGGGCGAGCTGGAGGCCCCAATAGTCATCGGCCGCGACCATCTCGATTCCGGCTCGGTCGCCTCGCCCAACCGCGAGACCGAGGCGATGCGCGACGGCTCGGACGCCGTTTCCGACTGGCCCCTGCTCAACGCGCTGCTGAATACCGCCGGCGGTGCGACCTGGGTCTCGCTGCACCATGGCGGCGGCGTCGGCATGGGCTTCTCCCAGCACTCGGGCGTGGTGATCGTCGCCGACGGCACGCCCGAGGCCGACCGCCGCCTCGCCCGCGTGCTGCGCAACGACCCGGGGACCGGGGTGATGCGCCACGCCGACGCCGGCTACGAGATCGCGATCGAATGCGCCAAGGAGGAGGGGCTGGACCTGCCGATGCTGGGCGGGTGACGCAGCCGACCAGCGTGCTGCCCGGCTGACTCAGAAGTAGGAGTTGAACACAGGCTCGCGCCCGCGGCGACGAGCCTCGACATCCAGTACGGCCAAGAGTGCACGCTTGCTGTGGGCGCGGGACGCCCCCTTGTTGCGGGCACGCTCGATCCAACCGGCGTCGGGCGCGCCAACGAGCTTCTGGCGGGCGAGTATTCCGGCCGCCTTCTCCGCGAGCGTCACCCTACGCATTCCGATCACCCAGCAAATCCCGCCACTCCGCGGGGCCGTCCTCGTCCCGAATACGCTTCGCAAGATAGGAAAGATCCAGCTCTACCGCAAGCAACCAGAGCAGGCGGGCCTGTTCCAGCATATCGTCGTGTGCTTGCCGACTGGCTTCATATTGGCCGAGTCTGTCAACGATCATGTCCTCAACTGGCGGGAATAGGAGTACCTGCTTTCCGTTGTCGGCTAAGCTCACCAGCTCGATTCGTGCGCGATCAGTCCGCCCGTCAAACAGCGCACCGGAAACCAATTCCACGCCTACCTCGAAAGACTCACCCAGAAAATAGAAGCCCCGCAGCAGTCGGCATTGGCGATCCTCACGACGAAAGCCAACATCGAGAAGTGCTTGCGCCACACCTCCTCGCTTCCCTCGACCAAGTCGACATCGCCGGACTGAATTCTCCCTCCAGAATGATATTCGACGGCCGCCCCGCCAACGATGACCGGAATCTGCCCGCCACGCTGTTGGACCAATATGAATGCCCGTTCCAGCAAGCGCAGGCTTTCCAGGAACTCCCGTCGATACAGCAGATCTGGTTCGCTCATCTCGGTTCTGCCGAAGTCCTCTCAATCCTCAGTTTCGCTCGCAGGGCCAGCCCGCAAACGGATTCATCAGGTCCAGCGAGCGGCGGGTTGAGGTCGGCGGTGAACTCCACCATCCGCACGATCTTGACCTCGGCGATCCGCTGCAGGGCGGCGTGAACGGTGCCGCCGTAGATCTGCAGCTCGCGGACCGTCGAGTTCAGAAAAGTCCGACAGGTCGTCGCCGCGCGCGCTGCCCCGGCCAGTGCGCAGCGAGCATGCACCATCCGGGACGCGCGGGCACGCTCATACGGCTCGACTTGAGCACGATCAGCGCTTCGCCAGCGCCTGCCGGTATCGCTCGGCGTCCCAGTTCAGGAGCTCCGCCTCCTCGGCGGCGGTGAGGTAGTTGAGCGGCGCCCCGCTTGGGACGCGCTCCAGCACCAGGGCGAGGCACAAGGCCAGCTCGTCGGCACTCGGGCCCGTGCCTTCCGCCAGACGCGCGCCGACGCCCGCCTCGAGCTGCAGCTTGGCCGGCCCGGGGCTGGTGGCGGCGGCAGCACCGGGGCCGAGGAAGATGACGTGGTCGGGATAGAGCGAGCCGCGACAGGCGCGGGCCGCACGCGCCGGGTCCACGGCCAGGGTGTGGACGAGGGCGTGGGCCGGAGCGCGCCAGCCGGGGATCGGCGGCGGCGCAGTCGGGGCGGCCGGGCGCTCGCGCGGGCCGTCGAGCCGGCGCTCCACTTCCCGCAGGAGTGCATCGGCCGCGGCCACCGAATCGGCGCCGACGACGAGGCCGTGATTGCCCAGGACGAGGACGTCGGCCGGCCGGTCGCGCAGGCGCTCCGCGACCGCGACGGTGAGCGGCAGGCCGGGCTTGCAGTAGGGAATCCAAGCCCAGGCCAAGCCGGCCAGACGGTCGGCGATGAGGCTCTCGCCGTCGCTTCGGATGGCGAGGGCGATCGTGCGGACCGAATGGGTGTGCACCACGACGCGGTGCGGCAGCAGCGCATGCAAGGTGGTCTCAATCGACGGGCGCAGGCCGGCGGGATTGAGCTCCTGGGCGACCGCCGCCGTCACCGGATCGGCCGCCTGGGCGGCGATCCCCTCCAGCACCGGATCCAGCGCAACCGGCACGAACAGCTCGCGCTGCAGCGCATCGGCGAGCCACAGGCCCGAGGCCTTGACCCAGAGCAGGCCGTCCACCTTGAGCGAGGTGTTGCCGCCCGCCGCCTGCACCTGCTCGGGGTCGCTGCCGAGCTGCGCGGAGAATTCGGCCAGCTGGGCGAGACCGGCGGGCGTCATGGGTCACCTCGGGCAAGGAGTGCCGTGCCGTAGCTGGCTTCCAGATGGACCGGAGGCAGCAGCGGCACATCGAGCAGTCGAGCGCGGATGGCCGTCCAGGCGGCATTGGCGGCGCCGCCGCCGACCGTGCGAACGGAGCGCAAAGACGGCGCCCCGAGCTCGGCGAGCAGCCGATAGGCGCGCTGCTCGACCTCGGCGATGCCCTCCAGCAGCGCCTGGAACAACACGACTTCGTCCTGCGGCACGGGTCGCGGATCGAACTCCAGGGCGGGGTCGGCCACGGGAAAGCGCTCGCCGGGCTCCGGCAGCGGGTGCCAATGGAACCCCGTCGGCCGGTCCGGGCGCAGCAGGGGCTCGAGCTCGGCCATGCGCGCGGGCGTGAGCCAGCGCAACAACGCCTTGCCGCCGCTGTTGGAGGCACCGCCCACCAGCCAGCGGTCGCCCATGCGGTGGCTGTAGACGCCGTGGCGCGGCGAGAACACGGGCCGGTCCGACAGCAGCTTGATGGTCAGCGTGGTGCCGAGCGCGGTGACGCCGTCGCCGGGCTGCGCGGCGCCGGTGGCCAGGAACGAGGCGCATCCGTCGGTCGTGCCGGCGACGACCGCGCAGCCCGGGGCGAGACCGAGGCCAGCTGCCGTCTGCGGCGTCATCGGCCCGATCGCCGTGCCGGGCGGGATGACGTCCGGCAGCAGCGCCCGCCGGGCGCCCAGGCCGTCGAGCCAGCCGGGCCATGTGCGGGTGACCGGATCGAAGCCCAGCTTGAGGGCGTTGTTGTCGTCGCTCAGGCCGAGCCGCCCCGAGAGTCGGGCGGCGAGCCAGTCGGCCTGATGCAGCGCATGGCAGGCGGCCGGCTGGCGCGCCTGCGCCGCCAGCAGCCGCGCCAGCGGCGAGGTCGCCCCGTGCGCGCCGCTTTCGGGCGGGGCAGTCGCGGCGATGCGCCCGGCGAGGCCGGCGGCACTGGCGTCGTTGTACATGCTGGCGGGCTCGAGCGGCGTGCCTTGCGCGTCGGTGAGCAGCAGGGTTCCCGACGTGCCGTCGATCGCGATCGCGGCGAGGCAATGCCCGGGGACGGCACCGGCGATCTCGCCCACCACCTTGGCGGTCGCCCGCCACCAAAGCTCCGGATCCTGGCGCAGCCCGCCCTCCACCGACAGCGGTGCCGGCAAGCCTGCGGATGCGTGGGCGACGACGCCACCCGCCGCGTCGATCGCGATGCCGCGCACGCCCGAGGTGCCGACATCGACGCCTAGAAAAAGCTTGTCGTCCCGCGCCATGGCGGCCCTCCCCGGCGCAGGTTTAGGGAGTGGCGCCCGGCTGCTCAAGCCGGATCGAGGCTGCGCCGCAGCCGCCCGCCATGCGCCGCGGCCATGGCCGCGAGCCGGTCGGCGACGTCGGCACGGCCGACGAACAGGATGTCGCGCAGCCCCTCGCGTAGGGCGGCCATCACCAGGCCGGCATCGTCGGCGCAGTCGAGGACGATGCCGCAGCCGAGCTCGCGCTCCACGGCACGCCAGAACCCGACGCCCGCGAAATGCGCGATGTCGGGTGCCGTCACCAGCAGGGCGTCGGGAGCCTCGGCCAGTGCCCGGCGCGCCCCGTCGAGGTGATGGACGCGGACGATCAGCGCGGCGCCAGTGCCGCCACGCCGGGCAGCTCCTTGCCTTCCAGCCACTCCAGGAAGGCGCCGCCGGCAGTGGAGACGTAGGAGAACTGCTCCAGCACCCCGGCATGGGCGAGTGCGGCCACCGTGTCGCCGCCGCCGGCGACCGAGCGCATCTTGCCGGCCTGCGTCAGGCGCGCCACGGCCCGGGCGACGCCGTTGGTGCCGCGATCGAACGGCTCGACCTCGAAGGCACCCATCGGCCCGTTCCAGAGCAGGGTGCGGCAACCGTCGAGCCGGCGCTCGATCTCGGCCACCGTTTCCAGGCCGACGTCGAGGATCATGTCGTCCGGGTTCACCGCGTCCGCCGGCACGGTGCGGTTCTGCGCGCCGGCCTTGAACTCGGTGGCGACCACGACGTCGGTCGGCAGGACGATGGCGACGTCGCGCTCGTTGGCCTTGGCCAGAATGGCCCGGGCGGTGTCGGCGAGGTCGTGCTCGCACAGCGACTTGCCGACCTTGGTGCCCTGGGCGTTGAGGAAGGTGTTGGCCATGCCGCCGCCGATGATCAGCACGTCGACGCGCTCCATGACGTGGCCCAGCACGTCGAGCTTGCTCGATATCTTGGCCCCGCCGATCACCGCGGCGGTCGGCCGCTGGGCACCGCCGAGCACCGCCTCCAGCGCCTCCAGCTCGGCCTGCATCAGCCGGCCGGCATAGGCCGGCAGCCGCTCGGCGAGGCCGGTGACCGAGGCGTGGGCGCGGTGCGAGACCGAGAAGGCGTCGTTGACGTAGAGCTCGCCGAGCGTGGCGAGCTGGTCGGCGAAGCCGGCATCGCCCTTCTCCTCGCCCGCGTGGAAGCGCAGGTTCTCGAGCAGCGCCACGCCGCCCTCGGGCAGCGCGTCCACCACGGCATGGGCGAGCTCGCCGACGCAGTCCGGGGCGAAGCGCACGTCGATGCCGCCCAGCGCCTGCGACAGCGGCTTGACGATCGGCTTGAGGCTCATCGAGCTCTCGGGCTTGCCCTTCGGCCGGCCGAAATGGGACAGCACGACGACCTTGGCCCCTTGCGCACCAGCTCCTCAAGCGTCTCGCAGGCGCGCTCGATGCGGGTCGCGTCGGTGACCTCGCCGTTCTGCATGGGCACGTTGAAGTCGACCCGCACCAGCACCCGCTTGCCGCGGGGATCGACGTCGTCGAGCGTGCGAAATTTGGGCATGGTCCTGCTCCTCGGCCGGGGCCGGAGCTAACACTGGCCTCCCTGGGTGTCCACCGGCGTGCGAGCGCGCGAGCGTGTTGCCCACTACGGGAAGCACGCTCAAGCTCAGTGCGACGGGGTGAGCTGAGCCGGTCAAGCCCGACAAGAAGGGACCGGCAGAGAAAGACGATGTCGCTGATGGTGATCGGCTCGGGCTTCGGCCGGATCGGAACCAAATCCTTGAAGGTCGCATTGGAACAGCTCGGTTTCGGACCGTGCCATCACATGCATGAGGTTTTCGAGCATCCCGAGCAGGTCGCTCACTGGCAGGCGATTGCTGCCGGCAAGGGGGTCGACTGGGCCTGAGGTGTTCGCCGGCTACCGTTCGCAGGTCGATGGGCCCGGCGCGCATGTCTGGCGCGAACTCGCCGCGGCGTTTCCCGAGGCCAAGGTCGTGCATTCGGTGCGGCCCGAGGAAGTGTGGTGGAGAAGCTTCGCGCCGACCATCGCCAAGCTCGCCGGTCGCTATCGCGACCTGCCGCTGCCGCCGCACTGCCATGCGATGCTCGATGCCTGGTGCGCCTTGGCCGGCGAATGCACGTTCGGCGGGCGGATGGAGAACAAGGGCATCGCGCTGGCCGCATTCCGCCGCCGCTCGGTGGAGGTGCGCGCAGCCCTGGCGCCGGAGCGGCTGCTCGTCTTCGACGTGGCCGAAGGCTGGGGTGCATTGTGCCGGTTCCTCAACGTGCCCGAGCCCGACACCGCCTTCCCACATTACAATCTGCGCGCCGACTTCTGGGAGTTTCTCGGGGGCGAGCCCGCCTAGCCCGGATTTCTCACGAGAAGCAGCTGCATCGGAGCTCTGAACCAGCCAAAGCTCTTCTGCGACAAAGCCTAGCTCGAGTGGACGGAGTGCAGTCCGGATCGGGTCGAGTTCGCACGAGTTGCGAGCCGTGCAGTGGTGGCGGGCTTCGACGGTGGCACGATCACCTCGCTTTGCCGGGGCGCTGTTGCCGGGCGCCACCGACTGGGCGATTGGCTTGGTGCGGCGCTTCGCCGGCTGATTCGCCGATCGCCGCGCGCCCGATCAGGTCGCGCACTCTCTGATGACGCTGGTCGGGCAGCGGATGTTCGCCCTGGAGCTGGGCTACGAGGAGCTGGTCGATCACGACACCCTGCGCCACGCCCCAGTTCTGGCGGCGGCCGCGGTCAGCAGCAGGCCGGCGAGGCCGGCGGCGAGCCAGGCGAGGGCGCGGCGCACGGGCTCAGCGGTCGGGCAGCAGGCCGCGGGCGGCGAGCTCGCCGCGCAGGGGTGCGGCACCGGCGAACAGGTGGCCGTGCAGGCCGAGCGCCTCGGCCGCGGCCACGTTCTTCGCCGAGTCGTCGATGAACAGGCAGCGCTCGGCCGGGGCGCCGATCGCGGCCAGGGCGTGGCGGTAGAAGGCCGGGTCGGGCTTGATCAGCCGCAGCTCGCCCGAGACGAAGATCTCCCGGAAGCGGTCGAGGAAGCCGTAGGCCGGGTCGTGGCGCACCAGCGCGAAGGTCTCGGCCGACCAGTTGGTGAGCGCCCAGAGCGGCACGCCCGCCGCAGCCAGCTCCTCGAGCACGGCCACGGTCGCCGGGATCGGGCCGGCCACCATCTCCAGCCAGCGCTCGCGATAGGCGGCGATCCGCTCCCGCTCGTGCGGATGGCGCTCGCCCAGCTCGGCCACGGCCGAGGCGAGGCTGCGGCCGGCATCGAGCGACAGGTTCCACGCCGGCGAGCAGACCTCGGCGAGGAAGCGCTCCATCGCCGCCTCCTCGGCGAACAGCCGCCGGTAGAGGTAGCGCGGGTTCCAGTCGATCAGCACCCCGCCCAGATCGAAGATCACGATGTCCGGCCGTCGCATCGCCACCGCAGGTCCTCCAGCTCGCGCGCGGAGGCTAGTGCGATGCGCGCCGGGCTCAAGCCGGTTTCAGCCCTCCTCCCGGCACTCATCCGCGAACTCGTGGCTGTCGAGCCAGGCGAGCGTCCTGCCGTCCAGCTTGTGGCCGTCGAGTGCCCGGCGCAGCAGCTCGAGGTCGACCGGGCCGGCATAAGGCCCCCAGTGCGGCCACTTCACCGCGCACACCGCCTCGGCCAATTCGATCTCGTCCGGCCGGCGCCGGGCGCCGCGGTCGAGCAGCCGCGCCACGCGGGCGCGCAGCTCGGCCAAGGGGGTGGCGATGGTGGCGGCGGCGGGCGTGGCGGGCTTGGCCTGCATGCATTCCAGCGGCGTGCCGGGCTGGCCCAGCAGCTCCTTCGGCACCGGCGGGCGCCAGTAGGACAGGTACTCGCCCTTCAGCCAGGGCGGGTTGTGGCGGGTGACGTGGCGCACCAGGGCGGCGTCCTCCTCGGTCAGCGACTTGGCCGGCACCCGCGGCGGCTTGGGCTGGCGCGCGAACCACTCCTCGTAGGCCGCCATGTCGTCGCCGATCAGGTGGTTCTCGAGGTTGGCCAGGGTGGCGTGCCCGACCCCGCGGCGCAGCTCGACCGGCTCGACCTGCAGCAGCAGCTCGCGGCGGCGCGCCTCGCGCGCGGGGTCGCTCTCGACCACCGGCACGGTGGCGAGCCAGGCCGCATCGTCCATGGCCGAAGGCGCGGTGACCGCGGCGCGCCGGCCGAGCGCCACAGGCTCGTCGGGTTCGTCCGTGCCGGGCGGCAAATCGTTCGTGCGGAATTCGCCCGCGGGTGCGAACGGCGCCGCTTCTTCCTGCAGCCCCGGGGCCGGCTCGTTGGTGTTGGCCGGCGCCGCGATGGCCGCCGCCTCCGGCGGCTGGGCCACCACCAGCCCGTCCTGCCTCGCCTTGCGGTAGGCGTAGAACGCCCGCTGCGCCCGCTGCACCGCCATGCCGGCCCCGGTGCGGTAGCGGATGGCGGTGCCGAGCGAGGTGGCGTTGGCCGGGTCCTTGAGGTCGCCGCCATGGTGGCGCTCGGGCAAGGGGGCGATCTCGGCCATGACGTCGCATTCCACCCGGTCCGCCCGGATCTCCAGCCACATCGCCACCGCCACCGCCGTGCTCAGCTGCTCCTCGTAGGGCTCCCTGGGCCCGAGCCCGGCATGCACCTCGGCCAGATGCACCGCCCACTCGGCCGGATCCTCCTCCGGCAAGAGGCCGAACTCCCGCGCGCGCAGCCCGTGCCTGAGCGCGTTCATCTTCGAGCGCGCCTTGCCCTCCGGCGTCTTGGGGCCGCGCTTCTTCGCTGCGGCGGCGACGGGCTCGGACATGGCAGCGGCTCCACGGGCGGAAATGAGGGAGCCGGAGCATAGCATGGGATAGGAATAAGATCCAAGCAAAAGCCTGTTCGGCGGGCGGGAGCAGCCGCGACAAACGGGCCAAGACAACAAGAGTAGCTGAGACGGAGCCATAAGATGGGATACAATCCCGCGTCAGCGACTCCAGGCCGAGAGCGGGATTTTTCGGCTCTGCATCGTTTGTGGGCAGGTCCCGGAATAAACTTAAGGCGGGTCCGTCTTCACATCGGGACTACTTTTATGCCGTGCAACTCGGAATTGGCGAACGCCCAGCGTTCTATGCACCAGAAGGTTTGTGCTCTATGCCCCTTGGCCGTCGCAACTTCCTCCATGGTGTTCTCGCCCTTCCCGCCTTTCCGCTCGCGACCCACGGCACGCGGGTCGGTAGCGCGCCCGTCCGCGATGGCGAGGAACTGGCCGACGCCCTGTCGCGAGCGCGACCCGGCGACACCATTCTCCTGGCGCCGGGCGAGTTCGGCGGTGTCGACGAGTTCACCGTCTCGGTGCCCGACGTCACGATTCGTGCCAGCGTGCCGCTGGGCTCGATCCTCCGGGCGCCGATGGAGGTGCCTGCCGATCGGGCGACGATCGACGGACTGATGTTCCGCAGCGAGCCGGAGAGCGGCCTTCTGCTTGCCGCCGTCGCCGCTTGCCGCGATTCGCTCAGCATCACGGGCAGCAACACCGAGGTGCGCGGTTGCGACTTCGGCTACTTCCCGGGCCGGGCTATCCTGGTGCGGCCCACCGGCAAGAATCCCTACATCCACGATTGCACGTTCCACAATAATAACGATGGCGGTGACCGGGGCGGCAACGCCCACGAGGCCATCTCGCTCGGCTACGACAATCCCAACTCGCGCGTCTCGCTACGCGGTCGCGTGACCAACAACCGGTTCTGGAACCTGAATGTGGAGGGCGAGGCCGTAAGCGTGAAAACCTCCGACAACCTCCTGCAGAACAACCAGCTCTCCAGCAGCCGCGGTGGCTTCACCAGCCGCTACGGCCAGCGCAACCAGTTCATCGGCAACAGGATCAGCAATTCGCGCGGCATCGCCATCGGCGGGCGGGGCTGCAAGGTCGCCAACAACACCATTTCCGGCACGGGCAACATCTCGATCCAGGCCGGCAACGCCAGCGCGGACAACACACGGAACGGCGTCCATCCGCAATCCGCGGACACGACGGTCGAGGGCAATTCCGGGCTCCTGCTGATCGGCAACCAGTACCGGCCGATGCCGGCGCTCAACACGACGGTGCGCAACCACAAGGGCACCGTGCGGCTAGTCCTGCAGCAGGGCACCAAGCAGAGCTAGCGGGGTCGGCCGGGCTCCGCTCGCTAGAGGTAGAAGTCGACCGCACTCAGCGTCCTGATGCCGGTGAGCTGGATCTCGAGCTCGCTGGCCGCATCGGCGTCGGTGCTGGCGCGGATGATGGTGTTGCCGCCCGAGGTGAAGTAGCCGATCTCGCCCGGCCCGGTGAGTGCTGCCGTGCCGACCCAGTGGAAGGCCTGGTTGCCGGCGACCGTGCCGTCGGCGTCGAGGCCCATGACGTCGATCTTGTCGGTCAGGTGCGCGAAGTCGGTGATCACGTCGCGCGTGGACGCCCCGGCCTTGCTGTCGGCCACGGCGTTGAAGTCGTAGAGGTCGCGGCCGGCGCCGCCGGTGGCGGTGTCCTTGCCGCCACCGCCCTGGAAGTAGTTGTTGTACTCGTTGCCCTTGAAGATGTCGGCGGCCGAGGAGCCGATGGCGCCCTCGACATTGTACAGCGCATCGACCTCGCTGCCCCGGGTCGCCTTGTCGGCGGCGAGGCTGAGGTCGACGGTGACCTTGGTGGCGCCGCCGTAGAAGACGAGGTCGATGCCGGCGTCGCCATAGAGCTTGTCGTTGCCGGCACCGCCGTCGAGCAGATCGCCGCCGTCATTGCCGTGCAGCGTGTCGCTGCCGCCCAGCCCTTTGAGGTAGTCGTTGCCGGTAAGCCCGTTGATGGCGTTCCTGGCGGCGGTGCCGGTCAGCAGGTCGTTGTTGGCCGAGGCCGTGGTCGAGAGCGCATGGTTGATCTCGACCGAGCCGATGTCGGGCAGGCTGCCCGCCGGCAGCGGGCGCCCGGTGGTGCCTAGCTGACCCGTGGCCGACGCCGCGAGCGGATCGGCACCCGACAAGGCCGGGTTGGCGAGGCTGTTCAGGAGCAGGACGACGCCGTCACCGTTGACCAGCCCGCCGCCGGTGTCGGGGTTGATGGCGGCGAAGACGGCCGACGCCGCGATCCCTTCCCGGTCGCCCGAGACGTTGCCGGCGACGTCGCTGCCGAATAGGTTGTGGCCGTCTGAGTGGACGATGGTACCGAAGATGTCACTGCCGGAGGGAGCGTTGTTGCCGGCCACAATGCTATTGGCAATGTCGATATTGCTGGCAGTGATGCCTCCTCCTCCGCTACCATAGGAGTAGTACGCCCAATTGCCGGTGATCGTGCTGTTGCGGATGACCAGGGGGCCAGTGGCGTGGATTCCCCCAGCTTCCCCTGCTACGTTGTTAGCAATAGTGCTGTCGTCGATGAAGAGATAACCGCCGTGAGCGGAGATACCGCCGTCGTCATTTGCCCAGTTGCCGATAATAGACGTACGTGAGATATTTGCTATTGTGTTGTTGATTTCTATTGCCCCGCCGAGACCGTAATCCTCACCCCATCCGTAATTTCCTGCGAGCGTGCTCCCCTCGATTGATAGATGGCCGCCGCGCATCGAGATCGCGCCCGACACGTAGGAGTGGTTGCCTTCCAGTCGGCTATTGCGAATCACAAGCGCGACGTCGCCGTTGGTGGCGATCGCGCCACCACTCCCGTCGTAGATCTGACCGTTGTCGGTGCCGTTGTCGCTCAGCGTGCTGGCGATGACTGCCACTCGACTACCGCTTTCGGCATAGATCCCACCGCCCCAGCCCGACCCCGCTTCGCAGCTCGCTATCGTTGCGTCGTTGAGCGTCACGCTGGTGCCGGTGCCGACGAAAACGCCGCCGCCGCCGCCGCCGGTGGTGTGCCCGTCGGTGAGCGTCAGGTCCTGCAGGTTGACGTCGGTCCCGGTGCCGGCGGTGCGCAGGATGCGCTGGGCGTCACCGCCGCTGAGGACGACGCCCTGGCCGTCGTTGTTCTGGTCACCATCGATGGTGACGTCCTACCGCAGCACCAACTCGCCGCCGGTCAGGACCAGCGTCTGCGTCTCGAGGCCGGCAGCGAATACGATGGTGTCCGCCGCCGTCGTGGAGTTGGCCTGGGTTACCGCCTCGCGCAGGCTGAGCACGCCGTCGCCCCCGCTAACGACGTCCGCCGCCGTCGTGACTTTGAAGGTCGCCATTTCGAGAATACCCCGGTTGCAATAGGCCCGACATTCGTCGTTCGTTAAGAGCCCGGAGATCGCCCTGTAGAACAACATCCGCAATGCCCCGAGACAACGGGCCGCACAGCGCCGACGGTTACTTGCCGGCGGACGGGCGCTTCAGGCGGGTGTCTCGTCGAACAGCGCCCGCACCCGCGCCGCGGCTGCCGCTGTGTCGGCCACGGGCGTCGGCTTGCGGCCCGCGGGCCAGGGCTGGCCCAGGGGCACGGCGCGGCCGGCTGCGAGATGGGCGCGGTGGATGGCGGTGACGTCGCGGCGCAGCTGGCGCGGGCCGAGGGCGCGGCCGAGGTGGAAGAGGAGGCGGCGGGCGGTGAGGGGTGCGCCGCCCGGCGGGTCGGCGAGGTCGAAGACGAAGACCGGCTGGCCGGTGGCGGTGGCCTCGGTGAGCATCGACATGCTGTCGCTGGTGACGACGACGCGGTCGGCGAGGCCGAGCCAGGCGAGATAGGGGTTGTCGGGGTCGCCGGCACGCCAGCGGTAGAGCAGGTGCGGCACGGTGAGCGTCGCGACGAGGGCGGCCACCACCTCGGGCGGGGTGCGGGCGCTGGTCGAGACCAGCAGCGAGCCGGAAAGCTCGCGCGCCATGGCGTCGGCGGCGGCACCCAGGGCCGCGCCCTTGGCGGCGGTGAAGGTCCAGGGGCCGACATGGCCGCCCAGCAGGACGGCGATCCGGGGTGCGGGCAGGAGGGCCACGCGCTGGCGCCAGGCCGCGGCGGCAGCAGTCAGGGCCGTGGGCGAGACGCGGTGCATCGGCGCCTCGGTGTGCAGGATGCGTGGGTGGCGCGGCAGGGCGTATTGCGGCGTGGTGACGATCAGGTCGAAGGCGTCGACGGGAGCCCAGGGGCGGCCGACATGCACCAGCCGGCAGTGCTCCGGCCCGCCCGCCTGCCGCTGGATCCAGCGCGCCACCGGCTCGTTGCGCCGGCCGGCCGTGACGATCAGCCCGGGCCAGGGCGGCTCGAGCGGGTCTGAGCGGCGGCGGTCGAGGCCGAGCAGGGTGACGCCCAGCAGCCGGTTGGTGAGCAGCTCGGTCGGCCGGAAGGCGAGGCGGCGCGTTTCGAACGGCCAGCCCAGCGCCTCGCACAGCGCCAGCACCTGGCTGGCGTCGCCGGGCTTCTGACCGAGCAGCGCCCAGGTGCGGGGCGGGGCGGTGCGGGGCGGGGCGGTCAGCGCGCCGCTGGTGGTTGCAGGCGCCACGCGCCGGCCGCCGTCACGGGCCGTGCAGCTTGCGGGCGAAGGCCTCGAGGCCCGGCACGTCCTTGATCAGCAGCTCGCCGCGGCCGCGCTGGGTGATGCCCTGGTCCTTCAGCTTGGCGAGCAGGCGCGTCACCGCCTCGCGATGGGTGTTGACGCGGTTGGCGATCGCCAGGTGCTTGGGTGCCGGCGAGAGCCGCGCGACGTTGTGGTTGAGCATCGCACCGCGCGCCATGCGCAAGAGCTCGTGGCAGATCCGCACCTCGACCCGCTCGGCCTGCTCCTGGACACGCTCCGAGAGCGAGCGCACGAGCATGGTGAGCTTGCGCAGGGTCGCGATCGCGATCGCCGGGTGCGAGCGCAGCGCGCCGAGGAAGTCGGGGGCCGTCATCACCGCCACGGTGGCGTCCGATTGCGCGATCACGCTCGCCGAGCGCGGCTTGCCGTCGATCGCCGACAGCTCGCCGAAGCTCTCGCCCGCCTGCAGGTCGCGGAAATCGATCTCGCGGCCCGATTCCGCGTAGAAGGTGACCTTGACCCGCCCGCTGAGGACGAAGAACACGTCGTGCGAATCGTCGAGATATTCGAGCACGATCTGCTGCGGCCGGAACTGCCGGATGCGGACACGGCGGTCGATCTCCCCCAGCTCCGCGGGGACGAGGCCGTGGAACAGATCGATGGCGGCGAGCTGATGGGCCCGTTCGGCGCACATTCCCGTGGCTCGCATGGTTGGACCACGCCGGCATGGACCGACTGGCTGAGGCCGGGTGATTTGAGCGCAAGAGCGGTCGCGGTTCAACCTTGCCGAACAGCAACCCGACGAGAAATTGCCGCAAATGTGACCATTGTCACGGCTGGCGGTGCCGGTGGGGGGTATCAAGGGCGTGCCTCCCAGTTCCTCGACTCTTCGCCCGGGCCGTCAAGGTCCGGGCGTTTTTCTTGGCGGCGCTCGACCGCGTGGCGTCCGATCTGCTAAGGCACGGGCATGCAGGCTGCCCTCGCCAGCGACCCGTTTCCCGCCGAGCGCCACGACCATGGCCGCTGCGTCCGCAGTGCCGTCAGCCGGGCGCAGGACCTGTGCGCCCGCCGGGGGGCGCGGCTGACGCCGCTGCGCGAGCAGGTGCTCGAGCTGGTCTGGCGCAGCCATGCGCCGATCGGCGCCTACCAGCTGATGGAGCGGCTGGCGGAGAGCCGGGGCCGGGTGGCGCCGCCGACCGTCTACCGCGCGCTCGAGTTCCTGACCCGCGAGGGGCTGATCCACCGCATCGACAGCCTGAACGCCTATGTCGGCTGCCCGCATCCGGGCCTGCCGCACGCCGCCTACTTCTTCATCTGCCGCGACTGCGGCGACGCCGCGGAGATCCACGACGCGGAGCTGGCCGGGGCGGTGGCCCGCTGCGTCGAGCGGGCGCAGTTCAGGGTCGAGGCGGCGACCGTCGAGCTGGCCGGGCTGTGCGCGCGCTGCTGCGCCAAGGACGCCGCCGCCTGAGCCTCACTCGTGCGGTGGCGTGTTGGTGGCCTCGGCCTCGGCGTCGGCCTCCGGCGAGCAGACCAGGTGCACGATCCCGGCGGGGTTCATGATCCAGAAGCCGTCGAGGTCGGGCGGCAGCTTCTCCACCTCGTCGCAGCGCACGACGCCGTTCGCGGCCAGATGCTGGGCGGCGGCGGCGGTGTCGGCCGCGACCAGCTCGAGCCACATCTCGCCCTGCGCCAGATGCGGCATGCGATCGATCCATAAGCGCAGCGGCCCGAACTCGAATGCCTTGGTACCCACGGCATCGTACACCATCGTGAGCGCCAAGGTGTCACGATAGAACGCTACGGTCGCTTCGAAGGCGTGTTCCGGCACCTTGATCGCTACGTTGCGCCCGCCGGTGAAGGCAGGTGCGGGGGTCTCGCTCATCGTGCCGTCCTTCCGTTCCCGCCTCGACGCCACGCCCGCCGCCGCGTTCCGCGGCCGGCGGCGTGCTCCCCCTACGGAAGATGCCGTCGGTATTGGTCGACGAAGTCGCAGTCGACCAGCTCACTATAGCGTCGGATCAAGCGGGTCGTCACCGGTCCGAACGGGTCATCGCCGCCGACGCGTATCCCGTTGACGCTGCGGACCGGGCAGATGCACAGGCTGGTCGAGGTCAGGAACGCCTCGTCGGCCGTGCAGGCGTCGTACAGCTCGAGGTCCGTCTCGCGGCAGGGGATGCCGAGCTCGCCGGCGAGCTCGATCACCGTGCGCCGGCTGATGCCGGGCAGGATGTTGCGGGTGGTCGGGGTGAGCAGGCCGCCGTCGCGCACCACGAACAGGTTGCTGCCGCGCCCTTCGGCGAGGTTGCCCGCATGGTCGAGCAGCACCGCCCAGGCGCCGGGATCGTGGGCGCCGACCTCGAGGTCGGCCACGACCATGTTGAGGTAGTTGCTGGTCTTCGCCTGCGGCGACAGGGAATCGGCGGGCGTGCGCCGCACGCTCGGCACCACGACCCTGATGCCGTCGCGGAACAGGGTGGCGCGCTGGCGCAAGGGCAGCGGCGTGCATTCGATCAGGACCGTGGGGCCGGCTCGCTCGGCGGGCTCGCCGTCGACCTCGACCAGGCCGCGCGTGATCCGTTGCGACACCCAGTAGTCGTCGTTCGGGCCGAGCAGGTGGCGGTTGCGCGCCAGGACCTCCTCGGTCGCCGCCCGCATCTCCGCCGGCGCCAGGCCGGGATCGATGCGGACGTAGCGCAACGAGCGGTAGAGCCGCTCGACATGCTCGGCGAGGCGGAACGGCCGGTGGCGGAAGGTGCGGGTCGTGTCGAAGACACCGTCGCCGTAGAGGAAGCCGCGGTCCCGGAACGGCAGCAGGACGCGGCTCTCCGGGAGAAACGCGCCGTCGAGATACGCGATCCGCTCGTTGGCGAGCGCGTTCATGCTTGGTCTCCGCCCTCTTGCACCCGACCCCCAACGGTCGGCCTTGGTTCCGTCACGTGAGTGGGTGATACTCCGCCCACGGGCCAGAAAAACAACGGGGGCATCGATGCTGGCGACGGTCGATCGGCGCAAGGGCGAGATCATCGACGGTCTCGTCGAGCAGCTGGGGTCGCGTCTGAGCGGAAGTGATGCGGATCGGGCACAGCGCTTCGTGCGGGCCTATTTCCGCGACGTGGCGCCCGAGGATCTCGCCGAGCGCGATCCGCTCGACCTCTATGGAGCCGCACTGGCGCAGCTCCGCTCGGCCCAGACCCGCCAGCCCGGTGAGGTCAAGCTGCGCGCCTACAACCCGCGCCTCGAGCAGCATGGCTGGCAGTCGACCCACACGGTGGTCGAGATCGTCAACGACGACATGCCGTTCCTGGTCGACAGCGTCTCGGCCGAGATCGCGCGCCACGGCCTCAACATCCATCTCGTGGTCCACCCGGTCCTGACGGTGCTTCGCGACGCGAGCGGGAAGCTGCTGGACGTCGGCACGGCGGACCAGCTGCCGGACGGCGTGCGCGAGAGCTTCATGCTGCTCGAGGTCGACCGCCAGTCGCGGCCGGAGGTGCTGACGGCGCTCGAGGCGGACCTGCGCCGGGTGCTGCTCGACGTGCGCCACGCGGTGGAGGACTGGCCGGCGATGCGCGAGCGCATCGGCGTCGTGCTGGCCGAGCTGCGCACCTCCGCCATCCCGGTGCCGGCGCAGGAGCTGGCGGAGGTCGAGGCGTTCCTCACCTGGATCGAGGCCGGCAACTTCACCCTGCTCGGCAGCTGCAGCTATCAGCTCGAGGACGGCGTCGACGGGACCGCCCTGCGGCGCGTCAAGGGCACCAGCCTGGGCATCCTGCGGGCCAAGGACGACGGCGCGCTGTCGCAGAGCTTCGCGGCGCTGCCGGGCGCCACGCGCGCGCGGGCGCGCGACCCGGAGCCGCTGCTGACCATCACCAAGGGCAACAGCCGCAGCACCGTGCACCGCGGCACCTATCTCGATTTCATCGGGGTCAAGCAGTTCGCCGCGGACGGCACGGTGACCGGTGAGCACCGGTTCCTCGGGCTGCTGACCTCGACCGCCTACAGCATGAGCCCGCGCGAGATCCCGCTGATCGACCGCAAGTGCGAGCGGATCATCGCGCGAGCGGGCTTTTCGCCGACCGGGCACGCCGGCAAGGCGCTGATCCACATCCTCGAGACCTATCCGCGCGACGAGCTGCTGCAGACGCCCGAGGACGAGCTGTTCGAGATCGTCATGGGCATCCTCCACCTCGAGGATCGCCCGCGCCTGCGCCTGTTCCTACGGCGCGACCCGTACGGCCGGTTCGTGACCTGCCTCGTGTTCGTGCCGCGCGACCGGTACAACACCGCCATGCGCCAGCGCATGGACAGCCTCCTGCGCGAGGCGACCGGCGCCACGGAGAGCGAGTTCCAGGCGCTGCTCTCCGAGTCCAAACTGGCCCGCTTACTGTTCACGCTGCACACCCCTGCGGGCGCGCCGGCAGAGATCGATCGTGCCGAGCTCGAGCAGCGGCTGCTCGAGCTGTCGCGGAGCTGGCCTGACCGGCTGCGCGACGCGCTGCTGGAAACGCTGGGCGAGGAGCAGGGCAACCGCTTCTACGATCAGTACGCGGCGGGCTTCCCCTATTCCTACCGCGAGCGCACCGACGCCCGTGCGGCAGTGCCGGACATCCAGAGCATCGACCGGCTGTCGCGGGCCGAGGCCGGCGATCTCGCCATGACGCTCTACCGCCGGCTCGAGGACGAGGCCTCGGTCCTGCGGTTCAAGCTCATCCGGCGCGACCAGCCGATGCTGCTCTCCGACGCCCTGCCGGTGCTGGAGAACATGGGGCTCAGGGTGCTGAGCGAGGACCCGAGCCAGGTCGAGACGCGCGACGAGCACCGCTACTGGCTGCACGATTTCTGTCTCGAGCCGACCGTCGGCGGCACCGTCGAGGTCGATGAGATCCGCGAGCAGTTCCAGGAGCTGTTCTCGGGCGTGTGGGCGGGTCGGTTCGAGAGCGACGGCTTCAACCGCCTGGTGCTCGCGGCGAGCCTGAGTCCGCGGCAGATCGTGACGCTGCGCGCCTATTGCCGCTACATGCTGCAGATCGGCACGCCGTTCAGCCAGAGCTATGTCGAGCAGACCCTCGCCGGGAACGCCGCCCTCGCGCGCGATCTGGCACTCTTGTTCGACGCCCGCTTCGACCCCGCCGGGGACGAGCACCGCGAGGAGCTGCAGACCGGGATCGAAGCCCGCATCGACGACGGCCTGAACCAAGTCGCCAGCCTCGACCAGGACCGCATCCTTCGCCGCTATCTCGAGCTGATCAGGGCGACGCTGCGCACCAACGCGTGGCAGGCGGACGCTGCCGGCCGGCCTAAGGACTACGTGTCCTACAAATTCGACCCGGCCCGGATCCCGGCGCTGCCGGCGCCGCGGCCGGCGTTCGAGATCTTCGTCTACGCGCCCTATGTCGAGGGCGTGCATCTACGTGGCGGCAGGGTCGCCCGCGGCGGGCTGCGCTGGTCCGACCGGCGTGAGGATTTCCGCACCGAGATCCTGGGCCTGATGAAGGCGCAGATGGTCAAGAACGCCGTGATCGTGCCGGTGGGCGCGAAGGGCGGCTTCGTCCTCAAGCGCCCGCCGCCGGCCAGCGACCGGGCGGCGTTCATGGACGAGGGGGTGCGCTGCTACAAGGTGTTCCTGCGCGGCCTGCTCGACATCACGGACGACCTGACGGCCGCCGGCGTCGAGGCGCCGCGCGACGTGGTCCGTTACGACGGCGACGATCCCTATCTCGTGGTCGCCGCCGACAAGGGTACCGCGACCTTCTCCGACTACGCCAACGGCGTCAGCCGCGAGTACGACTTCTGGCTCGACGACGCCTTCGCCTCGGGCGGCTCCGCCGGCTACGACCACAAGAAGATGGGCATCACCGCCAAGGGTGCCTGGGAATCGGTCAAGCGGCATTTCCGCGAGCTGGGGCTCGACACGCAGACCCAGCCGTTCACCGTGGTCGGCGTCGGCGACATGTCGGGCGACGTGTTCGGCAACGGCATGCTGCTGTCCGAGCAGATCCGCCTCGTGGCCGCATTCGACCACCGGCATATCTTCATCGACCCCGATCCGGATCCGGCCCGGTCCTTCGCCGAGCGCCAGAGGCTGTTCGACCTGCCTCGGTCGAGCTGGGATGACTACGACAAGGGGCTGATGAGCCCGGGCGGCGGCGTGTGGCCGCGCAGCGCCAAGACGGTGCCGCTCTCGCCGGAAGCGAGGGCCGCGCTCGGCATCGAGGCCGAAAGCATGAGCCCGGCCGAGCTGATGCACGCCATCCTGAAGGCGCCGGTCGACCTGTTCTGGAACGGCGGCATCGGCACCTACGTCAAAGCGAGCGCGGAAACCCAGGCCGAGGCGCAGGACCGGCTTAACGATGCGATCCGGGTGGACGGGCGCGACCTGCGCTGCCGGGTGGTCGGCGAGGGCGGCAATCTCGGCTGCACGCAGAAGGGGCGGGTGGAGTTCGCGCTCAGCGGCGGGCGGATCAACACCGACTTCATCGACAACTCGGCCGGCGTCGACTGCTCCGACCACGAGGTCAACATCAAGATCCTGCTGCGCGCGGTCATGGACGCCGGCGAGCTGACGCTCAAGCAGCGCGACGACCTCCTGGCCTCGATGACCGACGAGGTCGGCGAGCTCGTGCTGCGCGACAACGTGCTGCAGAACCTGGCCCTGAGTATGTCGGAGGCGCTGGGGGCGGAGCTGCTGGACGCGCAGCTGCGGCTGATGCGCCGGCTGGAGCGGCAAGGCAGGCTCGACCGTCAGGTCGAGAACCTGCCGGGCGACCGGGAGATCGCCGAGCGCCGTAAGGCCGGGCAGGGGCTGACCCGGCCCGAGCTGGCCGTGCTGCTGTCCTATGCCAAGATGACCCTTTACGAGGACGTGCTGCGCACCGAGCTGCCCGACCGGGCCTACCTCAAGGCCGACCTGATCAAGTATTTCCCGCGCCCGCTGCGGCGCCGCTATGCCGACGCGATCGCCGGGCACCGGCTGCGGCGCGAGATCACCGCGACCTGGATCGCCAACAGCGTGGTCAATCGCGGGCTCGCCGTGTTCGTCGCCGAGCTCGAGGAGGAGACCGGCGCAGCACTCGAGGAGGTGCTGCTCGCCTACGCCACCGTGCGCGATTCGTTCGGCCTGCTGCGCTCGTGGGGTGCCATCGAGGAATTGCCGACCAGTGTGCCGGGCGAGCTGCAGACCCGCCTCCTGGTCGCGGTCCGCGACGTCGCCGTGCGCGGCACCCGCTGGTTCATCACCCAGGGCGGGCGGCCGTTCCGGATGGGCGAAACCGTGGCCCGCTTCCAGCCCGGCATCGAGATGGTGATGGGCGGGCTGGAGGGGGTGATCGGCCAGCGGCACGCGGCGGAGATCGAGACGGTGCGGGCGGAGATCGCCGCGGCCGGGGTGGAGCCGGCGCTGGCGCTGCGCATCGCGGGCCTGCCGCTGCTGCTGGCGGCCTGCGACATCGTGCGCACGGCGCCGGCCGGCGCCGACGCGGCGGGGCTCCTGGCGGTCGCCCGGGTGCACTTCGCGCTCGACGACGCGCTGGACCTGCCCTGGCTGCGGCGGCAGCTGCGCTCGGCGCCGCGGCGCGGCCGCTGGGAGCGGCTGGCGCTGACCGGGCTCGAGGACGACGTCTCGGCCCATCTCCGGGCGCTGGCCCAGGCCGCGGTCGCCGCTGGCGTCGCCGGCGACGACCCTGCGGCTACGGCGGCGAGCGCGCGGGACTGGCTGGAGCGGGAGGTGCCGTCGGTGCGGCGCTTGCGCGCACTGCTCGACGAGCTGCGACAGACGCCGGAGCCGGATCTCGCCGTGCTCAGCGTGGCCGTGCGGACACTGGCGGAGCTTGTGCCGCGCAGCCTCGACACCTAGCTAGGGAAATCTGCGGGAACGGCGCGACGCCTTTTGCGTTCGCGCCGTCGTGTCGCTATGGTCCGCGCCCGTCGCCACCGGGACGGACGACGGGCAACTCAAGAGGGGTGCGGACGCCTGGCCGGGCCGGTCCGCGACGCGGGAGCCGATAATGCAGCAGACCGACCTGTCGAAAGAGGGCGAGCTGTTCTTCCGACAATATCTGCGCTCGCCGCGCTCGGTGGGATCGGTCATCCCCTCCTCGCGCGCGCTCGGCCGCGGCGTCGCCGCCGAGACGGCGTGGGCGCCGGGTCAATATGTCGTCGAGCTCGGCGGCGGCACCGGCTCGATCACCATGGGCCTGATCGAGCGCGGCATCCCGCGCGACCGGCTGTTCGTGCTCGAGCTCGACACGGCGATGCACTCCTATCTCAAGGAGCGCCTGCCGGGCGTGAACGTGGTGCAGGGCGATGCCACCCGCCTGGACGAGATCCTGGTCCGCCACGGCGTCGACGACGTGGCGACCGTGATTTCCGGCATCCCGATGGTCGGCAACCCCATCTCGCTGCGCCGTGCCATCGTCGGCCAGGGCATGAAGGCGGTACGCCCCGGCGGCTTCATGCTGCAGTACAGCTACTCGCCGATCGCACCGATCCCGGCCAAGGAGTTCGGCGTCACCGCCAAGCTCGCCCGCTACGTCCTGTGGAACTTCCCGCCCGCGTCCGTCTGGAAGTACACCCGACCGGCCTGACTCCGCGCCCGCTGACAGCGGGCCCGCATGCGGCTATGCCATCCGTGCAGCGCTCGACAGGGAGGGGCTGTGCGGATGAAGCTCGATCCAGGCGCCCGGGGCGCGGGCTGAATGATGCGCCTGCCCGCGCTCGACGCGCTGGACACGTTCCCCAAGCTCCTGCTCCACAACGCCGCCAACTGGCCGAACGAGCCGGCGATGCGCGAGAAGGATCTCGGGATCTGGCACGTCACCAGCTGGGCCGGCTACCGTGACCAGGTGCGGCTGGTGGCACTCGGCCTCGCCGCGATCGGCGTGCAGCGCGGCGCGGTCGTCGGCCTGATCGGCCGCAACCGGCCGAACTGGGTCTGGGGCGAGCTCGCCGCGCACGCGCTGGGCTGCATGAGCCTCGGCATCTACGAGGACGTGCTCGGCCCCGAGGCCGGCTACCTGATCGACACCGCCGGCGTCGGCGTCGTCCTGTGCGAGGACGAGGAGCAGGTCGACAAGCTGCTCGAGCTCGACCACCCGGCCGTGCGCTTGATCGTCCATCACGACGAGCGCGGCATGCGCCGCTACGACGACCGCAGGCTCGTCCCTTGGACGCGGCTGCTGGCCGCGGGCCGGGAGCTGATGGCGCGCGAGCCGGGGCGGTTCGAGGCCGAGATCGCGCTGGGCCGCGGCGAGGATGTGGCGATCCTGTGCACGACCTCGGGCACCACGGCGCAGCCCAAGCTCGCCATGCTGCAGCACCGGCCGTTCCTCGAGCACATCGCCGCCTATCTGCGCGCCGATCCTCGGCTGCCGACCGACGAGTATGTCTCGATCCTGCCGCTGCCCTGGATCATGGAGCAGGTCTACGTCGTGGCCATGCCGCTCGTGTGCCGGATCCGGGTCAGCTTCCCGGAGAGCCGCGAGACGGCGATGCGCGACCTGCGCGAGATCGGCCCGACCCACGTGCTGCTGGCGCCGCGGGTGTGGGAGCAGACCGCGGCCGACGTCCGGGCGCGACTGATGGATGCCGGCGCCGCGACGCAGCGCCTGACCGACTGGGCGCTGCGGGTCGGCATGGCGGCCGTCTCGCAGGGCCGCCGGCACCGGCTCGCCGACCTCCTGGTGTTCTCGGCGCTCCGCGATCGGCTGGGCTTCGCCCGGCTGAAGTCGGCGGCGACCGGGGGTGCCGCGCTCGGCCCGGACACCTTCCGCTTCTTCCTCGCCATGGGCGTGCCGCTGCGGCAGCTCTACGGCCAGACCGAGGCCGCCGGCGCCTACACGCTGCAGATCCATCCCGAGCTCGACTGCGACAGCTCGGGCGTGCCGTTCAAGAACACCGAGATCAGGGTGGTCGACCCCGACGCGGGCGGGGTCGGCGAGATCGTCACCCGGCATTCCGGCCTGTTCAAGGGCTACTTCGCCAACCCGGCCGCGACCGCGGAGGTGCTCACGCCCGACGGCTGGCTGCGCACCGGTGACGCGGGCTATGTCGACGGCAAGGGCCGGCTGACGGTGATCGACCGGGTCAAGGACATCGCCCTGACCGCGCGCGGCGCCCGGTTCAGCCCGCAGTTCGTCGAGAACAAGCTCAAATTTTCACCCTTTGTCGGCGAATGCGTCGTGCTCGGCCAGGGGCGGCCCCATCTCGCGGCCATCCTGTGCCTGCGCTACTCGATGGTCGCGAAGTGGGCCGAGGCGCGCAAGATCGCGTTCACCACCTACCAGAGCCTCGCCGGCCATCCCGAGATCCTCGGGCTTCTGGCCGCCGAGGTCGAGCAGGTCAACGCCACCCTGCCCGAGCCGCAGCGCATCCACCGCTTCGTCTCGCTCTACAAGGAGCTCGACCCCGACGACGGCGAGCTGACGCGGACCCGCAAGGTGCGGCGGGCGGTGATCGACGAGCGTTATGCCCAGATCATCGAGGCGATCTATGACGGGCGGCAGGAGGTCGCGATCGCGACCGAGGTGACCTTCGAGGACGGCCGCAAGGGCCGCATCACCGCCGAGCTGGCGATCCGCGACCTCGCGGCGGCGGCAGCGCTGGACCGGGCCGCCTAGATGGCCGGCGCCGGCGAGGTGCTGCTGGCGGTCGACGACATCTCGCTGCGCTTCGGCGGCGTGCGGGCGCTGAGCCGGGTCAGCTTCGACATCAGGCAGGGCGAGATCCGCGCCATCATCGGCCCTAACGGTGCGGGCAAGTCCTCGATGCTCAACGTGGTCAACGGCTTCTACCAGCCGCAGGAGGGGGAGATCCGCTGGAAGGGCAAGGTGCGCCGCCGCATGACTCCCTATCTCGCGGCGACTTCCGGCGTGGCGCGCACCTTCCAGAACATCGCGCTGTTCAAGGGCATGAGCACGCTCGACAACATCATGGCCGGGCGGGCGCTGCGGATGCGGGCGGGCTTCCTCTGGCAGCTCGTCCGCTACGGCCCGGCGCTGCGCGAGGAGCTGGCGCACCGCCGCCGCGTCGAGGAGATCATCGACTTCCTCGAGCTCGCCCACATCCGCCGCACGCCGGTCGGCAAGCTGCCCTACGGCCTGCAGAAGCGCGTCGAGCTCGCCCGCGCGCTCGCCATGGAGCCGGAGCTGCTGCTGCTCGACGAGCCGATGGCCGGCATGAACGTCGAGGAGAAGGAGGACCTGTCGCGCTACATCCTCGAGGCCAACCAGCAGTTCGGCATCACCATCGCCCTGATCGAGCACGACATCGGCGTGGTCATGGACCTGTCGGACCGGATCGCGGTGCTCGACCACGGCCACCTGATCGCCGACGGCGTCCCGGAGGAGGTCGGCCGCGACCAGGCGGTGATCGACGCCTATCTCGGCACGGCGGGCTGAGGCGGCAGGGATGGACACCGCCTATGCCGTCCTCGTCGACCCCTTCGTGCAGATGGCGGCGATGCCGGACTTTTTCCTGCAGGTGCTGTGGGAGGGGCTGGTCTCGGGCATCCTCTACGCGCTGATCGCACTGGGCTTCGTCCTGATCTTCAAGGCCTCGGGGGTGTTCAACTTCGCCCAGGGCATCATGGTGGTGTTCGCCGCTTTGTCGCTCGTGGGCCTCCATGCCGCGGGCGTGCCCGCCTATCTCGCCCTGCTCGCCTGCCTCCTGATCATGCTGGCGCTGGCGGTGGCGATCGAGCGCTGCGTGCTGCGGCCTCTGGTCAACCAGCCCGACCTGATCTTGTTCATGGCGACCATCGGGCTCACCTACCTGCTGATCGGGCTCGGCGAGCTGATCTTCGGCGGCGAGCCCAAGGTGATGATCACCGAGGAGCTGGGCCTGCCGACCGGCTCCTACGAATGGGAGGTGCTGGGCGGCCGGGTGATCTTCCAGCAGCTCGACATCGCCGCCGCCGTGATCGCGGCACTCATGGTCGCCGGCCTCGGCCTGTTCTTCCAATACACGCGCATCGGCCGCGCCCTGCGCGCCGTCGCCGACGACCATCAGGCGGCGCTCTCGGTCGGGATCTCGCTCGAGCAGATCTGGGTCGTGGTCTGGTTCGCCGCGGGCGTGGTGGCGCTGGCCGCCGGCATCATGTGGGGTGCTCGCTCCGACGTCAGCTTCGCCCTGCAGATCGTGGCGCTCAAGGCCTTGCCGGTGCTGATCCTGGGCGGCCTGACCTCGATCCCCGGCGCCATCGTCGGCGGGCTGATCATCGGCATCGGCGAGAAGCTGGGCGAGATCTACTGGGGCCCGCTGGTCGGCGGCGGCATCGAGGGCTGGCTCGCCTACGCGATCGCCCTGGTCTTCCTGCTGTTCCGCCCGCAGGGCCTGTTCGGCGAGCGGATCATCGAGCGGGTGTGAGGATGTTGCTCCGCTTGTGATTGCAATCAGATTGTTTGCGTATGGAGCGTGCGCTCCGAAAGCGTGTGGTAGGTGGTCTCCATGCCATCGATTGATTCATGTCGATATTGTACGCAGAATCGGCGACCAAATCGAATTGGCAAGAGATTTTTGTGGATCTATCTTGTTCGCAGCTTGGGAGCGTGTCGCATGACTGTTTGCGTGGCTGCATTGTGTCAATGGCTATACCCGAGTGGAGAAGAAGGGCCATGCGTTATTATAGCGTCCGACAGAATGATGACTTCAGGCAATACGGAATATGAACCTCCTAAACGGAAGATAGGGTTTCTTGGCAAAAGTGCTTTGATAATGGCCGCGGGCGACTTCACTATTCACTCGGAAGTTTTGAATAATGCTATTTCTATCATCGATAGTAGCGAAGTTTCAAAGATTGCAGATATTGCCGAGATCTACGCCAAATGTCTGCGAGAGCTAAAGTCAAAACGAGCGGTTGAAATGTATCTGTCTCCATTTGGTTGGGATCTGAATGGATTCATCGCGGCACAATCTCGATTGAATGTGGAGTTGGCCTGTAGCATATTCGGGCAGATACAGAATTTTGAGATCGACGCAACCGCTATTATCGCCGGTTGCGATGAACGCGGTCGGATTTACATCGTTGATCAGGATGGCATCGTCTCTTCTCAAGAGGAAATTGGCTTTGCTGCTATTGGCCTGGGCTATAGCCACGCCAAATCGCAATTTATGTTGGCCGAATATGCCAGTTGGTGGCCATGCGGCCATACGACAACACTGACCTATGCCGCGAAAAAGGCAGCCGAAGTGGCCCCAGGAGTTGGAAGTGCCACAGATATGGCTGTGATTAGAAGAGAAGGAATTGAGTATCTCGATGTCGAATTGATGAATTTGCTGCAGATCGCATACGAAGGTTACAGGAATTTACAGCGAGATTTCGTACGTTCAGCAACTGCTCAAATCAGCGACCATTTCAGGAAAGGAGGCGATCGAGGCATCGCTAACGCAGATCCAACCACCGAGGTAACTCAAGACGACCGCGAGATCGAGGTTTTAGCAGCAGCAGACTCCTCGTCCCCAGAGCAAGGCGGCAAGATAACAAGCACTGGTGGAATCGATGCTGGAAGTCGCTCGACGGCAACAAATGTCTCGGGGACATGAATGCATGCGCGATATAGCAGCCGCGATCCCGAGAGGAAAGACGAAAAAAGATTTAGATCGATGATCTAGGCAGATTTCGCACCACCCAAGCTGCTTGATTCCAGAAAAAATTCGCGCGCTAAAATTTAGTATTAAACAAATCAATAATCTGACACTATGCGTGATGGTATCTTGTGATACTGTCCGCAAAGCGGAGATCTGCGACGCTATGAAGTTAGTAGACAACCGGAAACTTGGAGTGGGAGAGCCTCGCGCCCAGCGCGAGCTGCATTGTAGTGCGTTTGGACGCGAGGGGGCTTGGCAGGCATTCTGTCTGGATCTCGATCTCGCTGTCGAGGGGCGCACATTCGAGGAGGCTGAAGCCCGGCTGCGGGATGCCATCGCGACCTACTTTGAGGATGTGGCGGAGCTGGATGAAAGCGACCGGGAGAGGCTCCTGAGATCGTGTCCCTTAGCGTGGTGTAGCTGGCGTTGATCGCCGCGATGCCGGTGGGGCCGGCTTGGTCAGGCAGCCAGGACGGGCAGGCTGACCTCGGTACTGTCGCCGAGCGGCGCCATGGTTTCCAGTGTCATGTAGCGGGCGCGCTGCACGGCCCATTCATCGGACTGCTCGAGCAGCAGCGCCCCGACCAGGCGCGTGATTGCTGCCTCGTTGGGAAAGATGCCGACCACGTCGGTCCGGCGCTTGATCTCGCCGTTCAGCCGTTCGAGCGGGTTGACCGAATGCAGCTTGGTCCGGTGGGCTGCCGGGAAGCTCATATAGGCCAGCACGTCGGCCTCGCTGTCGTCCATCAAGGCGGCCAGCTTGGGCAGCGTCGGCCGGAGTTGGTCGGCGATCTTGCGCCACTGCAGCTTGGCAGCGTCGGCGTCGTTCTGGGCGAACGCCGTGGCGATGAAGGCGGCCACGACCCGTCGCCCGTTCTTGCCGGCATGGGCCAGGGCGTTGCGGGCAAAGTGAGCCCGGCAACGCTGCCAAGAGGCGTTCAGCAGCTTGGCGACGGCGGCCTTGAGGCCCTCGTGCGCGTCGGAGACGACCAGCTTGACGCCGCGCAGACCGCGCTGCCTGAGATTGCGCAGGAACGCCGTCCAGAACGGCTCGGCTTCGGACGCCCCGATGTCCATACCCAGCACCTCGCGCCGCCCGTCGCTGTTGACGCCCACGGCGATGATCACCGCGACCGAGACGACCCGGCTGTTCTGGCGCACCTTCACGTAGGTGGCGTCGAGCCAGAGATAGGGCCATTCGCCCTCGATCGGACGGTCGAGAAAGGCTTTCACCCGATCGTCGATCTCCTCACACAGGCGGCTGACCTGGCTCTTCGAGATCCCGGTCATGCCCATGGCGCGAACCAGCTCGTCGACCGACCGGGTAGAGACCCCTTGGACGTAGGCTTCCTGGATGACCGCCGTGAGCGCCTTCTCGGCCATGCGGCGCGGCTCCAGGAAACTTGGGAAGTACGAGCCTTTTCGGAGCCTGGGAATGCGGAGCTCGACAGTGCCGGCCCGGGTTTCCCAGGCCCGTTCGCGGTAGCCATTGCGCTGCGCGAGGCGCTCGGCACTCTTCTCGCCATAGGCGGCACCGGCCAGCTCGCCGACCTCCAGCTCCATCAGCCGCTGGGCGGCAAAGCCGATCATCTCGCGCAACAGGTCGGCGTCAGGAGCCTTCTCGATCAGCGCCCGCAGGCTCATCATCTCGTCGGTCATCGGCGATCTCTCGGTCAGGTTGGCGTCGCAACCCGATCCTACCGGCATCGTCGATGACCACCGCAAAGCCGCCCGCTCGCCAGCGTGCTGTGGGCGCGCTCGCGAGCGGCTTCGCTACCGCCGAGCTACACCATCAGGCGGGACACGACCGCTCCTGAAACGCAGAATGCCCCTCTGGGCCTGTCGGGGCTTTGCCATTCGAGGCTTTCTGAGCGTGCTCCGGGATCGCGAGCACAATGGCTATCTGCACCAGTTTACGATTCCCTATCCCGCCTAACCAGCGAGGTAGGACGGCGAGGCAGGCCGGATTGTATCGTGAAGGAGGCCTCCACCGATGGATGGATGTGGTCAGTGCACAGACGTGGTGCCAATCTGACAGGCCGACTTTGCCCTTCGTTCCGGCAGTGCAACCCTGCCCGCATGTTCGCTTTCGCTCGATTGGGCAGATTGGCGGGAGCCGTCCTGCCTTCCCCGCTGTCGCACCTGCATCTGCCGCGCTAGGCTCGCGGCAGCTCAGGGGGCGAGATGGCGCGGATCACGATTCTGCATACGACCGAGTATGCCTATCGCAATCCGGTCGGGCTGACGCGGCATCGGATGATGCTGCGGCCGCGCGACAGCCATGATCTGCGGCTGCACGACGCGCGGCTCGAGGTCGATCCGGCACCCGGCGTCGAGCGCTGGGCGCACGACGTGTTCGGCAACTCGGTCTGCCTGTTGGAATGGCCGGAGGAGTTGCGCACCGAGCGGCTCAGGATCGTCTCCCGGCTCGACCTGACGCATTTCCCGGCCTGCCCGGACCTGCCCGTGCCGACGCTCGACCCGGCGGCCGAGCGTTTCCCCTTCTCCTACGCGGCGCACGAGGTGCCCGATCTCGGGCGGCTGACCGAGCGCCACGTGCCCGATCCGGACCGGGTCGTTGACGCCTGGGCGCGCCGGTTCGTCCAGGGCGGCGAGGTCCGCACGCTAGATCTGCTCGAGCGCATGACCCACGCGATCAAGGCGGAGTTCGGCTACCAGGCGCGCTACGAGGAGGGCACGCGCACGCCGGTCGAGACGCTGCGCCAGGGCTCGGGCACCTGCCGCGACTTCGCCGTGCTGATGATGGAGGCCCTGCGCAGCCTCGGCCTCGCCGCCAAGTTCGTCACCGGCTACCTCTACGACCATCATTTCGGCGAGGCCCGCGGTGGCGGCTCGACCCACGCCTGGTGCGCGGTCTACCTGCCGGGTGCCGGCTGGATCGAATACGATCCCACCAACGGGCTGATCGCGGGGGCCGATCTGGTGCGGGTCGGGATGACGCGCGCGGCCGAGCAGGCGGTGCCGATCGGCGGTGGCTATGTCGGCAGCCCGGATGCCACGCTCGGGCTGCACGTCGACGTGACGGTCGAGGCGGCGGCGATCGATCCCGGCGCCCGCCCGTTCGCCGGCTAGGCCAGCACCGATGCTCTATCGCGAGACCGGCCAGTACAAGACCAGCTACGCCGCCGATCAGGCGCTGTTCCCGATCCCGCTCGATCGCTACGGCGTGATCCTGATCCTGCTGATCGCGGCGCTGCCGATCCCGCTGCTCGGCAGCGACTTCCTGCTCAACACGCTGATGATCCCGTTCCTGGTGTTCTCGATCGCGGCGATCGGGCTCAACCTGCTCACCGGCTATGCCGGCCAGATCTCGCTCGGCAGCGGCGGCTTCATGGGGGTGGGGGCCTATGCCTGCTACAAGCTGACCACGCTGCTGCCCGAGGCGAACATCCTGGTCCTGGTCCTGGCCTCCGGCCTGTTCTCGGCGGCGATCGGGGTGCTGTTCGGCCTGCCGTCCCTGCGCATCAAGGGGCTCTATCTCGCGGTCGCCACGCTCGCCGCCCAGTTCTTCCTCGACTGGTGCTTCAACCGGGTCGCCTGGCTCTACAACTACAACGCCAGCGGTGCCATCGAGGTGCCGACGCGGGGGGTGCTCGGCATTGCGCTGAGCGGTCCGACCGCCACGCCGATCGCCCGCTACTACGCGCTGCTGGGGCTGGTCGTCCTGCTCGCCTGGCTGGCCTCCAACCTGGTGCGCGGCCGCATCGGGCGCTCCTGGATGATGGTGCGCGACATGGACATCGCCGCCGAGCTCATGGGCGTGCGGCTCCTGCGCACCAAGCTCTTGGCCTTCGCCGTCTCCTCCTTCTACTGCGGCGTCGCCGGGGCGCTGATGGTGTTCCTCTGGCTGGGCGCGGCCGAGGCGTCGAGCTTCTCGATCAATGTCTCGTTCCAGGTGCTGTTCATGGTGATCATCGGCGGTGCCGGCAGCCTGCTCGGCTCCTTCCTGGGTGCTGCCTTCGTCTGGGTGCTGCCGATCCTGATCCGCGCCGTGCCCGAGGCGCTGGGGCTGCGCGTCGGCGCCGCCACCGTCGAGCATCTCAGCTTCGTCGTCGTCGGCGGCCTGATCATCCTGATCCTGATCGTCGAGCCGCACGGCATCGCCCGGCTGTGGCAGCTGGCCAAGCAGCGGATGCGCACCTGGCCGTTCCCCTATTGACCCGCGCGCGTCACCGACATTGAGATGGCGCGATAGAGCCAGAGGGAGGCCGGAATGATCGACATGCGCATCGCGACCTGCATTGCCGCTTTGCTCGCCACCGCCCCGGCGCTGGCGGCCGACGAGCTCTACGTGCCGCTGCTGACCTACCGCACCGGCGCCTTCGCCGGCTCCGGCATCCCGATCGCCGACGGCATGCACGACTATCTGACCATGCTGAACGAGCGCGACGGCGGCATCGGCGGGGTCAAGATCGCCATCGAGGAGTGCGAGACCGGCTACGATGCGCAGAAGGGCATCGAGTGCTACGAGCGCACCAAGGGCAAGGGCGCGCTGGTCTACAATCCCTACTCCACCGGCATCACGCTCCAGCTCATCCCCAAGGCCGCGGTGGACAAGATCCCGATCCTGTCGATGGCCTACGGCCTGTCGGCGGCGGCGGTGGGCGAGACCTTCCCATGGATCTTCAACCCGCCTGCCACCTATTGGGACGGCGCCTCGGCCATCCTCAAGCACATCGGCGAGCAGGAGGGTGGCCTCGACAAGCTGCAGGGCAAGAAGATCGGCTACATCTATCTCGACGCCGGCTACGGCCGCGAGCCGATCCCGCTGCTCGAGCAGCTGGCCGCGAAGTACGGCTTCACGCTGCTGAAATATCCGGTGCCCGCCAACCAGATGCAGAACCAGAGCTCGCAGTGGCTCAACGTCCGCCGCGACAATCCGGACTGGATGGTGATGTGGGGCTGGGGGGCGATGAACCCGACCGCGGTCAAGGAGGCGGCCAAGATCCGCTATCCGATGGACAAATTCATCGGCGTCTGGTGGTCGGGCGGCGAGGACGATGCGCGCCCGGCCGGCGTCGGCGCCAAGGGCTACCAGACACTCAACTTCAACGCGGTCGGTGCCGACTTCCCCGCGCTGACCGACATCCGCACCAACGTGGTCGACAAGGGGCTGAGCAAGGTCAGCTCGCCGGACCGGGTGGGCGAGAACCTCTACAATCGCGGCGTCATGAACTCGGTGCTGGTCGCCGAGGCGATCGCCACCGCGCAGAAGATGACCGGCAAGCCCGTGGTGAACGCGGCCGAGGTGCGGCTGGGCCTGGAAAACCTCGACATCACCGAGGCGCGCCTCGCCGATCTCGGCCTGAGCGGGTTCATGCCCCCGCTCAAGGTCACCTGCGCCGACCACTCCGGCGGCCACGCCGTGTTCATCCAGGAGTGGGACGGCACCGCCTGGAAGAAGAGCACGGACTGGTTCGCGCCGATGACCGACGTGGTCCGACCGATGCTGGAGAGGGCCGCGGCCGAGTATGTGGCGGCCAACCCAGACTGGCCCAAGCGCACCGAGCCCTGCAGCTGAGGCGGCCCAGGGCCGGCCGGGCGGCGCCCCGATGCTCGAGGTCAGCAACATCGAGGTCGTCTACGACCATGTGATCCTCGTGCTGAAGGGCGTGTCGCTCCAGGTGCCGCAGGGCGGGATCGTCGCCCTGCTCGGCGCCAACGGTGCTGGCAAGAGCACGACCCTCAAGGCGATCTCCAACCTGCTGCAGGCGGAGCGCGGCGAGGTGACTCGCGGCGCCATCCGTCTCGATGGCGCGGAGGTGCAGGGGCGCAGCCCCAACGAGCTGGTCCGCCGTGGCTGCGTCCAGGTCATGGAGGGCCGGCACTGCTTCGGCCATCTCACCGTCGAGGAGAACCTGCTCACCGGCGCCTACACCCGCAAGGACGGGGCGGCGGCGGTGCGGCGCGACCTGGAGCAGGTCTACGAATTCTTCCCGCGGCTGCGGGAGCGGCGCCGCTCGCAGGCCGGCTACACCTCCGGCGGCGAGCAGCAGATGTGCGCGATCGGCCGGGCGCTGATGGCGCGGCCGCGGCTGGTGCTGCTCGACGAGCCGTCGATGGGGCTGGCGCCGCGGCTGGTCGAGGAGATCTTCGCGATCGTCGGCCGTCTCAATCGCGAGGCGGGCGTCACGCTGCTGCTAGCGGAACAGAACACGAATATCGCGTTGCGTTGCGCGACATACGGCTACATTCTCGAGAACGGGCGTATCGTTCTCGAAGGCTCCGCCGATTCCCTGCGGAGCAACGAGGACGTCAAGGAATTCTACCTCGGCCTGAGCGATTCCGGCCGACGCAACTTTCGCGATACAAAAAGCTTCAGGCGGCGGAAACGGTGGCTATAGGTGGACCAGAAAATAGCGGGGCCAGCCCGCGGATATGAGCCGTCCAAGGGCGCCGGGCAATCCCTGGCGGCGTTGATGGGCGAGCTCCTGCAGCGCCAGCTGCGCGAGATGATAGGCCCCGAACGGTTCGGCGGCATGGGCCAGCTGACCGACTGGCGCGTCGGCCTGGTCGGCGGCATCGACGTCGATCGGCTGGACGGCCGGCTGGCGACGCTCTGCCCGCGGCTGGCCCGACCCGACAGCGCGATCGCCCTCGCGCTCAACAGCTTCCTGCCCTGGCGCGACCACATCGCGGGGCTGAAGCTGTGCGGCTCGCACGGGTTCACCGAGCTGCACTTCGACGGGCGCTGCCCGACCGGCGTGCGCGGGACGCCGCCCCATGTCGACGTGATCGCCGCCGGCCCCGGCGGCGTGGTCGGGGCCTGCGTGCACGCGTTCGACTATCTCGGCCACCGCCGCTCGCCCACCTCGGCCGCCTACCGCAGCCTGGCGCTGGAGGAGAACATGGCGCCGTGGGCCACGGTGCTGCAGGACGCTGCCACGTTCCGGCATCTCGACGCGGCCGGGCTGGCGAAGGTGGCGATCGGGCTCGGCCGCATCTTCACGCGCCGGCCGGTCCACCTGCTCTATCTCTTCCTCGAGCCGCCGGGAGCGGTGGCACCCGCCTTCCTCGCGCATCGGGCCGAGCTGGATCGGATCATCGAGCGCACCGCCGAGTCCGGGGTGACCCTGAGCGGCAGCAGCCTGCACGAGCTGTGGGCGCATTGGTGCGGCGAGGACACGCCCGCCAGCGTGCGTGCATCGGCGACGGAGCTCAGCCGCCGCTACGGCGTGGTCTTCCCGGCCGCGGCCCGCTAAGGGGGACAGTGGCGAGCGCGCCACGGGATCGAGCAGGGTGATGGCCGAGAACAGCGCCACCTTCTACGACCGGCAGGAGGTCCGCAGCCCGGCGGACCGCGAGGCGGCGCTGTTCCATGCGCTGCCGGGGCTGCTGCACCACGCGCTCGCCAACGCGCCCTTCTGCGCCGGCCATCTCGGCGCGCTCGAGCCCGACTCGGTGGCGAGTCGCGAGGATCTCGGGCGCCTGCCGGTGCTGCGCAAGTCGGACCTCGCCGACCTGCAGGCGGCACATCCGCCATTCGGAGGGCTGACCGCCACGCCGCCGACGCGACTCGCGCGGATCTTCGCCTCGCCGGGCCCGGTCTACGACCCCGAGGGCGCGCGGCCGGACTACTGGCGCTTCGCGCGTGCCATGTATGCCGCGGGCTTCCGCTCCGGCGACGTCGTTCACAACAGCTTTTCCTATCATCTGTCGCCCGCAGGTGTGATGGCGGAGAGCGGGGCGCGGGCGTTGGGGTTGCCGGTGATCCCTGGCGGCACCGCACCGGTCGAGCTGCAGCTGCGGGCGCTGGCCCATGTCGGCGCCACCGCCTATGCCGGCACGCCGTCCTTCTTGCTGACGCTGCTGGAGCGGGGCCGCGAGCTCGACATCGCCACCGTCGGCCTCGGCAAGGCGCTGGTCTCGGCCGAGGCGTTCCCGTCCGCTCTGCGCGCCCGGCTCGCGGACGAGTTCGCCGTCCGCGCCATGCAATGCTACGCCAGCGCCGATCTCGGCCTGATCGCCTACGAGAGCGTCGGCGGCGAGGGCCTGATCCTTGATGAGGCGGTGATCGTCGAGATCGTGCGCCCCGGCACCGGCGATCCGGTCGCCGAAGGCGAGGTCGGCGAGGTGCTGGTCACGGTGTTCAACCCCGACTACCCGCTGATCCGCTTCGCCACCGGCGATCTCTCGGCGATCCTGCCCGGCCAGAGCCCGTGCGGCCGCACCAACCAGCGCATCCGCGGCTGGCTCGGCCGCGCCGACCAGGCGACCAAGGTGCGCGGCATGTTCATCCAGCCGCGCCAGGTCGGCGAGGTGCTGCGCCGGCACGCGCTGGCCGGGCGCGCCCGACTGGTGGTCACCCAGGAGGACGGGCGCGACGAGATGTGCCTGCAATGCGAGGTCGCGGGGCAGCCGCCCGGCCTCGAGGCGCAGCTGGTCGAGACCATCCGCGGCCTGACCGGCTTGCGCGCCGGCGTGGTGCTGGTGCCGCCGGGCAGCCTGCCCAACGACGGCCGGATCATCGACGATCGCCGCTGAGCCCGCCCTGTTCGCCGCCAGCGACCTCGCCTGCCGGCGTGGCGGGCGGCTGGTGTTCGAGGCGCTGTCGTTCGAGCTCGCGGCCGGCGATGCGCTGGTGCTGCGCGGGCCCAACGGCAGCGGCAAGTCGACCCTTTTGCGCCTGCTCGCGGGCTTCCTGCGGCCCGCCGCGGGTGCCCTCGCCTGGCTCGGCCGGACGGTTGCCGCCACGGAACCCGAGCATCGGGCAAGGCTGCACTTCGTCGGCCATGCCGACCCGCTCAAGCCCTTGCTGTCGGTCGAGGAGAACCTGCGCTTCGCGGCCGGTCTCGCCGGCGGGGCGCCCGACTTGCCGGCGGCACTCGCCGGCTTCGCGCTCGAGCGGCTGGCCGCGACGCCGGTGCGGTTCCTGTCGGCCGGGCAGAAGCGCCGGGCCAACCTCGCGCGCCTGCTGGCCAGCGGCCGCCCACTCTGGCTGCTCGACGAGCCGGGGGTCGGGCTGGATGCCGCCAGCCGCGCCCGGCTGGAGCAGGCCGTGGCGCAACACCGCGCACGGGGCGGTGTCTGCGTTCTCGCCACGCATGGCGACGTTGCCGTGCGCGATGCCTACGTCCTCGACTTCCCGGACTGAGCGGTGCAGGCACTCACTGCCCTGCTGCGCCGCGACCTCGCTCTCGCCAGCCGGCGGCTGGCCGACAGCTTCATGGGGCTGGCCTTCTTCGCCCTCGCCTTGTCGCTGTTCCCGTTCGGCGTCGGCGCCTCGCCCGACATCCTGGCCCGCATCGGCGCCGGTGTGGTCTGGGTGGTGGCGCTGCTGGCGGTCCTGCTCACCCTCGACCGGCTCTGGCTCGCCGACCACGAGGACGGGTCGCTCGAGCTGCTGCTGCTGGCACCGGTGCCGCTCGAGCTTTTGGTGGTGGTCAAGTGCCTCGCCCACTGGCTGACCAGCGGGC